>JAEEJS010000062.1 GCA_016282015.1 Bacteroidales bacterium
TAGTTGCCGGAATGCACGTAGTCCTTGATAGCAAGTACTGTATCCTCAAGCTCGTTATCCTTTGACCCCGACTGAACGAACCTTATGGAGGTGTGGTCCGCGATGTCTTTCCTCTGCGCCTCTATGAGAACTGTATCCTTTTTCAGTGATTCCTAGTCTATTTTCTCGTCATTGGATCCTTCCAAACATATGCACTGGTAGGCCAGATCGATTATCTTCTGTGATGAACGGTAATTCATATCCAGAGGCAGTTTGATCTCCTCGGGTATAGAGAACCTAACTCTTTTGTTCCCGTCCTCATTGAGGAATCTTCTATACTCGACCGCTTTTTCCTCGAATTTGGTGATGTTCTCGATAGAAACGTATCTGAAACCGTAGATACCTTGTTTCCAATCGCCTACAACACAGAGATTGGGTTCACTGAGGATCATAAGTGATATCATCAGCTGATTGGCGTTCGTATCCTGGAATTCGTCGACCATCAGGTAGCGGAAGCTGTTCCTCTCACGAACAGATTGTTTGGTATAGAGCACAGTCAGCGCCATTATGGCAACAAGGTTGAATGTCAAGCGGTTGTCGATAATGGATTTTTTGATGTATTCGTAATAGACATCATGCACGAAATCGAATAACTGTTTCCTATCCTCGTTGGAGCATGATTCAAGAATCTCCCGAGGTACAGGTTCGGTCCCACCTCTCTGTGGTTTCCCATAGCAATTGTTATCGTCCAGTTTGTTCAAAACATCCCAATTGATGCATTTTGTATTATTGACAGCATTGTTCTCCAGCAGTGAATTGAGCACTTCAGACGTATCGCCGTTTAGTGCCTGCTCCCACTTGTTTCCGAACCAGCCCCTCTTTAGGGGGATTATTCCACGGGACATCAGATTGTTGATCAGACCCATGAGGGAAAGCGGATCTTCGCTAGCGATGATGGCCGCATCCCCATAATCCATTCCGCGAGAATCGAGGAACCCATCCATGAAACGTAGGAAATAGTCCTTCTTCAGGGATTCATTTTGCTGCATTGTAGCGGCTCTGGTCAATCTCTCCCCAAGACCGAAGAACTCGCTTACCAAATCCGGAGAATCCAACACGATGGACAGACAGAATGCATCGAATGTTTTGGTCATCACCAGTTTTGAATCCTTTTCCATGTGATTCTCGGTCATCTTACGCTTGATGCGCTCTTCCATCTCCGATGCAGCATTGTTCGTGAAGGTCATTAGAAGCACATCCTTCGGAGATATATCCGGTCTGGAAATCAAACGGATATAGCGTTCTACGATGGTGTGCGTCTTACCAGTTCCGGGACCGGCATCCACGACAATCATTCCCTCATGGGTGTCCGCGATTCTTTGCTGGGACGCATTGAGTTCACTCATTTCCCTCACCCCCATCATCCAAGATCTCTTTGGTGCACACTGAGAAAAACGGACAATCTGTGCATTTGCCTCTGGGGTTAGCCGGGAATTCCTTCTTGCTCTGAATGGACATGGTGTTATGCATCTGGGAGATGAAATCCATAACGGATTCCATGAATCCAGAGGTCATCTCGATCGTATCATTATACCTCAGTATTCCGTTCTCCGCAAAACCTGCGATCTTTCTCAGACCCTTGCTTATCGTTTCAGAATTGGTTTTTGTACGATTCATACCGAGAGAATCTGCGATATTGTTGATCAGCGCCAGATCCTGATCCCAAGTAGCGACATCTTCGGAAGCCATATCACGGATTACTCTAAGGATTGCATCGACATTACTTCTCAGATTCTTGCTCAAAACCGAGCTTAGGAATGCACGGAACTCTTCGCTCTCAACGATGGTTTGCTTGATCGTTTTATCGGAAAGCCTGATGTACCTGACATTGGATGTGATAGGGATCTCATCAACTATCGAGGTGACATCGTTATCCATCGCATAGAAAAGATCGAATTCGCTCCTGTATCCTCCGTGTTCGAGAGAAAGGCACAGATAGATGGGCGCCTGGAATTCAGGATATTTGGATTTAGAGTTAGGTGTCATGGATTCGGCTATTCCTTTGACGTCCCCGGGTTTGCCTGTTTTATAGTCTGTGATCACACCATTCCAGAATAGGTCCAGCTGTCCGTGCACAGGGTATCTGTCTGATTCCAGATCCCTTTCGCATATGGAACTTGTGTATTCCTTGCCGAGGGCGATCATGAACTTATTTGGATTCTTTTTTTCAGAAAGGGGTACATCTAAGGGCGCATCTTTGATTCCTAAGTGATCGATGTACTTGGTCACTGTCCACATGGCCTGTCTGATCTTCGCTCTGTCCAGAGTCTCCAACAAGGGAGAGGAAAGCCCCGAATATCTGTCAGATACGAGGTCTACGAAATAGTCGAGTCCCAAATTTGTAACATCATCAGGGTAACAAACATAGAATTCTGCGAAAGAATGGATCAATGTACCGAATTCAGTGTTCTTCTCTTCCGGTGTACTAAGGAAGAGTCCGTACATGAACCTTCTGGGGCAAGAATAATAGTTATTGAATGAAGACTTGGAGAATCTCATATCAAAAACGGAATCATTACTGACGCCCCTTGAAGGATCATCAGGGAGTTTTTGTTCCTCCTCGCTATGCCAACGGCCTCTGATGAGGTTCGTGCTCATCAGTGAGAACGAATCCATAGGTTTTTTGTAAAGGAGATCGAACATCATGCAGGGCCTGGCAGGCTTTCCGCCTTTCGTCGAATTGACGAAATAATACCTGATCTGGCCTTGCTGTATGAGGGCGTTCAGTCTAGCTACGTTCTTATCAGTCTCATCCTCAATATCGATATATTGTTTGCCGATCAGAGTCTTGTTCCAATCCTGTTCCAAGCCCAGGAAGAATACGACAGGCCTGTCAATATAGACTGAATTATTGCAGTCCACCAGAAGAACGCCTTTTTTCTCTTCCTCTGGGATCTCCTCATTGTGGTGGAGCTCATTGACGTTGTCAACAGCGTATTTCACCTCGTTAAGATTAACTGATGTGATCTTGGAATCAGCAACCTGGAGGTCGTTGATGAGAATACCGACCTGTATCTTTGCCCTCCTGTCGCAGATTGACTCGCAAACTTCAGAATAGGTCATGTTGCGGATGTTCTTCATGACCTCCCACAGTTCCCGGCCTCTGTTGTGCATATCTGCATCGGTCTGTTTGGATAGCAGGAATTCTTCCCTGCCTTTCTTGAAGAATCCGTTGTAATTGGAAAACAGTTCTTTTACATGTTTTACACGGATCGTATCAAAATCAAGCGA
>JAEEJS010000063.1 GCA_016282015.1 Bacteroidales bacterium
GCCTCTTCAATAGTTGCAGGTTTTGCTGACAAAGCCTCCTTCTTGGCATTCTCCCATTCGTTACCTTGAGCGTAAATGCCATGCTTATCCATGATTTTAACGGCTTTTTTGACATAATTTACATTTGAATTGCCGCATGATGCCATCAAGCAAGCTGTCAACAATATTAATAATACACGTTTCATAATTATAATATTCAAACTTTTAAATTATTCTTAGCCTCTGTATTATTTGCATGAACCATGGCGATTTTCGGACATTGTTCCATTTCCGGGCATTTGCCGCAGGTATCAACGCCCTTTTGCATCGCGCATTGGCGAATTGGGCAAAGTTTATCGCAAAAAATGGTCTTCCTGCCATTAACACGACAACCATCACAGTTGATATGCTCAGGCAAAATTATAACATTATTCAATTCCGACCACAGCTTTGCTGTTTTTTCACGCAAAGCGTTGTCATTATTCTTTGTGGCAATATAAGCGTCACATTTCTCGCAGTTCAAGCCACAATAGGCAATCAAATCATTCATTTCTTTCCGTAATATCCGTTTAATCCGTGGTCGTTTATCTTTCTAGTTTCATTACTTTTACCGGTCTGTCGGCGCCGACTACGAGATTTGGACAAATGGTTTCAATGCCTGTATCTTTAAATCCGCACTTCTCCATCACCTTGCCGGATGCTGGATTTTCAGGGAAATAATCGCCCCAAATTGCATTGAATTTATCTACATTAAAACAATAATCAATGACCAAACGCAATGCTTCAGTGCAGATTCCTTTGCCCCAGTAAGGCTTGGCGACCCAATAGCCGATTTCACATTCGTTTTCAGCTATTTTCAAGTTTGAAACAGAAGCTCTAAGAACTCCGATACATCCAATTATCTCAGAGGTCTCTTTTAACTCAATTGCCCATGTATCGTCATTGCTGAAGAAGCTTTTAATAATCTCCCTGCTCTCCTCCACGCTTTTATGCGGCAGCCAACCGGCGCGAGGCCCAACATCAGGGTCTGAAGCGTATTTGAACAAAGCGGTGGCATCACTTTCCCGCCAAGGGCGAAGCAATATTCTATCTGTTTGCATATTCATTCTATAATTTTTTTGTTCTGATGAAGTGTCCTTCCTGAACCGCTGCAAAAGTGGCGATGGCGATGCCGCACAGGATACGTATGCCTGTGATGATGTTGGCCTGCATTATTTTTTCCAGCGTTTAAGCATCGGGAAATACTGCCGCATCATGTCCTTGTATTCCTCCTTGGTCATCGGCTTCGGCATGTTTTTGTTCACCTCGTCGACAAACTGCGCACAGAATTCAATCATCTCGTCCATTGTGCAGTCATTGGTAAACTTGCCATTCTGATAGCAATACACGCAGTAATCTTCATTTTTGCTTCCGTCGGCATTTGTGCCGCGATTCTCATCATTCAGAGGCATTCCGCAACTCTGACAAAATTTTTGTTCCATAACAAAAGCTTTTAATAATCATGGCAAAAATACTAAATTCTGATATTTTAGGAACTTTTTTGTGATATTTTACACATTTGGGCGATTTTTAGAGAAAATATCTTAATTTTGCAGATGAGATAATAATTCATTTTAACCATGAAAAAACTTTTGATAATAATAATTACCATCATTCTTTTGACAGGATGTGCAAGCCAAAAACATACCGCAACGCAATCGGAAAGCAGCGTCGTTTCATCGAAAAACGGCATAACTTTTGCAGTTGATGGCGACTTGCCAAAAATCGATGAGCCGCACAGGTATTTGACCAACGGCAATAATGCCGTACGACTAATCCTTGACTACGAAGAGATTCCAGAAAATGAACATAACATTATAACAAGCAGCTTTGCCGACGAGCAAAACCTGAGATGTGTCAGCAGGGATCAAGATGCATTTTATAAGTGCATGGTGCATGCCTACGCCTACCATAAGTCCGTAACAATTTCACCAGATATGATTTGGTTGCTCATAAGCCAGGGCTTTGCCCGCTATGTCAATGCCCATCCAGAAGAAATGAGGGAGCAGCTTGTCAATCATTCCGGAAAGATGGATCTGACAGTGGAGTCTGATGTGGATGTGCTCTCTGAAGATGCCGACTGGTCAAAGCTGATCAACGATTTTACATCGCAAATAGACAAATATACAAAAGGAGACATCGCACAAACCATCACCGCCGACTTCTCAACGACGGATTTAGCAGAACGCGTCGCATCGCAAATCACATTGATGGAAAGCGTGAAACCGTATTTCGAGTATATTCTCGAGTACGCCGCATGCGGCATCCCTTACATCTCTCTCCAAGGCACTCCCGACGACTGGCAACGAGTCCTTGACAAGACTAAAAAGCTTGGAAAATATGGAAGTCTTGTAACATGGACCAAAGATCTGGAGCCTATCTTAACAGAGTTTGTGCACGCTGCCGAAGGGCATCCCAACAATGATTTCTGGCGCGGGATGGTCAAGAAACGGCCTATAAACAAACTTAAAGGCGGTGGCTGCAGTATGGAAGAACCAACAAAAATCGACGGATGGATGCTGAAACTCTTCCCTGATGAGGACGGAAATACCCTTGACGACATCTACCACACAAGCAGCATGCCTTCAGAACTTGTAAGAGTAGGCTTCAAATATCATGTGCTCGACATAGATAACGGCAGCATTCAGAAAGAGATGCCGATGGAACTCTGGGCTGGGTTTATAGGAGCCCAAGAAGACACCGTCAATAACATGCTAACACCTAAGATTGGCTGGTTTGTCCGCATTGCCACCACCGACGAACAGATATTGGAAAATTTGAGACAAAAAGACACATTATTAGGTATAGAATTACGTGTTCAGGAAGTGCCCGAAATTCTTGCTAAAATAAACCACATTCATAGTATAAAACTTGAATTCACCGACGAAGTGGTAAT
The DNA here is from genome assembly GCA_016282015.1 of Bacteroidales bacterium. Lineage (GTDB taxonomy): Bacteria > Bacteroidota > Bacteroidia > Bacteroidales > F082 > Limimorpha. The sequence goes on from JAEEJS010000063.1 coordinate 2,915, forward strand.
ACCCGACTGGTTTTATGATCTGTCAATTGACTATCTTATCATTAAAGGAAAAGTATCGAATAAAGACAAGGCGAATCTTTTGGAGCATTTCCCGAATACTTTTTTTTACTAAAAAGAAATTTTCTTTGTTCTAATAAAATGCCCTTCCTGAATGGCGGCAAACGTTGCAAATATAGCAACAATTATTATCGGAATCAATGATTCAACGAAAAACGTGACGGGAATTCCCACAAAAAGCAGAAATCCAGTCACTTTGTTCGCGATGGTATGCGGAAAAACGCATTTTTTATATATCACCAATGCTGAAATCTGGTTGATGACTTTGATTAAAGCAATTACTAGAGCCCAAATCCAAAGCCAGTTCGGAAGTGCCAATACCGGAATCAACTTTATGCAGCAGCAAGCCACAAAAACGATGTCAGCCATGCTGTCCAGTTGTGCTCCGGTTTTGCTCTCGCAATGGAGCTTTCGAGCCAAATAGCCATCAAGCATATCGCTGATGCCACAAGCTAAATAAAGCACCCAGAAAATCGGGTTTTCAACCCCGAAAAAGAACAATCCTAGAGCTGCTATTACTCTAAAAATCGTGATTATATTCGGCAGTGTTTTCACTAATATCTCTCGACAAAATCAGTGATGATCTTGAAAATAGGCTCGTAAGTCACGAAGATAGCGTTCTTGTATGTGTCGTAAATAGTGTGATAATACTTGAAAGCGTCGCCATTCTCGTTCTCGAACAAGATGCACGGCACCTTCTGCTCAGCAAACGGATAGTGGTCACTGTTGGCAGCCAATTCGCCACGATGCAAAGCCTCGAAATAATGCTTCTCACCGTTGATTTTCTCGAGCAAAGCAAATCCGCGGACGCCCTCGTCGCTGATCTCACAGTACTGCACAGGGTTGTTGTCGCCTATCATGTCGATATTGAACAGATACTTGATCTGATTGAGCGGCACAGTCGGGTTGTCTACATAATACAAAGAGCCGTTCAAACCGGAGTCTTCACCTGAGAAGGCGATGAAATACATGTCGAATTCGGGCTTGTTCTGTGCGTAATATGCAGCCAGAGTTACTATTGTTGCTGTGCCAGAAGCATTGTCGTTGGCACCGGCGTAATAAACCTTGTCACCGAGGTTGCCGAGATGGTCGTAATGTGCTGTAAAAACATAGCAGCTGTCGTGTCTCTTGCCGTTCACCTTGGCGATGACGTTGAAAAGCTCGTAGTCTTTGAGGAACTCGTTATCAATGTCCAATTTCACGTTTTTCACGCCTTTGATAGCCTCCGGAGTAATCCAAACTATAGGCTTGCCCATCACACGGCTGCCATAAGCCTTGTAAAACTTGATAGGGGAGGTCCAAGTCTGGATGAAACCGGCATTGGTGGCATCCTTTTTATGGAGAGGTCTGAACGCCTCGCCATGGTTGTACATAAACCAGAAGTCGCACACCACCAAGCAGTTGGCATATTCAGGCTTTGCCAGATCGGCATACATCTTCTCAGCGTCGAAATTCAGCGTATCCACGTGATATACCGGGAACTCGCCATGTACGCCCGGCGAATACTCTCTCATTGCAAAATCTACACCCGGGGTGAGTTTCTTGCCGTCTGCCCACATGTCCATCTTTCCGCAGAAAGTGTTGATGTCTATTTTGAAAGGCTGGCGCACGACCTCATCGGTTCCTACTTTCTTGAATTCTTCAACGAGATAATCTCCCGCCATGTTAGCTCCGTTTTTGGCATAGCCACGGCCTTGATATTTCTTGGAACTCAGTTCCTTGACAACCTTTTTGTAATGCTTCAAATCCTGTGCATTCAATGATGTTTCTGAAAACATCCCGATGGCGAACACCGCCAATAACAATACTAATATTCTTTTCATCTTTTTAAACTTTTATATTTTAAACTTAAAACAACTCTCGTGCCTTCCTCGTCAACCTACAGCAGGTCGAGAAAATAGTTTCGAAGCCCGGCGGCATGCTACTCGACATCAAACACTGCGACGATGCTATTCCTGTGTCGATAAGCAATATGTCGGAGATTAAAAAGAAACTCTCAGAATAGCTTTATCTCACCACTCTTGTGAATTCAGGCTTTGCGTCATTGAGTTTGATAATGTAGATTGTCAAATCACCTGATGTAGGTAAATTCGGATCCTCTTCGTGCGGAATATCGTAGGCGCAGTACATGTATTCTGTGCCGTTCGGAATGGCTCGGCTGGCCACCGTCTTGGGCACAGCATTCAACATAGGATAATTGTCAGTCGCCATTTTGAATATATCGATCTCCTCGCGAGAGAGTTCGTGCTGTTTGGTGAAGTCTTTCAGTTTGACGTAACTGCCTTTAATGAAGCCGTTCTCTTTCAGGAACTGGTCAACCTCCTGAGGCATGGCTGCCATGCGTGCTGCACGCACTCCGTAGCCGGGGAGTATGTTTGCCATAGGCTCTGCCTTGGCCAGATCAGCAACGCTCGACTCCAATCCGCCGCTGCCGAAAGTGCAGAATGGAACCACTTTCTTGCCGCTCAGGTCGATATCGTTCAACAAGGCGGCTACAGGTGGAGCGTAGGTGCCGAACCAAATAGGATAACCGATGAAAATCACATCGTAATCGGCTATGTTGGCCTGCAATGGTTTGTTAGCTGGAATATAACCGTTTTTGCGTTCTTCGATGCAACGGTCGATGGTGGCTTTGAAATCGCCTGTGTAAGGTTCTTGCGAATGGATCTCTTCCATGTCGGCATTGAGATTCTTGACTATCTCCTTAGCCACGGTTTCGGTGTTGGATGTCTGTGAATAATAAAGGACCAGCACTTTCTGTTCCTTATTCGAGCCGCATGAAACTGCCATTAACATTGCTGCCATAAGTGCAAAAAATAGTTTTAATGTTTTCATATTATTACTGATTTTAATTTGTTTTGTCATTGTTGTCTATGCAAGCTTTCACGAAATCCATGAACAGCGGATGCGGATGCAGCACTGTAGATGAATATTCTGGATGGAATTGCGTGCCGATATACCATTTGAGTTCTGGAATCTCGACTATTTCCACAAGTTTCGACTCGGGGTTGAAACCAACGCAGTGCATGCCGTTTTTCTCGTATTGGTCGCGGTATTTGTCGTTGAATTCATAACGGTGACGGTGGCGTTCGTGTACTAAGCCTGTCCCGCCGTAGGCTTGGGCTGTGCGGCTGCCTTTTACGAGTTCGCAGTCGTAGGCGCCCAGACGCATGGTTCCGCCCATCTGGGTGATAGACTTCTGTTCCTCCATCATGTCAATCACATTGTGAGGGGTGACAGGGTCCATCTCGCTGCTGTTGGCGTCGGCATAGCCGAGCACGTTGCGGGCGAACTCTATGACCATCATCTGCATGCCGAGGCAGATGCCGAAAGTTGGGATGTTGTGAGTGCGGGTATATTCGGCGGCTGTTATTTTGCCTTCAATGCCGCGTTGTCCGAAGCCTGGGCAGATGACTATGCCTGCCATGCCCTTGAGCATCTCGGCTACATTGTCCTTTGTGATATGCTCGCTGTTGATGAAATGCGATTTTACTTTGTAATCGTTGTAAGTGCCTGCGTGGGCGAGGCTTTCGAGTATGCTCTTGTAGGCGTCCTGAAGGTCGTATTTTCCAACGAGTGCGATGTCGATGGTGCGGGTGGCGTTTTTGCGGCGCTCCAAAAAGTCGTGCCAGGCGCCCAACTCAGGTGTAGGTCCGACTTCCATGCCCATCTTCTTCATGATGATGGCGTCAAGGCCCTGACGCTGCATGTTGACAGGCACCTCGTAGATGCTTGGCAGGTCTTGGCTCTGGATGACGGCATCAGTGTCGACGTTGCAGAAGTGCGCCACCTTTTCACGGAGGTCGCTGCTGAGCTCATGCTCGGTGCGGAGCACCAGCACCTCAGGCTGAATGCCCAGTCCCTGAAGCTGTTTGACGCTGGTTTGGGTGGGCTTTGTCTTCAGTTCGCCTGCCGCTGCCAGATAAGGCACATAAGTCAGATGCACATTGAGAGCTCGCTGAGGTCCCAACTGCCAGCGCAGCTGACGTATGGCTTCGAGGAAGGGCTGTCCTTCGATGTCGCCAATGGTGCCGCCTATCTCGGTGATGACAAAGTCGAAATGCTCCTTGGTGGCGTTGAGCAATATTCTGCGTTTGATTTCGTCTGTGATATGAGGAACCACCTGTATGGTCTTGCCCAGATAGTCGCCGCGGCGCTCGCGCTCTATTACGCTGAGGTAGATGCGTCCGGTGGTCACACTGTTGTTGCGGGTGGTCTCTATGCCTGTGAAACGCTCGTAATGACCGAGGTCGAGGTCGGTTTCAAAGCCATCGGCGGTTACATAGCATTCGCCATGCTCGTAAGGGTTAAGCGTGCCAGGGTCGACATTGATGTACGGGTCAAATTTTTGAATGGTGATTTTAAAACCGCGTGCCTGAAGCAGTTTGCCCAGCGAGGCTGAGATGATGCCTTTTCCCAATGACGAAGCCACACCTCCTGTTATGAAAATATATTTCGTTTCCATTTGAAGTGTCTGATAATTAGTAACTTATAAAACTTTGTGATGTATTTTTTATTTTTGGCAAATATATGCATTTCATTCTAAATTTATCAGAATTATTTTTTATTTTTGCAGAAAATATTGAAGACATGAAAATTAAGCAGATAGTGATGGCTCTGGCTGTGCTTATGAGCGTCACGGTTTATGGGCAGACGGTCAATGACACTCTATTTACCCGCACTGAAATATATCATCCTGGCGACTACGGCTCGGTGGCCTACCGCATACCGGCAGTCATCACCGCCAAGGACGGTTCGATAGTGGTTGTCACAGACAAACGTAAGAACAACGACGGCGACCTGCCTCAGGATATAGACATAGTTTGCAACCGCAGCACCGACGGCGGCCTCACTTGGAGCGAGCCTTACACCATAGCCCAAGGTACCGGCTACAACCACGGTTTCGGCGATTGTGCATTGGCTTGGAGCCATGATGACAACGGACTCATAGCTGTTTTCGTGGGCGGCGTCGGACTCTGGAACTCAACTCCTTCGGAGCCGATCAGGTCCTATAAATCATACAGTTACGACAATGGCCAAACCTGGACCGAACCTGAGGATATCACCCATTTCATCTTCGGTGACGACTGCATAATCCCTGAACACCGCTCATGGAGAGCCTCATTCTTCGGCTCGGGCAACGGACTGCTTACCTCAACCGGACGTATAATGTTTGTGGCGGCCATACGTGAAGGCGCGGCCCAATCGCTGAGCAACTATGCTGTCTATTCCGACGATAACGGCCTCACTTGGCAGCTCTCGGGCCGCGCCTCAACCGGCGGCGACGAGGCAAAGGTGACCGAACTGGTGGATGGCCGCATACTGATGAGCATACGTCACGGGGGCAACCGTTGGTATAATGTGTCGGAGGATGCCGGCGCCACATGGCAGCCTACGGTATCCACCTGGTACGATATTGTGGCGCCGGCTTGCAACGGCGACCTTATCCGTTACACCTCGGTGGAGCAGGGGAGCAACAAAAACCGTCTGCTGCATTCGGTGCCTCACGGCAACTCTCGCACCGACGTCACCGTTTATGTCAGCTACGACGAGGGCCAGACTTGGCCCGTCAGCAAGTGTGTGGTGCCATACAGTTCGGCCTATTCATCGCTCTGTGTCATGCCGGACGGCACCATAGGCCTTTACGTGGAGGAGTCGCCAACCAACACCCTCTACACCACGGCATTCTACAACTTCAACATAGAATGGCTTACCGACGGCAACGACCATCTTCAGGATGACGCCATAGCTGAGACCCGGGCTGGCGATTCGCTGGGAATATATCCTAACCCTGCCTCATCAACTGTCAGAATTGAGGTTGAAGGCTTTAAAAAGTTGAAAATATACAACCTGAAGGGTCAGACTGTGAAAAAGGTCAGTGTCAAGGGCCAGTCAGAAGTTGAAGTGGACATAGCCAAGTTGCCTTCAGGTACCTATATGGTTGAAGCTATCGACTATGAGGGTAACACTAAAATCGGAAAATTTGTCATTGATTCAAATATTTAAAAATCGTATACCATGAAAAAATTGCAGTTAAGAAGAATGATGGCGTTGCTTATTTGCGCCACATTTGTGACAATTCTCGCCTCCTGCGGCGTCAAGTACAAATACGAGTCAGTGATAGGCGACCCTACCGATACCCGCATCTACACTCTCGACAACGGCCTGACGGTCTACCTCAGTGTCAACGATGAGGAACCGCGCATTCAGACTTACATAGCCGTGCGCACAGGTTCTAAGAACGACCCTGCCGAGACTACAGGCTTGGCTCACTACCTCGAGCACCTTATGTTCAAAGGCACCGAGTCGTTCGGCACCATAGACCCTGTGGCCGAGAAGGTGTACCTTGACGACATAGAGGCCCGTTACGAGCATTACCGTACTCTTACCGACCCTGAGGAGCGTCGCGTCGCCTACCACGAGATTGACTCTGTCAGCCAGCTTGCGGCACAGTATTTCATCCCCAACGAGTACGACAAACTCATGTCGGCCATTGGCGCTGAGGGCACAAACGCATACACCTCAGAGGATGTGACTTGTTATACCGAGGACATTCCCTCAAACGAAGTCGAAAACTGGGCAAAAATACAGTCTGACCGTTTCCAGAACATGGTGATCCGTGGCTTCCACACCGAATTGGAAGCCGTGTATGAGGAGTATAACATCGGCATTGCACAGGACAGCCGCAAGGTATGGGCCGCACTGTCTGCCATGCTTTTCCCGACACACCCTTACGGCACACAGACAACCATCGGTACTCAGGAACACCTGAAAAACCCCAGCATCACCAATATCAAGAACTACTTCAACAAATGGTATCGTCCAAACAACGTGGCCATCTGCATGGTCGGCGACTTCGATCCTGACGAGGTCATTACCATAATCGACAAGTATTTCGGCAACTGGCAGCCAGGCGACGACGTGCGTCAGCCTGAGTTCGCCCCCTTGGCACCCATCACCGAGCCTCGCGACACCACTGTCTATGGTCTTGAGGCTGAGAACATCATGCTTGGATGGCGTTTTGACAGAGGCAACTCATTGCAGATTGACACTCTCGAAATAATAGGCAATATGCTGAGCAACGGCACAGCAGGTCTGCTCGACCTCGACATCAACCAGCAGATGAAGATGTTGTATGCCTGGGGAGGAGCCAGCACCAACCGTGACTACTCAAGCTTTATCATCAGCGGCGGCCCAAAAGAGGGACAGAGCCTAGAAGAAGCCAAGGAATTGTTGTTAGCCGAGATGGAGAAACTCAAGGCCGGCGACTTCTCCGACGACCTCCTGCCTTCGGTCATCAACAACTATAAACTCCGTTATTATACAGCCCTTGAAAGCAACGAAAGCCGTGCCGACATGTTTGTGAATACCTACATCAACGAGGTTCCATGGAAGCAGCAGGTGGGTTACCTCGACCGTATATCCAACATGACCAAGGAACAAATCGTAGCTTTTGCCAACCGTCATTTCCGCGACAATTACGTGGTGGTTTACAAGCGTCAGGGTGAGGACAAAGGTCTCAAGAAGATCGACAAGCCTCAGATTACACCTATCCCGACTAACCGTGACTTGGTGAGCGACTTTGTTGCCGAGATTCAGAATTCCGAAGTGAAGCCGATAGAACCGCGTTTCGCTGACTTCCAGAAGGACCTGACATTCGGCACAACCGAAGCCAACCTGCCATACATTTACGTGCAGAATAAGGAAAACGGACGTTTCATCCTCAACTTCCGCTACGAATTTGGCAACGAAGCCGACTTGAGATACAATTATGCAGCCGATGTCCTCGACTATCTGGGCACCGAGGATATGACCAACGAGGAAATCAAGCAGCAGTTCTACAAGCTGGCTTGCGATTACAGCATCAGAGTGGGTGACAGAAATATCAACGTCATACTCAGAGGTCTGGGCGAGAACATGGGTGAGGCCCTGGCCTTGCTAGAAAATGTTATGCAGAACGCCGAGCCTGATGCCGATGTCTTCGAGATGGCCATTCAGATGCTAGAGAAGTCACGCCTCGACGCCAAGCACAACCAGCGCCAGAACTTCAACGCTCTGGTTCAATATGGCACTTACGGCGAATACAATCCTACCCGCAACATAATCTCTGCCAAGGATTTGAGAGACATGTGCCCTATGGACCTGCTCGACCTGATCAGAAATCTGAAGAACTACAAGCATACCGTTCTGTACTACGGCCCAATGAGCGAGAAGGAGATGGCCGCTGTGGTGACAGCCAACCATCCTACAGATGCCGAGCTTATGGATGTACCTCAAGGCAAGCCATACACTATGCAGACTACAGCCGAAAACGAGGTTCTGATTGCTCCATACAATGCCAAGAACATCTACATGCGCATGATTCACAACGAGATGCGTCCGTGGAATCCTGAAGAGGCAGCCGTAACGGCTCTCTTTAACGAGTATTACGGTGGCGGCATGAACACCATAGTCTTCCAGGAGATGCGCGAGGCCCGTGGCTTAGCTTACAACGCATACGCAGCCTACGTAGAGCCCACCTACAAAGACCAGCCCGAGTATTTCTTCACACACATCATCACTCAGAACGACAAGATGATAGACTGCATCACTCATTTCCATGAGATTTTGGATGATATGCCGGCCAGCGAGCAGGCCTTCGCCATTGCAAAGGACGCTCTCACCAAGCGCCTGGCCAGCCAGCGCACCACCAAGTTCGGTCTCATCAATGCCTATCTGTTTGCCAAACTCAAAGGCATAGACTACGACATCAACGAGCGTATTTACAACGCCTTACCTAACCTGACTTTGGACGATATCGTCAAGTTCGAGAAAGAGAACATCGCCAACAAGACCTACCGTTATGTCATACTTGGCGATGAGCATGACCTCGACATGAAAGCGCTCAAAAAGTTCGGAAATATCAAGAAAGTTTCAACAAAAGAAATTTTCGGTTATTAAGCTGTATTATAATTTTTGCAAATCAAAAATTAATCGTACCTTTGCAGACCTTATTCAAAGGAAGGCTTTGAATATTTAAATTATTGAATTATTAAATCTAAAATATTGAATATTATGGAATTACCATTTGCAGAAGCGTGGAAAATCAAGATGGTCGAACCCATTAAGAAATCCACTCGTGAACAACGTGAGAAATGGCTCGAAGAAGCCCACAACAACATCTTCATGCTGAAGAGTGACTATGTCTATATCGACTTGTTGACTGACTCCGGTACAGGCGCCATGAGCGACCGTCAGTGGAGCGCAATGATGATGGGCGATGAGAGCTACGGCGGCGCCCGCTCATTCTATCACATGAAAGACACCATCACAGAACTCACTGGTTTTGAATATGTTATCCCAACACACCAGGGCCGTGCAGCCGAGAACGTGCTGTTCAGCTACCTCGTGAAGCCAGGCATGGTCATCCCGGGCAACGCTCACTTTGACACCACAAAAGGTCATATCGAGAGCCGTAAGGCATTCGCTATCGACGTCACAGTGCCTGAGGCTTACGACACACAGTTGGAAGTGCCTTTCAAAGGTAATGTCAGCCTCGAGAAACTCGAGAAGGTTTTGAAGGAAAACAAAGGCAACGTGCCTTTCATGGTCCTCACAGTGACTAACAACACCGTCGGCGGTCAGCCTGTGTCAATGCAGAACGTCCGCGAGACATGCGAACTCTGCCACAAATATGGCGTGCCGGTAGTCGTCGACAGCGCTCGTTTCATCGAGAACTGCTACTTCATCAAGACACGTGAAAAAGGTTATGAGAACAAGACTCTCCGCGAGATCGCAAAGGAGATGTACTCATACGCCGATGCAATGACAATGTCAGCAAAGAAAGACGCTCTCGTCAACATGGGCGGCTTCATCGCTACAAATAAGAAAGAATGGTACGAAGGTGCCAAGTTGTTCTGCATCCCGTTTGAAGGTTTCCTCACATACGGTGGTATGAACGGCCGTGATATGGACGCTCTGGCCGTCGGTTTGAAGGAAAACATCGAATTCGACATGGTTGAGACACGTATCAAACAGGTCCACTACCTCGCTGCAAAACTCGATGAATACGGCATCCCTTACCAGCGTCCTGCTGGCGGTCACGCCATCTTCGTCGACGCCGACAAGGTCTTGACCAACATCCCTAAGGAAGAGTTCCCGGCACAGACTCTGACATGCGAGCTCTACCTCGAGGCTGGTATCCGCGCTTGCGAAATCGGTTACGTCCTCGCTGACCGTGACCCTGTCACACGCCAAAACCGTTTCGGTGGCAATGACTTCGTGCGTCTCTGCATCCCACGCCGTGTTTACACCAACAACCACATGGATGTCATCGCAGCCGCTCTGAAGAACGTCTACGACCGTCGCGACACCATCAAACGTGGTTTGGAAATCACATGGGAAGCTGAGCTCATGCGTCACTTCACATGCCAGTTCAAACGTTTGAAATAAGTAAAATTCATATCGTAGAGACGTGCCTTGGGCACGTCTCTACGTTTATAAAATGAATTACGTTTTCGTCATAGCATTGACATTCTGCGTCTGCAGCGCTTCCACAGCTTTCAATATCAACCAAAAGAACGGCTGGTGGCGCAATCTGTTGTCTGTATTGGCATTGGCGGCAGGGCAGGGGCTGCTGTACTGGCTGGGTTCACTGCTGGGCGGCGCCTTCATGCATCTATTCGAGAAATATTCAAAAATCGTCGTCATCATTCTTTGTTTTATGATAACTTTCAGGATGGTGATGGACACGCTGAAAATCAAAAACGGAAAGAACCTTTTCTTTATAGACAAACCTAAACAAATAATCATTCTTGCCATCGCCTTGGGTATAAATGCATTGATAGCAGGATTGATTGCCGGTGAGGCTTTTCTGCCATTGTTTGGCAAGACCACACCTCTTTACATTTTTGGAATCGCCCTCATTTGGGGTCTCATCGGCATCAGCACAAAATTCACGCCTGCTAAATTATTGGTCAACAGTTTATTAAATGTGTTGGCGGCATTAGCGGTGCTGGCTACTGGCTTGGTGGCGATTTTTTAATGCCCTTTCATATCATTTTTTAATTAATCAATAGATTTTTATTGTATTTTTGTACCCTCAATATAAATTGACCTTTAATAATTCTATGAAATACAATAGAAACCTGAAAGCCATGGCGCTTTCTATGATAATGTTATTAGAATTTATCCCATTGACGTCTTTCGCTCAGGGTGATGGTTTTGTAATGAATGATGCATTCGGAACCGACGTGGTATTCCGTGACGACCCGACCTGGTCGTTCAGCCTATTCACCCAAGGGTTCGGTGAGACACCTGTTGGCGGCGGACTGCTAATTTTGACCGCTGTCGGCGCAGGCTACGCCTTGGCAAAACGCAGACGTAACCGCAATGGCGGGTCAAATGCAACGAAAGGCACCGCTTTGTTGCTTGCCGGATTGATGCTTCTTGGAACGACAGGCTGCCGTAAGAAGGCTGCTGAACCTATAGTAAATGGAGGCGAAAAGGTTTATATTACTGTTAAAGTTAACGGCGGTTCAAGAACTGATATTACTGGTACTGGAGCTATCGAATTTGAAGACGGCGATAAACTTTACGTCGGTAATAATGGACATTGCTTGGGTGTTTTGGATTACTCGGGTGGCACATTCTCGGGTTCTATAACGACAAGTGGCACATCGACCAGTGATTACCTGCATTTCTATCTTTTAGGCGGACAGTTGACCCCCACCGTCTCGGGAACAGAATACAGCGTTGTGATTTCCGATCAGACTGCCGCTTATCCGGTGATTTCATACGGAATATCGACTGTTGAATATTATGGTGAAGGCGCTTACACTGCGACACTGGAAAACAAGTGCTCATTGATAAAGTTTAATGTTGACACACAATCAACGTCTGACATTTACATAATAGGAATGAAAAACAAGGTCACCATTGACTTTGCAGATAACTCCATCTCTTATGATCAGGATGGCGATGGGGCGATTAGAATGAGAGCAAAAAACGCTTCGAATGAGACTTGGGCCATAGTGCTCCCACAGACCGACTTGACAGGTGCAGGTGAAGCAATTACCAATGGCTATACAGGTTCTTGGGATAAGACAGCTGTGGATTTGACGGGGTTGAACCAGTATATAGGCAATGGTGCCGGTATTGACATGAATCTGACTACAACAGCCAATTTTGTGGATTTGTCACTTGTTACTGCAAATACAACTTTAACTGACGGTTGTACGGCATTTGGCAAGCTGGGAGGCAATTACCAGATTTCCATTGCGGCCAGTGCTTCTGTTACATTGAGAGATGTCGATATTACTTCCCTTACAAACATCTTATACCCTGGCCTTACTTGTTTGGGCAATGCCACTATCAACATCAAAGGTAAAAATACTGTGATAAGTGGAGTTGATGAAGATTGTTGTTACGCTCCTGGCATTTTTATTCCTGAGGATCATACGCTTATGATTTATGGTACGGATTCAGACGTTTTAAATGCCAGTAGTAATCCGAATGCAACGTTTTCTAATCATGGTGCCGGTATCGGCGGAGGAAAAGAAATGAACTGCGGCAATATAGTGATATATGGCGGTTGTATAAATGCTACCGGTAGTTCTTGGGGTGCTGGTATCGGCGGCAGTGAAGATACAAGCTGCGGTTATATCACAATCAATGATGGCATTGTAACAGCTACCAGTGATGGCGCGGCTGGCATAGGTACAGGTGGAAACATTTACCAAAACCAGACGGCGACTTGCGGTGACATCATCATCTGTGGCGGTACCGTCACGGCATTTGGTGGTTCCTATTCCGCAGCTATAGGCTCTGCCGCCCATTTATGTTCATGCGGTGACATCATCATTAGCGCCGTCAATAGCGTTACTGTCACTAAAGGCTATGGATCTCCCTACAGCATAGGTGCGGGCGATAGCAGTACCTGCGGAACGGTGACCATAGGCGGCAAAGTGGGCGCCATCACTCAAAGCCCTTTCACCTATCCTTATGTGCCGTGTGAGACCTTCGTCACAACCAGTCAGATACATACGTACAACGGCACTGTCTTTACCATCACATGCGAAAGCCCTGGCGATAGCTACGGTATACATATTGGGCATAATAAAAATCTTACCATTACGTCCAAAGATGGTCAAACCATCATTACACGAGTTGAGTTCCACTGTACGTATGGTGAAAGTCATGCAGACCAAACGACAGTCACTCACGGCACACTTTCTTGGGAAAACGGTGATTGCAACGGCTCTATCGAAAACGTCAATGCCACCAGCGTTTCGATGAGTAATAGCTATGAAGGCATAGTTAGAATTGAAAGTATTACTGTGTATTATCCATACTTATAATTTTTTTAAATGAAAAATATTGTGAAAATGAAAGCCATAGCACTTTTGCTGATGATGATGGCAGCACTTATATAGGCACGTTGACACGTGCTAGTGAAACCTTTGGAGGTGATATCATACCTCCGTCTGATGGAACTATGATATATTTCTACTTTGTAGGTAATTTAGACCCGGGTTCAATAACAGCTGGAACCACCACTGATTTCACTGTCAGCATTGCCGACTAGAGCAGCAAAATGCCTGTATTGGCATTAGGCTCTGTTATGTTCGACCACGAGATAACCCAATATTCATGTGAACTTTATAACCAGTGCGGTCTAGTGAAGTTTGTCACTTCCTTCGCAACATCCACAACGGTTACCGTGGAAGGCATGAGCACCATTGCATCAGTGAGTATCGTGGACTGGCTATATCATACATGGATTTGCAGAATGGAACGTATCAATGGCTCAAGGGCAGTCATACTAATTGCTCCACTCACAACTATGACGCTAAAGACGGTATTGCTAACACTGTTAAATTAGCTACTGGTTGCAACATTTTACACGATCATCCCGCTGCATTTAACTCATATCATTTCTATCTGAGTCGTCCTCAGGGAGTAAGCCACTGGTTCCTTCCCAGTTTGGGGCAGTGGAAACTTCTTCTGAGAAGTCTTACAGGAGCCGATAGAAACCTGTCGGAGACCTCTTATCCGGCATACCAGGCAGAGAATGTGAATAGCTATCTACACGCGGCTGGATGTGTGGGCGTGCAAGAAACCGAGTATTGGACTTGTACTGAACGTCAAGCTTCATCCACCACTCCAGTCATGGTGGTTGACTTTTGGCACGGTTCCTATTTCCATAAAGACAGGGAGCAAAAGCATCGTGTCCGTGCCGTTTTCGCATTTTAAAATTTTTTGTTAGCCGATTGATTCTTGTTGTATCTTTGTAACCTAAAACAGTATAAAAATTCTTTTTTAAATATTTTAATAATGAATAGGTTATATATTTTTTTGGCCTTGATAGCAGCGACTATTGGACTCAACGCTCAGCCTCAAGGGTATTACAACGGTACAGAAGGCCTCACCGGTAATAATCTCAAAACCGCCCTGCATAACATTATCAAAAACGACGAACATGTGACATATGGCGGCATGTGGGGTGCATATTATACAACGGATAGGAAACCTGGTACCGATTTTGTTTGGGATATATATTCCGACGTACCCAACGGTACACCTCCATACCAGTATGTTCTGGGCGATGACCAATGCGGCAACTACATCGTCGAAGGCGACTGCTACAACCGTGAGCACATCTGGGCGCAGTCGTGGACAGCTAACGATCTCAACGAGAAAACCGACCTTCATCAGGTGTTTCCCACAGACGGATATGTTAACAACAAACGTGCCAACTACGCTTTCGGCGAGGTGGCTGTCGTCTCGTGGGTGTCGCTAAACGGCGGAAAATTGGGCTCTAGCAAACTGAGCGGATTCAATGGCACGGTGTTTGAGCCAATAGATGCATACAAAGGCGATGTGGCTCGAGCCATGATGTATGTCAGCGTGCGCTACTATATGGAAGACAGCGACTGGGTCATGTCCGACATGACCAATAAGTCGGTTATTCTCCCTTGGGCCATGGAAATGCTGCTGCGCTGGCATGAGGAAGACCCTGTCGACAACAAGGAAATCAACCGCAACAATGCAATCTTTGATATACAAGGCAACCGTAACCCATTCGTTGACTTCCCGGACTTTGCCGAGATGATATGGGATCCCACCTACAGTTTGGACGAAAGCCAGATTGAGATGATGCTGGTGAATGTGTGGCCCAATCCGGCTACCTCCACTGTTAACATTCAGGGCGATAACCTCGACGCTGTCTATATGTACAACGCCCAGGGCCAACTGGTGCTGCAGCTTGACCTGCACAATAACGACGGTCAGTCGTCTATAGATGTGAGTGCTTTCACCGAGGGCATTTATTTTATGAATGTCGTTTCCGGCGAAGGCAACTCTGTGCTTAAAAAAGTTGTGGTGCAATGATTTCAATACAGAACCTGAGCATACATTTTACAGGTCAGGACCTTTTCACCGACATCAACTTCATGATTCGTGAGAAGGACCGCATAGGTCTGGTCGGCAAAAACGGAGCCGGCAAGACCACCCTTATCCGCATTATAGCAGGCTTAGAGCAGCCTACACACGGCAACGTGGTGATGTCGGACGATGTTACCATAGGCTACCTGCCTCAGGAAAAGGATATACATTCCACCAAAACCGTGCTCGACGAAACTATGACGGCTTTCGAAGAGTACCATCAGATTGAGAATCATCTGGCCCAGCTGCAGGATGAACTCTCGCAGCGTACCGATTATGAGAGCGAAAGCTATCAGAAACTTTGCGAGAAGATGAGCGCTCTCAACGAACGTCTGACCTTGATAGGCGGACATTCCATAGAGGGAGAGGCCGAGCAGATACTTGTAGGTCTCGGCTTCGACCATGAGGACATGCAACGCGAGATGAAGGAGTTCAGCAACGGCTGGCAGATGCGTGTGGAGCTGGCTAAGATACTGCTTCGCAAACCTCAACTGCTGCTCTTGGACGAGCCCACCAACCACCTCGACATTGAGTCTATACAATGGCTTGAGGGCTACTTGAAAAACTACTATGGCGCCATCTTCATGGTGTCGCACGACCGCGCCTTCCTCGATCATATCACTGTTCGTACCATAGAGATATCGGGAGGTAAGATTTACGACTACAAATGTGCTTACTCAGAGTTTGTGGAGCGTCGCGAGGAGCGTATCGACATGCAGAAGGCCGCTTTCGACAACCAGCAGCGTGAAATCAAGGAGATTGAGGCGTTTATCGAGCGTTTCCGTTACAAAGCCACCAAGGCCAAACAGGTGCAGTCACGTGTGAAGCAGCTCGAAAAGATGGATATAGTAGAGATTGACGACCGCGACAAGTCGGTGATGCACTTTAAGTTTCCGCCTGCGCCGCATTCAGGGAAGGTGACACTCGAACTGAACCATATATCAAAATCGTATGGCGAGAAAAACATACTTAACGACATAAATTTGTTGATTCCGAGAGGGGAGAAGATAGCCTTTGTGGGTCGCAACGGCGAGGGCAAAACCACCTTGGCCAAGATTATCTGCGGAGTGCTAGACCATACAGGCGAGGTGAAACTGGGTCATGAGGTTAAAATCGGATACTATGCTCAGAATCAGCAGGATATGCTCGATCCAGAAAAGACAGTGTTTGAAACCTTGGACGACGTGGCCACAGGCGACATGCGTGTGAAAGTGAAGTCTTTGCTTGGCGCTTTCCTGTTCAGCGGTGAGACCATAGACAAGAAGGTTAAGGTGCTGTCGGGAGGCGAGAAAGCACGTCTGTCACTGGCTAAGATGCTGCTTTTCCCGACCAACCTGCTGGTGCTCGACGAGCCCACCAACCACCTTGACATGCTGTCAAAAGATATTTTGAAGTCGGCTTTGCTTCAGTTCGACGGCACTCTCATAGTGGTTTCCCACGACCGTGACTTCCTTCAGGGACTTACAACCAAAGTTTATGAGTTCCGCAAGCCTCATATCAAGGAATACATAGGCGATATCTACGATTTCCTCGAAGAGAAGCGCCTCAAGGAATTGGATGACCTCAACCGCAAACAGAAGGTTCAGCAGCAGGCTGCACCAGTGGTTTCCCAAAATAAAATCGATTACGAGGCCAAGAAAGCCGATGACCGCGAGAAACGCCGTGTCGAAAAAGAGATTAAGAAACTCGAGGAGCAGATAGACGCTATGGAAAAGGAACTCGCTGTGCTTGACGAGGTCATGGCTAACCCAGCCGCCCACCCCGAGGTGAAAGTCGACGACAATTTCTACTGGTCTTACGGTAAGAAGAAAGAGGACTTGCAATGCCTCATCGACAAATGGGGCGAATTAGCAATGTAGCTTATTATCAACCGGAATAGCGTAAATCCCCAGCAAAATCTCAGTAAACCTTGGCTCTGCCTCGTTGCCGAGTTCGTTCAGGAGTTTGGAGAAAATCTTGTCGCAATAAGCCTTGAAACTGTCTTTTTCCTCTTGAGTATAATACTTTTTGAAGGTTGAAGTGCCTGACAGCCAGTCGTGTGCGATGTAGTTGTTGGGATAAAGGTGATAGTTTTCGTATATCCTTTGGTCAATCAGGTCGGCCACCACCTTGATAATCTCGTGTTTGTCTCCGTTTTCGTAAGGTTTTAAGTCGTCGTAAGTAATTGTGGGGCAAATGGATATGGTCATTATGCCTTTTTTCTTCTTGATGCCTGACATAACGCTATCCATGTCTTCCATGGGCTGTTTCACGTAGACGCCGTCACGCTCCTTGATGTAGCTTTCACGGGCTTTCATCATGGCGCAGGGCTCGTATTCGTACGAGGTGGCGATAGGGGTGATGTTCAGCTCTACAAGGTTAGGCACCAGGTTTTTACGGTCGCCCGACATCGAAAACATATTGATCAGTCCGTGGTCGGTCTTGTCGTTGCCGTCTTTGGTGCGGCCGTTGCGCTGGGCTATCCATACCGACTGTCCGGCTTGGATAAGAAATCTGATATAGTCAGACAGATGCTGGGAGTTCTGGGTCAGTTCCCTCACATTGTGCGACCTTTCCACCCTGAACAGCTTGTTGGCGCGGCTGAACACGTCAATCTGCTCGTTCATGATGAGGTTGGTGCCGTAAGCTATGTTTGAGGTGGGCAGATTATGATCCACCATGCAACTCTGGAGTATGAAAGCGTCCAGAGTTATGTCGCGGTGATTGCCGGTGAACAGATATGCCTTGTCTTTTTTGAGAGTCTCAAACCCTTGAGTGTCAACACGGTTCATGGTGTTTGTAATAATCCAGTTGACAAAACGTGTCATCACGGTTTTCTGAAACTCGTCTATGGTCTTGATGCTTCCAAGCAGTCCCTTGATCTGCTCTATTGAAGCGTCGGGTATTACTGTCTTTGCAACTTCCAGTGAAACCTCGTCGTTGATGAAAAACTCCATCGCCTCAGGGATTTCCTGGTCGGTATATGATCTTATGTCGTTAAAATCTTCTAAAACCATTATTATCAGTCTATTATCATAAACGGCATCAGAGCCTGTACACCTTCGAGATTTGTAATGCTTTCAAAAGTCTCGAAATATGAATATTTGTCTCCCAATTTCTTCTTCATCAACGACTTTGTGTAAGGCTCAGGCAGGTTGCCGCTAAACAGCAGGTCTTTCCAGCTGTCTTGCTTAGGATAGTTCTTGATGGAATAGTCGGTGAGGTTGGCCTGTTTTGCAGCGAATGCTATGGCCTTGTCGAGCCCGCCTAATTCGTCAACGAGGCCGAGGTCCAAAGCGTCTGCGCCCGACCATACACGGCCTTGTCCTATTGAGTCCACGTAGCTCTGGCGCAGTCCGCGTGTGCGTGCCACCAGAGAGGTGAAGTCGTTGTAAGTGTCGCCTACATATTTCTGTAAGGTGGCCTTCTGATAAGGTGTCAGAGGCTCTGCTATGCTTCCGAAGTCGGCATTCTTGTTGGTTTTGGCCACGTCGAAGGTGACGCCTATCCTGTCGTTGAGGAATTTCTTGGCGTTAGGGATGGTGGCAAACACCCCGATTGAACCTGTCAGAGTGGTGGCGTCGGCGAAGATATAGTCGCCTTCAGTCGAAATCCAGTATCCGCCTGATGCAGCATAATTGCCCATTGAGATGATGAAAGGCTTCTCGGCCTTGGCCAGCTCAACCTCTCTGCGAATCACCTCCGATGCGAGCGCGCTTCCGCCAGGTGAGTTGACGCGCATCACTATGGCTTTCACCTTTTTGTTTTCACGGGCTTCGCGTATGGCTTTCGAAAGGGTGGTGGAGCCTATCTTAGTGTCGTCGCCCTTGCCGTCGTAAATCTGTCCGTTAGCATAGATGACGGCAATTTTGTCGGCCTTCGCCTTCGGCTCAGGCCGTGCTGTAGCATACTGCATATTGGTCAGTACCGTGATTTTCTTTGACGGCTGAATGCCAGCCAGAGTCTTGATTCTGGATATGATTTGGTCACGGTATGCCAAGCCGTCCACAAACTTCTCGTCCAAGGCAACCTTGGCGTCGAAGGTCAGTGTCAGGTTGTCAGCCAACTCGTTGATTCTGTTTATACTGATGCCGCGTGAAACATTGATATCCGTTAAGATCTTGTACCAAATTGAGTTGAGCAGTTTTTCCATCTGCTCGCGGTTGGCATCGCTCATTTTGTCGAGGAAATAAGGCTCAACAGCACTCTTGAACTTGTTGTTGGGGCCTCTGATAATCTGCATCTCTATGTCGAGTTTGTCCAAGAGGTGCTTGTAGAACATCACCTGCGAAGCCATGCCGTGAATGTCTAGCATTCCGTCGGGGGTGAGATAAATCTCGTTGCCGGCTGTGGCAAGGTAATACGCATTCTGCGCCATAGTCTCGCCGTAAGTAATCACAAATTTTCCGGATTCGCGGAAACTGATTATGTGTTCTCTGATTTCTTCTATGTTGGCAGGGGAGGTGCCTATGGATGACAACTCGAGGAATATGCCGCTGATGTTAGGATCTTCGGCTGCGGCGTCAATGTTAGCTATGATGTCGTTCATGCCCGAAAGGTCGCTGTCTTCGTCTTTGAGGCTCAGCATAGTGGCCATGATGTCGTCTTCCGTTGTCCTTTCCGGAATGTCGTAATCGAGGTTCATGTAAAGCACGGTTTTAGGCTTGACAGTGACAGTGTCAGAGGTGCTGGAACCGGCCATCCATATAAAAATCAAACATACTACAATCAGCATCAAGGCTGAACCCAGACATGATGCAAACATGAATTTGAAGAACTGCTTCACGGTTTTAAATTTTTTTCAAAGATACTGCATTTTTCATTATATTTGCGTTTTCAAAGATAAAATTTTTTGCATGGCTTCGGAATCCGTTTTAATATTGCTGGGATCAAACATGGGCGACCGTGAGGCTCTTATTGATAAAGCCTGTGACATGATTGCCGGCCGATGCGGATTGATTACTGCCAAGTCGGGCCTTTATGAGTCTGAGCCTTGGGGCTTTGAGGCCGAGCAATGGTTTCTGAATCAGGTGATACAGCTTACAACTGCTCTGGAGCCCGACGAGCTGATGGGAAGGCTTTTGTCAATTGAGAAGGAGTTGGGTCGCGACCGTAGCATAGTGCACCAAGGTTATGCCTCCCGTCCGATGGATTTGGATATTCTATATTTTGGAGATCAAATAGTTGACACACAGATGGTTACAGCGCCACACCCAAGGCTTCAGCAAAGGCGTTTCACCTTGTTGCCTTTATGTGACGTGGCAGCCGATATGCTGCATCCGGTGTTGAAGCTTACTAACAGGCAGCTGCTCGAGTGCTGTCAAGACGAAGGGAAAGTGAAATTATATAAATAAGGTATGAGATATAATTACCTGGCGATAGAAGGTACCATGGGAGCCGGCAAGACCACTCTTGCCACCCGTATTGCGAGTGAGTTTAACGGCAAACTGATACTGGAGGAGTATGAGCCCGACAAGAATCCGTTTTTGGCCAAGTTTTACAAGGAACCCGACAAATACGCCTTTCAGGTTGAGATGACGTTTTTAGCGCTGCGCTATCAGCAGTTGAAGGATAAGTTTATCAATCTGGACTTATTCCACGACTTTATCATCTCCGACTATTATGCGGCCAAGTCGCTGGTTTTCTCGCGCGAAACACTTCAGCCTGAGGAATACGAGCTCTTTTCGAGGTTTTTCAACATAATCTTCTCCAATATCCCAAAGCCTGAACTGATGGTGTACCTCTACCTCGACGTGGAACACCTGCAGCACAACATTCACAAGCGCGGCCGCGATTACGAGCAGCAGATCGAAGACTCGTATCTGGAGCATCTGCAACAGAATTATTTCGACTTTATCAAGCAGCAGACCGATATGCGCATACTCATTCTCGATACCAACAACATCGACTTTGTGGCCAACCAACGCGATTACGAGAAGATACTGGAGGCCATAGACCAACCTTACGATGTGGGCATTCACAGGTTGGTACTCTGATATAACAAAAAAGGTCTCCGATATCGGAGACCTTTTTTTATCTACTGTATCTAGACCTTACTTGATCAAGATTTCAGTCTGTCTGAGTTCTGGATAGAACTTCTTAATTTCAGGGTGTTTTGCAGAGATCTTCTTCAGAGCGGCGACTTTGTCGTCTGAGTTCTGAAGTTCGTTGATAATCTGATCTTTGTCGGCCATGTCTGAGTTCTGGATTTCAGCGATGAAACCGTCCCAGTCAGCACCTTTACCTTCTGTTACGAAGTTGATATCGTTAGCTTTCTCGCCCATACCGTCTTTGATGAACTTAGCTGTTGCATCGGCGCGGTCTTTTGAAAGCTTCTGGTTGTAAGCGGCGTTGCCCTCTGGTGAAGCGTGACCGACGACTTTGATTTCGTCGATCTCTCTGCCGTTCTCCATATCGTCAGTGATCTTCTTCAACTCAGCTTTGTTAGCTGGTGTGTTCTCAACAACAGCTTTGCCCATAGCGAATGTGAGGTGCATATCTTTTGCCTCATACTCAACTTCAGCTTTGCTTGCTGCTTTCTCTGCCTCAGCTGCTGCAGCGGCTGCCTGAGCCTCCTGCATTGCTTTTTCAGCGGCTTCTTTATCTTTCTGGCACTGCTCCAATGCTTCCTGAGCCTGCTGTAAAGCCTCTCTGCACTCGTTCAGTTCTGTCTCATCCGGTACGCAAGGAGTTTCCTTCTTTGGTCTGAATTTGTATCTGAAACCGACGTTAACTGCTGAGAACCAGTCATAGTGTTTGCCACCTACATAAGCCTCCAAACCGTCTGTATCGGTGTAAGTTGTCATAACATCGAGTAACAAAGCAACTCTTCTGTTGAGGTTGAATTCGCATTCAATACCCATTGGAACTTCCCAAACGACTTTTCTGCCGCCGATACCGTTACCCTTTGATGTGGTTGTTGCATCGTCATAACCGAACTTCAACACTTGGCCGTTGGCTAAGATTGTTCTGGCCTGGTACTGCATCTGACCGAAACCGGCGTGTGGTTTCAGACCGAACACTCTGTCAGGGTTGTAACCCCAGATAAGGCTAACGAGGTCAACTGATAAGTTCAAGTCGTAAGCGATGAAGCTGGCGTTTTCTACTTTGAATACGTTGTTCAATTTGCCTCTCAATGTACCGGCACCGATTCTGCCGTATACAGCAAAGTGCTTAGCAAACACGAAACCGCCGTTAACATCCAACTCTGGTCTGACGTTTTCGAAGTCCCATGTCTTGTTGTCACCGAACAACAATGTTGCACCTTCGTTGAAACCAACATACCAGTAGCTAGTTTTCTCTTTTTTCTGATTCTCATTGGCCTGATCGTTCTGACCGAAGAAAGTCAATGGAAGCACTGCTAAAGCGATGATTAGCAATGATTTTGCAAATGTAGATTTATTCATAATTTTTAAAAATTTAAATAATAATTTTCCTAGTATTTCAACTTGCAAAAATAGTATATTTTTTAATATATAACTAAAAAAAGTAAAAATTTTCTATTTTTTATCGTTTTGATAATCAATAGTTTTGATTTTTTATTTTTTGGCGATGTTCATGTCGTTGAAAAGATGATACATCACTATGCCTCCGCTGACTGAGACGTTCAAGGAGTGTTTTGTGCCTTGTTGAGGTATCTCGACAGCCTGCTCGCAATATGCGAGAGCCTCGTCGTCAACGCCTTCCACTTCGTTGCCGAATATGTAGGCAGAATGCTCCGGAGTCTTGAAGTCGTTCAGCATGATGCTGCCTTCCACCTGCTCCACTGCAAAAATCCTGTAATTCATCGCTTTAAGCTGCTCGCAGGCCTCTTTGGTCGTTTCAAAATACTTCCAATTGACACTTTCGTCGGCTCCGAGAGCGGTTTTGTGAATCTCTCGGTGAGGCGGACGGGCGGTGATGCCGCAGAGGTAGATGGCTTCTATGCGGAAAGCGTCGGCTGTGCGGAAAAACGAACCCACGTTTTCCATTGACCGTACGTTGTCAAGCACTATAATAATAGGTATTTTTTCAATGTTGTGATAGTCGTCGACAGTGAGCCTGTTCAGCTCCGGCATTGTAAGCTTGCGCATATCCTGAAATTTTCCACAAAAATACTAATTTTTTTTGAGCGCCGATTCAGGAAAAAAGTGTAATTTTGTAAATTATTCGCATCACAAACTGATTATGGCATCCGGTTCGAACGACACCCCTTTAATGAAACAGTACTACGCTTTCAAGGCTAAATACCCTGAGGCTATGCTGCTGTTCCGAGTAGGCGATTTTTATGAGACATACGGCGAAGACGCCATCAAATCGTCCGAAGTATTGGGCATAGTGCTGACACGTCGTTCCAACGGAGCCGCATACGGAGCCGAAATGGCCGGTTTCCCTCATCATGCCTTGGATACATATCTGCCCAAGCTCGTCAGAGCGGGCTTGAAAGTAGCTGTATGTGAGCAATTGGAAGACCCAAAGGCAACCAAAGGTTTGGTGAAGCGCGGAATAGTCGAGCTGGTAACCCCTGGCGTGACATACGACGACAATGTGCTTCAGCAGAAGGAGAACAACTTCCTGGCCTCAGTGCATCTCGACAAAAAAGGAAGCGGCATAGCTTTCCTGGATGTGTCAACCGGCGAGTTCTATCTGACACAGGGCAACAACGACTACATCGATAAGTTGCTGCAGAGCTTCAACCCATCGGAAGTGCTTTGCCAGCGCAACAAACGCAAGGAGTTTGTCGAAACTTTCGGCGATAAGTATTACATAACGGTTTTTGACGACTGGGTGTTTACCGACGATTATGCCAACGACATACTGACTCGTCATTTCAACACCACCTCGCTAAAGGGGTTTGGAGTGGACGACTTCCCAAAAGGCATAGTGGCAGCCGGAGCCGCCATACATTATCTGCATGAAACTCAACACGATAAGATAGATTACATCACCTCGCTCTCACGAATTGACGAAGGACAGTTTGTGTGGCTCGACAAGTTTACGATTCGTAATCTGGAGCTGCTCAACACCCCTAATCCCAACGCGAAGACCCTTATCGACATTATCGACAAGACTGTGTCGCCCATGGGATCGCGTCTGCTACGCCGCTGGTTATCACTGCCTTTGAAGAACAAAGAACAGATACAGGCACGCTACGAGGTGGTCGACTATTTTTACAAAAACCGGGAGGTCATAGCCAAGTTTCAGGAGGCCATAGGTCAAGTGGGTGACCTGGAAAGACTGATCTCCAAAGTATCGCTCGCTCGGGTAAACCCTCGCGAGCTCCTTCAGGTGGCTCGCGCTCTGGAGCAGATAGGCATAATCCGTAACCTCTGCAAGGAAAGTGACAGCCCTTCGGTCAGGGCTTATGCCGACCAGTTGAATCCTTGTGAGGCCATCTGCCAGAGGATATACAAGGAAATCCGCCCCGACGCTCCAGCCATGACCTCAAGAGGCAATTACATAGCCGAGGGTGTCAACGACGAGTTGGACGAGCTACGCAACCTCTCACGTTCCGGCAAGGATTACCTGATGAATATTCAGCGCCGCGAGGCTGAAGCCACGGGCATTTCATCGCTGAAGGTGGGCTTTAACAATGTTTTTGGCTATTACCTGGAAGTGACCAACACCCACAAGGACAAGGTGCCGCCAGAGTGGATACGCAAGCAGACATTGGCCAATGCAGAACGTTACATCACAGAGGAACTGAAGGAATACGAACAGAAAATATTGGGCGCGGAAGAGCGCATACAGGTCATAGAGGACCGGGTTTATGCCGAGCTGGTGGCTGCTACTGCCGAGTATGTGGCACCTATTCAGCTCAATGCGGCCTTAGTTGCCAAGATCGACTGTCTGGTGAACTTCGGTTTCATAGCTTTGAACAACAAATATGTGATGCCGACTGTCGACGAGTCGTATGTTTTGGACATCAAGGACGGGCGTCACCCTGTTATCGAACAGATGATGCCAGTGGGAGAGGAGTATATTGCCAATGATGTGTACCTTGACCGCGAGAAGCAGCAAATCATAATAATCACAGGACCTAATATGTCGGGTAAGTCGGCTCTGTTACGTCAGACCGCTCTCATAGTGCTGATGGCGCAGATAGGCTCGTTTGTGCCGGCGTCGGCAGCCCGCATAGGCTTGGTTGACAAGGTGTTCACCCGTGTGGGTGCCAGCGACAATATCTCGTCGGGCGAATCAACTTTTATGGTTGAGATGAACGAGACAGCTTCCATTTTGAACAACATTTCCAACCGTAGCCTCATACTGCTCGACGAAATCGGACGTGGCACCAGTACCTACGACGGCATCAGCATAGCCTGGGCCATAACCGAATATCTTCACGAGCATCCGCAGTCGCGCGCCAAGGTGCTGTTCGCGACCCACTATCATGAGCTTAATGAGATGGAGGAGTCATTCCCTCGCATCAAGAACTATCACGTTACGGTTAAGGAAGTTGGAAACAAAGTCGTCTTCCTGCGCAAATTGAAGCGTGGTGGAAGCGCTCACAGTTTCGGTATACATGTGGCAGCCATGGCTGGCATGCCCCGCAAGGTGATTGACCGCGCCGACGCACTGCTGACTATGCTTGAAAAGTCGCATTCTCACGACAACCTCGACGAAGCTGTCAAAGAAAGCAAGAAAGTGGACAATATGCAGCTGAGCTTTATACAGCTGGACGACCCGCTTCTGCTGCAAATCAAAGACGATATTCTCAATATCAACATCGATACCTTAACCCCGGTCGAAGCCCTTATGAAGCTGAATGAGATTAAAAAGATGCTTAAGAAATATTGATTATCAGTTAGTTATAATCAGTGTAAAAATTTTTCAAAAAATCGTTGGCGGTATTAAAAAAAGCTGTATTTTTGCACCGCAAAAGGAAATCCCACTAAGCGGACTTCGAAGCAGTGAGGTTTAATCCTCAAAGTAACGAGAACGTGATACAGTGGTTGCGGACTTTTCGGAGCAGCGAGAGCAAAAGCAAAGCTCGCTTTGGTTTAGCCGAGTCGCGACGAAAAGCCGCAAAGAAGAGTTGCGGAATTCTTGGAGCAGCGAGCGCAAAAGCAAAGAATTTGATTTTGCCGAGTCGTGACAAGAATCTCGCAAATTTTGCAAGCAAAATTTGCGGAAATAGCTCAGTTGGTAGAGCACGACCTTGCCAAGGTCGGGGTCGCGAGTTCGAGTCTCGTTTTCCGCTCAAAGTTCTTTGAAAGAAAATATCTTTGTATTGCAAAAGGAAATCCCACTAACGGTATTGCGGAC
>JAEEJS010000064.1 GCA_016282015.1 Bacteroidales bacterium
CCTGCTCGGCTTCCTCACCGAGGGCGCTGCCGGCAAGCACCACAGCGCCGGTCGAGTCGACTGTGCCTCCGATGAGCGCACCGCCCATCATCTGGTTCATGCCTGCCCAACGGATGATCATAGGCTCAAACACCATCATCAAAATAGTGAAGATAATGGAGATTGAGATTGCCAACGAGAGGTCTTCTTTCTTAGCCTTTGCGGCGGCTCCTGTGGCGATGGCGGCCGATGTTCCGCACACCGAAGTGGCTGAAGCCAATGTGATAACCAAAGGTTTGTTGTCGATTTTCAACACCTTGGTGCCAAACCACCACATGAAGATGATGACGATAGGAGTCACAATCCAAGCGATGCCGAGACCGTAACCGGCAAATTTATAGATGTTGCTGAACAATACCGAAAATCCCATTATGACCAAACCGGTCTTGATGTAAAACTCAGTGCGTATTGCCGGTTTCAGCCATTCAGGCGTGCCGACGGTGTTGGAAATCAACAATCCGATGAGCAATGCCCAGAATGCCCACTCGAGGTACATCTTGAGTGTAAATTCGGCGCTTATCATCCTGACAATTATACAGATGACGAATAAAACAAGGTATGCAGGGATGAACTTGCTGAGTTTCTCGCCCTGCAGCTTGATGCCAATGCCGAACAAAACTCCTGTTACTAAGAAGGTACGTAACAACTTAATCCAGAAGGTGCCGTTGCCGAACTGTGAGGCGAGCGATTTCTTCTCTTCTACGTTTTCCCACCAATGCCATGTGCCGAATTTTAAGGCTGAAAAGTCAAACCAACCGGTCAAAACCGACACGCAGGCTATAGCGATGACGATGAAGCCGATCCACACCGCCAACCAGTCTTCTTTTTTCAATAAGTCTTTAGACATAATATTAATCTTTAAATTTAGAATTTATAATTTATCATCGCAACAATGCGGTGTGATTCTTTGCCAGCTTCAGGCTTGATATAACTGTAATCAAGCTTCATGTTGAGAAACTTCCATGGCCAGTAGCTGATGCCGACGCTGTAGGTGTCCTTGGCGCCCTTGTCGATGTCGGTGTCGCCGTTGAAACGGTCATAACGCAACACCGGCATGAGGACTTGAGACTTCTCTTTGCCTAATTTGAAGTTGTATCCTGCCACGGCATAGAGACCGTTGCTGTTGTAGTTGCTGATAGTGTCGTTGACACCTGTTTCGCCTGCCACAAACTCTGAACGGATGATAAGTGACTCGTTTTTAAACTGGAGACCGCCGCTGTAACGGTTGCGAGCACCCTTGGTGTCGTTATTGGTATTGAGGAACTCTCCGTTATAGATGGAACCGGTGAGGGTGAGCTCCTTGAGCCACGGATGGAACTCGATGCGGCCCGCAATGTCCTTGCGATTGTTGTTGTCAACCACGTTGGTGCCGTTGCCGTTGAACACGCCGACAGCATACTCCAAGAGATGGAAGCCCTTGCCGTTGGTCTCCACCTTGAATAGCTTGCCAGATGCCATGACACCGATGTCACGACCGAGTTTGCCAACACCGCAAACATCGTTGTATCCCACAAGCTTGGTTATGACCTCTCCATAGTCGTAAAACTCAAGGTTGACAGGGTTCATGGCTGTCTCCATAGTGAACGGAATCTTAAATTGACCCGCCTGAATTGCAAAAGCGTCACAGAAAGTGTATTTTAAATATGCGTCGACAAGCATTGGAGAATTAAGGAAGTCTCCCTGAATCTTGTACGACAACTTTTCGGTGAGATTGCCGTCAATCGACATACGTACACGGCGCATCCTGAATGTGTTTGTAGTGAGGTCGAAGTCACTGTTGAAATTAGCCTCATACATGCCCTGGACAAATCCTGAAATCTTCGGAGTCCTGTCAACTTTCTCTTGTGCAAAAGCTAACACGCTGACAAACAGCATAATAGCCAGCAATGTAAATCTTGTTTTTCTCATGTTTAAAGATTTTGTTAATAATTCTTTTCGTTTTCGGTGCAAAAATACAAAAAAAGTAAAAGCTTTTACTATTTTTAAAAAAAATTTCCCCCGTAGGAGAATTTTCCATGAAAACCCTATTAAAATCTATAGTTTAAAATTGCTACGATATGATGATCTTCCTCGCTGTTACTCCAATTTATATATTGATAGTCGAGCTTAAAATTAAATTGTGGTATCGGCAAATAATAAATACCGGCGGTATAATAGTTTACGGCATCTTCATTAAAAGCTGTGCCTGCACCAACGCGGTCGTAACGCAATACAGGCATGATTTTCTGTTTGCCTTTGCAGATTTTGAACCAATATCCGGCCACTGCGTAAAAACTGTAGTTTTTCACATGAGATGAATATTGAATCTCTTTTCCTGTTTCAGCACCGATATATTCCGAGCGGATGACTAATCTGTCGTTTTTGAACTGGGCGCCAATACTCCAACGGTTGAACACACCTTTATTAATAGTGTCGCAATAATAGTTGCCGTTACGAATTGAACCTGATAATGTCAGACTTTTTATCGGATGGAAATCCAGACGGCCGACGAAAATCTTATTATTGTTGTTGTCAATATTATTTATGCCGTTGCCGTTAAAGATACCGGCTTTATATTCAATGACATTGTTTGCCAGTTTTCCGCTTGCCATCACACCTATATCGCAACCGAGAGCACCGAGGGGGGAGATATAGCTGAATTCATATCCCACAAGCTCTTTGATGGCTGAGCCATAGTCGAAAATCTCGCAGCCGAATGCCGGGTTCAGATCGTTTTCGATTGTGAAAGGCGTCTTGAACTGTCCTGCCTGTATAGCAAAGGCATCGCAGAAATCATATTTGACGATTGCGTTTACCAGCATGGGTTGCCTCACGAAATCGCCGCTTATCATCCAAGTGAGTTTCTCGGTCAGATTACCCGAAAGACTCAGGCAAACACGATGGAAACGAAACGAGTCGTTCATCAGTTTGAAATCATTGTCGAAGTTCGCATCGAAACGAAACTGTGCGAAGCCGGAGACCTTCGGAATCCAGTTGTTCTTTTTCTCTTGTGCGAAAGCTAATACGCTGATACACAGCATAATGACTACTAATGAAAATTTTGTTTTTTTCATTCTTTAATTATCTTGTTAAGAATACATTTCGTTTTCGGCGACAAAAATACAAAAAATTGTAGAGACGTCATACTATGGCGTCTCTACTAACGTCTAAAGACTAAAGACTAAGGACTAAAGACTAATAATTCTCAGCCTTAATCTGGAAATATGCCTGCGGATGGTTGCATACAGGGCAAATTTGCGGGGCCTTCTTGCCAATCACGATGTGACCGCAGTTGGCGCACTGCCACACCATGTCGCCATCGCGTGAGAAGACGATGCCGTCCTCTATGTTCTTCAACAATTTGCGATAACGCTCCTCGTGTTCTTTCTCAATTTTCGCCACCATCTCGAACAATGCCGCGATTTTGGTGAAACCTTCCTCGCGGGCGGTCTTGGCCATACCGGCGTACATGTCGGTCCACTCGTAGTTTTCGCCTTCAGCGGCGTCTTTCAAGTTGGTCATTGTATCCGGCACCTCGCCTTCGTGTAAGAGCTTGAACCAGATTTTGGCGTGCTCTCTTTCGTTGTTAGCCGTCTCTTCAAAGATGTCGGCAATCTGATTGTAACCTTCCTTACGCGCCTTTGATGCGTAGTAGGTGTATTTGTTTCTTGCCTGCGATTCGCCTGCAAATGCTGCCATCAAATTGGCTTCTGTTTTCGAACCTTTCAATTCCATGTTATTATATTTTAAAATGTTAATAATCTAATAGCTAATGGCTAATAACTAATGGCTAATGGCTATTTTTTATTCCGACAACACCAAAATCACATTATCCTTCACTTCACAAACCCCTCCCTTGATGTCGAAATACTGCAACTTGCCATCGGTGCCTTCCATTTTTATGCGACCTGTACCGAGGGCTGCTATCATAGGGGCGTGGTTGTGCAGAATCTCGAACAAGCCGTCGCTGCCCGGCAGCTGCACCAGGTTGGCCTCGCCGCTGAAAATCTTCTTTTCGGGTGATGTTATTTCCAACAACATGGCTTACTCCTTGTTTTCCTCCAACATCTTCTTACCTTTCTCTATGGCTTCCTCAATGGTGCCGACATAGTTGAATGCCGACTCCGGGTACTGGTCGACCTCACCGTCCATAATCATGTTGAATCCCTTGATGGTATCTTCAATCTTGACGGTGACGCCCTTCATGCCCGTAAACTGTTCGGCCACTGCGAACGGCTGCGACAGGAAGCGCTGCACACGGCGTGCGCGTTGCACTATGAGCTTGTCTTCCTCCGACAACTCGTCCATACCGAGAATGGCGATGATGTCTTGCAATTCCTTATATCTCTGAAGAATGCTCTTCACTCTCTGGGCGGTTTTGTAATGCTCTTCGCCTACGATGTCCGGAGAGAGAACACGCGATGTTGAGTCGAGAGGGTCGACGGCAGGGTAGATACCCAGCTCGGCAATCTTACGGCTCAACACTGTGGTGGCATCCAAGTGCGCGAAGGTTGTGGCCGGTGCCGGGTCGGTAAGGTCGTCGGCAGGCACATACACAGCTTGCACTGAGGTGATGGATCCGCTCTTGGTTGAGGTGATACGTTCCTGCATCAAACCCATTTCCGAAGCCAGAGTAGGCTGGTAACCCACGGCCGAAGGCATACGTCCCAGCAGAGCTGACACCTCAGAACCGGCCTGAGTGAAACGGAAGATGTTGTCGATGAAGAACATGATGTCACGGCCGGCTGTCTCGCCGTCGCCGTCACGGAAATATTCTGCCATGGTAAGTCCCGACAAAGCGACGCGGGCTCTTGCTCCTGGTGGCTCGTTCATCTGACCGAACACCAGGGTGGCCTGAGAATTGCCGAGTTCTTCGTAGTCAACCTTGTCCAGAGGCCAGTTGCCTTTGGCCATCTCTTCCTGGAACTCCTTACCGTATTTGATAACGCCAGAGCCTATCATATCGCGGAGAAGGTCGTTACCCTCACGTGTGCGCTCGCCCACGCCGGCAAACACTGTCATGCCCGAGTACAGCTTGGCGATGTTGTTGATCAACTCCATGATGAGCACTGTCTTGCCCACGCCGGCGCCGCCGAACAGACCGATCTTACCGCCCTTTGCGTAAGGCTCGATAAGGTCGATGACCTTGATACCAGTGAACAGAATCTCCTGTTTTGTTGAGAGGTTTTCAAATTTTGGAGGGTCGCGGTGAATGCTGTTGCGTTTCTTCGACTCAACAGTTTTCAGGCCGTCGATGCTGTCACCTATGACGTTGAACAGACGTCCTTTCACCTGATCGCCGGTAGGCATGGTAATAGGATGTCCGAGGCTGCGCACCTCCATGCCGCGGCGCAGGCCGTCGGTGGAATCCATGGCGATGGTACGCATAGTGTTTTCACCAATGTCCTGTTGTACCTCGGTGATGAGTTTGTCGCCGTTAGGACGTGTGATTTCAAGGGCGTCCAAAAGGTTCGGCAGGTGCTTTTCATCTTCAAAAACTACGTCGATGACAGGTCCTATGATCTGTACTATACGACCTTTAATTTCTTTCTCCATTATCTTGTTTACCTCCTATAATTTTCTCAAAATTCTTGATAAAACTCCACTGGAAGATTATCAAATAAACTATTCCTATCGTTATAGCGCTGTCGGCTATGTTGAACACCGGGCTGAAAAATATCTCTCCACCCAGCATTGGCACCCATTCCGGGAAGGTGAACAGCGGAAAATACAGCATGTCGACCACTCTTCCCTGCATAAATCCGGCATAGTCGAATATCAATCCGTAGAACATGCCGTCAATTATGTTTCCCAAGGCTCCCGCTATAATCAGCGAGATGCCGAACAACGGCCCGAATTTCACGCCTTTCTTCACCAGTTTGAAGAGCAGCCAGAAAAGGAATACCACAGCCACAATGCGGAACAGACTCAAGAAAAGCTTGCCCCAGCAGGCTCCGGAAATCTCCCAGCCGAAGGCCATGCCGTTGTTCTCGATGAACAGAATGTAAAACCACTTCCCGAATACCGGGATAGCCTCTCCGATTGCCATGGTTGTCTTGACAAGTATCTTCGATACCTGGTCAAGCAAAAGTATCAGAAATATGACAATCAGAGGCTTTTTCATTTCTTCTTGTTCTGATTCATCTTAGCCTCCACGCTGAGTGTGGCGTGAGGCACGGCGCGCAGACGCTCCTTAGGAATAAGCTTCCCTGTCACGCGGCAGATGCCGTATGTCTTGTTCTCGATGCGGATAAGGGCGTTCTCCAAGTTCTGGATGTACTTGGCCTGACGCACCGCCAAAGCGCTGTTTTCCTCTTTTGACAACACTGCGGCACCTTCTTCCAAAATCTTGAAGGTAGGGGCGGTGTCGTCGGAATTGTCTCCGTTGGCTATATTTTCCTGCAATAAGGCCAAATCCTTGCGGGCCTGGGCCAGACGCTCGTTGATCAAAGCCTTGAATTCCTCCAGTTCCTCGTCAGAGTATCTGGTCTTCTCTGTATTGTTAACTTCCATACTCATAATATTTAGTTCTTTCTTATTGCAATCTTGGCGCTGACCTTATCAACCAGCTCCTGTGCCTCCACATTGTCGAGCTTGTCGACCATCTCGAGTGTGGCGAGGGTCTCGGAGCAGATGTATTCTCCGAAACGCTCCACCGGCTTCATGATGTCGGCGTTCTTTTCAATGCTGAGGACTATTTTGTCGGTCACCTCAAGGCCGCTTTCCTTACGCATGTTCTGCACGCGGTTGATGATTTCACGTGCCAGACCTTCCTCAAACAGCTCCTGGGTGATGGTGATGTCGAGGGCAACTGTCATGTTGTCCTGGGTGGTCACTGTCCAACCCGGGATGTCTTCGGTGGTGATAAGGGCGTCTTCAAGTATGAGGTTGACTTCCTGTCCGTCTACTGTGATATTGGCTCCGCCGTTCTTCTCGAAGTTGCGGATGTCCTCCTGGCTCATGCCGTTGAAGTACTTGGTGAGCTGACCCATCAGCTTGGCGTAGCGGGTCTTCAGAGAGGCGAAGTTAGGTCTGACCTTCTTCACCAGTATGTTGAGCTCACCTGTGAGGTATTCCACCTGCTTTACGTTCACTTCCGAAAGAATGAGGCCTTCCACCTTCTCAAGCTGCTGCTTCATCTCGTCGCTGAGCACCGGAATCATTATTCTTGACAATGGCTGACGCACGCGGATGTTGGCTTTCTTTCTGAGTGAAAGCACCATAGATGCCACCAGCTGTGCCATCTCCATGCGCTCCTCAAGTTTCTTGTCGATGAATTTTTCGTTTACCTTCGGGAACTTGGTCAGATGCACCGATTCAGCGCTGTCGCGATGTGTCACTGCGTTGAGGTCGCGGTAAAGCTGATCGCTGAAGAACGGAGCTATAGGCGAGATGAGGCGTGCCAGGGTGTCGAGGCAGGTGTACAGTGTCTGATAGGCCGAGGTCTTGTCGTCAGAGCCGTTGCTCTTCCAGAAACGGCGGCGTGACAGACGCACGTACCAGTTGCTCAGGTGGGCGTCCACAAAATTGCCTATGGCGCGGCCGGCCTTGGTCGGCTCGTAGCTTTCGTAGTCTTTCTCAACCTCGATGATGAGAGAGTTGAGCTCTGAGAGTATCCATCTGTCTATCTCAGGACGTTTCTCGAATGCTATGTCGGCTTCCTTGTACTCGAATCCGTCGATGTTGGCGTAGAGGGCGAAGAAAGCGTAGGTGTTGTACAGTGTTCCGAAGAACTTGCGGCGCACGTCGTCCACTCCTTCCTCGTCAAATTTCAGGTTGTCCCAAGGCTGAGAGTTGGTCATCATGTACCATCTCACAGCGTCGGCACCATATTTTGTGATGGCTCCGAACGGGTCGACGGCATTGCCCAAGCGCTTGGACATCTTGTTGCCGTTCTTGTCGAGCACCAAGCCGTTGGAGATGACGTTCTTGTATGCCACCGAGTCGAAGCACATGGTTGCTATGGCGTGCAGGGTGAAGAACCAACCGCGTGTCTGGTCGACGCCCTCGGCTATGAAGTCGGCCGGGAAGGTCTTGTCGTTGAGCTGTCCTGGCTTACCCATGTAGTGTATCTGGGCGTAAGGCATGGCGCCTGAGTCGAACCAAACGTCTATGAGGTCAGGCTCACGGAACATCTTCTTGCCGCTTGCCGAGCACAGAACCACTCCGTCTATGTAAGGACGGTGCAGGTCGAACTTTGTGTAATCGTCCGATTTGTACGGGTTGTCCTTCATGAAGCCTGCCTTGACAGATTTCTCGATTTCTTCTCTGAGTTCAGCCACGCTGCCTATGCAGATTTCCTCGTTTCCGTCTTCTGTGCGCCAGATTGGGAGAGGGGTGCCCCAGTAACGTGAACGTGAGAGGTTCCAGTCGACCAGGTTCTCGAGCCAGTTGCCGAAACGTCCGCTGCCGGTTGCCTCAGGCTTCCAGTTGATAGTCTTGTTGAGCTCTATCATACGGTCTTTCAGAGCTGTTGTCTTGATGAACCAGCTGTCGAGAGGGTAGTAGAGCACAGGTTTGTCGGTACGCCAGCAGTGAGGATAGTTGTGGGTGTGTTTCTCGCTCTTGAAGAGCTTGCCCTGTTCCTTCAGCATGATGACGATTTCGACATCGAGTGATATATCTTTGTCTGTCTTAGTCGGGTCGTAGGCGTTCTTCACGAACTTGCCTGCGTATTTTGCATATTCCTCAACGTCGACATGTGTCTTAACCCATTCCGGATCGAGGTCTTCGAGTAGGAAGAACTTACCAGTCTTGTCAACCATAGGCTGAGCCTTGCCGTCCTTGTCGATGAGGTGCAGTGGCGGGATGTTGGTCTGCTTGGCCACGCGGTTATCGTCGGCACCGAAGGTAGGAGCGATGTGGACTATGCCGGTACCGTCCTCTGTTGTGACGTAATCGCCAGGGATCACACGGAATCCGTCGCCGTCAGGTTTCACCCATGGGATGAGAGGCTCGTAGTCGAGACCTGCCAGGTCCTTGCCCTTGCAGGTACCCAAAACTTCGTAAGGAAGCTTCTTGTCGCCTACTTTCCAGTCTTCGAACTTCGGCTTTTCTTCTTCTGGCGGGAAGAAAGATGACATCAACGGCTTTCCGATGATGATGTAAATCTGCTCGCCGTTGTTCGGGTTGACTGTCTTGACGAGGTTGTACTCTATGCCAGGACCCACTGCCAATGCTGTGTTTGACGGCAAGGTCCAAGGTGTTGTGGTCCAAGCCACAATCTGTACGTCGTGGAAGTTCACATCGACGCCGAATGGCAGCTTGTCGAACTTACGCTGCTCGGCTTTCAAGCGGAACATAGCCACGCAGGTGAGATCTTTCACGTCGCGGTAGCAGCCGGGCATGTTCAACTCGTGCGAGCTGAGGCCTGTGCCGGCGGCCGGTGAATATGGCTGTATGGTGTAGCCCTTGTAGAGCAGACCCTTGTTGTAAAGGTCTTTCAGCAGGAACCACAAAGTCTCAATATATTCGTTGGTGAAGGTGATGTAAGGGTTGTTGAGGTCGACCCAGTAGCCCATCTGGCGTGTGAGTTCGTCCCAGCGGTCTTTATATTTCATCACTTCCTCGCGGCAGGCGCGGTTGTAATCGTCAACGCTGATTTTCTTGCCGATGTCTTCCTTGGTGATGCCGAGTTTCTTCTCAACGCCGAGCTCCACAGGCAGTCCGTGGGTGTCCCAGCCGGCCTTACGGCTCACATATTTGCCCTTCAAAGTCTGGAAACGGCAGAATGTATCCTTGATGGTACGGGCCATCACATGGTGTATGCCCGGCATGCCGTTGGCTGAAGGCGGACCCTCGTAAAACACGTAGGCTGTGCCGTTCTTGGTGTTTTCCAAACTCTTTCCAAAAACATTATTCTCTTCCCAATACTTACGGATCTCATCAGCCACTCCTGTGAGATTCAAAAATTTATATTCGCGATAAGCGTTTTTCATACAAAAAATATTTACCCTAATAAACCGCAAAGATAAAAAAAACTTTTTAACTTTGCAGCAACATTCTACAATTTGAAATAAAAATTTTACGAATATGAAGGGCACTTATTCAATTGGAGTTGATATCGGCGGCACAAACACCGATATCGGACTGGTTCGCGATGACGGAAAAATCATCGATCAGGCCAATCTACACACTGACGATTACTGGGATGCGGAGCTGTATGTCAGGGACATGGCGCAGAAAATCACAGGATTGTTACAGAAAAACAAAGTCACCAAAATAGAGGGCATAGGTATAGGCGCTCCTAACGGCAATTACTACACAGGCAGCATAGACCAGGCCCCGAACCTGAACTTCAAGGGTCAGGTTAAGTTGGCCGAGATGATGAAGCAGTATATTGACGCCAAGGTCGTGGTTTCAAACGACGCCAACGCAGCCGCCTACGGCGAGATGATTTACGGCGGAGCCAAGGATCTGGACCATTTCATCACCTTCACCCTCGGCACAGGTGTGGGCAGCGGCATAGTCATCGACCGTAAGCTCATACTGGGCTCAACCAGCACCGCAGGCGAACTGGGCCATTCCATTATCATCATAAACGGAAGAGAGTGCGGATGCGGCAGAAAAGGCTGTCTGGAAACTTACACCTCGGCCCGTGGCATACGCCGCACTACCCGCGAACTCATTGAGATGAGTCCGCTTTACGACGGAATTCTGAAAGACATTCCAGCCGAAAGACTTTCGGCCAAGATGGTAGGCGACGCTGCCAATGCAGGCGACCCTATCGGCAGACAGACTTTTGAAAATGTGGGATATCTGCTCGGCATAGCCATGGCCAACGCAGTCACTTTCTCGGCACCTCAGGCCATCTTCCTGATGGGAGGTCCTGTGCATGCCGGCGAAGTGCTGATGAAGCCTCTGCGCAAGTCGTTCGAGGAGCATCTGCTCAACATCTATAAAGGTACAGTGGATATAAGGGTTTCGGAGCTTGCCGACAACGAGGTGGCGATTTTAGGCGCCGCGGCCCTCTGCCAAATGTAAGGACGTTCGCTTACAGATATTGTATAGGCGAAAACGCGAAACAACCAGCCAGTGCGAAAAAAGTCACTGTCAAAAGTGACAATGCGAACACTGGCTTGTTGTTTTTGAAGTATTTCCTGACGATTAAAGCCATTATCGGTATAGATACCAGGGGTAGGGAAGGCACGAAAAGCCACACCGGATGATTTCTCTTGAAAGTGACTATCTTCCTTGCCTTTTTCAATTGCTGGGCGGTGATTTTTGTTTTTTTACTCCTGATCAATGTCTTCATGATAAAATCACAAAAGAAATAAGACACCACAAAACCTCCCATGGCTCCGCATGCCGTGATGGCAAAGGTGGTGCCAAACGAAAAGCCCGCGGCAAAGCCCATGGCAGGGGCGAAAAATGTCTTAATCATAGACACCAGGATGACAGAAAAAACTTTTAAAAACATCTCTACAAAACAATATTTTTAGTATTTTTGCAACCTCAAAACAAGCCACTTTAGCTCAGTTGGTAGAGCAACGCATTCGTAATGCGTAGGTCGTTGGTTCGAGTCCGACACGTGGCTCAACAGCAGCCGTGAGGCTGCTGTTTTTATTTATCCAAAATCTGATAAACCGAGTTGTTCGACTTGAATTCAGGCACTATAACTTTCATCTGTTTCACAATGTCGAAATCCTTGCATGTAGGCAGGATTTCAAGCAGTGTGGCTATCTCGGAGTCAACCTCCTCGGCAGTGTACTGGCGAACCTTCGCGCGCATGATTTTCGGGTGCTCGGTCGGGACAGTGTTCTCACGTGTGGCCAACAGCTCCTCGTAGAGCTTTTCACCCGGACGCAGACCGGTAATCTCGATCTGCACATCAGGCATGTGCGACAGTTTTATCATCTTGCTTGCCAAGTCGTAAATCTTGACCGGCTTGCCCATGTCGAACACAAAGATATCGTCGTCATCGCCTATGGCTCCGGCTTCAAGCACCAGGCTGCATGCCTCAGGAATGGTCATGAAGTAGCGGATGATGTTGCGGTCGGTGACTGTGAGAGGACCGCCGTGAGCCAGCTGTTTCTTGAACAGAGGGATAACCGAACCGTTTGAGCCCAGCACGTTGCCGAAACGGGTGGTCACAAACTTGGTGCTGCAGTGGCGGCTCTGGGTGTAGATCTCGGCTATGCGCTTGGTGGCACCCATCACGTTGGTAGGGTTGACAGCCTTGTCGGTGGATATCATCACAAATTTCTCCACCTTGTATTCTATAGCCAAATCGGCTATGAGCTTGGTGCCGAACACATTGACATACACAGCCTCGTACGGGAAACTCTCCATCAGAGGCACGTGTTTGTAAGCCGCTGCATGATAGATAATCTGAGGCTGGTATTTCTCGAACACCTCGCGCATCTTGTTGGCGTCCTTTACGTTGCCGACCACAAACTCCTTAGGCACGGCTATATGTTTGTATGGCTCCTCGTTGTTCAGCTCAAACTGCAGGTCGTACATGGGCGACTCGGCCTGGTCGAACATCACCAGGCATTTGGGGTTGTGATGCAGCACCTGACGGCAGATTTCGCTACCTATTGAGCCTGCGGCTCCGGTCACCATCACCACCTTGCCTTCCAGCTCGTGTTTGACGTTCTCCTTGCCCAAAACTATAGGCTCACGCTCCAGCAAATCTTCAATCTTGATATCCTCAATCTGATTGAAATTCAAATGATTGCCGCTAATCCACGAGTCGACGTGAGGCACCGACTTGACACTCACTCCAAGGTCGATTATCTTGTTGATTATCTCCTGGCGTTGAGTTATGCTCAAACTCGGCATGGCCAGAATAATCACATTGACGTCATACTTCTGAATGAATTCCCTGTTGAGAACCGCTTCAGGCTTGCGAATGAGCACTCCGTCTATGGACTTACCTATTTTCGAAGGCGAGTCGTCAACGAAAGAAACTATGGTGTATTGGGTTGAAGTGTCCTGATACAGAGCGTTTTGGGTGATAAGACCAGCGTCGCCTGCTCCATAGATAATCGCATTGACATTGTTGGGGTGAGGACGGAAATACTCGTTATAGATACGACGTATCACCAGACGCCCCAAGATAAGGAATATCAATGAGACAAGGCACATGATAAAGGTTGTCGAATACTTCGGGAAGAAATCCTGAAGGAAACTTAGAGAAGCGGTGTTATTGACTATGAATTTGCATATGAACAAGGAAATGAAAATCCACATTACGGAATAACTGATGCGCTCAATATCCTTGAAACCTGTATATCTGACCATGCCTTTGTAGGAGCCGGTCAAAAGGAATCCCAATAGGAAAAACACGGCCACAACAGATATTCTGCGGAAGAAATCGGGCAGGTTCAATCCTTCATATTCAGGATAATATCTGACCATAGGCACGCATATTAAGGCTGCTATAACCAGTAACATGTCAAATATGAGCACATACACCCTTGACAATGAGCCTGAATTTCTTTTACCAAAAAACAATTTGGCAATTTTCATTAAAAGTATCTTCATAATGTGTCAGTTTAGTTCGTGTTTATTTTTGCCATTCCTTGATGAGCTGTTCGTTCTGCATCTTGCAGATGAGCAGACAGTTGTTGTCGTCCACAACTATATAATTGTCAAGCCCTTGCACTATCACTTTCTTCCTTCCGAACGAGCGCACTATGCAGTCCTTGCTGTCAACTATCTTCACGTTTTCACCTATGAGGGCGTTACCCTGAGCGTCGTAAGGGATGTGGGTGTAGAGGCTGCCCCAGGTGCCTATGTCGCTCCATCCGAAGCTGGCAGGGAATACGTGCACATCCTTCGACTTTTCCATCACGGCGTAGTCTATGCTGATGTTTTCGCAGGTAGGGAAGAGCTCGTCAACCACAGCCTGTTCGTCGTTCTTGTAGAAATGAGGCTCTATCTTGTCGAACACCTTGGCCAGATCAGGCACCAGCTGGGCTATGGTCTTCACCACCATCTTCACATTCCAGATGAAGATGCCAGCATTCCAGTAATAACCGCCTTCGGCCAAGTATTTCTTTGCTGTTTCGAGGTTAGGTTTCTCCTTGAAAGCCTCCACTTTCTGGATTTTCTCCTTGGAGCTGGCGTCCACCGACTTGATGTAGCCGTAGCCTGTCTCGGGGCGTGTAGGCATCATGCCGAGGGTCACTATGACGTCGCGCTTAGCGGTATATTCCAATGAATCGTTAATCACTTCCTGGAAATGCGGCACGTCCAGCACCAGATGGTCGGCTGGCGAGAACACCAGGTTGGCGTCGGGATATTTTGCGTAAATCTTACGGCTCACATATTCGATACAAGGAGCTGTGTTGCGCATGATAGGCTCCATAAGTATCTGAGTCTCCGGCACTTGCGGTAGCTGCTCCATCACTATGTCCTTGTATTTCTTGGATGTGACTATCCAAACATGGTCGGGGGCTATTATGCCTTTGAAACGCTCCACAGTGAGCTGTATCATGGTCTTGCCCACGCCCATCACATCAATAAACTGTTTCGGCTTCTCGGGGGTTGACATAGGCCAGAAACGCGACCCCACGCCGCCTGCCATTATAATAAGATGATTATTGTTGTTGCTTGTCATAATCTAAAAAATCTTTGTCAATTAAAGTCTTCCGTCTACTGTATTTCTGTCTAAAAATCCTTTCACGTCGTAAACAACGCCTTCCTTTTTCACCAACGACCTTATGTCGAGCTTGCGGAACTCGTTATGTGATACCGCAAGTATCACCGCATCATATGGTTTTGATGCCGGAAGTGTGGAGTTGATGGCGATGCCGTACTCTTCCTTCACTTGCTCGGGGTTGG
This sequence comes from Bacteroidales bacterium, assembly GCA_016282015.1. Lineage (GTDB taxonomy): Bacteria > Bacteroidota > Bacteroidia > Bacteroidales > F082 > Limimorpha. The sequence goes on from JAEEJS010000064.1 coordinate 14,809, forward strand.
CCCAAGGGTCAAAAACTGTTATGTTGTCGGTATATTCCTTCAGTGTGTGATAAATGTCGACCACCTTGGTGTTGCGGATGTCGGGGCAGTTTTCCTTGAAGGTGACGCCCAGAATGAGAATGTTGGCGTCCTTCACCATCACTCCCTTTTTGTTCATCAGCTTGATGGTCTGGTTGGCCACGTAGTTGCCCATGCTGTCGTTGAGACGGCGGGCTGCAGCCATCACTCTCGGAAACACTCCGTACACCTGGGCTTTCTGAATGAGGTAATACGGGTCGACGCTGATGCAGTGTCCGCCCACAAGGCCCGGGCTCAGCTTGATGAAGTTCCACTTGCTTGAGGCAGCCTCTATCACGTCGCGGGAGTCTATGCCCATGGCATTGAATATCTTGGCCAACTCGTTCATGAAGGCTATATTGACGTCGCGCTGCGAGTTCTCGATGATTTTCGAGGCCTCGGCCACGCGGATCGAAGGAGCCTTGTGAGTGCCGTTCACCAGCACCGAGTTGTACAGATTGTCTACAAAATCGGCTATCTCGGGCGTTGAGCCTGAGGTAACCTTCTTGATTTTCTCCACCGTGTGCTCCTTGTCGCCCGGGTTGATGCGCTCAGGCGAGTAGCCGGCGTAGAAATCGACATTGTATTTGAGTCCGCTGACGCGTTCCACCACAGGTATGCATTCCTCCTCGGTGACGCCGGGGTAAACAGTGCTTTCGTAAATCACCACATCGCCCTTGCCTATCACTTTACCTACCGTTTCGGAAGCTCCCCAAAGAGGCTTCAGGTCGGGATGGTTGTTGGCGTCGACGGGGGTGGGCACCGCCACTATGTAAACGTTGCAATCCTTTATGTCGTCGAGGTTGGCGGTGCAGCGGAAACCGTTTTTGATAGCTTCCTGGAGCAAATCGTCGCCTACCTCAAGAGTAGAGTCGTGACCGCTCATCAAGGCGTCGACACGCTTGCTGTTCATGTCGTAGCCCACGGTGGGGTATTTGGTTGAGAACAGCCTCGCCAGAGGCAGTCCCACATAGCCTAATCCGATAACACAGATTTTAGTCTTCATTTTTAAAACATGTTTTTCCTTCACGATATGCTTTCTCCCAGTTCCAGGCGCTGAGCGTCATGTCGTCGAGGCTGCGCTCGGCCTTCCAGCCCAACTCTTTGTTGGTGTAGGTAGGGTCGGCCCAAATCTTGACGATGTCGCCGGCACGGCGGCCCACTATTTCATATTTCAGCTTGACGCCTGAAGTCCTTTCAAACGATTTTATGATGTCCAACACCGAATATCCGGTGCCTGTTCCCACGTTGAATATCTCGAACGGAGCCTTCATCTTGCCCTGAATCATGCGCTCCACGGCTTTCACATGGGCCTTGGCAAGGTCCATGATGTGGATGTAGTCGCGGATTGGCGTTCCGTCGGGGGTGTCGTAGTCGTTGCCGAACACTCTCAGGAAAGGACGTATGCCGTAAGCCGTCTGAGTGACGTAAGGCATGAGGTTGGCCGGCACTCCGAACGGCAGCTCGCCCAGCTTGGCGCTTTCGTGTGCTCCCACAGGATTGAAGTAACGCAAGGCTATGGCGTTCAGGCCTTTATATGCCGTGATGCAGTCCTGCATAATCTCTTCGGCTATCTGTTTGGTGTTGCCGTAAGGGCATTCAGCCTTTTTGATCGGAGCTTTTTCCGATATCGGCAGGTTTTCTGGATCCGGTTCGCCGTAAACGGTGCAGGAAGAGGAGAAAACCAGGTTTTCAACTCCGTATTTGTTCATCGATTCGAGAATGTTCATCAACGAATCGAGGTTGTTGCGATAATATTTCAAGGGCTGTTCCACCGACTCGCCGACCGCCTTATGCGCCGCGAAGTGTATCACGCCCTTTATGTCCTGATGACGGCTGAAAAAGTCGTCAACCTTCTGGCGGTCGGCGAGGTCGAACTGCTCGAACTCAGGACGCTTGCCCGTTATGGAGGCAATGGCGTCGAGAGCCTCTATCCTGGAATTGAACAGAGCGTCCACTATTATCACATCGTAGCCCTGCTGCTGCAGTTCCACTGTTGTGTGGGAACCGATGAATCCCGTGCCGCCTGTAACTAATATCTTCATTTTATATGTTTACTTTCTTTTATCATAAGATTTCTCCACCACGCTTCGCTTCGGTCGAAATGACGAGGGCTAGCGCCATCCGAAAGGATGACTTGCCAATGGCAGCTTCGCCAACGGATGGTAGTCTCCAACCAGTCCGATTGGCTTGGCGTTTCTAATCTCGTACACTATCTCTATGCAGTTTCTGGCTTCGGAAATCCTGAAACCTTCGCCTGCCAAAATCTTTTCGTAGCTCTTGGTATGCAGCTCGGTAAAGCCTGCGCTGAACTCAAACTCCGACCCGTCTATGGTGATGGTGCGGAAGGTCTTCTTCTCGCCCTGCACCGCGTTTTCCGGCAGAGTGTCGGCGTTGATGCTCAGGAAGTAACGCACACGGGCTTTAGGCATCTCCAGATAGCCCGCCACACGGTCGTGAGTGGAGATGTGCACCACGTTTTTCGTCACCGGACCGAATATCCACGACAGCATGTCGTAGAAGTGAATGCCGATGTTGGTGGCTATGCCTCCGCTTTTGTTCTCGTTGCCTTTCCAGGAAGCGTAATACCAGTTGCCTCTCGAAGTTATATATGTGAGGTCCACGTCATAAACCTTGTCTTTAGGACCTTCGTCAATTTTCTTTTTCAGGGCGACTATAGAGTCGTGCAGACGCAGCTGAAGTATGGTGTAGGCCTTATGTCCTGTCGACTGCTCCACCTTCTCCAGAGCGTCAATGTTCCAAGGGTTAAGCACCACCGGCTTCTCGCAGATGACGTCGGCGCCGAGGCGCAGCCCGTAGCGGGTGTGGGCGTCGTGCAGGTAGTTGGGTGTGCAAACCGTCACAAAATCTATATTTGTTCCGCGCTCTATGAGACGCGTGTTGTGTCTGTCAAAAAGTTCCTGTTCAGTGAAAAAAGCGGCATCAGGGAAATAACTGTCCATGATGCCCACCGAATCGCTTTTGTCGTAGGCCGAAACCATGTTGTTTCCCGTGTCTTTTATAGCTTTCAGATGCCTGGGCGCTATATATCCTCCAACACCGATAATCGCAAAATTCTTCATATATAAAAACTATTCCTTATTTGTCATTCCTAGCTTGTCGAGGGATCCTCCATTCAGCACGTACTCTCTTCCGCATTTACATTTTAAATCCGCTCCAAGTTTTTTTCCGCACTCACAAACCCATCCTATCTGTCTTGCCGGCACTCCGGCCATCAGGGCGTAGTCGGGCACATCGTGTGTGACCACGGCTCCGGCCGCTATCAGGGCGCTCTTTCCCACTGTGTGGCCGCACACTACCGTGCAGTTGGCCCCCAGCGAAGCCCCTTCCTTTATTAAAGTCTTTTCATAAACGCCGTGCACCGGGAAATTTGCCCTGGGTGTCACCACGTTGGTAAAAACGCAGCTCGGACCGCAGAACACGTTGTCCTCAATCTCCACGCCCTCATACACCGACACGTTGTTCTGTATCCTAACGCCGTTACCTATCTTTACATTGTTTCCTATATTGACATTTTGTCCGAGGGAGCAGTCCTTGCCTATAACCGCCCCTTTCTGGACATGGCAGAAATGCCAGATTTTGGTGCCGTCGCCCACGACGGCACCATCATCCACATAACTCGATTCGTGTTTGAAAAACATTATAAATTTGCTTTTTCAATGTCTTTGAAGTAGTTCACCGTACCCACTTTCAACTCGTCGGTGGCAGCGTCGTCGCAGACGATAATGCCCTTAGGATGCATCTGCAGGGCGCTCACGGTGCAGAGGTGGCAAACGCCGCCTTCTATAGCCTGTGCAATGGCGCGGGCTTTGTTGTGACCGTTGGCCAGAATCATCACCTCGTTTGAATCCATCACTGTGCCCACGCCCACTGTCAGAGCGGTCTTCGGCACCTTGTTGATGTCGTTGTCGAAGAAACGTGAGTTGGCAATGATAGTGTCGGTGGTAAGCGATTTCACGCGTGTGCGTGAAGTCAGCGATGAGCCCGGCTCGTTGAAGGCGATGTGGCCGTCAGGACCTATGCCGCCCATAAACAGGTGTATGCCGCCGTATTTCTTGATCTTAGCCTCGTAACGCGCGCATTCGGCTTCCAGATCGTCGGCGTTTCCGTTGAGAATGTTCACATTTTCCTTCTTGATGTCGATGTGTTTGAAGAAGTTGTTCCACATGAATGAGTGGTAGCTTTCCGGATGATCCTCGGGAATTCTCACATATTCATCCATGTTGAATGTCACAACATTCTTGAAAGACACCTTGCCGGCTTTGTAAAGCTTTATGAGGGCTTTGTAAGTGCCGATCGGTGTCGAGCCTGTAGGAAGACCGAGTATAAACGGCTTCTTGGCTGTTGGCTTGAACTCGTTGATTCTGCGGACAATGTGGTTGGCCGCCCACTGTGACATCTTTTCGTATGTCGGTTCAATAATGACTCTCATTTTTTTATGGTTTTGATAGGTTTTACTTGTTGATTAATTCTTTTGCACTCTTGATATATCCGAGAAATTCTTCAGTCTCTTTCTTGATTTGTTTGACGAAACTGTTGTCTTCGAGCTTTCCGTTAACGGCATCGCGTTCCGCCAGATTGCGGAATGTGGAGTTGCGGATGGAGTTCTCGTAGTCTTTCTTTCTTGTCTGATATACCTGATCGCAAACATAATGAAGCACTTTTTCGCCTCTGGTAAGTGCGTCGTTAAAGATTTCCTTTGTCAACGAAGGACATTTGTTGTAGATGAACCTCAAGGCCTGATAGCTGTGCAACAGTTTGTCCTTCTGGTACTTCTTCCACAATTCGTTGTAGCGTTTGTGGATGTCGTCCCAGCTGTCGAGTGTGCCGTCGCAGATGTCATCGATTATCTTTTCGAGGTCGTCGCCTGTAACCAGCTGTCCGCCCAAGTTGATCCATTCGCGCTGACGCACATTGGTCAGGTGTTTGCACATCTGTTCGAAGCTTTCCTTCGGGTGAATCTCAAGATAATATACCAGGTTTCTGATAGCGTAGTAAATAATCATGTCCTCGTAAGCGTGGTAAGCCTCGTATGGCTTCAAAATCACGACTTTACGATGTGATTTCTCCATTTCCTCGCCCAATACCTCCAGGTTTTTGACCACTTCCTTGTCGCCGTTGAGCAGTTTGTTGCCCAAATCTCGCAAATCGTAGTATTCCCTTTCGGTCGACTCGCCTTTCGAACGCAGGTAAGCCTTGGCGGTCCACACTTCCAGAAGCTTGCGGCCTGCTATCACTTCCTCCATGGTATCAGGTGCGAATGTCTCAAACTCAATGTTCTGAATCTTGCGTTTGCGCTTGTCGCGTTTCTGGTATTTGGAAGTGTTACGCGCAATGGCGTACATGTTGTACATCCACCAATAGGCCGGCATAACTTCCAGTCGGTCTTTTGCCACATTGTTGTTGACCAAGGCGAAAGGCAGTCTGATATTCATCTCGTTAGGGTAGTCGGCTTTTGAAAGCAGGGTGAATGAGGCAAACTGCGATGAGTGTTTCACGCTTGAGCAGAGACCCGGCCAGAAACCGCGCTTGGCCACTATCTCGCCGTCGGTTGCGCGGCTGTTGTGGTTGGAGCCCAAGGTGGCACCTGCTGCCATATTGCTCTGTCCCATCACGCAGGCGGCAATGAGGAATGAGTTGTTGTGATGCTGCTCGTGTGCCGGGAAAATGAGGTTGTTCAACACCTCGCAGCATGAAATTGTCGAGTTGTCGCCCAAGATAGAGTAGATGACACGGGCGCCGTATTTCAGGTTGCAGTTGTCGCCTATAACAAAGCGGGCGGCCACCACCGAATAGAAGATATGGCAGCCGTAGCCAACTATACCGTTGACCAGGATGACGCCTTCTCCCACCTGGGTGGGCTCTTCGTCCGAAGAGTTGATGGTGACGTTTTTCAGCTTGTTTGCACCTTTGATGTAGCAGCTTTTGCCTATCTTCACATCCTTGATAATCCAGGAGTTCTTGATGACGCAGCCCGAGTCGACAGTGCCGTAGTAGCCGCGGTGGCTGTCCATGACGCATTTGTTGGTGATCTCGAACAGGCGGTCCTGCAACTTGGTGATGTCGGTGTATTTTGCCCACAGATATGCGTCGGCGGTAATCATGCCGTCGAAAGGCAGTACCCTGCGTCCTCCGCCTTCGTTCATAAGCTCAAGCCACACACGCACGTCTTCCGGCTCGCCGTCTTTCAGAATGCCGTTGCCGAATTTGGAGTGGTTGGTGCATGAAATCTCGTGTATGTTGAACAGAATGCAGTGGTCACCAATGATGTAGTTGGCCATGTAATGCACATCGTGAATGGCAGTGTAGTCACCTATGTCGCATGAAATGATGCTGCTGCCGGTTATGCCGCAGGGCATTTTCAAGTCGTGATACTGAAGCACCACGTTTTCCACAGCACCTATGCGTACCAGTCCGAAGAAGTGGTTGTTGCTGATGAGGGTGGGGTCGAACTTGTCGGTTACCAGGATGTCATCCCAGCTGGTAGCGCGGTTGCTGTTTTTAACCAAAATCTCGATTTCGGAAGCGTGCAGATGGCGCCAGCCTTTTGCAGGTTTCTTGACTTGTTGGTTCCTGAAAAAATATTCATCCTTACCTTTGGGGAGGTACTTTTTCTCCACAAAGTTCTCGTATATATTTTTGTAGGGTATTAATGTTACTTTTTCCATACCGTTTAATTCTAATTTTACAAGGGTTAATTCATTGCTTTTCAATTACATAAATACCCCCCCCCCGATCACGGCCAGGGTGTGACTACACGTGCATATCTGCACTTCGAAGCGATTATATGTATCATTTTATCTGTTAGCATACATCGATTCGTAATACTTTTCATATTCGCCTGATGTGATGTTGTCCATCCAGGCTTGGTTCTCGAGATACCATTTCACAGTCTTTTCAATGCCTTCCTCAAACTGCAGGCTGGGCTCCCAACCCAGTTCGCGCTGAAGTTTGGTCGAGTCGATGGCATAGCGCATGTCGTGGCCGGCGCGGTCTGTGACGTAGGTGATGAGGTTCATGTCCTCGCCCTCCTTACGGCCCAAGAGGCGGTCCACTGTGTTGATGACGACTTTGATGATATCTATGTTCTTCCACTCGTTGAAACCTCCGATATTGTAAGTCTCGGCTATGGTTCCCTTGTGGAAAATCAAGTCAATCGCACGGGCGTGATCCTCCACATACAACCAGTCGCGCACGTTCTCGCCCTTGCCGTACACAGGCAGAGGCTTGCGATGACGGATATTGTTGATGAACAGAGGTATCAGCTTTTCGGGGAACTGGTAAGGACCGTAGTTGTTGGAGCAGTTGGTCACTATGGTCGGCATTCCGTAGGTGTCGTGGAAGGCGCGCACAAAGTGGTCGGAGCTGGCTTTCGATGCCGAATACGGTGAGTGCGGCATGTATTTCAGGTCTTCGGTGAAGAACTTGCTTCCGTAGGCCAGATGATGCTTGCCCGACGAAGCCTTGGTCGTAAACGGAGGTTTTATGCCCTCAGGGTCGGTCATTTCCAGAGCGCCGTACACCTCGTCGGTTGAGATGTGGTAGAAACGCTTGCCTTCCCACTTCTCGGGCAGCTGTTCCCAAGTCAGCTTGGCGGCCTGCAGCATGCTGAGCGTTCCCATCACGTTAGTCTGTGCGAAGGTGAAAGGGTCTTTGATAGAGCGGTCCACATGGCTTTCAGCTGCCAGATGAATCACTCCGTCAACCTTGTATTTTTTGAAGATATCCATTATTGTCTCGAAGTCGCAGATGTCTGCCTTGACGAAGGTGTAGTTGGGTTTGTCCTCTATGTCCTTCAGATTGGCGAGGTTGCCGGCATAAGTCAGCTTGTCGACGTTAATGATATGATAATCAGGGTATTTGTTGACAAAAAGTCTGACAACATGGCTGCCTATGAAACCCGCGCCTCCAGTGATAATGATGTTCTTCATACTAAATATAGCAAATTATTCAATCAATTTAACAAATTAATAGGCCCTTTTAAGGCAAATTAACTTGCAAATATACTAAATAATTAAAAAATAAAAGAAAAAATGTAAAAATATTTTTTGCCGCCACAGTCAGTGTGACTGGCGACTCTCAATTGGCAAATGTCAAAAGATATAGTTGAATCCGATATACGCTTTCAAGGCGTCTCCGTCGTGCTTGTCAAGAGCTTTTGCAAACTCGGCCGAAACCACCAGATTCTTGTTCATTATGAGCTTGAGTCCGCAGCCGGCCGCAGTGTGTATGCTTTCGCCTTTGCCGCTGTAAATCAAGTCATATTCTTCGCCTGCATATTCAAAATCGTACATGGTCTCGAGCTTTTCCATGGCGGTTTTCTGCTCTTCGAGGCGGAAGGTCTGAGTCACCACGCCGGCGTCGAAGGTGGGGTTGAGGGCTACGCACCAGTTCTGGTTGATGAACTTGAAGTTGCTGATACGCCAGCGCAATTCGATGTTGGCCCAAGCCACTCCCTTGCCTATCACACCGTTGCGGTTGATGCCTCGTCCGGTGGCGGCGCCTCCGTAAGCCTCGGTGTATATCTTCTTGAAAAACATCAGGTTGGTGTTCAGCATGGCATAGTACGGGATGTCGCCGGCCAGCACGTTTTGGGCGCCTAAGCGGTAGCAGAAAGTCAGCTTGTCGCCAACCACAGGCACATAGTGATGGAAGACTCCGGTGAAGGTAAGGTGGCTGTAGTTCTTGCCGTCCATGAGGTCGGGAGCTGCAGTGAAGGTGCCTTCGAAATATATGCCCCGGGTGGGGTCGTTCTCGTAGTTTTTCGAGTCGTAGATGATGCCGGCTTTCAGCTGCGTCACATTGCCGCCGTTTTTCTCGTTTTCACGTATCAGGCCGCTCTGGCAATACAGTTCGTAAAGCGTCACCTGTCCGTCGTATTTGCTGAGGTCCACACGGCTGATGTCGTAGTTGTAATATGCCAGGCCCAAGCCGTAGCGCAGATGCTCCAGATTGCCTATCTTGCGCTGCATGCTCAAAATGGCGCGGAACTGATTGCGGTTCAAGATGTAGAAACCGCTTTCCTTGGCCCCGGGTTCGTCTATCACCAAGGTCGGCATGTCGCCTGCAACTCCGTGAGTTACAGCCACATCCTTGTAGTAAGGCGCGGCAAATCCGTTGAATCCGAAATTGTCGAATCTTTTATCGATGAAATAACCTAAATCGACAAAAAGCACTCCCTTGGGGATGATATTGTTCCAGTAAGAGTAGGTGCGGAAAATGCTCGAACCTTTAGTGTAAGTCGACACTTCGAAGTTCATCTTGAAGTTGTAGCCGGGATAATTCGAGCCGTCGCCATAATGGAAAATGTCAACGCAAACTCCGTACTGGAAGCCGAGGTCGCTGTTGTAGCCCACCACCGGCAACGGGCCGAAGTTCCAGCCTTTCTTAATGATTTCGCCTTTTTCGTTTACGGGCTTTTCCTTGTTCTGGGCTGGTAATCCTAAAGTGAGGAGAAGGAGGAATAATGTAACTAACCTTTTCATAATTCAACGATAACGTTAACGATAACCTTAACTGTTAGGTGAGGGAGCCTTCGAGGATGAGGACGATTTCGCCTTTGACTTCTTTTTCGGAGAAGTATTTTGTCACTTCGGACAGGGTGCCGCGAACGTTCTCCTCATGGATTTTCGTAAGTTCGCGAGCCACCGACACCTGACGGTCGGGACCGGCTGCCTCCATGAGCTGTTCCAGCGTCTTCACCAAGCGGAAAGGCGACTCGTACAGTATGGTAGTATATTCATTTTCAACAATTTGCCTGATTTTTGTCTGACGACCTTTTTTGTGAGGCAGAAAGCCTTCAAATATGAAGTGGTCAGCGGCGAGCCCCGAGTTTACGAGGGCAGGCACGAAGGCCGTGGCGCCCGGAAGGCACTCAACCTCCAGGCCGCGTTTGATGCATTCGCGAACGAGCATGAAGCCTGGGTCGGAGATGGCCGGAGTGCCGGCATCGGTCACAAGGGCCATGCGCTCGCCGCTGGCTATACGCTCCGCTATGCGTTCCACCACCATGTGCTCATTGTTCAGATGAAACGCCAGCATAGGCTTGCTTATATCATAGTGTTTCAACAGGTTACCGCTGGTGCGCGTATCCTCGGCCAGAATCACATCCACCTCCTCGCGCAGCACCCGCAACGCCCTCAAGGTAATATCTTCCAGATTTCCAATCGGTGTCGGAACTAAGTATAATTTCATTTAATGTTTATTGGTTATTCACTAAACAAAACGTCTCTCTACCAAGTCGTTGAGCATTCTGAACGCCTGCGACTCCACGTCCCACTGCAGCTCAATCTGAAGCTCGCTCATGTAGACCTTGGCGCCCGAAAGTGTCGGGAACTCGTTCAAAGCCTCTATCGACTTGTTGTAACGCTCAAACGAGCCGTTAAACAACTCGTTGATTATCATCATTTTATCATTGATACCCAAGGCTGCTCTGATGTCGCTCACATGAGTGCGCTGCAAACGGGCTGCCAGGCTGTTGTCTTCGGGTTCCTCGTCTACAAACTTCGGCTCTTCTTCGACGGCCTCCGGCACGTTCTCTTGAACAGGTTCCACGCGGAAGGTCTCGTCCTCCTCGTCTTCCCAGTCTTCATCATCAAATTCCTCGTCGACCGAATCGTTGGAGTCTTCTGCCATTTCTTCTGTCTTTTCCTCCGGAGTCTCAATCTCCAGCTCGACATCGCGGTTTATGATCTCGCCTCCCTCGTTGATCTCGGCCTTAAAGCCTTCGTCTTCAGGCATCTCAACCTCATCGAAGCTTTCCTTGCCGGCCTGATAGTCGCAGAGCAAATCGTAAATGTCGCGGGTGTGCTCCATCATCACGTCCACATCCAGGCGGCTCATCTCACGGTCGTTGCGGTACATGTAATCGACCTGAACCATCATGCGGCCCAGCTGGCGTTTCAGCTCAAGCACGATATTTTTTTCGTCTTTTTTTTGTGTATCCATGATAAAAATCCCTATTTTTGCAATCAACAAAAGTATAAAAAAATATAATACGCCAAGTCATGTTTCTCGAAAAAGATTCTCACAATAAGTCCCAAGGCTGGATAGAGGTGGTCTGCGGCTCAATGTTTTCGGGCAAAACCGAAGAATTGATACGCCGTTTGAACCGCGCCCGCATAGCCAAGCTCAGGGTGGAGATCTTCAAACCGGGAATAGACACCAGGTATTCCGAGGATGACGTGGTGTCGCACAACGACAATGCCTTGCATTCCATTCCTGTGGAGAATGCGCAGCAGATTCTTTTCTATTCCAACGAATGCGATGTGATAGGAATTGACGAGGCCCAGTTTTTCGGAAACGAGTTGATAGATGTTTGCCAACAGCTTGCCAATCAAGGTATTAGAGTGGTGGTGGCCGGCCTCGACATGGACTTCCAAGGCAAGCCTTTCGGACCTATGCCTCAGCTTATGGCCATAGCCGAAGATGTCACCAAGGTGCACGCCATCTGTATGCGATGCGGCAGCCTGGCCCAATTCTCACACCGCACAATAGCAGGCGATAAACTGGTGGTGCTTGGCGAAACAGAAAGCTACGAGCCACTTTGCCGCGAATGTTACAACAAGGCAATGGCCGAAAAGCAACAAACTATTTCAACCCTTTGACAGTCGGAGTTCCCGGAACGAAATCTTTCAGGTAGAAAGGCTCAAAGTATGCCACGTCGACGAAGTCTTTGGCTTCGAGCTTGCGCTGTGCTATGACATTCATGTATTTGGCCGAGCAATGGAAGTCTTTGATGACAGTGATTTTATCGTCGTTTGCGAAGAGTTCGGCACATTTGTCGGCACCGTCGCCGAACAGATAGAGATGATGGTCTTTTTTCAAATCCGCGAAGGAATCCTTATCGATGATAACCGCTTCTGTATCCTTTATTTTATTGACATTTTCGTCGAATATTGCGGCATAGACCTCCATGCGGCGGGCGTCTATGGCTGGAATCAGGAGGGGCTTTTTCCACTCGCTGCTCTCGGTCGATATGATGGCGGAGCCTCCGTACGCCATCGCGTGCAGCGTTTCGACTGCAATCAAAGGTTTTTCGGCAGCGTAGCAGAGTCCTTTGGCGGTGCTCACCCCTATGCGAAGGCCTGTGTACGAGCCCGGGCCCATGCTCACGGCCACAGCGTCGAGGTCGCGGTAGGCGACGCCCGCCGCCTTCATCACCTTATCGATGAAAAGCGTAATCTTTTCTGAATGATTCTGGCCTTTGGGGTCCTCCTCGCAAGCCAAAACCTCAGCATTGTGTACCAAGGCCACCGAACAGGACGGTGTAGCAGTTTCCAGACAAAGGATCATCTCTTGTAATTTTAACTTCTTTTCTTCAAAAACGACAGGAATCCCAGCACCACAGCGCAGCAGATTATGCCCATCAGCTGCCAGGTCCAAGGGCTTGGGTTGACGGTGTCGTTGTAAATCTCCATGCGGCGCTTGACCGACTGTATGATGGCGTTTGAGCTGAAAGTGGCGCCGCTGACGGCATCCACCTCAATCACCATGGCTTCGGCCGGTGTGAGCCCGTAGAATTTCTCGACAAGGCTTTCGTCGGTCACCTTACGCATGAAACGCGGGGTCTCGTCGTTGTCGAGAATGTTTATTTCGGCTATTTTGCCGTCTACCATCTTGATTTCCAACGGAATATAGCTGTGATAGCCGATAATGTCCTTGCAATATTCTTCAGTGTAAAGCACTGTGTCGGCAGGGGCCTGTGCAGATCTGTTTCCGAAACGGTCAATGGCAAACATCACCGCAAAAAACCCTAAAGCGACCACAAAAAAGTAGTTTAAACCTCTAATAATCTTCATTTTCAAAAAGTTTTAAAAATAGCAGTCTGTAAAAATCACGCCGCAAAATTACAAAAATTAGTTTTAAATGAAAATAAATTGTAATTTTGCATTTTTAAATTAGGTGTAAAATGGGTAAGATTCAGGACGACGATAACCTGTATTTTCTTTCTAAGATATTCGTTGATCATCATATACGCCGCAGCTTCAAGAGATATCATGCGACTGGGAGACACAACATTCCCAAGCCCGGAGCGTGCATATTTGCCTGCAATCACTGCAATACCCTGATGGATGCCCTGGTGTTGGTCAATTCCACCCGAAGCAAGAAGGTTTTCATAGCCAGAGGCGATATTTTCCGCCGCAGGTTTATAGCAAAGTTCCTCCGCTGGGCCAAAATTCTGCCCATTTTCCGCATGCGTGACGGCTTGGGCTCCGTCCGTGAAAAAAACGGTGACACTATAGAGCAGGCCATAGACGTGATGCACGACGAGGTGCCGCTGTTCATTTTCCCTGAGGCCACCCACCGCACCAAACACTCGCTTCGCCAGCTGAGCAAGGGAATTTTCCATATAGTTTTGGAGGCCAACCAGAAGTATGGCGATGAAAAGCCAGTCTACATAGTGCCTACCGGTCTGGAATACGGCGATTACTTCCGCTTCCGCTCTACCGTTCTGGTCAGCTACGGCGAGCCTATCAATGTGACTGAGTATGTCAAAGCCCATAGCGAAGATCAGGAGACGACAATTATCAGCGATTTGAGAGACATTCTCACCGAGCGCATGTCGCGTCTTATCACATACATTCCCGACGACGAAGACTACGACGCCACCTGGGAGATGACAAAAATCCTGGCCGGCAACCCGCCCATCTCACTCAAGGGCCGTCTCAAGCGCAACCGTCGTTTTGTGGATAAGATAGTGAAGTTCAAGAAGCATAAGCCTGAGGAGGCCAAGAGCTTGTTCGCCAAGGTTTTAGAGTTTACCAAGCACCGTAAGGAGCAGTCCATTTCGGTCGACTCGGTGGCCAAGCGCAAGCCTCTGTGGCGCACCATCTGGAAAACGCTGATGGCTCTTGTAGGTCTGCCATTCTATCTGGCCGCGGCTCTGGTGACCAGCCCCATTTGGATAACCTCCGCCTTCATACTCGACAACCTGAAGGACAAAGCCTTCCGCAACACTGTCAACTATTGCGTGGAGCTGGTGATGCATCCTCTCATCATGGCAACCGGAGTAACCCTGCTGTTCTGTCTGGCGCCCTGGGAGATAGCGCTTTTGGGCAGCGTTTTCCTCTACTACAGCTACGTATTGTACTTCGATTATAACGAATATATCCGCTTGTTGTCGTCCGACTGGCGATGGACCTTCAACAAGGAGTTACGGAAAGAATTCAAGGATTTGGGATTGATGGATAAAGAATGGAGAGTATAAGACAGTTGTTTAAGGGTTTGAGGCCTTTTCAGAAGGCCGAGTTTGGCATTATGCTCGCTTTGGCGTTTGCAATACCATTCCACTGGTATGCCGCGCAGACAGGCGAGGTGGTGCTGGCCGTTTGCGCTGTCTTGAAGTTCGTTTTCGACCAAAAATGCAAGGTTAACCCCCGTCAGCTTCGCTTCTCATGGGCCTACATCATATTCGGCCTGACCTGGCTGGTTTACCTTGTCGGCATGCTATACACCGAGGAGAAGTCGGTAGGCTGGGCTCAGGTCAGCAAAAAGCTGGGCTTTCTGGTCTTCGCCTTGGTCTTTCTGATTTCCGATATGTCGTATCTCACCAAAGAAAGGGTGAGAGCCGTATTCTACAGTCTGGTGACCGCCTGTCTGGTGTTTTTCGCCATGAACCTGATTTGGTCGGCCTTCGACATAATGTTAGACGAGAGGGAGGAGTACAGATGGTTCTTCAACAACGGCCTGATGAGGCTTTACTATGTGCATCACACCTATATGTCGATGTACGCCCTGCTTGCCCTGACCTTCTGTTTTGTGGACTTTTTCGAGCAAAACAACCCGAGAGTCAAGAAGTTTGAGATGGGAGCGGTGATTGTGCTTCTGCTGTTCATAGTGCTGCTCGACGCCCGTGCCGGCATACTTAGCCTGGCTTTGGAGATAGTTATCCTCTGGTTCTGGATGACTTTCGCCAAGAAGAAAATCAAGATTGGACTGATAGCCGGACTGCTGGTGGCTTTGATATCGCTGCCTTATGTGTTTACCCGAATGGATACCACTCTCGGCAAGTTCAAAAACAAGGATAATCCCGACATCAGAATGGTGTACATCAAAGGTTGCTCCAATGTGATAGAAAACAACCTCTGGTTGGGAGTGGGCACTGGCGACCGTTCGGTCGAGACCATGGCCTCGTTCGAGAATTACCGAGACAGGCTTCTCAGTCAGGTGAAGCCGTACGAGGGAGTTAAGCCTTACGACTATGAGTTGTGCAAGGACGAGCTGATAAACGAACTGTTCCTGTCTACCCGTCAGGGTCAGTGGAACGTTCCCGACGAAATGTTCTTCCATTTCATAGAAAACCAGTCGGCAGAGTATTATTGCGATGCCGCATCGGTGATGGGAATGGCCACACAATACATCTATGTGAACAATGCCATCGAACACGATGTGAACGCTCACAACCAGTATCTGGACACCATGATAAGCGTGGGTCTCATCGGCTTGCTGCTTTTGCTGGCGCATTTCCTGATACCCATGGTGTGGGCTACCAGACGCAAGCCGTTTGGCATAGTCTGTTTTTCATTGCTGTTGATAGTTATGTTCAACGCCTTGTTCGAGTCGATTTTTGAGGTGCAGATGGGCATAATCTTCTTCTGTTTCTTCAACGCTTTGCTGTTCACTCAGGCTGTCATTTACGATAAAAACAAAGAGAATGCAGGCACTGTTTAAAGATATAAAACCCTTCGAGAAGCTGGAGTTCGCCGCCATGCTGGCACTCGCGCTCGCCATACCTTTCCACTGGTTTGCGGCTCAGGTAGGCGAGGCCTTGCTGCTGGTGTGCGCCTTTTTGAAGGTGGTCTTCGAACAGAAATTCCATTGGAACAAGGCCCAGATGAAATACAAATGGGTTTACATCATTTACGCCTCCACCTGGCTGATGTACCTGATCGGCATGCTTTACACCGACAACCATGGGTTCGGATGGATACAGGTGAGCAAAAAGCTCGGTTTCCTGATATTCCCGGCCATTTTCCTGTTCTCCGACATGTCGTATCTGTCAAAAGACAGGATAAAAGCCATAGGCAAGGTGTTTGTGGCGGGTTGCCTGCTGTTTTTCTTCATGAACATGGGCTACGCCTTGTACGATGTGCTCTTCAACGGAGCGACCAACGAGCGCTTTTTCGACCAAGGCCTGATGAAGCTTTACTATGTGCAGCACAGTTATGTGGCCATGTACGCCGGTCTGGGCATGATGTTCTGCTTTGTCGAAATATTCGAAAACAACAGCCGTAAGGTAAAGATATTCAATATCATAGCCTATGTTCTGCTGTTTGTCCTCAGCATATTGATGAGGTCGAGGGCTGGGCTGCTTTGCCTTGCCATACTGCTTGTCTTGCAGTGGATTTGGCTGTTCTTCATAATGAAAAAGAAGAAAACCGGCCTGATCATAGGCGGTTTGCTGGTGGCGGCCATGGCTGGCTCCATTGTGCTGTTCCCACAGAGTTACAAGAGGATTTCAAGCACTGTCAAGGAAATCAGCTCTGAGTATTCTTCCGACCACCGTCTGGTGCAGTTTAAAGGATACCGCAAGCTTTTGAAGGAACACTGGCTGTTTGGAGTGGGCACAGGCGACCGTACCGACATGACACAGCAGTCGTATTATGATTACAAGGATGGCATAGTGGAGATAATAGGTGAGGATATGGCCGTTGTCATAGATCAAGTAATTGACAATCAGTGGTATGAGCCCTCCAGCAGCATGCGCGACTACATCTACCGGAAAGCCGAGCTTATGGGCAAGGATCCTGAGGTTGTCACAGGCCAACTGGTTGAATATCAGTTTATCAGATATGCCATCGACAGGGAAATCAACGCTCACAACATGTTTTTCGAGACCATCATAAGCATCGGTATCATTGGCTTGCTGCTTTTGCTGGCCTATTTCGTGATACCTTTGGTTTTATGGATCAAAACCAAGAGGTTCGACATGCTTTACTTCTCGTTTTTGATAATGATAGCCTTCAACATGATGTTCGAGTCGGTGTTTGAGGTTCAGATGGGCATCATCTTCTTCTGCTTCTTCAACATGCTGTTTTTCACCAAAGTTTTTGTAAATGATAATCCAAAAATAACAGAATAATGAAAAAATATCTGACATTGGTTGTTTTGGTTTTGTGGGCGTTTGCCTCAAAGGCGCAGGAACTTCAGCTGCCCTTGAACAACGACTACAAGATAGAGATTGACGCTGCGGCTTACAGCTCCGATTACAAGTTCCACACGGCTTTCAGGGCCTGGTCGGAGCATCAGTTCGAAGGCATACTCAACTTAGACTCCATCAACAACTTGCATCGCATCCCCATACACCGTCAGGGCAAGTTCTCAAACTATATCCTCAACTCCATTCTGAACGACGATTTCATAAGAGTGAAGGGCGACGGTTATTATGTGGCCATCAATCCTGTCATAGATTTTGAGATAGGTTCGGACGGCAACCGCACCACCTGGGTCAACACCCGTGGAGCCGAAATCAAGGGAACCATAGGTAAAAAATTCGCCTTTTACACCAATATTCGTGAAAATCAGGCGGTTTTCCCGGAATATATCGACAAGTATTGCGACGAGCACCGTGTGGTGCCCGGACAGGGCTTCGCCAACCGTTACAAAACCAACGGCCGCGATTTCACCAATGCCTCGGCTTACATAGCCTTCCGCCCGGTCAAGTGGTTTGACGCCACCTTGGGTTACGGCAAAAACTTCATTGGCGACGGCTACCGCTCGCTCATTTTGTCGGACAATGCAGCCAACTACCCCTATCTGAAGCTGAGAGCCGACTTCTGGCGCATACAGTACACCTGTCTGTACGCCGAGATGACCGACCGCAACACTGTTTTGGCCGACAATACCTACGCCCGCAAATGGGCTGTGATGCACTTTTTGGATTTTGCCATCACCAACCGTTTCAACCTGGGACTGTTCGACGCTGTGATGGCCTCGGCCCAGACTCACCAGCAGGTGATGGTAAACGATTCCACCTACACCACCATCGACATGCGTCGCGGTTTTGACTTCCAGTACATCAACCCTATAATCTTCCTACGTTCGGCCGAATATTATGCAGGCAGTTCGCCCGACAATGCCATGCTGGGCATCAACCTGAGCTATATAGTCGGCAAGCACACCACCATCTACGGACAGTTTGTGCTCGATGAAATGACAGTCAGCCGTTTTTTGGCATTCAAGGGATATGCTGCCAACAAGCAGGCCTATCAGCTGGGTGTCAAGAGCTACGACTGCTTCGGAGTGAAGAATCTGTTCCTTCAGCTGGAAGGCAACATAGTACGTCCTTACATGTATTCACACACCCCTCAGGGTACCCAAAACGCTGTGGGTGAAGACAACTATGCCCACTACAACGAGCCTCTGGCACACCCTTGGGGCGGCAACCTGTGGGAGATGGTGGCAAGAGCCCAGTACAACCGCAACCGCTGGTATTTCCAGTATAAGCTCAACTACGGACAGTACGGTGACGACTACCGATGGGATGCCGACAACAACATTTGGGTGTGGGCCAACTACGGTCACAATGTGTACAACGACTACCGCACAGCCATACAGATTGAAGGTTACGACAAAGACGACGGGCACTTCCTGCTGACCGGCCGCAAAACCACCGTCATGTACAACGACCTGATAGTGTCATACCTGGTCAATCCGGCCTACAACATGAACCTCTTTGCCGAAGTGGCTCACCGTCATTACGCCACCGAAGGCCTTCCCGACGACAACACCTTCATCTTCAGCATAGGTCTCCGCACCAGCCTCGACAGAAAGTATTACGATTTTTGATAAAAGCTTGGAGCAGCAGTGAATCCGTTAGTTTCCATAATAATGCCCTGTTACAATGCCGAGCGCTACATAGCGCAAAGCATAGAGTCGGTGTTGGCACAAACCTACCAGGAATGGGAGTTGCTGATAACAGATGGCTTATCAAAAGACAATACGGCTGTAATTGTAAATGAGTATTGCAAAAAAGACAGCAGAATTCATATTATTATTCCGGATCAACATCAGAATATAGCTGAGGCTCGTTACACTTCAATAAAACACTCAAAAGGTAAGTATTGGGCTTTTTTAGATAGTGATGATATTTGGGTTAAAGATAAGTTGGAAAAACAAGTTGCCTTTATGATAGATAATGATTATGCTTTCACATACGGCAATTATCAAATTATTGATCCCAAAGGAGTTTCTGTCGGGAAAACTATATGCAACGAAGGAATTGTCGATTACGACAAGTATTTGAAAAACACATTAATAGGATGCGGAAGTGTGATGATTGACTCGGATAAAGTTGGCGATATAGCAATGCCTTTAGATGATGTGAATGATGACATGGGACTATGGTGCTCTATAATGCGTAATGGTGTTAAAGCCTACCCTATTGACGAAGTCCTGTACTATTATCGTGTTAGGAATGACGGAGCATCCAGTCATAGATTTAAGATGATGAAAAGTGTATGGAAAGTGTATAGAAAACAAGAACAAATGGGTTTCTGGAAATCTACGGCTTGTTTTATATCATATGCCTACCATGCTGTTAAAAAACGACTGCTATGATGTACGATTTCATAATATATCGTAATGCGTGGCGGTATTATCTGGCACCAGATAGGGAGCCACAATTATCAGATTCACTATGCAATGAGATGTTGAAAAAAGATGGTTGGATGGTTCGCAACACTTTCAGTTTTGACCAAAAAGGACCATCTGATTTCTGGTATATAATCAAAGACACATTCGAAGGATTGGATGAGCTGTCTTCAAATGTTAGAAGAAAGATCCGTCGTGCTGAAGAACTTTTTGAATATAAAAAGATAGAATATCAAACTATTAAAGATTTTGGTTTTCCGATAATTGAAGCCACATTTAAGGATTATAAGGTAAAAGACCGTTCGATGAATAAAGAGGTCTTTTCTGATTATTTGGATTATTGCGCTAAAGGAGAGTTCGATTATTGGGGAATATTTGAGAGGGGAAATCAAAAGTTGGTCGGATTCAGCACAGTTCATCTGTGGGAAAATGCGTGTGAATACGAAATTACGGCTATTTGGCCCGAATATTTACGCAATTCCTCGTATCCATATTATGGTCTATACCAAAGAATGAACGAATATTATCTCTCAGAACGGAAGTTTAAATATGTGTCGGATGGCTCCCGAAGCATTACCGAGCACTCGAATATTCAGCCGTTTTTGGAGCAGAATTTCAAGTTCAGGAAGGCGTACTGCAAGCTGAAAATTCATTATAAGTGGTGGTTTGGGGCAATAGTGAGGGTGCTTTATCCGTTCAGGGGTTTGATTTGGAGTAGAAATGTAAAGGCTGTGCTTAGAATGCATAGGATGCAATCATGATAATAAAATATGTTTTTGACCGGTTGTTTGCTTTGATTGGGCTGATAGTGCTGTCACCGATTTTGCTCGTGATCTTTATCATTCACAAGATAAAGATGCCAAAAGGATCGTTTCTGTATCGGCAGGTGAGGATTGGGAAAGATGCTAAGCCGTTCAGGATTTTCAAGATTAGGACCATGCGCGAGGAATCGGAGGCCGAAGGCACTGTGACCACAGCCGACGACCCTCGTGTCTTGCCTTTCGGGCGTTGGCTGCGCGAGTCAAAGGTTGACACCTTTTTCGAGCTGTTCAATATATTAATAGGTGATATGAGTTTCGTGGGACCGCGTCCCGATGTGCCAGGCTATGCCGACAAGCTGACAGGCAACGACCGCAAGATTCTGGAACTGCGTCCTGGGCTCACAGGGCCTGCATCTATAAAATACCGTCACGAAGACCGCATTTTGGCTGAGCAACCTAATCCAAAAAAGTATAACGACGAGGTGATTTGGCCCGACAAGGTGAAAATCAATTTGGAATATTACGAAAAATGGTCGCTCTGGCTCGACATTTCCATACTTTGGAAGACCATTTTCGGTTAGATATACCATTGAATATCAATCAGATAAATATAAAATCAAAAAATATCTCAAATTTTTGTTGCGCGTATCAAAAAACATCGTACTTTTGCAACCGCAAACGGAGAAAAACCGTTATAGCCTCCTTAGCTCAGTTGGTTAGAGCATCTGACTGTTAATCAGGGGGTCTCAGGTTCAAGTCCTGAAGGGGGCGCAGAGAGATTACAAAGTGTAATTTTTTATGTTTCATGTTATTAATTGAAGAATGAATACCGCTCGGTCGTTCATTCTTTTTTTGTAATTATGCGTATGAAAACAGTATTAGGAATTGGAAACGCTCTTGTCGACGTTCTGACCAGAATTGACAACGACAACATTCTCAACGATTTGGGATTGCCAAAGGGCTCAATGCAGCTGGTCGACGAAAAAGTTGCCGCAAAAGTTGAAAAAGCTTTGAAACGCTACGACAACTCTGTGGCTCCGGGCGGCTCGGCAGCCAACACCATCCACGGTTTGGCAAAATGCGGAATCAAGACGGGATTTATAGGTTTTACAGGCAATGACGAGAACGGAAAGTTCTTTGACAACGCCATGAAATCGGTGGGAGTGCAGCCCATAATGTTCCACGACAACGTGACATCTGGCGTGGCCCAGGCCATCATCTCGCCCGACGGTGAGAGAACCTTTGCCACATATCTCGGAGCAGGCCTGCTGCTCAACGAAAGCCATCTTTCGCTTGACTTGTTCAAAGGTTGGGATTACTTCTATGTGGAGGGTTATTTGATAGGCAACCGTCCGCTGTTCAAGAAGGCTATAGAGCTTGCCAAACAGGCAGGTTGCAAAGTGGCTCTCGATTTGGCATCATACAATGTGGTGGAAGACAATCGCGACTTCCTGCTGGGGATAATTCCTCAAATCGACATAGTCTTTGCCAATGAGGAAGAGGCTAAGGCATTGACACACAGCACTCCTGAGGATACTCTTGAGTTTCTTGCAAAGAACTGCGAAATAGCCGTGGTGAAGGTCGGAAAAAAGGGCTCGTTCATAAAGCGGGGCAGCGAAGTGGTAAGGGTAGCCTGCAACGACATCAAGGTTATCGACACCACAGGAGCCGGCGACATGTATGCGGCAGGATTCCTTGCAGGTATCATAAACGGTTTCAACCTGCAGCAAAGTGGCGAGCTTGGCAACTGCCTGGCTGAAAGCGTCATACAGAACTTGGGAGCCAAGCTTAGAGAGGAACAGTGGAATCAAATTCACAAAGTCTTTAGTCTTTAGTCTTTAGTCGTTAGTTTTTAGTAGTTGCTGATAAACTAAAGTCTAAAGACTAACAACTAGAGACTAAATAAAAATAATCGAAATTAATTGATTGACATTCGATTATTTTTTGTACTTTTGCGCCCAAATTGAAAAAATAGTAATTAATAATATAGAATTTAGAAAAAATGAAGGTATTTCAGACAGACGAAATTCGGAACATCGCTCTCATTGGAGCTGCTAAGTCCGGAAAGACCACGCTTGCCGAAAACATGATTTTCGAGGGCAAGCTCATCAACAGAAAAGGTGACACCACCAGCAAAAACACGGTGTCAGACTACCGCCCGATTGAAATGGAACGCGGTATCTCTGTGAACGCCAGCTTGTGCTACACAATCTACAACAACAAGAAAATCAACATTCTGGATACTCCAGGTTTCAGCGATTTCTCAGGCGAGATCGTCGCATGTCTGAGTGCTGTCGATACAGCAGTCTTCACAGTGAACGCTCAGTCAGGTGTTGAGGCCACAACTGAGAATGCATGGAAGCATGCAGCCAACACCAACAAGCCGGTTGTGTTCTTCATGAACCAGCTCGACCACAACAACGCCAACTTCGACGACACCATCCATCAGCTGAAGGAATACTTCGGTGAGAAGGTTGCTCCTATCCAGTTCCCAGTGAACACTGGCGAGGGCTTCAACGCTGTCATCGACCTTATCATGAAGAAGATGCTCGTCTTCAAGAACGGCAACGGCGCTCCTGAAATCCAGGACATCCCTGCCAACCTCGCCGACAAGGCTGAGGAGCTTCACAACGAGCTCATCGAGCACGCCGCCGAAGGTGACGACGCTCTGATGGAGAAATTCTTCGACGCAGGCACACTTTCAGAGGAAGATATGGAAGCCGGTATCCGCATGGGTATCGCAAAACGCGAACTGTTCCCTGTTCTCTGCGGTGCAGCTAAGGGCGGTGTAGGCGTTACACGTCTCCTTGAATTCGTCATCAACGCTTGCCCATCACCGGCACACGTCGCTCCAGTCGTGGCCGAGAACGGCACAGAGTTCCACAACAGCGTCAGCGAGCCTACAGCAATGTTCTTCTTCAAGATTTCGAACGAGCAGAACGTTGGTGATGTCGCCATGGCACGTATCTACGGCGGCACAGTCTCTGAAGCTCAGGACCTCGTCAACCCACGTACAGGCAACAAAGAGCGTATCTCACAGATCCTCATTTCAAACGGTAAGACACGTGAGAGAGTCGAGAAAGCCTGCGCTGGTGATATCATTTCGACAATCAAATTGAAAGATGTCCGCGTGAACGACACATTGGTCGACGCCAAGGCAGCTGAGGCAGCCTTCCCGGCAATGAAGTTCCCGACACCTATCTTCTCAATAGCCATCAAGGCCGTCAACTCACAGGAAGATGAAAAACTCGGCGGTATCCTCAACGATATGCACAAGACCGACCCGACCATCATCACAGCCATGTCACGTGAGTTGAAGCAGAACATTCTGCAGTGCCAGGGTGAGTACCACCTCAACACAATCAAGTGGTACCTCGACAACGTTCACAAGATCGCCGTTGAGTTCGCATCACCTAAGATCCCTTATCGTGAGACCATCACCAAGTCAGCTAACGGTGACTACCGTCACAAGAAGCAGTCAGGCGGTTCAGGTCAGTTCGGCGAGGTGCACATGCGCTTGGCTCCTTACTACGAAGGCTACACCGACCCGACAGACCTCCAGGTCCGTGACACTCAGGAGTACGACCTCCAGTGGGGCGGCAAGCTCATCTTCAAGAACTGCATAGTTGGTGGCGCTATCGACGCACGTTTCATGCCGGCCATCCTGAAAGGTATCAACGAGCGTTTGGAGGAAGGTCCTCTGACAGGTTCTTACGCCCGCGACATCATCGTTTACGTGTACGATGGTAAGATGCACCCGGTCGATTCAAACGAAATGGCATTTAAGATTGCCGGTCGTATGGCATTCTCAATCGCCTTCAAGGCCGCAGGTCCTAAGATCATGGAACCTATCTACGACCTCACAGTCCGCATGCCAGAAGATATGATGGGTGCTGTCAACACCGACCTTCAGGGCCGCCGCGCCATCATCATGGGTATGGATTCAGACAGACACTACCAGATCATCCGCGCAAGAGTTCCGCTTGCAGAGATGGACAAATACTCAACTGCATTGAGCTCACTCACCTCAGGCCGTGGTTCATTCACCATGGAGTATGCCGAATACGCTCAGGTTCCGGCCGACGTCCAGACCAAGCTGTTAAAGGCTTACGAGGAGTCAAAGAAGGATGAAGACTAGTCTTTAGACCTTAGACCTTAGACATTAGTAGAGACGTGCCATGGCGCGTCTCTATTTTTTTTGCTCCCCTAAAAAAATTTGATTTTTAAAAATTAGTGTCTATCTTTGTAGTCCCTTTAAACTAATTAATAACTAAAAAATTACACTATGGAAACGAGTAAAATTCAACTTTGGAACCGTACTACCGAGGCAGTTTACAAAAACGTCTTGTTGTACACCATCGCAGGCATGGCGGTGGCATTGTTTAGCCTTATCCCGCTGTTGCGCTGGGTTGCTGGCGTATGCGGTGTGTTGGTGGTGGCAGGCTTTATCGCATTCTTCATTCGCCTCAAAGACCTTGCCGATCTTGTTGACGAAGCTGACAAAGACGCCATGAAGAAACTGGTAATTGGTATCATGGTTTATATTGCGGCATTGATGCTGGAGCAGACACCTATGGTGGTTAGTTGGATACTTGGCCCTATCGGAGTTATTGTGAGCTGTGTGTTCATGCTTTTGGGCTATGGCGCATTGAAGAAATCAGAGATATTTCCGAACCGTGAAGGCATGAAGACCTTGTTCATCGCCAAGATTATAGGTATTGTTGGAGGTGTTCTTTCCATCATCCCTGTTATCTCGATAATCGGAGGCATCTGCTACATAGTGATGTTTGTGCTGGTGCTCCTTGGCTGGAAGAAGGTCGCAGAACCGGTAGCAGAATAGTTATTCTATAACTCCGCTGCCCAGCACCACTGGTTCGGTCTCGTGATAAATGGTGCCGAACTGGCCGCGGGCAACGCCTGAAATCATCACATCCGAGTGGATTGTAAGTCCCTTGGGTGTGATGTTTATTTTTCCGGTTCGGAATTCCGGCTGGTGGCGGATTTTGTAGCGAATGGGCTGGCCGTCTGCAAATTTGATGACAGGATTCATGGCCTGCACATCCACAAGCTCAATAAGGTTGGTGTATTGCGCCTCAGGGTCGTAACCTTGCGACACATAAACTATGTTCTGCTCGGGGTCTTTCTTCACCACAAACCAAGGACCGCCTCCCAGGCCCAAGCCCTTGCGCTGACCTATGGTGTGGAACCAGAATCCCTTGTGGGTGCCGAGTTTCTTGCCGGTTTCAAGCTCTATGATGTCGCCATCTTTTTCGCCTACATATTCGCGAATATAGTCGTTGTAGTTGATTTTTCCGAGGAAGCATATGCCTTGTGAGTCGTGACGCTGAGCGCTCGGCAGACCGTATTTCTCAGCCAGCTGGCGTACCTCGCTCTTGGGCATGTTACCCAAAGGGAACATTGCCTTCAGCAGCTGCGGATAGGTGATGCGGGCCAAAAAGTCGGTCTGGTCCTTAAGAGCGTCTACGGCAGTTCCAAGCCAGGCGACGCCTTCAGCGTCAATCCATTGGGTGGCGTAGTGGCCGGTGGCTATGCGGTCGAACTGATAGCCGGCCTTCTCCTCGAAGGCTCCGAACTTGATGAAACGGTTGCACATCACGTCTGGGTTAGGCGTCAAGCCCTTGCGCACCGAGTCCATGGTGTAGCGAGCCACACGGTCGAAATACTCCTTCTGCAGGTCGACTATGTCGAACTTGCAGCCGTATTTCTTGGCGATGAAGGTGGTAATCTCGATGTCTTCCTCCGAAGGGCAGTCCATGATGTCGTCGCGGCCCTCCAAACCTATCTTGATATAGAAAATATGAGGATCGTAGCCCTGCTCCTTGAGCAGAGGCACTATCACCGAACTGTCGACGCCGCCCGACACCAAAGCCGCTATATTCATCACCTTATTATATTAATTCAATGTAAATTG
This sequence comes from Bacteroidales bacterium, assembly GCA_016282015.1. Taxonomy (GTDB): domain Bacteria; phylum Bacteroidota; class Bacteroidia; order Bacteroidales; family F082; genus Limimorpha. The sequence continues at coordinate 41,173 of JAEEJS010000064.1, forward strand.
GACAATGATCGGAATGCACCGCCTCCGGAAAGATTGACGCATTGGCGATTTTGTCTTTTAAGTTGTCTGTAACTATGTGATAATCAATACGCCATCCCTTGTTGTTGGCTCTGGCGTTGGCGCGATAGCTCCACCATGAATAATGCCCCGGATCCTTGTGCAGATGGCGGAAGCTGTCGATGTAGCCGTCGCTCAGGAAGTCGGTAAACCACTGACGTTCCTCCGGCAAGAAGCCCGAATTGGTGGCGTTGCGCACCGGGTCGTGGATGTCTATAGCCTCATGGCAGATGTTGTAATCGCCCGAAATCACTAGGTTCGGACGCTCCTTGCGCAGCTTGTTGACATAGCCCCTGAAGAAGTCTAGCCACTCCATCTTGAAGTCCTGACGTGTTTCGCCCGTGGTGCCCGATGGATGATACACGCTTACCACCGAGAGGTCGCCGAAATCGGCTCTCAAAAAGCGGCCTTCGTCATCGTAGAGCTTGTTGTCCATGCCGTAGACCACTTTGTCGGGTTCCTGTTTGGCCAGTATGCCAACTCCGCTGTAGCCTTTTTTCTGAGCCGGGAACCAATAGCAATGATAGCCCATGGCCTCAATCTCTATCACAGGAATCTGGTCGGGAGTGGCCTTCAGCTCCTGAAAACACACCACATCCGGCTTGACTCCATCGAGCCACTCGAGCAAGCCCTTAGCAATCGCCGCACGAATACCGTTTACATTATAACTGATAATTTTCATATTTCATTTTTATGTTCATATACTCTTCTGATCAAATCATTTGTCACACCAATGTATAACACATTTTTATGATGATTGGTCATTATGTATATGTAACTTTCTTTCATATTCCCTTTTTGCAGGAGATTTCTCCGCTCCGCCTATCGGCTTCGGTCGAAATGACGGGAGAGTATATTTTTTTGCAAAATTACTAAAAAAGTTTTTAACTTTGCCGTCATGAGTGTGAATTTGAAAAATCGGGCAAAAATTTGGCTTAAGTGGTTGAACAGGTGGCGTTTGGCTCACCTATCCGACCGTCAGCTGATGCTTATATTGGCTCTGCCCACCGGCTTTTTTGCCGGCTTGGCTGCAGTGGTCATAAAGTTTCTCACCCACACTATCCGCGACTTCTTCTTCAATCTGCGCACCCAAGATGCCTACATCGACTGGATGTTCTTCATACTTCCACTGATAGGTATATTGTTGACAATCATTGTGATACGCTATATAATCCGTCGTGAGGTGGGCCATGGAATTCCGGGCTTGCTCTATGCACTGTCGCGCAACAAAGGCATAGTCAAACCCTACACCACCTATTCCTCCATCATCACCAGCGCCTTGACGGTTGGCTTCGGCGGATCGGCCGGACTGGAAGGTCCATCGGTGTCTACAGGCGGCAGCATAGGCTCCAACATAGGCCAGATGTTGAAACTCAGCCAGAAGCAAATCAACGTGCTGATAGGCATGGGTGGCGCCTCGGCTCTGGCTGCCATCTTCCAGGCACCTATCACAGGAGTTATTTTTGCCATGGAGGTCTTCATGATAGACATCTCCATGACGGCCCTTGTGCCAATCATAATATCGGCCTTTGTGGCCATTTTGACCTCCTATTTCTTCCTGGGTCGCGCCATTGAATACGAAATCACTATAGCCGAGTCGTTCATCCCGTCCAACTCGTTGTACTACGTGGGTTTGGGCGTGGTTGTCGGACTGGTGTCGGCCTATTTCATGAAGGTGTATTTCCAGGTTGGCAAGCGTTTCGGCAGGATAGAGAACCCTTGGCGCCGCTTCTTCCTGGCGGCTTTAGGCTTGGGTACACTGATTTTCGTCTTCCCATCGCTCTACGGTGAGGGCTACGAAACCATCAATGCCGCTCTGAACGGCAATGTCAACTCCATACTGCAAAACACTATGTTCGAGCAGTATACAGGCAACATCTGGATAGTGATAATCATCTTTATAGCCATAATTTTCTTCAAGGCTTTCGCCACTTCGCTGACCTTTGCAGCAGGCGGAGTGGGAGGCACTTTCGCTCCGGCCCTGTTCCTGGGAGCTATGACTGGCATGGTTTATGCCTTGGTTATCAATAATTTGGGAATAGGTTCTCTGGAGGTGTCGAAATTCGCCTTAGTGGGAATGACAGGCCTCATAGCCGGTATGCTGCACGCCCCTCTGACAGGAATCTTCCTCATAGCCGAAATCACCAACGGCTACTCACTGATGGTGCCATTGATGATAGTTTCGGCCCTGTCGCTGGCCATCAACCGAATGTTTTTCACCGAGTCAATCTACACCCGCAGCATAGCCGAGCAAGGTGTGAAAGTGTCGTTCAACAAGGATGAAACCATACTCAACATGATGACTTCCAGTCACTTGATTGAGACCAACTTCAGCACCATACGTTTTGATCGGACCTTCGGCGACCTTATTCCGCTTATCTCGTCCTCCTCGCGCAACATATTCCCTGTGGTAGACGAAAACGGCATTTTCAAAGGCCACATCTTGTTTGACGACATCCGCAAGATAATGTTCGACACCAACCTCTACAATCTGCCGATCGAACATTTCATGGTGATTCCAAGCTATGTGATTAGCCCGGACGAGTCGATGGAAAGCGTGGTCAAGAAGTTTGAGGAATCGCACAAATACAATATCCCCGTCATCAACGAAGGGAAGTACATAGGCTACATCTCAAGAGCCAATGTATTTACTGCCTATCAGGCAACGCTGAAAGAAATATCAGCTGAATAATTCTCTTGCGTCATTTCGACCGAAGCCGCAAGGCGGAGCGGAGAAATCTCCAACAAATTTGCAGCTCCTCTGTTTGCAGGAGATTTCTCCATTCCGTTCCATTTCATTCCACTTCAGTCGAAATGACGGGCCTTTGAATGATGGAAGTAATCATTCCACACCATCCACATCAGGAAGATCACCACATAAAACATTATTTTAAAGATAACGTCATGCGCCAAGGCGAAGTCGTTGGGGAAAGGTCTTAAAAACAAGGCTATTCCGACCACTCTCACCACGTTGGTGAACTCCACTATGACAAGGCCCAGCGGTATGTACCACAGTTTGTGTTTCCAAGGACCCGGGTATAAGAGCATGAGGAACAGCCAGTGCATCCACTGCTTGAGGCTGGTGCACTCGGGCGCCACGCTGACGCAGGAATAAGTGCCTTTGTTGTTGAGGAACCAAATTGCCTGGTCTTTGGTGAAAAAGTCAATCTTGAAGATATTCTCCAAGGTCCAGGTGCTCTGGTCGAACAGCAGCTTGGAAGCCCACACGAACAGCTTGTCAACCAAATCCTTAATCGGCCAGTAGTCGAGCCATTCGTTCCATATCACATAGAGAATATGGAAGCTGAAAATCAGCACGAAAAACAGCCCTACGTCGAAGTAGGTCTGGTAACGCTTGTCAGCGTAAAGCTCCTTGATTTTATCCTTAGTTATCAAACTCATTTGATTCTGAAGCCTACTGTGATTAAAACAGAGCGCACTTTCGACTCAGCGTCGTTGTAAGTGAAGTGAATGTCATCGTCAGCATCCACTCCGCTTTCCAGATATGGAGTTTTCTGCTTTATCAGATCCATGAAGCCCATGGTGAAGCGGGCCGACACGAACACATTTTCGAAAACGTTAACAGTCACACCGCCTATGGCGTTGAGGTTGAAAGGAGCATACTCAGTGTCGCTTGTGTAAACCACGCTCTTGTGGTTGATGCCGCGCTCAGTCTCCTTAATCATGCGGAAGCAGTAGCTTGGCTGCACACCCAGGTCGATGCTCATCAGTTGGTTGAAGACAAACACCCGGGCCATCACCGAGGCGCTCACATTGTCCATCTTGGTGTTCGACTTGTAAGCGTAAGTGACATATTCGTCGTCACCTATGTTTTTCTTGCGGACGTTGCCTGTAAGAATGTAACCAGTCTTGTTGTAAAGCAGCTCAAACTGCAGCCCGAGTCTTTTGGTGGCTCTGTATTCGAATATGCCGCCAATCGTAAAACCGTAGTTGGGCTTGACATGGGCATCGTTGACCGTCAGGTAGGACACCTCATAATTGTCGCCTGAAATCATGATGGTGTTGACCTCACTGTCGTCGTAGTAAAGCTTGCTGTCGACCGCCATCCAGTTGACACTTCCGCCTAAAAATATGCCGTAATGTATGCCCTCTTGGGCTAATCCGCTGATTGTTATTAGAATAACAGCAGAAATCAGGAATACAATCTTCTTCATTTTCAAAAAAATTTTTGACAAAATTAAGCAAAAATAATAAAAGTAGTATATTTGTAAGATTTTTTTGGGTAAAAATATGAATTTAAGGGTAACATGTGTGCAAAGCGACATAGTCGCGCTCGATGCGGAGGCCAACCGTAGGCACTTCGAGCAGATGCTTGAAAATGCTGGTCAGACCGACGTCATAGTTTTGCCCGAAACTTTCACCACAGGCTTCCCTGCCGACCCCAACGTCTATGCCGAGCCTTTGGGCGGCCCGACCATGGAATGGATGGAAAAAATTGCCAAAGCCAAAAACTGTGCGGTCTGCGGCACCATTTTGACCAAGGTCGGAGGGCATAACTGTTGTCAAAACAAGACAAAAGAAGGCTTTTACAACAGCTTTATCTGGATGGAGCCCGACTGGAAGTTCTACGTTTACAACAAGAAGCATCTGTTCACCGAAGGTGGCGAGGTGGGCCTGAATCCAGGCGAGGAGCTCATCACCATAGAGTACAAAAGCTGGCGCATCAGGCCGTTTGTGTGCTACGACCTGCGCTTCCCCGTTTGGAACCGCAACAGCTTCCGCGACGGACGTTTCGAGTACGACCTGGCAGTCTACAGCGCGGAATGGCCCGAAAGCAAGGCATACATCTGGAAAGCCTTGCTGCAAGCCAGAGCCATTGAGAATCAGGCATATACAGTGGGAGTGAATAGGGTAGGAACGGACGACAACGGAATAGTTTACGACGGGAGCAGCATAGTCTTCAATATGAAGGGGCGCGAGACGGCCAAGGCTGAGGGAGCTGACTGTGTGTTCACCGCCGAGTTGAATATGGAGGAACTGAAGAGTTTCAGGGAGCATTTCCCTGTTTCAAAAGATTGGGATTGATTTAGTTTGGAGTTAAAATTAACAGAGTATGGATATTATCATTGCGGGTGATGGAGAAGTCGGTTTGCATCTGGCGGAAGCGTTGGAGCATAGCGACCACAATATCACCATTGTTGACCCACACGAGGAGTTGCTGAAGATGATGGAGTCGCATTCCGACCTCATGACCATAGCAGGCGACTCAACTTCGATCAACACTTTGCAGAAAGCCAACGTGAAAAAGGCCGACATGGTCATAGCGGTGCTTCACGACGAGCATATTAACCTGCTGACTGGCATCTTGGCCAAGAAGCTGGGTGCCAAACGTGTCATAGCGCGTGTCAACACCATGGAAAACATAGGCCAGGAGGCTTGGCGTATCTATCAGGACTTAGGCATAGACGGCATAGTTTCGCCTGAGGACATTGCGGCTCAGGAGATAGTGTCGCTGCTCAAGCAGACAGGAGCCACCGAGGCTTACGATTTTGCAGGCGGCAAACTCGAGATGTACATGATGAAGATTGAGGACCATGCTGTCATAGTCAACAAAACGCTGGACCAGGTGCAGGAGCGCTTCAAACACCTCGATTTCAAGCCGGTGGCAGTGCATCGCCGTCAGAACACCTTCATCCCTCACGGGGCCGACAAGCTCATGGCCGACGATATGCTTTACGTCATCTCCAAACCTCACGCTATCAAGGAGTTGATGGCTTTGAGCGGCAAACAGCAGTACAGTATCCACAATGTGATGATAATAGGCGGCGGACGAGTGGGCCGCATGACAGCCAAGCGTCTTGAGAAGGACATGGACATCAAGATCATAGAAAGCAATTACGGACGCTGTCAGGAGCTGTCAAGCATATTGTCCGACACTCTGGTGGTGCATGCCGACGCCCGCAACGTCGACAAGCTTGAGGAAGAAGGCATCAAGAGTGTGGACGCCTTCATCGCCGTCACAGAAAACACCGAGACCAACATTCTCACATGCCTGCAGGCCAAGGCCTACGGAGTGAAGCGTACCATAGCCTTGGTTGAGAACATCGACTATATCGACATTTCGCAAAACATAGGCATAGATACCATTATCAACAAGAAACTCATAGCTGCCAGCTACATAGTGCGCTACACCTTGGGCGACAATGTGTCGACCTTGAAGGTGCTCAGCGGCATAGACGCTGACATAGTGGAGTTTGTGGTGCCCGACGGCTGTCAGGCTACCATGAGACCTATAAACCGTCTGCATGTGCCCGAAGGTGCCATCATTGCCGGCATTATCCGTGGCGAGCAGAGTTTCATAGCTACCAACGAACTGCAGATTGAGGCCGAAGACCGTGTAGTGGTGTTTGCCCTGCCGCAAGCTGTGAAAGAGGTTGAACGATTGTTCCGCTAATGAAGAAAATACCGGTTTTCGTTAAGATAACAGTAAAGCTGTACCTGCTTTTGATAGCCATTTACACCGCTTTCAGGGTGGCTTTGCTGCTGTTGAACTTAGACCGTGTAGGCACTACCACTTTCAGTGAAGTGGTGCGTGCTTTTGTAATGGGAGTGCGCTTTGACGTTGTTACTATTGGGTTTATCATAGCCATCCCGACCATAATTTTAATATTATTCTCGTTTTTCGGCCGAAAAAGCAGGGTTTTCGAAATAATTTACACCTGGTTTCTGACGGTTTGTTTCACTTTCACATTTGGCATTTGTTCTGCCGACATTCCGTACTTCGAACAGTTTTTCGACCGTTTTAACATTACGGCATTCGAGTGGATGGCCACTGGCGACAGCGTCTTCGTTTTCAAGATGATTTTCGAGGAGCCCACCTACATCCTCATGATGATACCAGTTTTGATGGCGGGCTTTGTGTTCTGGTTCTTTGCCAACAGGATAATGAAGAATTCAACCGGCTGGGAATCAGTGGGATACCTGAGATATGGCATCTACACACTATTGCTTGGCGGACTCATTTTCATAGGGATGCGAGGCCGACTCAACGAAAAATCGCCCATTATGGTAGGCACAGCCTATTTCTGCAACAACGCCATGCTCAACCAGTTGGGACTGAACCCCAACTTCACCCTGGCGCGAAGCTGGCTCGACAGTCTCGACCCTGACAATCAGACGGTTAGGTTTATGCCCGACGAGGAAGCCATACACAACATGCAGCAGTATCTCGGCATAGAAAAACCCAACGATGACTATCCTCTGGCCCGAACTGTGGAAGGCAGCACAGACCCCAAGAATTACAACGTGATAGTGGTGATTATGGAAAGCATGAGCTACAACAAGACGGCTCATGGCGGCAACTCCCGCAACCTGACGCCTTTCCTCGACTCTCTGATGGATAAATCGTTGAGTTTCAACAACTGTTACACTAGCGGCACCCATACATATTGCGGCATTTACACCACTTTCACATCCTATCCGGTGGTGTTCCGCAACCACGCTTTGAAGCGCATTCCGGTTTTGCAATATGACGGATTTGCAGCAGTTTTGCAAAATCTGGGTTACCAGACCGCCTATTTCACCACTCACGACAAGGAGTTCGACAATGTTGCGGGCTTTTTGAGCCTGAACGAAGTGGAGAGGGTGGTGTCGCAGGCCGATTACCCCGTCAGCGAGGTTAAAACCACTTTAGGTGTGCCCGACGACTATATGTTTCGCTACTCCATGGACATCTACGACTATATGGCGGCTCAGGGCAAGCCATTCTTTGCCGCTATGATGACCGCCTCCGACCACGGCCCGTACTACATTCCCGATTATTTCGAGCCGCGAAGCACCGAGATAAAGTACCAGATTACAGAATATGCCGACTGGTCGCTGCAACGCTTTATGGAGCTGGCCTCCGCCAAGCCATGGTACGACAACACATTGTTTGTGTTTGTGGCCGACCACGGAGCCGCTCTCGACACCGACTATTCCATCCCTCTGAGCTACTACCACAGCCCTCTGATATTCTACAAACACGGCATGGAGGCTGTGGCGAGCGAGGCACTCGCGAGCCAGATGGACATATTCCCCACTGTGATGGGCATTTTGGGTAAACCTTACGTTAACAACACCTTTGGCATAGACCTGCTGAACGACAGCCGGCCATACGTATACTTCATGGGAGACAACAAATACGGGGTGCTGGACGGCGAGTGGCTGTTCATCAACAAGCCTGGCGCCGGAAAGAAAGGATTGTACAAATACCGCGATAAGGACATAACCAACTGGCTGGAAGTGTATCCCGAGCTGGGCGAAGCCATGCAAAAATACGGTGAATCGGCCTGGCAAATGAGTGAATATCAATTGATTAAGAAAAAAACAAAAATTTTGCTTGACAAATAGAAAAAAGTTGTAATTTTGCAGCCGGAATTGCCCAATGGTGTAATTGGCAACACGACTGACTCTGGATCAGTAAAGTCTAGGTTCGAACCCTGGTTGGGCAACATAATGGAAATTGAGGTATCGAAAAATATCTCAATTTTTTTATTAATTTTTGTCAGACCTATCTTTTTATTCATTAACTTTGCAATGGACTATTTTTTCGCTTTTGTGGTGGGTTTAGTATAGCCAAAGATGAGCGAAAAATCCCAATACGATTTTGTAAATGATTGAAATCCAATTAATTAGCTGATTTCAATGTCCCCGAGATACGCTCGGTCCTATAGGTGTGCCCTCCAAAAAGGTAGCAAGTAATGAAGCAAAAAGACAGGAATTCCACAGCTTGGTATGTGATGCGGGTCACTTATCAGAGAGAGTTGGCCACTGCGGAACTCCTCAACGAGATGGGGATAGAGAACTACATTCCCACCGTCCGAATCAAAATCCGCAACGAAAAAGGAGTGTCCATAGGGTGGAAAACCGAGCCTCTGGTTCACAACTACATATTCATTCGCGAGTCGTACAACCGCATCTACGAACTCAAGCAAGGCAAGCTCGAGCATTTGCGCTTCCTGATGGAGAAAGACCCAATCACCGGACAAAGCAACGCACAGTGTGTGCCCGACAAGCAGATGGCCGACTTCATCAAGATAGTGAGGACAAGCGGCATGAAGCCAGTGCCGGTCGACATCGACCTGCGCAAGGGCGACCGGGTGAGAGTGGTGATGGGGCCTTTCGAAGGTGTTGAAGGCACCTTCATCAGAATGCCTAACCGTCACGAGAAGAGGGTGGTCATCAAAATCGAGGGAGTGGCGGCAGTGGCCACAGTCGAGCTCAAGAGTTCGGAAGTCGAGAAGCTAGAAGTCAATAAAGAAACAAAGCAAAAGAAATACAACATATGAACATCGCAGTAGCAGGTACCGGTTACGTCGGATTGAGCATAGCCACATTGCTGGCGCAGAATAATGCTGTTACTGCAGTTGATGTGCTCCCTGAAAAGGTTGAGAAGATCAACAGAAAACAATCACCTATTCAGGATGAATACATTGAGAAGTATTTGGCTGAAAAGCCGCTGAACCTGCAGGCTACCTTAGACGCCAAGACTGCATATGAAAATGCCGACTTTGTGGTTATCGCCACTCCTACCAATTATGACCCTCACACCAACAACTTCGACACCTCGCATGTTGAGGAAGTGGTCGAGGAAGTGCTGGCGGTCAATCCGGAGGCGGTTATGGTTATCAAGAGTACAGTGCCGGTTGGTTATACCGACAGCCTTTACGCTAAATACGCTGCAAAAGGAGTTAAAAAACTAAATCTGCTGTTTTCGCCGGAGTTTTTGAGGGAAAGCAAGGCCTTGTACGATAATCTTTATCCTTCGAGGATTATTGTCGGTTATCCTGACAATCTCCGCCAAGCTTCAGAGACTTTTGCCAACATTTTGAAGCAAGGCGCCCTGCAGCCCGATGTTCCAGTCCTGCTGATGGGCACTAAAGAAGCCGAAGCGGTAAAGTTGTTTGCGAATACATATTTGGCACTTAGGGTGAGTTTCTTCAACGAGCTTGACACTTACGCTGAAGTCAAAGGTCTTGACACTCAAGCCATTATTGACGGCATCTGCCTTGACCCTCGTATCGGCAGTCATTACAACAACCCGTCTTTCGGTTACGGAGGCTACTGCCTGCCGAAAGACACCAAGCAGCTGCTGGCCAACTATGCCGATGTGCCTCAGAACATGATGAGCGCCATAGTCGAGAGCAACCGCACCCGCAAGGATTTTATTGCCGACCAGGTGCTTAAGAAAGCCGGCTACTACGACTACTTCGACAACGGCAGCTACAATGCCAATGAAGAGAAGGAATGCGTTATCGGAGTGTTCCGCCTGACCATGAAGTCCAACTCCGACAACTTCCGCCAGTCGTCCATACAGGGAGTGATGAAACGCGTCAAGGCCAAAGGCGCCAAGGTTATAATCTACGAGCCCACTTTGGAAGACGGAACCACCTTCTTCGGTTCGCTGGTAGTGAACGACCTGGCCAAGTTCAAGCAGCAGTCGCAGGCCATAATAGCCAACCGTTACGACAGCTGCCTGGACGATGTTAAAGACAAAGTTTACACTAGAGATATTTTCAAGAGAGATTAAAACAGGGAATGGAAGTCAAGACAACCGCCATTGAGGGTGTACTGATAATAGAGCCGACAGTGTTTGGAGATGAGCGCGGCTATTTTTTTGAAAGTTTCAACGAAAGAGAGTTTCGCCGGAAGACAGGTCTGGATGTAAAATTCATTCAGGACAACGAGAGCAAGAGCCGCTACGGAGTGTTGCGCGGGCTGCACTTTCAGAAAGCCCCCTTCGAGCAGGCAAAGCTGGTCAGAGTGGTCAAGGGCAGAGTGTTCGATGTAGCGGTCGACATACGCAAAGGCTCACCCACTTTCGGAAAATATACAGCAGTCGAGCTGACGGGCGACAACCACCGTCAGTGCTTCATACCAAGAGGTTTTGCACACGGCTTCTGCGTGTTGAGCGACGAGGCGGTGTTCCAGTACAAGTGCGACGAGTTCTATCATCCCGAGGCTGAAGACGCCATAGCCTGGGACGATCCCGACATAGCAATACAGTGGCCCATACCCGTCAGCGACATAATACTCTCGGACAAAGACAAAAATCATCCGAGGCTCAGAGACAGCAAGATATGAATATACTGGTGACAGGCGCCAACGGGCAGTTGGGCAATGAGTTGAGGATAGTGAGCCGTGGCTCGGCCGACCGTTACATCTTTACCGATGTTGATGAACTCGACATCACCGACCTTGAGGCAGTCCGCCGCATGGTGAGTGAGCAAAAGGTAAACGTCATAGTCAACTGTGCAGCCTACACCAATGTCGACAAGGCAGAAGACGAGCCCAATCAGGCCGAACTGCTCAACGCCAAGGCAGTCGAAAACCTGGCAGTCGCCATCAAGGAAGCCAACGGGCTGTTGGTACATATATCAACCGACTACGTCTTCGGAGGTGAGCGTTACGACTCACCCATCAAGGAAGACCAGAAGCCCTCGCCCACAGGCGTTTACGGCCTCACCAAGTGGCATGGCGAGCAGGCAATAGAGCAAGTGGGCTGCAAGAGCATAATAATCCGCACCGCTTGGCTCTACAGCGAGTTTGGCAAAAACTTCGTCCGCACCATGCTGCAGCTCACAGCCGAAAGACCACAGCTGAAGGTGGTAAACGACCAGATAGGCACACCGACTTACGCTTTGGATTTGGCTGAGGTTATAGTTGACATACTGGAGAGTCGTCAATTTGAGGGAAACACCGGAGTTTACAACTATACCAACGAAGGCCAGTGCAGCTGGTACAACTTCGCAAAAAAGATAGCAGAGTTATCCGGCCACACCCAGTGCGACATACAATCCTGCAGCAGCTCAGAGTTCCCGTCCAAGGTGAAACGCCCAGCCTATTCAGTATTGGACAAAACCAAGATAAAGCGCGTCTTCGGAGTGGAAATCAAGGGCTGGGAAGAAAGTTTAGAAGAATTTATAAAATGAAAGGCATAGTATTAGCCGGCGGCTCCGGCACCCGCTTATATCCTATAACTAAAGGAGTCAGCAAGCAGTTGCTGCCCATTTACGACAAGCCGATGGTATATTATCCCATCAGCGTGCTGATGTTGGCGGGCATTCGCGATATACTTATCATCTCGACTCCTTACGATTTGCCGGGATTTAAACGCTTGCTTGGCGACGGCTCCGACTATGGTGTGCATTTTGAGTATGCGGAGCAGCCTTCACCCGACGGTTTGGCACAGGCTTTTATCATAGGTGAGAAGTTTATAGGTAACGACAGTGCCTGCTTGGTGTTAGGCGATAACATATTCCATGGCAGCGGCTTGACCAACATGCTCAAAGACGCAGTACGTGAGGCCGAGCAAAACCATAAGGCAACCGTTTTCGGTTACTGGGTGGCAGACCCCGAACGTTACGGTGTGGCTGAGTTTGATATAAACGGCAACTGCCTGTCAATTGAAGAAAAGCCAAAGAATCCGAAGAGCAACTACGCCGTTGTTGGACTCTATTTCTATCCCAACAAAGTGGTCGAAGTTGCCAAAAGCATAAAGCCATCAGCTCGCGGTGAACTTGAGATTACAACAGTTAACCAACGTTTCTTAGACGATGGCGAGTTGAAAGTACAGGTGTTTGGAAGAGGTTTCGCTTGGCTCGATACAGGAACACATGACAGTTTATCTGAAGCTTCAACCTTTGTGGAAGTTATCGAGAAACGTCAAGGCTTAAAAATAGCCTGTCTTGAGGGCATTGCCTATCGCAACGGCTGGATTTCAGAGGCAAAAATGCGCGAATTGGCTCAGCCGATGCTGAAAAACCAGTATGGACAATACCTGCTGAAAGTTATCGACGAGATGAAAGAGCAAATAAATTCGGAGACGTTTGCAAAATGATTTAATAGAGTAGATAAAAAGTAATCATGGGAGTTTACGAGGAACAAATAATACCAATCAAAATCACTTCTTTGGCAGAGTATGTGTCAAAAAGGAAGAATATCTCCCTGGACGAGGCATTGTTGTACATCTACTCTAATGACATGTATAAAGAATTGTACAACGAAGGTGCTAAATGGTGGTATTTAAGTTCCGAGGCTCTTTACGAAGAATTTGAAAAGAGTAGAAAAGAGCAAGTTTTAAAGGTGTCAAAAGAGGCTTTCGAGTTTTTTACATATACTTTAGAAACGTACGCAAGAAATAAACGTATTGGAGGTTTACAAACTTTGGCTCTTTTTAAGGAATATGATGTTGACGAATATCTTCTAAACCATTATGATTTACTTCATACCCAAGGAACCGGTTATGTGATTGATGTGATAGATAGATTTATTCGGAGGAGGAAAAGAAGATGAGGTTGTATCATGGTTCAAATGTTGAAGTTCACAAGCCCAGTCTACGTTTAAGCCGGAAGAAAACTGATTTTGGTAAAGGTTTTTATACCACAACAAGTGCAGAACAAGCCGAGCATTGGACTTCCATTAAAATAGACAGGGCAAAGACTGGCCGACGTGTTGTGTCTGTTTTTGAAATTGACGATGCACTGCTAACTAATCCGAATCTCAAAATCCGTGAGTTTCATGGTCCAGACGAAGCATGGCTTAATTTTGTTGTCGATAGTCGCAAAGGTGTAAAGCACGACTATGATCTAGTGTTTGGTCCAGTTGCAAACGATAAAGTGTTTACTGTAGTAAATCTCTACGAAAGCGGTGTTATTGATGCTCCTACAGCCATCGCCCAGCTGAAGGCCTATAAAACTTATAATCAGCTTTCCTTCCACACTGATCGAGTAATTGGCGCTTTGAAATTTGTGGAAAGCTATGAGGTACAACAACAATGATTATGAAGAAATCATTGATAAAAATTATAAAGATTATGAAAAACATCCTAACCTTATTAATTATGTGTCTCTGCTTTTTCACTGGCTGTACAGCCCAAACCAAAGTTGACAATTCGGTTTCAGGTGATTTGAACCTCGACAAATATCTTGGCGATTGGTACGAGATTGCTCGTTTTGACCATAAATTCGAACGCGGAATTCAATTCTGTAAAGCAAATTACTCTTTACGTGAAGATGGTAAGGTGGCTGTTAAGAATACTGGTATTAAAAACGGCAAACCGAGTGAAGCCAATGGAAAGGCTAAGTTTACAGACAACCCAAGAATTCTTAGAGTTTCGTTCTTTGGTCCATTTTATGGTGACTACAGAATAATGCTTTTAGATGAGGATTATCAATGGGTTTTGGTCGGCGGTAGTGATGAAAGTTATCTGTGGATTTTGGCCCGTACACCTAAACTTGCTGATGACGTTAAAGAGACAATTTTGGCTGAAGCCACAAGAAGAGGATATGATGTGCAGAAGTTGATTTGGGTGGAGCAGGAATAAAACGATAACCATAACGCTAACGATAACCATAACGCTAACACTTGGCAAGACAGCCGGTTTTGGTTCAATAATATGATTTTTGATCACATCTCGAATATAGCCGTATACAAAGACCTTTCTCCTGACATCTACGAGGGTTTGATGTTCTTGCAGCAAGCCACTCCAGATCTTGCCCCTGGCACTTATCAAATCTCCCCTCGGGTTAAGGCTATAGTATCTGAGTATGAGACCAAGGTGGAGAATGAGGTTGGGTATGAGGCGCATAGGAAGAACTAGAAGGACGGTCACATGCCGCAGTTGAGTGTGGATGAGCCGAAGATGGTGAAGAAGGTGGTGGTGAAGGTGGAAATATAAACATAAATAGAGTTAGTGTATGATACACATTTAATAGTTTGAATAATAGCACATTTGTGAATAATAATACAAGAATTTTAGAAATCAGATGAAGGAAGATAACAAAATAATAGAGATAAGTCTGGACGATTTGGTTTATGACATAGATAATCCTCGTATACCTCAGTCAATTAAGCAGGAAGATTTCCAAAGCGTGCTGGAGTGGATGATAAACAAGGAGAACGTAATAGATCTTATGTACTCTATTGGCGAGAAAGGCTTTTTCCCAGGTGAACCATTGTTAGTTGTACAATGCCCAGAAAGCGGAAAATATGTTACAGTTGAGGGAAACCGTCGTTATACAGCTACTTATTTGCTTCAATATCCGGAAAAAGCTCCAGTCCGGAAAAGTACAATAGCACAAGTTGTGTCAACTGCAAAATTCCGCCCCGACAGGCTACCCGTAGTAATATTTAACTCACGTGAGGATATTCTTGATTATTTGGGGTATCGTCATATAACAGGTGTTGAACCATGGGATGCCCTGTCCAAGGCCCGTTATTTAAAGATCCTTTATGACCGTCTAGGTGACGGAATGTCACCCATCGAGAAGTATCGTGCTTTAGCTCGTCAGATTGGCAGTCGTACTTCGTATGTGCGTCAGATACTCGTTGGTGGGCTTTTGGTAGAAGAGATAGAGCGTGAAGATTATTTCAAGATTCGTGATTTAAACGATCAAACATTTGAGTTCGGCTCATTTTATACAGCTATTGTCAAACCAAATATTGGTAAATACATAGGTATTGACTTGGACTCAGACGATGCCCTTAAAGATATCAACAAAGATCATCTTTGTGACCTTGTGACTTGGATGTTTGAGAAGAACAGTGAGAATCAGACCCGTATAGGCGAATCACGCAATCTCTCACGTCTGAATAAGATTTTAGACCCTAAGTATAGTCAGGCGCTTGAAGCCTTTAAATCCGGGGCGTCCCTGTCGTCCGCAGCCGACTTGACCGATGAAGCCGATGAGATAGTAGGTAGGAAGATTAACGAATCATTGGATGCTTTGAAAATTGCATGGTCATACTTCCCCCAAATCAAGAGTTATGATATGATAAATAAGGATTTTGTGAGAGAAATCAATAAAACAGCTGTTGCTTTTTATAAGGCGTTAGAAGCAAAATTGGAATCAAAAACGGGATTGGAAGATATCGATTAACAATGAAAGACCTTATTAGTACAGCTAAATTGGTGAAGTCGCCTGATATTTCTGATACTATTAGTGTTTGGACTGACTATTGTGAGTTGCTCTGTTTATCAGAAGACAATAGACAAATAGACCGAGACCAGTTGAGCAGCATAGTAATCAAGTCAGATGATTTTGCCAATGCTAGTGAGCGTGCACAAAGGATGCGAAAAGACAAACTATCCATCAAATTTGAGGATGTATACAAACATGTATGTTTGCGCAAGCAGTTAATGGGAGATGTCTATCCATTCGATATAAATGAAGATGATCAGTTGTGTTTGAGAGTGGATGAGCTTGTGGGACAGAATAAACTATATATTTTCTTGCTTTATGCATCGAATTTGGAGTATATGCAATCGGTGCACAAACTGACAAGTGATTTTGAGGTTGTCTGTCTTATGTATATGCGGAAGTTGTTTCCCTCGATGGTTTTCAAGCTTTTTGGTAGTAGCAATTGTAATACGAAGTTACAGGCCGATGATGTAATAAATGACGTTAAGTTAAGTGACCGCATTATCAACCTCTCCAAGTTCATCACCGTATCCTTGGATCCTGAAGGTTTAAGCAAGATAAGCAAGCTAAACCATGGCGATGGCGGATTGGATCTTGTCGGAGTTCGTTTGATGGGTGATGATCGTAAATCGATTCCCGTTATTTTTGGTCAGTGTGCTTGCAGTTATGATCAATGGTCAGCCAAACAAAATTCGATAAGTGACAGACAATGGGAGAAATATCTTCGCACTTGGGAAACATCCATTCAAACCTACATATTTATTCCAATATGGAATATAAATAGTGAGAAGCAATTTGAGAATGATTTGGAACTATCCCATTGTGTTCTGGTAGACCGCCAGCGCATCCTTCATCTAGCTGATGATAGTTTTGTTCAGAATCTGACATCAATTTAAAGCAGTTGTTAAGATGAGACTATTATCATTCTTCAGTGGCTGTGGCGGACTGGATTTGGGCTTTAGACGAGCCGGTTATCAAATAGTATGGGCAAACGATAATGCACATTCAGTAAGAGAGACATACAAGTATAATTTTCCTGAGACGGAGTTCTGCGACACCAATATCAATGAGTTAAAGTTAGAAGACCTACCTGATAATATAACGGGAATAATTGGCGGTCCACCTTGTCAGAGTTGGAGTAATGCAGGCAAGGGTGGAGGCTTTGATGACCCGAGAGGTAAGGTGTTCTTGACATTTATAAACATTTTAAAGGCAAAGAAACCATTATTCTTTGTTGCTGAGAATGTAAAAGGGTTGTTGGCTGCAAGAAACAAGGAGTCGTTCAATCAGATAAAAGAAGCATTTAAAGAAGCTGGTTACGATTTATGGGTAGAATGCTTGAATGCAAATGACTATGAAGTACCTCAAAACAGGGAGCGTGTTATCTTTGTCGGTTTCAGAAAGGGTTTGAATGTAGAATATGAGTTCCCTGAGGTAATTGACAATAAACCAGTAGTTTTTGATGCCATTCATGACTTGCAAAATACTGCAGTGTCGATGGGACAGAAGCCTATTATTAATGCACACGAGTATTGGAAGGGAGGATACTCGTACATTTATATGTCAAGAAACAGGGTACTAGATTGGAATAAGCCAAGTTTTACTATACAGGCATCAGGCAGACAGACTTCTATACATCCAAGCGCTCCCAAAATGATAAAAGTAGAGAAAGACGTGTTTATGTTTGCACCTGAGGGAGCTCATCTTTATAGAAGGCTTACTGCACGTGAGTGTGCCCGAATACAAACATTCCCTGATGATTTTATCTTCAGATACCAGACCTTAAGTGATGCATACAAGATGATAGGCAATGCCGTTCCTGTGAATTTGTCTTATCATATAGCGTTGTCAATTAGAAGGGTTTTGGAAGAGATGCACATGTGGCATGAATGACATTCTGCTAAACCTAACTCAAAGCGAGGAAGAGGCGAGAAAGCTGTTTGAACATGAGACTTGGAGATAACATGTGCGATGGAGTCGCAGGAGAGATAAAAAACAAAGAATATGGAAACAACATTGTATGAACGTGACGGGCTTCCTGTAGCCTATATTGCCGATGATGCTGAGCATTCTATCTATACGTGGGATGGACATGCTGTGTGTTATATCCTTGATGACAAAATCTATGGATGGAAAGGACATCATATAGGATGGTTTCATCAGGGGATAGTATATGATGTTAATGGATACAGAGTTGGATACACAAAGCAAACATGCCCCTCGGTAACATATGTAGAACCTGTAAAGTGTGTAAAATATGTGAAGTACGTAAAGAATGTACGAAACGTACCATACGTACGCCCAGTGTTTTCTACAGCACAAGCATCTGTCTCTCTTGCTGACTTTGTTCGTCAAGATGCAATATAGTTATTCGGGATACACTGGTGGTTTTTATATATGTGACTACCACATTACGTATAACAACAAATACAACGACCAACATTGAATACTATGACATGGAAAGATATGCTTACCCAGCTAAGGGCAAACAGCCCTGAGGTTTTTGACTATTTCAGAGTGGAGGTTAATGCTTCATATAAGGAAATTGATGGCAGGGAAGTTAGGGTTGACTATGATTATGACGCACTTGTAATAGAGTTCGCTGAGAAATATCATGAGAAGTATAAGCCTACTGTTCGCATATTCAAAGATTCCAGAGTTACTGCAACGATTGAGGTTTATGGATATGGCTCTTTTAGTTTTCCTGTAACTGATAAGGACGAGCATTTTGAGCAGAGGCTAGAGATAACCCCGAGATTTGCTGAGTTTGTTCAAAATCAACAATTAGTTGATGAATTGAGAGGAATATATGATTGGATAGTTACCGCATATAGAAGTGTATAAAGAAATAACAAGGGGACCAATATGAAGATAAGATTTTTTGGAAGGTATAATAAGGGAACTAAAGATGAGCACCTGGCATTCCGAGTAGATGAGGATTGTGATATTCATCAATATCTCATTTATGATACAACCTTTGGTGAAGAAGGAGAGCTTTCCAATCTGTTGCCTCATATGTATAGATTCCCGTCTCAGATTGTGAATAAAGGTGCGTATGTCTATTTGTATATCCACGATATGGGTAACCGCAAATCCGTGGATACAAATAGCAGTAATGATAATGTGTTTAGGTTTTCGTGGGGCTTAGATAAGGAAGTGAGCGTGTTTAATAAAGAAAAAGATTTCATTCACATTGCAGAGGTCAATGAGACATGTGTTGAAATGATTGAGGGGAAAAGAAAATAGTGGCTACAGTTCTTACGCGCAGCTAGTGCCGCAATGGGGGCAGAAGAGTCTTCTGCACAGTTCGATAGTTCCGCATATAGGGGCAAGAGGCCCGCTGGTCTCTCAAACTGGTTCAATAGTCAGTGGATCTGCCCATTTGAATAGAATAAAATGATATACGATCATATAAATAATATCGATACTTACAAAGGCCTTTTACCTGATATATACGAGGGTCTTCTCTTCTTGCAGCGAGTCTCTCCGGATATTGCCGTAGGCACGTATCAGATTAATTCGAGGGTTAAGGCTATTGTATCGGAGTATGAGACCAAGGTTAAGAATGAGGTGGGCTATGAGGCGCACAGGAAGAACATCGACATCCAGTATCTTTTAAAAGGCGAGGAGCGTGTGGCGTGTCTGCCTTTAGACAGGCTGAAGGAGACGGTGCCATACAGCGAAGAGAAGGATGCAGCTTTCTTTACGTCGAGTCTGCAGCCGATAGAGATGACGTTAGGTGACGGCTATTTTGCGATTTTCTTCCCTCAGGACGGTCACATGCCGCAGTTGTGTGTTAATGATGAGCCAATGATAGTAAAGAAGGTAGTAATAAAGGTTGAAAAATAGTTAGCGTTAAGGTTAACGTTAAGGTTGAAATCGGTTAACGTTAAGGTTGGAAGGATAAACGTAGATATTAAAGATTACAGATATCAATCATCACATACGTGACATTATAATATGAAAAGCATACTTGTTACTGGCAGTGCGGGATTCATTGGAGCGAATCTTGTGAAGCGACTCTTTAAAGATATGAAGGAGGGCACCATTGTGGATGTTGATAATCTCAACAGCTACTATGATGTTTCTTTGAAGGAATATCGACTCCGTGAACTTGAAGAGTTGAAGCCAGCTAACATTAAAAGTTAAGGTAACGTTAAAGTTTAAAAATATATCGCGACTCAATCTTCCGCACAGCCTGGTGCCCCAATTTAAGTTGCAGACCATCCCGCAACTCTCTATAATAAATTGAAAACAATGAGTGATATACAAAGCATATTTGTTTCAACTCACGGAGCAGAACTTAGGAGTCTGGTTGCCAATAATCGCGAGTATTTATGGCAAGGTGATCCGAAATTTTGGGGACGTTGTGCGCCGATATTGTTTCCGATTGTTGGAAGACTTGCTAATGACACTTTGCGTATTGATGGTGAAGAATATGTAATGAAACAACACGGCTTTGCACGTGATGCAGAGTTCGTTCAAAAGCAGAACAGATTCGAGATGGTGAGGGATGATAAAAGAGATAACTACCCATATTCATTTGATTTGTCTGCAAATTATATAGTGAAAGGCGATACATTATCTTGTGAATGGGAAGTGAAGAATCTTGGAAATAAAGATTTGCATTTCCAAATAGGTGCTCATCCTGCATTTAACATACCAGATTATAGAGTGGAAGATGAGATTCATGGATTTATTCAATGCTATGATGCTGAGAATAATGTTGTTTCGCCTGTTATAGTAAATCGTCTTGACAATGGTTTAAGATGTTCATACGAAGCACCAAAGTCATTACTAAACAGTGAAGCAATTATTGCAATTACTGATACTACTTTTGCCAACGACGCTATTATTATTGAGGGCAAACAGGTACAAAAAGTGACATTGTTCGATAAACAAGGGCATAAGGTTTTAACCGTTTCTTCTCCCCAAGCTGAATCATTTGGTTTGTGGGCACCTTATAAGCCGGGATGTCCATTTGTGTGCATAGAACCTTGGTGTGGCATAGCCGATAGGGCTAGTTTCTGTGGCGATATCTCCGAGCGCGAGTGCAACCATAGTTTAGCTTCAGGCGCAACCTATCTGTTTGAATATTCGATAATTATTAATAAAATAGCGGCTTCCCGGTCTTTACGCGCAGCCGGAGTCGCGAGGGGCAAAGAAGGTCTTCCGCACAGCCTGATGCCCCAAATATAAATGGCAGATCGACCCGCTGGTCTCTCAAAAATGGTTCAATAGCTAGCGGGTTTGCCTTCATATTGAGAAAGAATAAAATTATGAATATACTTGTCACTGGAGGAGCTGGATTCATAGGCTCCCACACATTGGTAGAACTATACAAGGCAAGACATACTGCTGTAGTAGTTGACAATTTAAGCAATAGTAATCCAATAGCTCTCAAACGGGTTGCTGAGATTATTGGTATACCAGAAATTCCTTTCTATCAGGTTGATATCCGTGATAGAGAAGGATTGGATAAGGTATTTTATGCCCATAAAATCGATGCTTGCATCCATTTTGCTGGACTCAAGGCGGTGGGCGAAAGTGTTGAAAAACCTTGGGAATATTACGAAAACAATATTGGTGGTACATTGGTTTTGGTTGACGTAATGCGAAAGCACGGCTGCAAGAACATAATCTTTAGTTCCTCCGCTACAGTATATGGTGATCCAGTTGAAATTCCAATCACAGAAAAATGTCCTAAAGGTCAATGTACCAACCCATACGGCTGGACCAAAAGTATGCTAGAGCAAGTATTGATGGACATTCAGAAAGCAGACCCAGAATGGAATGTAGTGCTATTACGCTACTTCAACCCTGTTGGAGCACATCCGAGTGGCAGGATAGGAGAGAATCCTAACGGTATTCCTAATAATTTGATGCCATATATTACTCAAGTAGCAGTAGGCAAACGTAAGGAATTAGGTGTTTTTGGCAATGATTATTCAACACATGATGGTACAGGCGTTCGCGACTATATCCACGTTTGTGACCTTGCCAATGCACATGTCTGTGCTTTGCAAGCCATTAGCCGTAATTGTGGCATTGGTATTTACAATATTGGAACTGGACATGGTTACAGCGTATTGGATATGGTAAATGCTTTTATCAAAGTGAACGGTGTTGATATACCATATAGTATCAAACCTCGTCGTGCTGGTGATATTTCCACCTGTTATTGTAACCCTGACAAAGCTAAATCTGAACTTGGGTGGGTAGCAAAGTTTGGAATAAATGATATGGTACGCGATAGTTGGAATTGGCAAAAACGAAACCCGGAAGGATATTAACTGTTTTTAAATCATGTAAGTTTTCGGCTCTCTATTAAAACATAAGAAGATGAAAGAAATGTCTCTTGATGAAATAAAGTCTTGCTCAATTGGTATTCTTGACTTTATTGATACGGTGTGTAAAAAAAATCAATTGAATTACTATCTTTGTGGAGGAACGCTACTTGGCGCCGTACGCCACAATGGTTTCATTCCTTGGGATGATGATATTGACATTGTGATGCCTCGCAATGATTATGAAAGGTTGTTTGAGGTTTGGCCTGCGAATGAACAATTTGCTGTATTGTGTCACAAAAACACACATAATTTTCCATATGCTTATGGTAAAGTTATTGATAACCGTACGGTAAAAATAGAACCAATTAGAAAATCTTGTCAATTGATAGGAGTTGATGTGGATATCTTTCCAATTGATGTGTTGCCTGATAACGATGACGAGGCTTCGTTTTTTTTTAAGGAAATAGCTAAAAAACAAGAGCAACTTTCATTACAATTGTCGCCTTATTGTAAAAGCCATACATTAATAAGAACTATTGCAAAAAACATCAGGTTATTCTTTTTAAGATCAAGTGAATTAGTTGGTATTACATCTGTAGATAAAATCACAAAACAATTTGATGAATTGGCTCAAAAATACAATCAAAAAGAGACGAATTTTTGCGGTATTACTACAATTTCACATTATGGAATAAGAGAAAAGAATCCTAATACAAATTACAATTCAGCAGTCTATGTAACTTTTGAAAACAAGCAATATCCTGCACCTTGTGGCTATGTCGATATACTTACACGTCTTTATGGCAAGGAACACATGCAATTACCTCCAGTAGAACAGCGTCAGACCCACCATTCTTATAAAGCATATTGGAAATAATAATTGATTTTAATGTCTACGTCTTCACGTATAATAAAAAACACGAGCTATTTATATATTAAGATGGCTATAACGATATTCGTATCGTTATATACAACTCGTCTTATTTTAAGTTCTTTAGGGGCATCTGACTTTGGTATTTTCAACGTTGTTGGAGGTGCAATAGCTATGTTGGGTTTTTTAAACTCAACTATGGCAAATGCAACTCAGAGATTTATGTCTTATGCTGAAGGAGAAGGAGAAATAGAGAAAAAACGAGCAATTTTTAATGTAAGTTTAGTTTTACATTTGCTTATCGCGGTGGCCACATTAGCTTTGTTATTGCTCGCAATATATCCCTTGTTTAATGGAGTGTTTAACATTCAACCTGATCGTATGTTTGCGGCTAAAATTGTCTATTTTAGCCTTATTTTCAGCGCAGTCCTTACTATTATAAACGTCCCTTATGATGCTGTTATGACAGCACATGAGAATATGCTTTATTATAGTATAATCGGTATTTTTGAATCGTTATTAAGGTTGGGGGTGGCCTTTGTTTGTGTCTATACGGCAAAAGATAAGTTGATTATCTACGGAGTCTTGATGGCATGTATCCCTCTTATCACCCTTACGATAATGAAAGTTTACTGTCACAAACATTATGAAGAATGTGTGATAGCGCCACGTAAATATTGGGATAAATCAATAGTAAACAATATCTCTAGCTTTTTCGGCTGGAACTTTCTTACTGCAATAAGTAGTCTCTTTTCTGCTCAAGGAATTGGTATTGTTTTAAATCACTTTTTTGGCACCATTCTTAATGCGGCTCAAGGTGTTGCACAGCAAGTAAATGGCGCTTTGTCTAATTTCTCAGGCAATATGATGAAGGCATTAAATCCAGTTATTACAAAAAGTGCTGGGGCCCAGAAAAGTGAAACAATGAATCGAGCAACACTTGCAGGATGCAAATTTTCACCTTTGATGACAATGTTTTTTGGTGTTCCTCTTTCTTTAGAGATTCATTATGTGTTGGCTATTTGGTTGAAGAAGGTGCCTGATTGGGCTGCGGTGTTTGTTATATTGCAATTATTACAAAGTGTTATTACTCAAATGGCAGATAGTGCAGCTACATCAGTGTATGCTAAGGGCGAAATAAAGCACTATGCTATCTGGAAAAGTATGATGAATGCCATGCCCGTTATTTTGGTTTGGCTAGCCTTTGGTATTGGTGCTGGACCAATATGGCTATATATTCCAATGATACTTGTTTATGCTATAGGAGGTGATGTTGTGATAATCTATTTCGCTCACCAAAAATGCGGCTTAAATATCCCTAATTACTTAAAAAAGGTGATTTTCCCTTTGTTTGGAACTTTTATAATAATGTTGTGCTTTGGATGCATACCGACACTCTTGTTAGAAAAAAGTTTTTTGAGATTGGTTTTAACGTGTTTAACAACCTCCATAGGAATGATGGTATCCGCTATGTTATTTGCTTTGAATGAAGATGAAAAAAAACAAGTTATCTCTTTTGTGAAAGAGTTTATGAGTAAAATAAAGATAAAGAAATAATAATATGAGAATACTCTGGATTACTAATATAGTTTTTCCTGAAGCCATGCGGCTATTAAAGGGTAATGGTGCTCTCAAGGCTAGTGGGGGGTGGATGTTGGGTGCTGCAGAGAATCTTGTGAAACAAGAAGATGTAAGTCTTGTGGTAGCCACTGTTTCGCCAGATGTGAAGGAGCTTACAAACCTTAAAGGGGATAGGATTGAATATTATCTTTTACCTTATGGTAAAGGTAATAATAAATACAATTCAGAATATGAACGATATTGGCTGGAAGTACAAAAGCAAGTAAAGCCGGATATTATTCATATTCATGGGAGTGAGTTCACTCATGGACTAGCGTATGTAAGAGCATGTGGCAATCACCATGTTGTAGTTAGTATCCAGGGGCTTGTTGGTATTTATGAACGTTATTATTATTCAGGCCTGACCAAGGGTGAAATTCTTTGTAATTTTACATTACGGAGCATTCTAGGACGTAGTTCATTTAATGGAAGACGTTCATTCTATAATCGCGGAGCGCTGGAAAAAGAATTATTTCAAAGTGTTGAACATATAATTGGTAGGACTTCTTGGGATAGGGCTCACAGCTGGGCTTTTAATCCCAATGCACAGTATCATAAAGTAGGAGAAACATTACGTCCTGAATTCTATAATGGTCAATGGGATTTTTCAAATTGTATACGCCATAGTATCTTTCTAAGTCAAGCTAATTATTCAGTGAAAGGATTGCACATGGTGTTGCGAGCAATGCCTCTAGTTTTACGTCAATTCCCTGACGCAGTATTACGTGTCGCAGGTTCTGATATAACTAAGCATAATACGTTCAAAGATTTTGTTAATTATACAGATTATGGACGTATTATTTATCGCATGATAAAAGATAAAGGTTTGAAGAACGTTGTGACATTTACGGGGCCTCTTGATGGCGAAGGGATGAAACAAGAGTATTTGCTCTCTAATGTTTTTGTTTGTCCCTCTACAATAGAAAATTCTCCAAATTCTCTTGGCGAAGCTCAGATTTTAGGTGTTCCAGTAATCTCTTCGTATGTTGGAGGTGTAGTAGATATGATGAGCGGGGATGAAAATCATCTATATAGATTTGAGGAAATTGAGATGTTAGCCGCAAAAATTTGCGAGGTCTTTTCTGCAGGTGATAACCAACCTCAATTGTACAAAATGCGTGAGATGGCATTACTTCGACACAATCCGGAAAGAAACAATGCGGATTTATTGAACGTATATAAACGAATTTCAAAGAACTGAGCTAACACACAATCAAAAGATGATAGAAGCTCTAATAGTTGCTCTAATAGCAGTTATACTTGCATACCTTAGTGGACGAGAAAAGAAACATTCATATTTGTTGCTTACTGCGTTTGCAATTCTCACCACATTCCTGTCGTTAGGGTATTATTGGGGGAACGATGTGGCAATGTATGAGAAGTGGTTTGAAGGGTTTGAAAATTCGGGTATTTCATGGTGGAATTTTTCCCAATATGATTCATTTGCACAAAAAGAATATGGCTTTGTATGCATAAATTTGTTGTTGAAACCATTTGGGTTCTGGGGTATGCGAGCTATCCTTTTCATTGTAGAGAATGCTATTGTTTATTGGTTTATTAAATCGCATGTAAATAAAAAATGGCATTGGCTTGCTGTTTTCATTTATGTATTTAATCCCAATTTTTGGGTGCTTAGTTCCAGCATGATGCGCCAATGGCTGGCAATGTGTGTTATACTTTTAAGTATCATGTGTTTGGAAAAAGGAAAAATATTCCGATATCTTTTGTTGGTGTTACTCGCTTTTTCTATCCATTTCAGTGCTGTAGTAGGATTGGTATTCTTGCCGTTATCATTTTTGCAGAAAAAAAATTCAATGCGATCGTTTGTTATACTTATAGCTTGTTTGATTGTTTTCTGGGTATTATCGCCATTTTTTATAGATTATGTTGTACTCTTCCTGAAGGCTGAAGATTTTTATCTGACTTATATGGATACCCATGGAGGAATTGGTATAACTAGTATTGTCTTTTTCATCATTAACACATTTATACTTTATAGTTCTGTTAAGACCAAACAACATAATAATCTAGCGTGCTGGATAGTGGTTCTTCACGCATTGGTAATGCCGCTACTTACTTATGGTGAATTAATTTCAAGAATAGGTCTTTATTTTACAATCTTTTCGATGGTATCTTTTCCATTGTTTATGGATAATCCCAGAATCGATAAAGCAATTAAAAGCACTTTGATGTCAGTAGTAGTAATGTATTATATCTATGCATTCTTCTTTTTCTTTAATAGCCCGACTTGGGTTAGAGCATACGGGACATATCAAACAGTAATTGGAAGATTGTAGTAAAAGAAAAATATATGGATTTATTCTTTTTCTTCGGATAAAAATGATTTTGGTATTATCTAAAATACAGTTGTTTTAAAGAAATAATTTTTATTATGCATGTCATTGTTGTGACTGGGTATTATTATCCTTTTCTGCCACCTCCCGGGAGATGTATTAGCCCGTATATAGATAATCTGGCTCTTACTCATGAATTGGAAATAATATGCTCGGTTTATGATAGGAGATTTAGCGATGATTTTATTAATGGGAATATAAGATTAAACTTTGTAGATGGCTTTTCTAATAAAATGAAGTCTTATATACATACAAATAGGGCTTTAGACAAGCATCCCATTAAAACAAGCATGGTCTCATGGATATATCGTGCAGGGAGATTCCTATTCTCATGGTTTAAAAAAGATGCCTATGAAGACTCTTCTATGGTTAAGCCAATGTATGACAGATTGGAAAAATTGCACAAAGATAGGTCTATTGATGTCGTAATTAGTGTGTCATTCCCCTTTTATTCACATGTTGCGGCATATAAATTCAAACAAAAGCATCCAGAGGTCCGATGGGTTACATTTACCACAGACCCTTTTGCTTATAATGAAGCAAATCCTGTTGCTGATTATAAAAGGAGAAGAGCCATCGCTTTAGAGCAGAAAATATATGACACGTGTGACTATTGCATTTCGACGGAGGAGCTTTATGCGAATCTAATTGACGATTTTAAGATAGACTCTTCCAAGGTTCTTAAATTACCGTTCCTATTAACTACAAATCCCACTGACGACAATACGCCTAAAACCCAAGAACGCAGCAAACCTGTAGAGATACTATATGCTGGATACCTTTATCATAAGATTCGAAATCCAAAACTCATGATGGAGGTGTTTTGCTCTTTACCTGACATCAATTTTAACATGAATGTTGCGGGCGACAGAATATGCCGAAAGTACTTGGCGGGGCAGTTTCCTTCACACATTAAAATCAGGGGACTCGTATCACGTGAAAAGTATTTGGAATTATTGACTGTTAATGACGTTTTTGTAAATTTAAGCAATACAATTCGTCTTCAAGCTCCTAGTAAATTACTTGAGTTGGTTTCAACTGGAAAACCCATTATTAATTTTTATCATCATGAGGATTCTGGGTACCATATTGTTGAGAAATATCCTTTAGGCATCAATGTGTCGTGTAAACTCTCCGTTAAAACCATTGTTGAGAAGTTGAAACTATTTATAAAAGAGAATGCCAAGAAACGATTGTCTTACACCCAAATATGTGACTATTATCCTGATTATCTTTTTGAAAACCAACTACCTATTGTAAAAAAAGTAATAACGGGCGACATATAGTATCTATGTTTATGGGCAACTCAAAGATTCAACTTTTATATATTACCGACACATTTAGGCAGAGATCCGGTGTTACTGCTGTCATTAAAAACTACATGACGCATTTTGACTGGACTAGAATTCAAGTGGATCTATTGGTCAATGATATTAGCGAGGCAGAAAGTGTAGAACAAATGCGACAATTGGGCGCAAATGTATATTTTATGCCTGTACTAGGGCTCAAAAATGCATGTTCTTTTGTAAGGTTTATTAATAAGTTCTTTGATGAGCACCATTACGATATCGTTCATTCCCATTATTTTCAATTAGATAATATCGTTTTCCCCATTGCAAAAAGAAAATGTGGCAGTATATGCATCTCACACAGCCACAGTACGAAATACTCGGAATACTTTTTAAAGGGAATTCGAAATAGGTTATTATGTTTGAATATTGGTAATGTGGCTGATGTGTGGGCGGCATGTTCGAATGTGGCGGGGCAATTTTTATTTGGGAACCATTTTATTGATAGTCCTAAAAAGCTTATAGTAAGAAATTGTATTGAATGTGCGGAATATGTGTTTGATCCGATAGAACGAAAACGAAAACGAGAAGAATTTGACATCGCTGATACGGATGTCGTTATCGGACACGTAGGAAGGATGGCCCCCCCTAAGAATCCTCTCTTCCTAATAGATATTATACATGAACTATCCAGTATTGACAACAGGTTCCGTTTATTGATGGTTGGTAATGGCCCGATGGAAAATGAAATCAAAGAGAAAGTATATAAGTTAGGAATAGAAGATAAAGTATTATTTGCAGGTGTGAGAAACGATGTGCCTAAGTTACTAAATGCATTTGACCTTTTTGTTTTTCCATCTCTTTATGAGGGTCTTGGAATAGTGGCTGTTGAGGCACAGGCAAATGGGCTGAATTGTCTTGTTTCTGACAATGTGCCCGAAGAAGTTGATTTAACCGGCATTAAACGACTTGATCTTAAAGTCGGTGCTTCCACATGGGCCAATGAGATTGAAAAAATGTCAATCGAACGGAGTGTGGAGCAATATAAGACTGTATTTGATGCAGGGTATGATATTCAATCTGCTGCTGATTCTTTGTTGGATTATTACTGTTATTTAATCAAACAATAGTTAAGAAAAAGACAATAACACACGATACTTACGATTTCCTTCATCAAGACCAAATATTTATTTATACGTTGGGCTAAAGAGATGGGGGATTATCTTATTGTTGAAAGGTGATTTATATTCCCAGAACAAAGGTGATATCCTCTACAATGCTGAGTGCAAAGAGTTAGGATACCGACAAAATTGGAGCTTTATTTTTATCGGGCAGCAATAAAAAAATAGAATATGAAGCATGTTTTAACTCCACTACAGGCAAAGTTGTTAGAGTTGTTAAAGTGGTTTGATGGTTTCTGCACGGAGAATAATCTCCGTTATTATGCAATAGGTGGAACTATGCTTGGAGCAATGAGACACCAAGGGTTTATTCCATGGGATGATGATATTGACGTAGGGATGCCGCGTAGAGACTTTGAAAAGTTGAAAGAATTTTCAAAGAATCAAAACGGAAGATTCAGATTCGAAACATACGATTCCGAGTCTGATGATTATTGTTATGCTTTTGATAAACTCTATGACACCACTACTACTTTGATTGAACATAAAAGAATCGATGTCGTTAGAGGTGTATATATAGATATTTTTCCGCTTGATGGTATTGGAAATACAAAAGATGAGGGATTCGATAATTATAACAGATTCAAAAAACTCAATCAATTATTTGAGACTTCAGTTAATGGAGTAAGAAGAGGTCGTTCGTTATACAAAAATGCTGCGGTTGTTTTATTTAAAATGATTCCAAATTTCATTCTCAATCAAAGGGCTTTACGAATTAAGATGAATGCCATATGCTCAAAATATGATTTCGATGAATGTAAATATGGAGGTAATTTTTTTGGAGCTTATTGGGAAAAGGAGATAGTTGAATTATCACTCTTTGGGAAGCCAACGTATTACCAATTTGAGGATATGATGATAGCTGGTCCTGAAAATGCAGATGGATACTTAACAAGTATTTATAACAATTGGCATAAACTTCCTCCTATCGAAAAACAGGTGTCACATCATGAATTCACTTATTTGGATTTAAATAAATCGTATTTAATTAATTAACAACTTAATTAAAGAATAAATGTTTGGAGCGATTTTATTGGCAGCAGGAAGCGGAACAAGGTATCATGGGAAAAAACAGGATTTGATTTTTCATGGTAAACCAATATGGCGTTACGCTTACGAAACAGCATTATCTATTGTGGGAGAAAGTAATATTGTGGCAGTTGGTAAAGACATACCAGGTGGCGCAACGAGAACAGGTTCCGTCATGAATGGTCTTGCGGCGTTGCCGAAAGAAATTGATAGGGTTGTTCTTGTTGAGGCTGCCAGACCGATGGTGACCAAAGAACAAATAGAGCAAATCCTTAACGACCCGTACCCCTCGTCAACCTTTGTTCGCCCTTTGGTGAATACTGTTATTTTTCGTGATGGAACGTATGTTAATAGAAATGACATGTATGACATGTTAACTCCTCAGGCATTTGATAGGAAAATGCTGGAGGAAGCATACCTTAGCAACAAGTTTAATGATATGACCGACGAAACGAGGGTGATGTTTGAATTTCATGGTGTTAAGCCCCATTTTATAGAGACAGAGTCAAATCTTTTCAAAATCACCTATCCTGGTGATTTGAATATTATCGAATCAATATATATAAATCAAAATAAATAGAAAAATGTCAAAGAAAGTTTTAATCACTGGCGGAAACGGTGGCATAGCTCAAGCTTTGAAGGAATTGCTTGAAGCTAATGGATATATAGTAAACGCTGCCTCAAGAACGGAACTCGATGTAACGGATTGGCAAAGCATTGAAAGCGTTATTAAAGATTTTGTTCCTGATATATTGGTGAACAACGCCGGGTACGTTGTGCCTCAGTCTGTCAAGCAAATGGACTTAGTGAACACCAAAAAGCATTTTGACATCAATGTGGGAGGCACTTTCTATTGCACAGGAATTGCACTGAAATATAATCCTAACTTGCAGATTGTAAATATTGGTTCGGCTGCTTCCGTGGAGTCACATGCCACATGGAGCGAGTATTGTGCTTCGAAGGCGGCGGTGGTGATGGCCACCAAGTGCTGGGCTGAAGACGGTCTTTATGCTGCGGTTATATCTCCAGGAAGAACCCGCACGAAGATGCGCAAAAGCCTGTTCCCCGACGAGGATCAAAACACCCTTTTAGACCCGATGGATTTTGCAAAAGTGGTCATGAAAGCCATCCGTAAAGAATACCCTTCGGGTACGCACATCATTGTCAGAAAACAAAATGTACAAGAGTTATTAAACAATAAATCCATATAGTATGAATTGTTCAGATTATTTAGTAGATTTTTTAATCAAGCACGGTGTGACTGATGTTTTCGGTTACGCGGGAGGTTATATTGTTCCATTCATGGACGCCCTTTATAAAAGAAGGGACGAAATCACAACTCATGTGTGCTATCACGAACAAGGGTGTGCGCTTGCTGCTGATGGTTTTGCAAGGACGAGTGGCAAAATAGGCGTTTATTTCACAACGTCTGGCCCTGGTGCTGTGAATGCATTTGGCGGCTTGGCCGACGCTTGGTTTGATGGGTATCCAATAATGGGTATCTGTGGTAATGTGCCGACCAATGAAATGAAAGGTTTTTCAGGCATCCGGCAGAATGGTTTCCAAGAAATGGATATCGTTTCAATGACCAGAAATATTACGAAATATTCGGTAACGGCAAATAGCGGCGAAGGCTTTGCTGAGATTGTCAACCGAGCATATAATATGGCTCTTCTTGGTCGTAAAGGCGGTGTTATTATTGATTTCCCGCTCGACATTCAGCAAGTAGAGATGGTTATCCCCAAGTATTAACACGAAAAACGAAACAATATGATATTTAAGACAGTTTTTAAGAAACCGGTACTTCTCGTTGGTAACGGTGTACGTACTGCTGATGCGGTTGATATGGTTCACGAGTTTGCGAAGAAAACAAATATCCCTTTGCTTACAACAATGAATGGTGTGGATCTTGCCCAAGATGATCTTCATATCGGTTTTATCGGCACTCATGGCAATCGTGTAGCCAATATGATTATGCGCGAATGCGATTTGATTGTATCAGTTGGTGCTCGCCTCAGCCTTCGTCAGGTGGGAAGATACACTGCCAATTTTGCGCCGCAGGCGCATCTGGTAAGGGCAGATATTGATGAATCGGAGTTGAGCCGCAACATTAAAGTTGATGAAGATAAGTTCCATACCGATGCTCGTGACTTCATGCGCAAGATTTTGGATGAACCCGTTGGCGATTTCAGCGCATGGAGGCAACAGTGTATGGAGGCAAAGGCGGTGCTTGACAACTATGATAAGCAACCCGGCAATTATGCTGTTGAGGCAATAGGCGCATTACTGCCTCCCAATGCCAACGTTTCAGTTGATGTGGGTATGCACCAGTGTTGGACAGCACAGTCGCTTGTGCTGAAAGGTTATAAAGGCCGTATCCATATCAGTGGCGGCTATGGCACTATGGGTTGTAGCCTGCCATTTGCTATTGGTTCAGCAATCGCCAAGAAGAGCGAGCCTGTATTTTGCATTACTGGTGATGGTGGTTTCCAGATGAATATCCAAGAGTTGGAAACAGTGAAGAGAGAAAAACTTCCTGTCAAGATTTTCATTTTGAACAACCGCGTGCTTGGAAAGATTAGCGAAACACAGCATTTCAGCCATGGCGACCGTTTCGCATGTACTGCTGTTTCTGGTGGTTATACTGTACCTGAATTTTTAAAGCTAGCTGAGGCATACGGAATCAAAGCCGCAAAACTGGCTGACTATAATGATTTGGTCAATTACAAGGAATGGGTGACCGATTATGAACCATGTCTTTTTGATATTGCCTTGCCGGAAGATAGTTTGTTGACTCCTAAAATCAAGTGGGAAACTGGCAAGATTTCTCCTGCAATACCTGAAGATGTTGTTGAAAAAGTAATGTTTTTATTGAGGAAATAATAGGGCGCAATAAAAAAGACGACTAATTCATTGTTACTTATGGAATTCCAGATAGCAGTAATCATACCCACTTTAAATGAGGAAAAACACATTGAACAATGTATTCAAAGTGTTATTGCGCAAAGCTTTCCTTTTGATAAGATGGACGTTATGGTTGTGGATGGTGGTAGTAAAGATAATACCAAATCCATCGTTTGTGGTCTGCAAAAGAAATGGTCTAACATCCGTTTATTGGATAATCCAAAGAAAATTCAATCTGTTGCATTTAATATCGGAGTTGCCAATTCTACTGCACCATATGTCATTAGACTCGATGCTCACGCTTTTTATAAACCATACTATATAGAAGGTTGTCTTAAAGGGCTTCAAGAGGATACAACAAGAGGAAATGTTGGAGGGCAATGGGATATCCGACCACAAAATGATTCGCTTTGGGCAACAACAAATGCTATACTGAATTATTCAAAGTTTGGCATTGGTGGAGCAACATATCGTGTTGGAGCAAAAGCTGGTAATGTTGATACCGTCCCTTTTGGTGCGTTTCCTCGTAAAATAATAGAAGAAATTGGCGGAATGCGTGAAGATTTACCTAGAGGAGAGGATAATGAGTTTAATTCCAGAATAAAAAAGGCGGGGTATTCTATTTATTTTGATCCACAGATAGAATGCATATATTATGCAAGACCCACATTTAAGGCATCATGTAAGCAGATGTATGCAAATGGAGAGTCAATAGGTCACCTGTTTTATGTGGATAGAGAGTCTATTGGTTTGCGTCATTTAATTCCATTACTTTTTGTGGTTGGTCTTATTTTGGGCGCAATATTATCGTTATTATTCAAACCTATGTTCTGTGTCTTAGTTGCTGGATTAGGTCTATATTTCTTGTGTGATTTGATTGCTTCAGTAACAGCGGGTGCAAAACACGGATGGAAATATTTATTCCCTCTATTTGTGTTATTTTTCTGCGTCCATATTTCTTATGGATTTGGCACAATAAAAGGTCTTATAACTGGAATGAAATTAAAAAAGAAGAAGTAGTGTATAATACAAACAGCAAGTATATAATAACCTAGAGTATTATGAATATGAAATTAAGGAATATTCCTTTTTCACCTCCTGATATGACGGAGGCGGAAGTTGCTGAAGTTAGAGAAGCTATTCTCTCAGGTTGGATTACCACAGGTCCAAGAACAAAAAAACTAGAACAACAAATATCAGAATTTGTCCATACAGACAAAACAGTTTGTCTTAACTCGGCTACTGCTTGTATGGAGATGGTGCTGCATCTGTTGGGTGTTGGCCCTGGCGATGAGGTGATAGTGCCGGCATATACTTATACGGCAACTGCTTCTGTTACGCAGCATGTGGGTGCCAAATTGGTGATGGTTGATAGCCAAAAGGATTGTATGGAAATGGACTATGACCAGTTAGAAAAAGCCATCACAGACAAGACCAAGGTAATCGTACCAGTTGATTTGGCTGGTATTGTGGCGGACTATGACCGTGTGTTTGAAATCGTGGAAAGAAAGAAGGCTCTATTTCATCCTTCAAACGACCTTCAGAAGAAGTTTGGCCGCCTCATCGTGTCAGGCGACTGTGCGCACTCGTTTGGCGCTAGCCGTAAAGGCAAGATGGCTGGTGAGATTGCTGATTTCAGTTCATTCAGCTTCCATGCCGTAAAGAACTTCACTACGGCTGAAGGTGGTGCTTTGACTTGGAAATTACTGTTTGGCAACGAAGTGGTTCCAACGGGCGTTGACTATATGCCTACTGTACCCAAGAAAGAGGGTGAGACTTGGAACGAATTGCTTTATCGTTTGAGCCAGTTGTTTAGTTTACATGGCCAGAACAAGGATGCGTTGGCCAAGACAAAACTTGGAGCATGGGAATATGATATCATCGGTCCTTGGTACAAGTGCAATATGACGGACATAATGGCGGCTTTGGGATTGGTACAAATGGAACGTTATCCAAAGCTTCTTGAACGTCGTTATGAGATTGTTGCTAAATACAATGAAGGATTAAAAGACCTGCCTGTGGCTGTATTAAATCATAAAGATGCTAATCATTGCAGCTCGCATCATCTCTATCTTGTACGTTTACTTGGTAAAACTCGAGAAGAGACCAACCGTGTGATTGAAATGATGGCAGAAAGAGGCATTGCGACCAATGTGCATTACAAACCGCTTCCTATGATGACCGCATATAAGGCTTTGGGATTCGACATTAAGAATTATCCGAATGCCCATCATTTGTTCGAAAATGAAATCACATTCCCTCTTCATACTAAATTGACAGACGAGGATGTGGAATACATCATCGAGAATTTTGTTGACATTGTAAAGAATCTTTAATGAAAAGAATTTTTGACGTAATAGCAAGCGGGCTTGGTCTAATAGTCCTGAGTCCGCTTTTTCTGATTTTGGCCATCTGGATCAAACTTGATTCAAAAGGGCCGGTTTTCTACCGCCAAGTGCGTGTGGGAAGATACAATAAGGATTTCCGAATCTTCAAGTTTCGTTCCATGAGAGTGGGTAGTGATAAGGGAAGTTTGGTGACCATTGGTGGACGAGACCCTCGTGTTACTCGCTCGGGTTACTGGATTCGTAAATTCAAATTGGACGAACTGCCCCAACTCATCAACGTGTTTATCGGAGATATGAGCCTTGTTGGCCCTCGCCCAGAAGTGCGCCACTATGTTGATTATTGGACACCAGAACAAATGCATGTGTTGGACGTGAGACCAGGCATCACTGATCCAGCCAGCATCAAGTTTCGCAATGAAAATGAGTTGATGGAGCAAGCTGAAGACCCAGAAAAATACTACATCGAGGTCATTATGCAGGAGAAAATCAAACTGTATCTGGAATATGTGGAAAATCACTCCTTCTGGGGTGATATAGGGTTGATATTTAAGACATTTTGGACGATAGTGAAAGAATAATGTTATTGCAGTTTTGATTGTGCGTAAACTAATCTTGATTCTCACATTGTGTTTGCCATATTTATTGATGGCATCTAATCCTGTTGTGCAAAAAACAGCAAGAGGGATTGAATTAAGAAATGACCATGTCTTAATTGTATTATCAGAGAACGCCGAGTTTGTGTCGTGCTTAAACATAGAAACAAATCAAGACATTGCTTCGAGTGGAAAGAAGAAGATTGCTTACACTACAAATAAGGATGGGGCAATCATTGAAGCCAGCAAGCTATCTCTGGAAGGAGATAAACTGAAGATAACAATAGGAGAAAATCGTGTAGAATTAAGAATAATACCATTTGATAATTACTTTACCGTTGAGGTCCTTAATTCAGCACTTCATGATGTAGATGTATTGACTTTTTTTAATTTGAAGATGTCTTATGATTATCCTAAACCAGACGTTTTCCTGGCAGCAGGTGTCGCTATGAATCTTCAAACCAATCACGTTTATTATCCTTCTGGAGAGAATAAAGAAGTTATAGGGCAATGTACGGCACACACGGGTTTCAAGGGGGCTAAGCTTGCTGTCGTTGCTTGTAAAAAAGACAAACTATGGGATATTATAAAGGGAATATATCGATCTCTCCCTCCACACAGTGTTCCTGTTGTATTATCAAGCGGTGGGCCATTTGGTCAATATAGTGAAGCGAACAGGTATGATTGTATATTAATTGGAGGCACTAAATTCAATCCTGATGAATTGCCTGAAATGATTGGGTTTTATTCAAACTTGGGTATCAAACAATTTGAATTCTTAGATGGCCCCAATACATACATCCAAGGTCAGTTTTTATTCCCTCGGTTGGGGAACGCTTCCTCATTCAAAGATAAGATAACAGATCCATTATATTCAGAAGGCATCATTTCGTCCTTACACACGTATTCCTATTACATTAGCTATGGTTCAACTGATTTGTTGAGCGACCCTAAATGGCAGCAGCAACTAGAGTTTAGAGGAGAATTCACCCTTTCTAAGAATTTAAAAGCAAACGATAAGGACGTGGCAGTATTTGGAGATGTTTCATACATAAAGAATCCGGGGGCATTTTCCTCAGTTTATTCTCCATTTATTCTAATAGATAATGAGCTGATCAGATACACTGTAGGGGAGAATGGTTTTATAGATTGTAAAAGAGGGCAGTGTGGCACCACTGCCACGTCTCATAAAAAAGGTACAAAAGTACGTGTTATAGGTGGCTATTTCGGTTATATAGCCCCTCAAATTGGTTCAGAACTTTTTTATGAAATTGCTCGAAAAACGGCTACGGCATATAATGAAGGTGGCTTCCAAGGCTTTTACTTTGATGCCATAGATGCACTTGGTAAACATTTAAAGAATATGGGGCTGGGTAATTATGATTATCAATGGTATTATGGGGCCGCTTTCATTAATGAAGTGTTGAAGTATTGCGAAAAAGAGCCGTTGGTGCTGGAGTGCAGCCACATTTACCCCGCAAT
Organism: Bacteroidales bacterium; assembly: GCA_016282015.1. GTDB lineage: Bacteria > Bacteroidota > Bacteroidia > Bacteroidales > F082 > Limimorpha. Next base: position 79,114 of record JAEEJS010000064.1, read on the forward strand.
CTGGCCTGCTCGTGGAAGAGGAGAGTGTTGGGAGACACCTCGTAGAGGTTATAAAAGTTTTATAAATGTTCATACCGACCGCAACCTATCATTGAAAGATTGCCAATACGTCATGACATTAGGGTGGTATAACTTTTATCCAACTCGCAATAATCAGCCTGGTAACTTTGCCACCAAGTACATGTTCTCTGATGATGTGGATTATTTGGGCGCTCAATCTATAGCCTACGACCAGACCATGGTTTATCAAGGATTGAAAGAAAGTGACATTGAACAATTACCGGCTCTAAAACGAAATTTAGATAACTATGCTCGTTATGCAAAGCTGAGATTTGGCGGATACTTCTCTGATGAAGTAAAGGATAAACTAAAAGATAGAAATTACGAGTATAAGTTAGAAAACAATAATGGCTTTTGGGGGTTCAGAGAAAGTGTTTACTGCAAATCAAAAATAAGAGACATAAATAAGGATTGTTTAGAGGGAACAAATCCATTCAATAAACAAAAGCCTTTCATTCGTCTTGAGAATCTCTATTCATCCAATGGCTCCTCAGCAATAAATCTGATGTGCTTTAATGAGAATGAGATGCTTTCTGATGCCAAAATTGAGAAGAGCTTTTTACAACCTATAAATATTGAAAATAATCTTGGGATTAAGGTGACTTTGAAAGGTGAAGGTAAAGATTCTAAAAATGCATTGTGCATACGACTGCTTTCAGAAGCTCCTGGTTATGCTGACTATGTTGTAAGATTAAATTTTGATGGATGGAGAGACATTGTTCTGTCTAATTTGGACAATGCTGAAACCAAGGATTTGGAATTTAAAGGAAGAGCATATGATCTTTATAGTAATTATTATTACGATGTTGATTTCTCAAAAATAACGTGTTTGCAGGTATTTAAAGCTGGCGACTGTAAAAACGTTAGGTTGAAAAGCATAGATGCAGTTCCTATAATTCCAAACAAACTTACTGATCCCATAGTTAGATTAGGTAATGCATCAATCACTTTTAATGGAACAATAGAAAGTGGAGAATATATAGAATATCAAGTAGGAAACAAGACGGCATTGGTTTATGACCGTTTGGGTAACAGTCGGACGATTAAAGTAAAAAGAAGAGGACGTTTTAATGTCCCTAAAGGTTTTTTTATTGCTAAGGTAGGTGGAGAGGCAGAACTAGAGGACGCGCCTTCTGAGGTCGCTTTAACAATCGGATTATTTGGTTCTTTCATCCACAATTAGTTATATGGATTTTATAGTTAAACTAAGAGTGTTTTTAGAAAACGAGGCACGTTCTTGTTCAATGGACTTTGGATGTGTTACACCTCAGTACGTTTATCGTATGTGGGGAGGAACAGTTGCGCTTGAAGATATTGAGGCAGTGCTAAAGGAGATTAAGGATGATTGTAGATAAGAAGATTCTGGATGAACTGACGGCTAAAGCCAAGGAGAATCCGAGGTTGCGTTGCAATTTGGATATGCGCAATTCTGCTGATGACCAGTCGCAACGGATGCTGAATGCGCTGGAGCCAGGGACGGTGATGCCTATACACAGGCATAAGGGGTCATCTGAGACGTGTATCTGCATTCGCGGGCATTTTGAGGAGTATTTCTATGATGAGAATGGCAAACTCACGGATACCATTGATATGGTGCCAGGAGGAGTGGTGCTGAATATCGAGAAAGGGCAGTGGCACTCACGGTAGTGCTTAGAGAGTGTGTCCGTCTTATATGAAAGCAAAGATGGTCCATATCATCCATCAGAAGAAGATGAAATTTGAAAATAATTAAACAACAAGAATATTATGTCAGTATTTAAAGACAAAACCCTCCTCATTACTGGAGGAACTGGTAGCTTTGGTAATGCAGTGTTGAACAGGTTCTTGAGAACAGATATCGGCGAGATCCGCATCTTCAGCCGTGACGAGAAGAAGCAGGATGATATGCGTCACGACTTCCAGGCTCGTATGCCGGAGGTGGCCAACAAGATTAAGTTCTACATTGGCGATGTGCGCAATAAAGAGACATTGAATTACGCCATGAAGGGTGTTGACTATGTTTTCCATGCAGCAGCCCTGAAACAGGTGCCCAGCTGTGAATTCTTTCCTATGGAAGCAGTTAAGACCAACGTGATTGGTACAGATAATACATTGGATGCCGCTATTGACGCAGGTGTGAAGTGCGTTATTTGTTTGAGCACAGATAAGGCTGCATATCCTATCAATGCAATGGGTATTACCAAGGCGATTGAGGAAAAGATTGCTGTGGCTAAATCAAGGCTTTCAGGTGACACCAAAATCTGCTGTACCCGTTACGGCAACGTGATGTGCAGCCGTGGTTCTGTAATTCCTCTCTGGATTGACCAGATTCGTAAGGGTAATCCTATCACCTTGACCGAACCGAGTATGACACGTTTTATCATGAGTTTGGAAGAGGCCGTTGATTTGGTACTCTTTGCTTTCGAGAATGGTAAGAATGGTGATATCCTGGTACAGAAAGCCCCTGCTTGCACGATTGAGACACAAGCAAAGGCTGTGGTGGAACTCTTCAAGCACCAGGCACCTAATGAACCTGAGATTCGTGTGATTGGTATCCGTCACGGTGAGAAGATGTACGAGACATTGCTGACTAAAGAAGAGGCTGCAAAGGCCATTGATATGGGTAACTTTTATGCAGTGCCGGCTGATAACCGTGACCTGAACTATGATAAGTATTTCAAGGAAGGTGATGTGAAGCGTGCAGCCATTGAGGAGTTTAACTCTAATAACACCAAGAGACTGAATCTGGAAGAAACCAAGGAGAAGATCGCTTCGCTGACGTATATACAAAACGAATTGAACGGAATACCTAATCTTGTGTAATAATGAAGATTCTTGTAACGGGTGCCAAGGGGTTCGTTGGGAAGAACCTTTGTTGGGCACTGAAAAACATACAGGCTGGTAAGGATAAAACCCATCCGGATTTGACCGTTGAGGCTGTGTATGAGTATGATATGGATTCAACACCAGAAGAGTTGGACTCTTGGTGCAAGGACGCAGATTTTGTATTCAATCTGGCTGGTGTTAACCGTCCGCAGAACCAAGAGGAGTTTATGCAGGGCAACTTCGGTTTTGCCAGCACGTTGCTTGATACACTGAAGAAGCATGGGAATAAGTGTCCTGTGATGCTTTCCAGTAGCCAGCAGGCCAGCCTCACTGGCAGGTTTGGTAACAGCGAATACGGAAGGAGCAAGAAAGCGGGAGAGGACTTGTTCTTGGAGTACGGCAAAAAGACAGGCGCTCGTATGCTGGTGTATCGTTTCCCGAACTTGTTTGGTAAGTGGTGTCGCCCTAACTATAATAGTGCTGTGGCAACTTTCTGCAATGCTTTTGCCAACGACCTACCTTACACCGTTAACGATCCTAGTGTTGAGCTGGAACTGCTGTACATTGATGATTTGGTTGATGAAATGATTGCATGTCTGAAAGGGGAAGAGAAACATTGTGAGTTTGAAGGTTTGGAAGTGCTGCCATCTATTGAGGGACGTTATTGTTACTGTCCTGTAACTCATCACGTTACGCTGGGAGAGATTGTGGAACTGCTGAAGAGTTTCGCTGAGCAACCCAAGACGTTGATGATTCCAGAGATTCCGGCTGGTAGTTTTGCGAAGAAGTTGTATTCGACATATCTCTCGTATCTGCCGTACGAAAAAACAGCATTTGCGTTGAAGATGAATGTTGATGACCGTGGCTCTTTTACAGAACTAGTGCACACGCTGAATGCTGGACAGGTATCAATAAATATCTCGAAGCCAGGCATCACCAAAGGCCAACATTGGCACAATACCAAGTTTGAACAGTTTATTGTGGTGAAAGGTCACGGCCTTATCCAGCAACGCAATCTCAATGATCCTGAGGGCAAGGTGTTGGAGTGGGAGGTAGATGGCGACCACATTCAAGCCGTCCATATGTTGCCGGGATATACGCATAATATCATCAACCTCTCGGATACCGAAGATTTGGTGACAGTGATGTATTGCAACGAAATTTTCAATCCTAATAAACCAGATACATTCTTTGATCCCGTTAAATAAAGAGAGAAATGGCAAAATTTAAAGATAACGATAAGTTAAAGCTGCTGATTATCGTGGGTACACGCCCTGAGATTATTCGCTTGGCAGCTGTGATTAATAAGTGCAGACAGTATTTTGATACGTTGTTAGCACACACTGGTCAGAACTATGACTATAACTTGAACGGAGTGTTCTTTAAGGACCTTAAATTAGCAGATCCAGACATTTATATGGAGGCAGTGGGTAATGACCTGGGGGAAACTATGGGTAACATCATTGCCAAGAGCTATCAGCTGATGGTGGAGGTGAAGCCTGATGCGGTTCTTGTGCTTGGTGATACCAACTCTTGTTTGAGTGTTATTGGTGCCAAGCGTCTACATATTCCTATCTTCCACATGGAAGCAGGTAATAGATGCAAGGACGAGTGCCTGCCTGAGGAGACCAACCGCAGAATTGTGGACATCATATCTGATGTAAATATGGCATACTCTGAGCATGCTCGGAGGTATTTGGCTGATACTGGTCTGCCAAAGGAGAGAACGTATGTAACAGGTTCTCCTATGGCTGAGGTGTTGCATAATAATCTGGCAGAGATTGAAGCTAGTGATATTCACAAGCGTCTGGGCTTAGAGAAAGGCAAGTATATTCTTTTGAGCGCCCACCGTGAAGAGAACATTGATACCGAAAAGAACTTTATGTCATTGTTCAATGCTATCAATAAGATGGCTGAGAAGTATGATATGCCTATACTGTACAGTTGCCATCCTCGTTCACGTAAACGCTTGGAGGCCAGCGGTTTCCAGTTGGATAAGCGAGTTATTCAGCATGAGCCTCTTGGATTCCATGATTATAATTGCCTTCAGATGAATGCTTTTTGTGTTGTATCTGACAGTGGTACTCTGCCGGAGGAGAGCAGTTTCTTCACCAGTGTCGGTCATCCGTTCCCTGCTGTGTGTATCCGTACCTCTACAGAGCGTCCCGAAGCACTTGACAAGGGTTGCTTTGTGTTGAGTGGTATTGATACTGTAGGATTGTTGCAAAGCGTTGACGTCGCTGTAAGTCTGATTAAGGACGGTCATCATGGCATTCCAGTGCCTGATTATGTGGATGAGAATGTAAGCACCAAGGTGGTGCGTATCATTCAGAGCTATGTGGGAGTGGTGAATAAGATGGTATGGAGAAAGTACTAGTCATCGATTGTTGTTTGTTGCTTTCAGTCGGATTATGATAATTGAGAAGCAAGTACTCGACGAATTAACCCAAAAGGCTAAGGAAAGCCCGAGGTTGCGTTGCAATCTGGATATGCGTAACTGTGCTGAAGACCGGTCGCAGCGTATGCTGAATGCATTAGAGCCGGGAACGGTGATGCCCATTCACAGGCACAAGGGGTCTAGTGAGACCTGTATCTGCATCCGCGGGCATTTTGAGGAGTATTTCTATGATGAGAACGGCAACCTCACTGATACCATCGATATGGTGCCTGGAGGTGTGGTGCTGAACATCGAGAAAGGCCAGTGGCACAGCCTGAAGTGCCTTGAGAGCGGCACGGTGCTGTTTGAGGCGAAAGACGGGGAGTATCATCCGTTGGAAGAGGATGAGATAATGGTGAAATAAAAAAAAGAAGTATGAAGAGCAAAAAGATCAAAGCTTTGGCAAAATGCGTTTGGGTTTTTTGCTCTTATTCTTATTAGTTTTGGCCATAACGCGGGTACAAAGAATACTAGTGGTTCATGATGCATTGTTCAAGATTAGTTTTATGGTATAAATTATTACACTATGATAATTGTTGAAGTTTCTGTAAATATTACTATCTCTCTATTTGTAGGTGCAGTTAGCGGTTTCGGGATTTTAAGTTCTTGGGAAAGAAAATGGTTCTGATGAACATAGAGCTGAATTGGAAAGATTCAATCAAGATAAAATACGGTCGTTACTGAACGATTTGAGAGATGAGTTTAGAAGATTATTAGGTGTTGAGTTTTACGATATAATGGTTAAAGATACTGTTTAACGTTTTGAGAACTTTCTTCGATTAACAAGTGATGGTGCTGTAGCATATGCACAAGCAGCAGTACTGGTGTTTTTGATGGGTTATTATAATTAGTAAAGAGTTATTTTATGCCACATAGAATAATTGATGTGCCCCATAACTCAAGGCAAATCGCTAAGTTCCTTGCGAATTTGATTCATGGCCTCACTGGGACAAAGTCGTCCGCGTGATACGATTTGCTGGTCTCTAATTTCAAGTCCCAACTCGGAGATTCCCAAAATCTTGGCATCGGGCCATTGTTTACGTGCGAGTATGAGTATACGGATAAGATCCGGGTGTGTGAGGCCTGCGGCACTGATGATGTGGCTGTGTCGGAAGTCAGACACACGACTGTTGCGAATAGCAAGAACAGCATTTTCAGAATAGCTTTCATTGACTAAGATATAATTAACTAATTTCATTTTTTTGTAGCTTAAAAGGTTAATAGCTTAGTAGCTTAAAGGGAACCCGACCGCCCCTTGCGGAGCGGAAGGGCTGGATAGAGATTTAGTGGATACCCATGCAGCTGGTTGCTCCAAGTGCAGTCAGGATAGCCGTGAGGATGCTGATGAAAGTCTGGAGAATGAACTTCCAGAGATTCTTCTTATCGTCATTCATAGGAACTACAGCGGGATCCACTTCATCGTTAGACACTACGTCGGTAACCGACCTGTTGATGACTTTCTTGATAAGCTTGCCAAAAAGCTTGTAAAGGAGTTTTTTCATTGTTGTAAACATTTAGATTGTTAATAATCAATGGTTAATCATTGCCACCATTGGTGTTGGTGCCGGTAGTGATGGTGCCATCCGCATTGATGGTGGTCTGGACACCGTTCTCGTTCACAATGATGATCACAGTGCTGTCACCAACCAAGGCATTCAGAGTGATGGTCGCAGGCCAGGCACCAGTGAGATAGACATCTGCATAGCCGCTTTTGCTGGCAATCTTGATAGCGGTAGGATGCTCAGCAGCATAAGCGCTGATGGCGGCCTCCACTTCAGTGATAGTCACATCCAGACCGTTCACGTACTGCTCTGCCAGCGACTGGAGCGCCAGTGTCAGGGCCTTGTGGTTGAGACTGTAGTAGCGGTTAGAAGGAGAACCATTCTTAGGCGTGATGGTCTGACGGATGGTGCGCAGGTGTAACTTCAGGTGCATCTGGATGAACTTGAAGATAGCTTGACGGATACGAGCCTCTACGGTGCTGTATGCACTGGTGGGCATGTTTGGAGCAGAACGGGCGTAAGTCTTACCGTTCAGAACATAATAGGTGATACCATCGATGGTACCGGTTGTTTTGTGGCCAACGCCGACTTGTTTTACTTGTGCCATAATTACTTAAAGTTTAATAGTTTAATTAATTGTTTAAGGGTTACTGAATCTTGAGAGCGTTTTCAATGGAGCATTTGCCGTAGCCAAGTTTGCCGTTACGCATACCAAGAATGATGGTGCGGCGGTTGGCTTCACGAGAGACATAGCTCACATGGATGAAAGAAGGATAGAGGATCAACTGGTCGTAGTCAATCAACTCACTCTGGATGATTAGACGGAACGCCTTGATTAGGAGTTCGTGGGGTGACAGCCCTTTGAGTCGCTGACCCCAGCCAATGTAGAAGTCTGCTGCCTGTCCAATCATGTGCTGACTGCGCTCGGAAGCATGAGCCAGGATGTCGTTGAGGGCTTTGGTACGGTAACCACTGGTGATAACCACCGGCAACTGCAACGCCTCGCGGAGTGGCTCTAAAGTGTTTTCGCACAGCCGCTTTAAGTTGTCCACAGCTTCTTCAGGCGGATCATTAGCGATCCCGTACTTGCGAGCCGTAGGACTCTCGATGAACTCAAGCAGCGAGAAATGCGGGGTTAACATTACATTTTTCATAAGAGTTCAATTTTTTTGTTATACATCTTGTTATTTATCGCGTAAAACCTGCCTTCACTGACGTACCCGGGATGCAGTTTGGAACTGATTTCGTTGCAAAAGTATTATGGCAAGGAGGGGGTGAAACAAGGAAGAAAGTCAGATATAACTTTCTTTCAATTTTCAGTTTGAATATCAGTAGATTACAGCCTTATAAAGAAAGCAAGTTTACCTTCAAATAGACTGTTATGGATATAAAAATTGAGGGCAATCCTGGAACAGGAAACAGCTTTACCGAGATACACATCGGGACGGTTCAGAACTATAACCCCAACGCTACGACCGTCATCAATTATAATGGTACGGAAGGGGAGCAGCAGAAGGCTAATCAAGCAAAACCGAAAACCATGAAGGAAATGCTGGACCAAGACCTGATAGATACCGAGAATATACACAAGGAAATCCTTAATTATGTCAGCTGTATTCGTCCGTTACTCAAAGATGAGTGGAAGGACAAGTATATGCAGTTGTGGGAGGATATCCTCAACATTAAAGAGGTTGAGGAGAAGGTGTATGACCCCGGCAAGCAGAAGAATACCAATTTCAACCGCAAATTGGTTGCAGCCATACTTCATTTCTTGGATAGCCGCAAGATATACAAAGAGGCGTATAACGCTACTGCAATAACCAATGCACTGGAAGGTGATTGGGAACATTCGGTAAGGCGTGAATTGGCAGGAGATCCTCCTGAAGATGTGCGAGAGGCTATTGATAAACTGTTGAAAGATAAATACACAGCATAACAGATGAGAACGGGATCAAAAGAAAACGAGTTGTTTAAACTGTATTATAACTTTTACAACTCTTTTATTACCGAGCATAGCTGTAAGATCGTACAAGATGCGTTGACGAATATTGAGAAAATGGTCGGCGTTTTCAGCTATGATAAAATTTTTTCAACATATCTGAGTTATCTGAAACTAACCGTTAAGATTGATGATAAAGGTAACCACCATGTAAATGCGTTAGAAGAAGATACTAATACCAATATTTGTTGCCCGAATATACATTTTTGTTTAGATGATGAAGACATTAGTTTTTCAATAACCAGGGAAAATCCTTTTGAAACAAGCCCCATTGAGGTTAAAGAAGGTTCAACGGTTATACAGATTCAGAATTTAAACATCTACCTGACAGCTGATATGGTGCAGCAGTTGAATATGAACCCGCAGCAGGTGATTAACCATCAAGAAGAAGATAATAAATAGATATGCTCTAGGCATACTCTTAGTTCGCTCTAAGTTGCTTGTTGTCATACTTTAGCCTTACTTAGAGAGTATGGCATGAGTATGGGTAGAGCAAGAGTAAAGGGAGGGGTGTGGCTTACAAAAACAAGAAAAAATGTGCTTTACTTGTTTGTTAAGTGTAACTAAATAATAATCAGCCGGGTTTTGGGGAAAGGAAGTTCGGCTTTTGTCATAGTAAACATTTAAGGTGTTTGGGAGAATATTTAATTGAAAGATTTTTACCTTTATCGACATACCTGGATTTCAGCTCCGCATTTCAGCGAGCAACTGAGCGATGAATATTGTGACGCTTTGCTGAAACAAGGCGGCTGGATGGTGAGAAATACCTACGATTTTGACCAAAAAGAGCCTTCTGATTTTTGGTATATCATTAAGGATTCATTTGGAGGAATGGAGGAACTGTCAACAAATGTTAGGACTAAAGTTAGAAGAGCTTTTAAAAGATTTGCTTATCAGAAGGTTGATAAACAGATTATTGAAAAGAATGGATACGAGGTTGTTGACAAAGCTTTTAAAAGTTATCATATAAAGGATAGAAGAATGAATAAAAATGTATTCAAGGGCTATCTGGAGAGTTGGGATGTTGAAAATCATGATTTTTGGGGAGCCTTTGATAGGAATAGCAACAAGTTGGTTGGTTTTGTGGTGGTTAGACTGTATGATAATTCTTGTTTCTATGATCTGGTTACTTTTAATCCAAAATATAAACATAACACATCATATCCATTCTGCGGTTTTTTCTATAAATTAAACGAATATTATCTTGGAGAAAAGCATTTTGATTATGTCACAGACGGCTCGCGAAGCATGACTCAGCATTCCAATATCCAACCATTCCTGATACAGAAATTTAAATTTCGCAAAGCATATTGTAAGCTAAATATAAAGTATCAATGGTGGTTTGGAATATTGGTAAGAATGCTTTATCCTTTCAGAAATATAATTCGTAATCGCAGCATGAAGGCGGTTTTATTAATGCATGAAATTTGGAAAAAACAATAAATGATGCCTAAGATACTTTTTGTTGCCAATATATACGAGCATATTTATTCATTTCATATTCCATATTTGAAATGGTTAAAGGAACATGAATATGAGGTTCATGTGGTAGCAAACGAACTTGGCGATTATAAGATTCCATATGCCGACCGTGTGATTGAGATGGGAATTGAGCGAAGTCCTTTCAAGCTGGGCAATATCAAGGCTTTGAAACAATTGCGAAATCTCATTGATAAGGAACGATATGATATTATTTCATGCCATACCCCAATGGGTGGAGTGTTAGCTCGTTTGGCTGCCAGAAAAGCGAGAAAACAATATGGTCTGAAAGTTATATACACATCGCACGGATTCCATTTTTATAAAGGAGCATCAAAAAAATATTGGATGCTTTATTATCCGGTAGAAAAGTATTTGTCGCGGTTTACTGACGCTATTGTTACAATTAACACAGAAGATTATGAGCTGGTAAAAACACTTGGCTTTAAAAACGAAGAAACTTATTTGATACATGGTATTGGTATTGACTATACAAGACTGAGAATTGACAATCTTAGTATCAATGATTTAAGATATAAATACAGATATAAATCAGATGATTTCATAATGCTGTATCTTGCCGAGTTCATCCCAAGAAAAAATCATTCATTCTTAATAAATGCCATGCCAAAACTAATCGAACGTATACCAAACATCAAATTGATTCTTGCTGGTCGTGGTGATGATAAGGAAAAGATGATGCTTTTAGCAAAGCGTTTGGGAGTTGAAGCGTATGTCGATTTCATTGGTTTTAGGGAGGATGTCGGAAACTTGATTTACATAAGTGATATTGGTGTTTCGTCGAGTTCACAAGAGGGACTTGGTATGTGTCTCGCAGAGTCTTTGTTTATGTGGAAACCTGTCGTGGCATCAGATATAAGGGGTCATAGAGATCTTGTTAAATCGGGGAACAACGGTTTTTTGTTTTCATTAGATAATGAAGAACAATTCATTGAACAAGTTGTCTATATGTGCAATCATCCAGATGAAAGAAGAACTATGGGCGAATTTGCTGCTGCCAACATCGGCGATTATGTCATAGACAACACCCTTAACGAGATGGTCGATATATATTCTAAGGTGTTATGAAGGCGAGATTGAGTAATTTGGTGGCATCGAGATGGTATTATGGCTTTCTTGCTATATTGTCGTTCGTTTTCGTATTACTGTTTTCGCGTGCAACGTCGCCGTTATATGCTTATATCGGTGCTGATGCTGCTATATTTAAGCAGATGGGAATGGCTATCTTGCAAGGCAAAACCATCTATCTCGACTATTTCGACAATAAAGGCTGTCTTTTGTATTTCATTCATGCACTATGTTTATGGCTTGGTGGTGATTTTGTAATCCTAATTTTCCAAGCCATCTCATTGACTTTTACCAAGATACTTCTTGATAAAATAATTGCTTTATACAAAGAAGGGGAAAGTAGACTGTACATTCTGTTGATCGCACTGGTTTTGCTGTTGTGTTTTTACGAAGGTGGCGATTTGTCGGAAGAATGGAGTTTGCCGTTTATATGCTATCCATTGTACAAATTTTTGAGGTTTTACAAAGAAGATAAATTGTTGGTTGTCAAGGATTTGTACTTTATTGGCTTGTGTTTTGGCGTTATCGCTTTCTTGAGAATCAACAATGCAGTGCCATTCTGCGGATTTCTTCTTTGCTTGTTCATAGAATATCTATTGACAAAGCAATGGAAGCAATTCTTTATCAACGCATTATCTTTCACTGGCGGTGTTTTAACGATAGCAATTCCTTGTTTTCTTTATTTTTATCTGAAAGCTGGCACAGAAGGTGTTTATTGGATGGTTTATGGGACATTTTTGTACGGATTTGACTATCTGGGAGTTAATTTGAAGGCATCTCCAATTTGGGTAATATGCTATTGCGTGATATTATTGGTGTTTTTTGTTGTACAATTATTATCCCGCAAAAGTCAAAAAGACATTTGGTTGCCTATAGTATTGGCATATTTGTTGTTTTTATTGACATTTGGTACAAATTGTTTCGGACATTATCTTCAGGTAATGTTGCCTGTATTTTTGATAACTATTTTAACGTTGGATACCCAATATGTTATAGTTAAGAAAGTTCTGTTGTCGCTAGTATTATTACCAGTCTTGGTGTTTCTTATACGTCCGATAGGTTGTATGGCATTGGAAGCATTTGGTAAAGACAAATATTCAGAAAACTATTCCAATTTCCATAACATCATTGAACAAATTCCCGCACAGGAGAGGGATTCAATTTATAATTATAACGTTGACGGCTGTGGCTGCGCAATACTATTGCATGAAGGATTGATTCAAAGTAATAAAGTATTATTTGCAAGATTTTCATTTTGCCTTGAAGCTCTGAAAAAAGACAAGCTCCCTCTAAAAGCGGAGAAACCATTGTGGATTATGATCACTCGTGGCTATTACTACCCCGCTGATATATTATATCTTCGTGATTATTATACTGAGCAATACGTCCTTAATTACGATAACACCCAAATCAACGGTTTGTTCGGCATGAAAGAAGATATTTATTTTTTCCGAAGAAAATAGTTTGTTTTTATATAACTCAAGCAGTGTTGAATATGCACGGAATGCAGACGGAGTAACCTTAACTCAACGTTAACGCTAACGATAACCATAACTAGACGTTAACGTTAACCTTAACGTTAACCAAAATAGGAACCTTTTAAAGAATAGATAAAATGGATGTAAAAACTAAAAAAGCCAGGAATTTTAGAAACTATAAGGTGTGGCAGGATGCTGTTGATTATGCTTCGAAAGTGTATAAGATAACCGCTGAGATGCCATGGTTTGAAAAGAAAGGATTGTGTGATCAGTTGCAAAGGGCTGTGGTATCAATAAGCAGTAATATTGCCGAAGGGGCAGCCAAACCGTCTGACAGCGAGTTTGCACGTTTTCTTGATACTTCGCTTGGTTCGGCGTTTGAGGTTGAGACGCAACTCTTGATTGCCAAAAACGTTGGCTATATCAAGAACGCTAACGATAACGTTAACGATAACTCTAACGATAACGTTAACGATAACGATAACGGTGGGGTGACGTATGAGGAGTTGTTGGCGGAGCTGCAGGAGATTGAGAGGCAGATTAATGGGCTCATTTCCTCGGTGAGAAAAACTTAACGATAACCCTAACGATAACCATAGAAACACATCAAAATATGACACTCTAGAAAAAGAGGGTTGTATTATAATTGGATAAAACACAATAATAAATCGCATCATTTGGGCAGACTGAAAGAAGATAGGGTGAAGGTGTTTCAGAAGCTGTTAGAGATAGGGGAGAAGTATAAGAGGGTGAATCAGTATCAGTAGATGTAAGATGTAAGAAGGAAGAGGGGCGGCTGTAATAATTATGAACATAGAAGATAATGAAGCTGATATTTGCATACATAAAGAGTTTTAAAAACATCCGTGAACTGGAGTTTATGCTCTCTGACGAATATGACGTTTCGTTTGAGAGAAACAAATTAAGCATCAGGAAGACAGATGTGGAGGAGGTGAAATCTTTCCTCTATGGGGGAAACTTAATAAAGGACATGCATATTATTGTGGGTCGAACCGGGGCGGGAAAAACAAATCTGCTTCAGCTGATAGGCATGGACTTCTCTGAACGCTCCTTTTCTGAAAATGCCGGTTCCTATTTTCTGCTCTACAAATGCGATGGCGACGACAATCAATTTGCGGTAGAAGTGTATAATATGTTTATTCCGCAAATATCTAGAACATTAAGTGCGCAATTAAAGGGAAAGAAAGACACCTCCAAGTTTGGTTTTTGGCAGTTTCAATATGATTTTAAAAGGAATGAGCTTAAAGGAATATGCCCCGTGGAGGATGGTGTGGAGTTTGGAACCGCTATTGTGAATACCTTTGACAGAAATGCCTTTGCACAATATCCATATCACGATGTGGTTGAGCCAGCGAAAGAAAATTGGTTGCCGCGAAAAGTTACTCCATATTCGGAATCGTATCCTGCAAAAATAGTGAATGCGGCCAGAGAATATGTGGAACAGATGCCCGCAGACAGTATTAAACGCAAAGCTTCATTTGTCATCAGTCGCATAAACTGGCAACATAAGCTTAATGTGGAATTACCGCATGACTTGCTTGAATCGGAGTATTGGTTATTTGGAGAGCGACGTTTGGACGGTGTGGTGCAATCCTTGTCGGACATTCCATACGCATCTCCTTTTACGGGACGTTTACAGAAAGGAAAATCTGGAGGTAAAACAACTCCAAAGGTGATGTTTCTCCATGATTTGCTGACGGATTATGCAATTTATTTGCGAAAAGTGGCTTCTTCGGTCACACTACTGAGTAAGCAGCTACCACAATACAGACCCCTACACAAATTGGATGATATTGACAATCCCCAAGTTCTTCCGGATGATGTGAAAGATTTGACTTTGGAAAAGAGATTGATGTGGCTGGGGCAATATATCGACTATCATACAGACGGTATGAATGGAAACAAAGGGTTGGTGTGGCAGGAATGCAAGGAAATTTGTGATATGATTAAGATATTGGACCAGTTTGAGGACCAATATTTCACCCCTGACCAATTTATCTACCCTTTAGTGGAAATTGATGAAAACGACAAACGATTCCGAGACTTGTTTGAGAGCATGGGACAGTACCATAGGGATCAGTACGAGATTTTCCCCAAAGAATACTTGCCCTATACGTTAACTTATCTGAGTTCTGGTGAGTTTCAGTTTGCGAAAATTTGGGGCGCATTGGAAGAGGCCATAGAAACCAAACTGGCCAAGGGCTATAAGGATGGGATGCCCAAAGAAATAAAGGAGATGCATTTGATTGTGCTGATGGACGAACCGGAAACTTATATGCATCCTGAATATTGCAGAGAGTTCATCTATAGGACAGTCAAAATTTTGGAACGCCGTAATCCTGGTCTTCAGTTACAACTCATCGTTTCCACTCATTCGCCGTTTATGTTGTCTGACACGATTTCGTCGCAAGTAACCTGCGTGGATTATGATGATGACGGGGAATGCATAATATATGAACCCACCGAGAAGCCTTTCTTTGCTGCCAATATCTTTTCCATTATGGCAGACGGATTTTTCTTGGATTACACCATAGGAGAGTATGCCAGAACATTCTTGACAGAGAAGTTCGCATTTTTGAAAGGGTTGGCAGACAGATACCCTAACATCAAGCCGGAAGAGTTGGAACAGGTGAAGAAAATACGGAAAGTGTTGCCGTATATTGGCGATGAGATGATTAGACGTGTGTTTGAAAGACTGCTTGATTATTTGGCCTATGCTTAAGTTTCAGTTTGAAAATATTGATGAGTTGAAGGCTCTCCACTACAATGCCGTGGAGGATTATGTGAAGCATCTGTCGGAAGATGCGCAAGACGCAGTATATGCGTCTGTAATCAAACTGAAAGGATTTGAAGGATATGATGCTTCACGCAACAAAGCAGACTATACTTGGCTCAAGCAGTTTATATTAGCTGATTTGGATACCATGAGAGGATGGGTGACAAACCAGCCAGATGATTTGCTGTTCACTGAGTTTCGGGTGTTGTATGGTTCAAGGTTTTCTAACGGGATTGACAACTTTGTGGATTCCGCTGGAACTTATAATGCTTACACGCTGATAGAAAAGATGAACATCAACGTGTGCCCTTACTGCGATGATGAGTATTTGGATGTGGTTAAATCTGACGATAAAACAAGGCGGACCAGCGAGTTTGACCATTATTTCCCGGAAGGGAAGACCAAGTATCCCGCATTGGCAATGTGTTTCTTCAACTTAGTGCTAAGCGGCCAAAATTGTAATGGCCTTAAGCTTCAGAAAGAATTGGGCGCAAGCCCGTATGATGAAGATATAGAGGAGTTGACATTTCTGTACCCAGACCTTGATATTGGGGTGAACATGGACAGTGTGACCCCGGATGAATGCGTGGTTTTGCTTCATGCCAAAGGTGGGATGGTGACGAATGAGAAGGTGTTAGGCCTAAAAGAACGGTATGCAAATCGTAAAGGTGAAGCATATCAACTGTTGAAACGCAAACAGCAGTTCCCAGATGAAAAATTGGACGAAATGCTCAGAATGGGAATAATAGATTCCAAGGAAAAGGAATTGGACATTCTGTTCGGACCAGCATACGAAGAGGGCAAATTCAAAGAACTTCATCAAAAAATGAAACACGATTTGACAGGCTATTAGAGATGGAAGCTGGTAGTGTGGCGGCAAGCCTGCGGCTATCGGTCATTATGGGTGTTGTATGAAATTTAGTCTTTGACAATATGACTCAGGACGAACGTTGGCAGAAGATGTAAGATGTATGGATCAAGATACTCGATGGCTGACCAAATATAACGAAGTGATGGAATTTATGGAGAATAACCATCGGAATCCGTCACGTCACAGATTGGAAGAACATGATATGCTGAATTGGATCAAAGCCACGAGAAAAAAGATGAATGCAGGGGAGTTGAAAGAAGAAAGAGTAGTGTTGTTTCAGAAGTTGTTGGAGGTGGGGGAGAAGTGTAAGAGGGTAAATCAATACAAGTAAAGTCTATTATGAGAATTATCGGTATTAAATTGTTGGATGGTGAAAAACCTGTTATAAAGAATTTGAAGCCTGGAGGTTGGTACCCGTTTGGTGACTATCAAGAGCCGACGAAATCAAATCGATGGCTTTGGAATAAAAATGCCGAAGCCGACAACCATTTGAACAGATTGTATAAAGAATCAGCTGACGAACGTTTCTCCAACAAGTTTCAACTATCAGTTTGTTGTATCGTGGGTAAAAATGGTTCGGGGAAAAGCACTCTGCTTGATTTGATGTTTCGTATTATAAACAATTTTGCTTACGCTTTGTTAGAAAAAACAGAACCACAAACAAAAAAGCAAAAACAATTACCGACAGGGCATTACTTGTCGGAAGCCAAAGGGTTTGCGGCTACGCTTTATTTTGAGACAGACGATAATCTTGGTTGCATTTCTTATAGTTACGGGAATGTGATTTATTCCTATTATTCGATTCAAAAGCAAGAACTGGTAGAGTATCCGTTATATAAACATACTACAAGTAACAAGTTGCATTTGTTGTTAAAAGATTTTTTTTACACTATATGTACAAACTATAGCATATATTCTTTTAATAAAAAAGATTATGAAACCAAGAGTCTGTTCAATAAAGAAGGCATAGATGGGGTAAATGGCGATTGGATTCATGGAATTTTGCACAAAAATGATGGTTATCTAACTCCGCTTGTAGTTACACCTTATAGAGAAGAGGATGGCTATATTGACATCAACAACGAGGAGACTTTGGCAGAGCAACGTCTATCAACATTGGCGGTGTTATTTAGATCACAACGAAAATCATTCATGGGCGAATATTCTGCTACGAGGATTGCTTATCAGTTTGATGAAGGCGCTCAAAAAAGATACGAGGAAAAGTTCAGCGCGTTAGTAACTGGCGAGTTAACATTAAATGCAAAGTATTCGGAAGCATTAGGTAGTTATCCATTGGAAATTGTTTTTAGGAATACATGGCTAAACTATCTAAATGAAAAGCATTATTTCAAAAACATAGATGATGAAAAATTAAAGTCAACGGTTATAGCATACCTGTGTTATAAGACGTTGAAAATATGCCTCACATACCCAACTTATGGAAATTTGCTGGGATTGCGGATTATATCAGATAAGGAATTGAAAGAAAGAGTTCCCTCTGTTGAAGCTCCAAATTCGTTGATTGCTGAGACTAGCGAACAAAAGATGAGTAAGTTGGTGCGCAAGGTTGCTAATCAAGACCCCGACAACCATATTCTTCTGAAACTTAGACAATGCTTGACTTTTTTGAAACGAAACTACTATAAAGTTGACCCAAATCAACATATATTATCAGAAAAGGAACCCGACACAGATGTGGGTCTTCATTTGGTGAAAATTGACGAATTTATTGATGATAATTTAGATTTAGACTATACGATTTCTAAAAGAAAAAAAGAGAAACGCCGTAAGAATTATCAAACCTATGACGAGGTGTTTTTGCGGATGCCACCTTCAATTTTCAAATGGGAAGTGAGGTTCCGCAAGAGTAAGAACAAGGAAGAAATACCGCTAAATCAGTTGAGTAGCGGCGAAAAGCAAATGTTACAAGAGTTTAGTTACCTTTTATATCATATCAAAAATATTGAAAGTGTAGAGAATGACAAGTATAGGCATCACTATCATCATGTGAATATAGTATTAGATGAAGCCGAATTGTATTTTCATCCCGAATTCCAGCGTCAGATGGTGTCAAGTTTGATTGATATGCTGTCGTGGTGCCACATTGACAACAGGAAAATACGCTCAGCAAACATAATGATAGTGACTCATTCGCCGTTTGTGTTGTCGGATATTCCTGCAAACAGAATGCTTTTTTTGCAAGATGGGAATCGAGTTGAAAGCCCTAGACAGACTTTTGCCGCCAATTATCATGATTTGCTCTATAACCAATTCATAGTTAGATCTCCATTAGGTGCCGTTGCGGAAAAGGCAATTAATCAAATAAATGAACTTTATAGAAAAGAGAACCCATTGTCTCCGGAAGAGCATGCTTACCAAATTTATGTTGCAAAAATGGTGGCAGAACGATATATCAGGGAATATCTTTTGAGTGAACTTGAAGGAATGAAATCTGACAAATAATAAAGAATATGAAGAAGATTCACTATCCAGAAGATAGAACAGCTTTTGAGTATAGTTATTGGCAGATTTTCAAAGAATCCGGTTTACAAACGGAATGGACACGACTTCGTAGAAAACTTATTGCTTGGAGTGATTCACCTGACAAGTCTACAATATATCCAGACCAAATTCAAGATGTTATTTGCGGAAAGTATGAGATATTGGTCGATATCTACCTTGATTATAAAAAAATCAAAAAGAATAAAATTGGTGATGCGGAATGGGTGACTCTCGAAACTGACTTGTTTTCTTTATTCAGCTACAACGCAAGTAAAGAAGATCATTCACACGCTTTTCAACCAGAAATAGCTGAGTTTTTTATGGGGCACGCTGTTGAGTTGGAACTTCATGTGTGTCATTATTGCGAGTTGGCATATGTAAACGCTTACGGTTTCTCAGGTGTGTTTAAAGATTTTGGCCGTTTTCTAAAAAATGCTACTGAAGGCGATATACGACATTATATTAGAAGAGCGGATGGAAACCCTTATTCGGATAGAATAATTGGGGATGTAGTTGAGTTACAAAAAAAATATTCGGAAAAACAAATCACGGAAGCATTCAACAATATAGGACCATGGGGAGGGAAAGAACCTAAAAAAAGTGAAACTATAGCTGCCAAGCTGAGGAATCATTTCGACCTTGATCATTTTCTGCCAAAGAGTCAGTGTCCAATAGTAGGCCTGTCGTTGTATAATTTAGTGCCGAGTTGTGCTGTTTGTAATGAGAAGTTGAAAGGGGCAGATGAAATAGGCGGTGATGATAGAGCAAAATGGTTGACGTTGAGCCCAACCAGTGATTCTTACTCTTTTGACAAAGAAGTAAGCATAGCGATTGAACCCACACCAACGGATTTCAAAACAAAAGAAACACCAGAGAAATATCGTCTTGCTTTCTCGCCCAAGGCAAATAAATACGAGCCAATAATACGAGAATTTTTGCTTGAAGAACGATACAACTATCACAAATGTGAAGCCTTGCGTTTACACGACTTGTTGGTGGATTATCCAAAGACTAGAATAAAGATGATAAAAGATGTTTTTAAGGGCAGTAAAACGGAAAAGGAAATAGAAAACGATATATTTGGTGTAGAATATAACCAAGCTTATCACAGATGCTTTTCGAAAATGTATTCGGACATCTTCCAAGCACATTATAAGCAAGACTGTTAATATTTTATGATGACAATAGACGAAGTGAAGAAAAGTATTCACGATGCCATTGAAAAGAGAGATTTTACACATGAATTCTCCCCGGCCAATCAAATGCTGCTCAATCAGCATATAGGATCATTTCAGGCAGTGTTATCAGGAAATGGTGATGAAAAGTATCTCATACCTGAGCTTGGAACAACGCATTTTCTTTATCGTGGGCAGAATAAAGAATACCCGCCTTGTCGTCCCACTATTTATCGTGGGGATCCGGAAGACGATGATATCTTCATTGACCGTATGAAACTTACAGTATTCAAACGTTTACTTGCATCACACCCAGTAGTAGAGAAGTTCTTCCGTCGTCACCATTTTTTGGTCAACGAAGAGGGATTGGGACAACACTACGGCCTTAATACCGAAGTGCTTGATTTGACAAGTAGTTTGGATGTGGCACTGTTTTTTGCTACCTGTAAATATGACAAACATAAAGATTGCTATGACTATTATCGGGATGGCGTCCATAATGCGGTTCTTTATATGTTCGATCCGCTTTGCGACAACGAGCCGACACCTTCGATGCGTTTCGATAGATATATGAATGGAAATATACGTCCAATTGGATTGCAGGCGTTCCCAAGACCCGGTGTGCAGTTTGGTTATGGGTTGCGTATTCCCAGAGGTGAAAGTACGAAATCGTGGATGTATGAATTTTCTTTTACCGCTGAGGAATCAAAAGCCTATTACGATATGTTTCATAAGGGTGACATTTTGTGGGTTAAGGACAGACTGGTGGAAAAAACGATGGAGATTACTGCAATGGACTCGTTCTCATTTAGTGTTTTTAATGAGACATTCGATACCTATCAGCCGAAAGGATGGACAAAGTCAAAAATGAAAAAGGCTTTGAAGGACGTAACACTTCATACGCATTTAGAAGATTATTTGTTTTCAGAGCAGGAACGAAAGGAAATCATTGAAGAATGGAACGACCATCTTGGCCGTGAAACAGCTTCAAAGATTGTAAGAAAGCAATCGTTCTCTTTTGATGGTAAAGAAAAGGAATCAGATGGAACTGAGAAGTTGATTGGAATACACAACAAAATGGATTATCTTACAACCAAACGGTTGGGCGATTTGGTTAATCTTGTTTTTGTAACCGCACCAGAAGACCCTGAAGGTGCTTTGTGGAAAAATTACACTGGCAAACCACGACCCAAAGAATATAATCCCCACAAAGGCCAATGGCAAAAGGTTGATGGCGGTATGATAAGCGTATTTGGTAAACCCTATTTGACAGAAAAAGATTGGATAATATAAGCTTTTTGAAAAAATAGTAAGGTTTTGATCATCTTGGATTCCAGCGGAACCACAACATCGATTTGTCAAAGATATAACAATTAAGTTATTTTCTATATGAAAAAAGTCTTTTATGCTGAAAAGCAACCCATAAAAGCAGCTATTGCAACTGCTTTGAGTAAGGCGCTTGCAATTATAAGCAGTGGAAAAACAGATATCGGAACAATCGTTCTCCTTTTCCCTACTTATGCCAGTGCTGACGAAGTCTTGGATGGTATTTTTCCTCAGGCTAACATTGCTTCTCATCGTTATCACTGCGAAGAGCCTTCTTGTGGTATTCTGATTGAAACTTTGAAAAATTATTCTGCAAGTTTCCCTCATATTCTTATCCCAATATTCATATCTGAAAAGGATTTGGCAAGGTTTGAGGATGAATACAATGCGTTGGTTTGGGTGGTTGTTCCTCCTGATATGTCGCAAATGGAAAACTGGTTAAAGATACATTCTGCAGTAAATGTCGATACAAAACAAGCACTGGAATACGATGGCACGATTAATGAAAGAGTGATTAATGCAATAGAATGGTTAAGGGCTACTTCATATCCCAATGAGGGTTTTGTCCATCCGCTTGATTTGAATAGATTGAAGAGTATGGCAAATGCATTGGCAACAAATCAAGTGCCAGTTGATTATTACTCGGTATTACACTACTGCATCACGCATAAAATCAACCATGAGGGTGGTAGAATGATCGCCGATCATTTTGTAAAGGCCCAAACCAGAAAGTTTAAAACCGACGGAAACTATAGCATAACGTTTCTTACGGAAATGATGAATTCGAAACATACAAAGCCATGAGTCGTTTTTCAAGAAGTATAAAATTGCCATTTAAGGTTTTCAGCATCGAGAAAAGAAAATCTTTGTTGTGGCTTCTTTTTACGGTTATTTGTGGGTTAATAGGAATAGGTGTTAATATCTGGTCGCATCTTAGTAGCATGGATTTATATAATGCTATTGTTCATGAATTTAGCGTGAATAGTTTTTATACATATTCCATTGTGCTATTAACATGTACTATTGGCTCTATTTTTATGAAGATTGATACTGATAAGATGATAACTTACACCGGAATAAAGGAATGGATATTAATTGCCCTTGGTGCTGTTGTCTTTATCGGGGCTTTTCTTTGCCAATCTCAAGATAGGCTGTCTGGTTCTAACTGGTATCAATTGTTTTATTTTCTTCTTGCTATATTCCTTTCTATATATGGTTATTGTGTCGTTAATATGGACAGACATCCTGAACTTTTTGTTGAGATACAAGAACAACTATCCGCTCAAGAAGCAGAAGAAATAAAGGGTATGGTTGATAAAATGTCAAACCTTACAGAAGACAAGAAAGGAAATAAAGTATGATTACGGTAAAATATATAAAAGTAGACCAACCTATTGGTCGTTTTTACTTGACAGCTCTGCCTGCTGCTATTCTTGTTGGTATAACGACTGTTGACCCAAGAGATTTGGATAATGATACCGGAGTGCAACGTCCTGGAAAAAATAATCGAATAAGAGAGATTAGCGAATATTGCAGTGATCCTGACGCAACATTTCCAACTGCAATTGTTGTTAGTGTTTATCAAGACAAACAACAATATTGCACATTAAATGAAGAGAAAAACACAATTACGATAGACGAATCACAGATAATAGGCCAAATTATTGATGGACAACATAGATTGAAAGGGCTAGCCCAATCAAGCAATATCGATAATTTTGAGATTCCAGTAGTGTTCATGTTTGACATGACCCCAAAAGACAACGCTTATGTGTTCTCTATTATTAATAGTAAGCAAACCAAGGTTAATCCAAGTCATATAGCCGACCTGTTGTCATTAACTGATGAACGTAGTCCTCAAAAGACGGCTCATGAGGTAGCAAAAGCATTGAATTCCATGCCAGAATCGCCTTTCTATATGCGTCTTAGGATGTTAGGTTATAATGCTCCCGGTCAGGATAGTGCAACACTATCACAAGGAACATTTACGGCACAGTTAGTAACCCTTATCAGTAAGAATCCCGACGATGATGCTAGGAGAATTAAACGGCATGATAAATTAATTGGTGATAATACACTGCCTCTTCGCGACTATTTTATCGAAGAACAGGATGAAGTCATTCTGAAGTTAATGCTCAACTGTTTTAATGCGGTACGCAAGGTGTTCCCTGATGAATATAATAAACCCAAAGAAAATATTCTATGGAAGACGACAGGTTTCAGTGCCATAATCAAGAGTTTTCCAGAGTTATATCATGCTGGTGAACGAAGACATGATTTAACCGAGGCTTTCTTTACCGAGGCATTTGAAAAAGTCAAATCATTGTTAGGTGAAAAAGGTATTTCTTTATCTGGAGCAGCTTTCGCTGGTGGTGGAAAACAATTACAGCAACAATTGGCACAACTGATTGTTGAGGCAATGACAACGTATTGAATTCACATTTGTTTATAATGGACGGGGCCAAAATTCTTGATGAAATAAAAAGTTATATCGAGGAAGGCGAGATGTCTTTCCTGATAGGTGCTGGATTTAGTCGAAATGTAAGCAAGCAGGCTTATCCATTGTGGGATGGTTTACTTAGGGATGCTATACTGGAAACGTTTGGAAATGGCGACAAAACCAAACAAAAAGATAAGGTTGTTACAGAAGCCATAAAAAACTACGGCTATCTTGGCATCGCATCAATGATTGTGAAGAAAGCGGGATATCATGAGACCATCGATACATACATCGAGAGCAAGACTCCATACTTGAAGACCATTGACGATAAACCTGTGCTTCTGTTTGATGGCAAGCCTATGCCATATTCTGCTAGCTCAGATTGCCACCTGTTGTTAAAGAATCTGGATGTTCAGAACATTTACACGTTCAATTATGACAACGCTTTGGAGTTCTTCATGGGCGAGGAAGCAAAGCGAACTCTTGCTGGAAAGATAAAGGAATCGGAACGAAAGATAGAAGAACTGCAGAAAAACATAGAGGAATTAGAAAAACAAGAAGCAGCATCTAAAGAAAAGCTGGATTCTTTATTAAAACCTGAGAACAGTTTAAACACCGATGGTGCTGTGGAAAATGTCGATGAACAAGTTCCAGACATCAAGAAACTGCAACAAGATATTGACGATATCAAGCAGAAAAAGTATAAATGCAAAACTGAATTAAGTGAATTAATAGTCAATGTAACTAAAGACAAAGAGAGTCTAAAGACGTACTACAACGTGGTGAAAGACTCTTACGAAATCTCCCTGTCGGCAAAACAAAAAAGCATCTACAAAATACACGGTAGCTTAAGGGAAAGCAATAAAGCCGACTATGGTTTTGACGGAGACTCTCATGCACAGTATATCATCACACAAGAGGATTACGACACTTATAATGAAAAGCATGGCGCCTTTGTAAGTATGATGCGAATAGACCTGCTCAGAAACAGGTTCTGCATTATGGGCGTGTCGGGCGGTGACGCCAACTTTTTGGCGTGGATTAATTGGGTGAAGGATGTGCTTGACAAAACGAAGGCCCGCTCAAAAGATAATAAGGATCATAAATCTTTCTTCATATATTCGGGGACTGCTGATATGCCAGCTGATTTTGCTTTGATGCTGAGAAATCATTTTATTGAGCCGGTGATACTGAAAGACATATTTCCATCAACAAAGAACGATGAGCAACGCATCAAATTGTTTCTTGAGTATGTGCAGCCACTCAGCAATAAAGACGCTTCCACATTTTCTACATTATGGAAAGGTGTGGAAATTCCCAGCTTTAATTCAAATTCCGCTAAGGTTTTACCGGATAAAGATGCGGAAGAATTGTTCCGTTTGTCAAATATCAACAAGTTTAATAGTCCGCATTCAACTGCGCATTATAAAGCAACCGACGTGCAGTTTATGGCTCGCCATTATTTCAGAGATGGTGCGCCAAAATCGGACAAGATGTTGTTTGCAGCCGCAGTACAAACCTCTCTTATGCCAATTGACGTGACTTGCAGTAATGACGATTTTGAGATGTTAGAGAAAGAAACCGACGAAAGCATAGTGAAGGTTCTTAACGACGCCATCCGTCGTGCGATCTTGCTTCAACAGGTATCCGGTAAGGATTATGTAAAGGTGGTAAAGGAGGATGCGTACACAAAGATTCTGTATAACCTATATAATTATCAGTTCCCCTCTCAACAAGAGGTTGAGGCGTTAAATAAGCACGCTGGGATAGATTTTGTTCGTCGGTGCTCGTTGTTGAAACTATTGG
The DNA here is from genome assembly GCA_016282015.1 of Bacteroidales bacterium. Lineage (GTDB taxonomy): Bacteria > Bacteroidota > Bacteroidia > Bacteroidales > F082 > Limimorpha. Next base: position 104,880 of record JAEEJS010000064.1, read on the forward strand.
GTTTTGATTTCTCAACCGATGACAAATGTGAGGCTTCGGATTTCAATTCACCGCAAGAACTTGTGCTTGCAGCTGATTGGTTGAAGTATATCGGTTATAAAAATCCAACGCTTTTTCAAAAAGCGGATGACTATAAAAAGCAATGGAATTTGTTGTCATTCTATGACTATTACCAGGCTTACTTGTCGGCAATGCGCCGGAAAGAGGAAATCAATACCTATGGTAATGTCAACGAAACTTATAATTTGGACAAGTACACATGGGATGTGCTCAATGGGGCTGTGCTGATAAACAGTTTTATAGAGTTGGGTGTTTGCTTCGCCGGACAATCAATTATGGAAGATGGCGAATGGCTTGAAATAGTTAGGGCACTGAAACAAAGATATCCCAAGCCAATGGCTTTCTATACCATTGTACGCCACAGTAAGGAAAAAATCTTAAAGCTGGTTGCGCAAGAACTGATGTATGATGAAGTTTCACGAAAGGTCTTGCCCGACATACTAAAGAGCATTGTGTCTTCATTGTTGTCTGAAACGACCCCCCTCTTTACCAAAATCAAAATGGCGCAGTTTGCTTCAGAGATATTGCCTGCGGTCAGTCCGAGACATTGGTCACGGCAATTTGTGGCCAATGCCGAAAAGTTCCTTGATATTGCGGATGCTCATCGTGGATACTTCGATTTGGAAAAGGCTATGTATGGCTTTGTTGCCAAGGCACTTGAGTACATTTCATCGAAAGAACTGAGGTTGAGTTTGTTGAAACGCATTTTCGAGAAGATGAAATGGGAAGATGAGTTTGGCATGCATTTTAATACACTCGCCATCTCTGCCCGTGAACGTTTAAAATCAGCCGACTTTGTTCCGCTTTTTGATAAGTTTGTTGCTTTTGCGGAAAAGATAAAACTGCACAAAAACCAGCAAGCCTGCTTTGTGGTGATGAATTTGTTGATATTGCTTAATAAGAAGCAGAAGCCTCAAATACTGAAGTTGATAGAATACAAGGCTGTGAGTGATTCATACTTAATTGGGGGATATGTTTCTCATATTAAAGATTATCCCAAGTTGGTGAGTTCATTTTTGGAGTATTTCTTTAAGGGAGAAGATTTGTGGAATACTGGAATCACTAAAACTGGAATCCACATGGGAACTGTTGATGTAAATGTAAGTCAGTTTGACAAGTTGTTGCATTTCAACGACGAGCAGGTGGCTTATGCATACAACGATATGAAGATGACGCTGGAAAAAATAAACAGTTCAATGGATCGAAGGAAACATACAAAGCAGGAAAAGGGCTGGATGTCATTGGAAAACAATTTCCAGGAACACGTAGCTGATATGCTTTTGTTTGTGCACCAACGGCAAAAGCAACTTGAAAAATATGACAATTTCAAAGAGACATATAACCTGCTTAATTGTACCTACGAACGTTGCTTCTATGGAAGAAATATATTCCAGCTTATCGCAGACGATGAAATATACAAAGCTGTCAGAAGAATAATGACTGAGGTGGAATGGTACGATATTGGTGATTTCAGGCTGGAATATGAGCAGTTGCTTGGCAGGCTCATAGCTAAAGACACAAAAGAACTCAAAATACTATTCAGACATATCAGTTGGGCAATAAGGCATTACAACGCTTTTTTTAACACACCCAATTTTAAGAAACTACTGGAGGCTGTGTTGCAAGTGTATCGACCCTATTTTGATACTGTTGGTGAGCAAGAGCAATGGAATCTGATGGGATGCCAAAAAGAAGTGGCCGAGAAAGCTTTGGTTTCTATCGCCAGTACATTGAAAGGCTGGGGCAATAAAGATGAGTTCTGGAATAATTATAAAAGAGTATTTAATTGAATGAAATAATATGGACCTCCAACTTCAACCCTTTGCAACAATCAACCAGGCTGACCCGTTTTTCGACAGCCTGAAGGCGGCCTATCCCGAGTTTTCAGAGTGGTATAATCGCAAGGCGGCTCAGGGCGCCGAGGCCTACGTGTTTCACGACGCCAACGGGCGCGTGGCCGACTTCCTCTATATGAAGATAGAGACCGAGGCAGTAACCGATGTGGTGCCGGTGCTGCCAGCCAAGCGCAGGTTGAAGGTGGGCACATTCAAACTGCTCTCGCGCGGCACACGCCGTGGCGAACGATTCATGAAGAAAATCATGGACAAGGCCATGGCTGAAAACGTCGACGAGGTGTACGTCACCATTTTCCACACCCCTGAGTTGAATTATCTTATCCACCTCTTTGGTCGCTTCGGATTCAACCATCTGGCCGACAAGCCTCATGAGGGGCGTGAAGCGGAATGGGTGATGGTGAAAGATATGCATGCCGTGGAGAACAACATTATGGAGGACTATCCGCGGATGCGCACTGCGGGGCGGCACAAGTGGCTGCTGGCCATCAAGCCTGAATACCACACCCACCTTTTCCCCGACTCGATATTGAACAATGAGAGCTACGATATGGTGCAGGACGTTACACCCACCAACGGCATCTATAAGATTTATATCAGCTGGAATGCCGAATGCGCCCAGCTGATGCCGGGCGACCTTATCGTGGCCTATCGAACAAGCGATGGAATGGGTGCGGCTTGGTACAGAAGCGTGGTCACCACGGTGTGCACGGTGTATGAGGTGAAGAAATGGTGGAATTTCAAGGATGTGGAGGATTATTTCGACTTCACCAAATACAGCGTGTTTAAGGAAGAAGACCGGCGCAAATGGTTCCGCGACCGGCGCAACCTGGTGGTGATCAAAATGCTGTACAACGTGGCTTTTAGCAAGCGTGTGATCCGCAAAGCGCTGATCGAGCAGGTGGGGCTTGACGGTGAGGCACGATGGAGCTTTATGCAGCTCACCGACCGACAATTTAAGGATATCATAGAATTAGGCAAGGCAGATGAACGCTATTTTATCGATTAGACCACAGTTTGTGGAAGAAATATTCAGTGGCAGCAAGAAGTTTGAATACAGAAAAAACATCTTCAAACGTCCTGTTGAGAAAGTATATATTTACGCCTCGGCACCGGTGAGCAGGATAGTGGGTGAATTTGAAGTGGCCGAAATATTGGAGTCAACCCCCAAACAAATCTGGCAGCGGACCAAGCGTTGGTCGGGCATCAAGAAAGAGTGGTTTGATGCCTATTACCAAGGCCGCGCCACGGCCTACGCTATCGAAATCAAGAACCTGAAGGGGTACGCTCGCCCGCGAAAGCTCAGCGTCGCCGCACCGCAAAGTTTCCGTTACGTTGATGATTAGGGCACACGAAAATAATATGTCACACAGAAATCACAGAAAACACTGAAATTGCTTCGCCTGACGGCGAAGTTATAAAGTCACACAGATAGCATAGATGACACAAATGAACAGGCCAGGTTCCCGCAGAGGGAGTCTGGCCTTTTTTGTGTTTATTCGCCAGGGGCTTCGTTGATCAAAAACGGTATGGCACCGTATAGGCCGTTGATATAATTCTTCTCGTAGTTTGAATCGTTGCGCGGCGCGTGCTTGAGTGTTTCTTTGGCTTGCACGGCTTTCATCATCGGATAGATGGTTGAGCATTCCATATTGTCCTTTTCGGTGAACCAAATCTGGTCGCGACGGAAAAGTTTGTTTGATAATAGATGTGTGTCGTGGGTGGAGAACACCAACTGGGCTCCGTTAGGGTTCTCTTCCGTGTTGTTGAACATCTCGATGATTTTCCATGTCAGGAATGGATGCATTTGAGAGTCGAGTTCGTCAACAAACAGCGTTACGCCTCTTTCCAATGAGTCCAAAATAGGACCTGACAGATTGAATACCTTATTGGTTCCAGCCGATTCTTGTCCATCGAGGTCAAGTTTTATAGTTTTTACGGCACGGTCATTTTCGTCATAAACATTATGCAACGATGAAATTTGGATAAAGGGATCTTTCTTCAGTTGGGCTATAATCTCTTGTGGCATACCTTGTGGGAAACCGATTTTCTCGAAATCGATTTTCGCGGGAACAAAGCTGTCGAACCCCAATTTCATCTTCCCCAGGAAACGCTGAACCAAGCTTTTTACGGATGCGTCGGCATAAACTCTGCGGCGTGTATACTGTGAATAGGTATCATCAATGCCCGAGATAAAGCCTATTTTGTTGTCAAACCAGCTGATAATGCTGTTTGAAATGTCGCCACCCAGCTGCCCGGCCAGTGAAATCAAAAGACGGTTGGCATTGAGTTTGGTGTCGGTGCCAATGTTTTTGGCTTGAACATCAAAGCCTTGTTCAATGACAGGTTGACGGTCCAGCTCTCTGGTGAAAAGTGGTTTCTCTGTTTTTCCACTTGATTTCAAAAAGAGCCATTCTTTGACGATCGCCTTATTGTCGTATTCAAATCCGTATCGATAGGTCTTGCGGTTGTTGTGAAAAACCGCTTCAAATTTGGTAGGAAGGTTTTCGCGTGTTGAAAGGAGGAATGGATCGTATGGCAACGTGTCGCCTTCGTTGAGTTTCACTGACTGAACTACCATCAATCGCATGGCACCAACAGCCAAAATGAAATTGCTCTTGCCGCTTGAGTTGGCGCCGTAGAAAGCTATTGAATTTAATACACTTGTGCTTTTATTAATGGCGGTGATGTTGCTGCCGGGTTTGTCCTTAATGCCTTTCGAGGCGGTAAGGTTTAAAGTCATTTCCTTGCCGAATGACCTGAAATTTGAAATAGAGAACTGTTGTAGCATATCATTCAAATTTTCTATTTTGAGGTGTTAACTCAAAAACGAACGGCAAAAATACAAAAATTATTGTACGCTTGCACAAAAAAATTAAAAACACCTCATTTCTGACATTTTGTCAGTTTTGGTTGTTTGTTTTATGACATGTCGATGCTTGTAATTGTAGGTATACCTCAAAAATAATGTCAAATTTGTCATATTAGTTATAATTAACATTAAAAATGAGCAAACACCTCAAAAGTGGCACAATTATTGTTGGGTGTATGTTTGTTTATAAATTTAAAAAAGGAGGAACAAATATGTATGTAAATGCTATTGAGAAAGTGACGGAATACACGAGGCCGTTTTTGAGTATCAGCCGTGCTTACGGTGCGGATGTGGTTGAACCTAGTTGTGCAACAATAATTATTGTGAATAGTGAAGGGTGGGTGCTTACATGCAAGCATGTTGCACAACAGATTAAAGCAGCACAAGATATCAACAATAAATATGCTCAATTCAAAAATGAGGTTAAGGCTCTATCTACTGGAGACAAGCACTACAAATCCAAACTCAGGGCATTGGAAAAAAAGTATGGCTATGTAAAGGGGAAAGTGGTTGTTCAGCTTAAAAACCAAATTAGCGTTGTTGACACATGTACTGGTGCGGAGTACTTTTTCCATCCAGAATATGATGTGGCACTTATAAGAATTGATGGATTTAGTAAGGTGTTATGCAATCAGTTTCCTGTTTTCGCAAAAGACTCATCTGTCTTGAAGCAGGGAAAATCGCTTTGCCGTTTGGGTTATCCTTATCCTGAATTTTCTAACTTCAAGTATGATGCAGCTAAAGATGATATTGAATGGACTAACGCAGGACGTGCTACTACGCCGCTCTTTCCAATCGATGGCATATTGACAAGACATGTAATAGGCAACGGAGGAAGATTATTTGCAGTTGAGATGTCAACGCCCGGTTTGAGAGGTCAAAGCGGTGGTCCGCTCTTCGACACAAATGGTGTGGTTTATGGTATGCAATCGAGTACACTTACATTGCCTCTTGGTTTTGACCAAGAAAACAGGGAAATAAAGGTAAATGGAGTCTCGAAAAAGGTTAATGACTACTCGTTTATTCATCTTGGACGTTGTATTCACATTGATATCATCAAGGAATTTATGGATGCACATGGTGTGAAATATCAAGTGGGTTAATCAGTTCAGATAACACAACACAAAAAAATAAATATGAAGATTATGACACATGTAGACGAAGTGAAAGAGTTCCTGAAGACAAGAGAGGACGGAACGTTGATTCATCGTGAGAGCATGACATTGGAATTCAAGGAATCGTTTAATTTTGCGGGTTTGGCCGACTATTATCGTGACTTCGCCGCCTTTGCCAATAACAAGGGTGGCTATCTGGTGTATGGTGTGAAAGACCGCCCCAGACGCGAGTTGATAGGTTTGACAGCGAAATCAAAGGAGCAATGCGACAAGCTTGACCCTGAAGGTGTGGCTGGTCACCTGCTGGAAGACTTCTCCAGTCATATCAACTGGGAGTTTAACACTTTTGAACTGGATGGGAAAAACTATGCCTATTTCTATGTAGCAGAGGCCAAGGAGAAACCTGTCATCTGCAAAAAAGACGAAGGCGACAACCTCAAGGAAGGTGAGATCTATTTCCGATACACGGGAAGGACGCAACGCATCCGTTACACCGAGTTGGAGGATATCATCAAAGCTCGGCTTGAGGAGCAAAACAAGCAATGGATGGACATGTTGACCAAGTTCGGAAAGACAGGTCCGGCCAATGCCGCCATATTGGACATGGACAAGCGCACGCTTTCAACCAATGAGCCACAAGTGCTGGTGGTTGACGAAGACTTGGTGGAGCGCATCAAGTTTATCAAGGAAGGCGAGTTTGTGGAAAAGGAGGGCGCGCCGACACTAAAGTTGGTAGGCGATGTGACACCTATTAATAAGTTAGAAGTGGTGAAGCATGAGAAGGTGAATCCGTTAAACGAATACCCCTTATCGGCCACAGAGTTAGCCAAGCAGGTACAGGAAAAGAGTGGTATGCAACAAAGAAACGTCTGGCAGATTATCAAGGACAAACGCCTGAAAGAAAACAAGGACTATGCATACTACAATTTCCGGTACAAGAAGCAGGCCGACGACTACTTACGAACCGGCAGGGTGCCACAAACAGTGCCGTCAATCTACAAGCTGGCTGCAGTTGATTACATCATCAAAGCTGCCAATGGTTAGATAAAGATACGGACTTACAAAACGAACGGTCACCCTGCAAATCGAAAGCAAGGTGGCCGTTTTGCGTTTATAACGTCCTGAAAATCAGGCGGGGCGAAAATTTGGATAATATACGAGTGAGCGGCAATGCTCTGACAAGCTCAGTAGCTACAACCGCTCCTCTAATAAGTTCCTGATTCGCCCCTGCAAGGCCATGCGCACAGCCTCCTATTGGCTGACTGATCAGCTTGAAGGCCACACCGAATGGGGTGCCTTCTCAGAGGCCTACTTGGGCGAACCCGCCCGCCGCTATTTTGAAAAGCACGCGTTCGACACACTGCGCGACCCCAACTGCCAGTGGACGTGGAAGGAAGATGTGCAGCTCAGTTCGCTCATCATTAATGTGATGCACAGCGAGATGGGCCACAAGCTCTCGCAGAGCAAGGTGATCAGCGAGGCCAGCCTCCGCAGCGGCATTCCGCGCGGCAGCATCAACGCCGCCTGGGACGCCATCGGCGAGGTGGTGAAGCGCGTGACTTCGAGTGACGAGGGCAACGTGGAGAATCCGGAGGGCGAGGAGAACTCTCCAATACTGGTGGCGGGAATCGTACTCATCATCGTGGTGAAACTCTTTGGGCGGAGGTCGCTGTTTTAGCGGCCTTCGCTTTTTGTTTCGGCCAAACTCCCGAACGAAAATCGGCCAAATGGGGGAATAAAATTTGGCCAAATAACCAAACGAATTTTGGCTAAATAACCAAATTGTTGTTAAAAAGTTTGTGTGGTCCGGGAAAAAGTCGTACTTTTGCAGCGTGAAAATATATGAATATGGCAGAGCAATTGAAATATCGTAAGAGGGTAGTAGATAGCCTGTTAGCTGAAAAGTTGGAGGCTACTGGGGCTGTGTTGATAGAGGGCCCAAAAGCTTGTGGCAAGACCACAACGGCTGAGCAGCAGGCAAAGAGCATCTTGTATATGGATGATCCCGACAGGATGTCGCAGAATCTGCAGTTGGCTCAGACGAATATCAAGGTGCTGCTGAGGGGGGAGACGCCCAGGCTGATTGACGAGTGGCAGATTGCTCCGCAGCTGTGGGATGCTATCCGTTTTGAGGTTGACCATCGCAGGGATGACGGGCAGTTTATGCTCACGGGATCGGCCGTTCCTGCTGACGATTCCAAGATTCACCATACCGGTACGGGTCGTTTTTCGTGGCTGACGATGCGCCCGATGACGCTCTGGGAGTCGGGAGAATCGACCGGCGATGTGAGCCTGGGCAGCATGTTTGAGCATCCGGAGATGGTGGAGGGTGAGAGCCATCTGTCAATGGAGGATGTGGCTTTTGCCACTTGCCGTGGCGGCTGGCCTCGGGCCATGAACAAGAAGAGCGAGAAGGCTGCACTGGATCAGGCGAAAGAGTATTATGAGGCCATAACGCGTTCGGATATATCGCGGGTGGATGGCGTGTCAAGGGATGAGCAGCGGGCCAAACGGCTGATGCGCTCCTATGCACGCCTGCAGGGGACAATGGCTCCTATCCCTACCATTGTGGAGGACTTGAAGACGAACGAGCCCGATGGGATGAGCGACGAGACGGTGGCATCTTATATCCGCGCCTTGAAGAAGATTTTCGTGGTGGAGGACAGTGAGGCCTGGAACCCGAACCTCCGTTCTAAGACGGCTATACGCACGAGTGATACAAGGTACTTCACAGACCCGTCTATCGCTACGGCAGCATTGGGTGTCGGCCCTCAGGACCTGATCA
>JAEEJS010000065.1 GCA_016282015.1 Bacteroidales bacterium
AGGCTTTGTCGCCCGCGAATTGCCCCACCACGGCGACATCCGCCAAGTTGAACATCTGATGGAAAATGCTGCTCAAGGCAATAGGAATGGCAAACCTCAGGATCTTTCTCCCGAGGGGCCCGTTCAGCATATCGATGTTCGTCTTTGACACGCCCATGCATTACCTAGAAAACGGGCGTAAATTTAGTTTTTTACGCGTTGCCGGCTGTGCCAGTTTTCTACTCTACATTCACTTTGGCAATTTCTCCATCGATTCGGAGAAGGTAGGTTCCAGGTGCTGGAATCACTATGGAGAAATTCTCTAATGTATAGCCGAGAGTAATTACGCGACCTTGAAGGTCCATCACGATGTACTTTTTGCCGGCCTTGGAACCTTCGACTTGGACTGTTCGACCTACAGTTTGAATCACGAATCGAGGAGCCGCAGTCATAGCAATTGTAGTCTTTGCTTTACTAGAGCTAGATTTTTTAACAGAACTGGAGCTGGAGCCTTTAGACGAAGAGGAGACTTTTTTGCTTGAGGAGGATGCTGCTTTACTAGAAGAAGACTCTACTTTGCCTGAAGAGGATGCGACTTCACTAGAAGAAGACTCTACTTCGCCTGAAGAGGATGCGATCTCACTAGAAGAAGACTCAACTTCGCTTGAAGAGGATGCCATGGAACTGCTGGATGGAGCCGGAATGTTCTTCGCAATTTCTGCGGCGTGTTTATTCAAGTATGCTGTATCGAATACAGGATGGAAATCCCCCGCTTTTTGGGTCCAGCCATCGCCCGTGACCCATCCCTTGCTGTAGTCATGAAGCTTTTTAGCCAAGGTGAAGTCCGTAAATTCCTTTTCGGATACGGGCGTAGAACCATCCAATGCATCGATGGAATCCAAGTGGAATGCGTTATCGACCTGAATTACAACTCCTTCACGTTTGTAACTATAGAAAGGACTCGTTGAAGCCGTTCCCTTGCCCATGTTGAAGGAGTTGACCAAATTCATTTCTTCATAAACGTCGCCAACAATGCCGCCGGATTTTTTTGAGGCCTTCAGTTCGCCAACATTATACGCGTTGTATATGTTAAGTGGACTCCTATTGCTCCCCACCAGGCCCCCGATATAGCGTCCTTCCACAGAGCCCTTGTTGTACACATACGCTAAATCAATTTGACTTTCATTGGACGCTTCGCCAATCAGTCCACCAGCATGTTCCCGTGCGTAAATGGCTCCCTCATGACTTGCATGTACAATGATTATTCTTGCAGAAAAAAGACTACCGACAAGTCCGCCAGCACTTTCTGAAATACTAGACAAACGCCCCTTGTGGATTACATTCACTAGTTCCAAGGTTCTCCATTCGTCCGATTCTCCGAAGAAATAACCGACAAGTCCACCAACCTTCGTTCCGTCAACTCTGTTTGCCAGGTAAATCGTCGCTTCAACAATGCTTTCGCTGGTAACATTTTCCACGAAAAGGTCCGTTTTCCACTTGGAAATACCGACCAAGCTTCCAACCCAGCTGGCGGCCTTGAAATAAGAATCCTTGATGTTCAAGTTCTTGATAGAGACAGTAGAAAATTCGTAGTTATCGCCTATGGATGCAAAAAGCCCTGCGCTGACCTCGTATTTGTCGTCATAGTAAAGTCCCGATATGGTATGCCCCTGACCATCAAAAGTCCCGCGGAAACTCTTGATTGGAGTCCATTCTTGGAAGAATGCGGTATCAGCCACATTCAGTTGGTCATCAATCGTCACGTTTTTGTTCTCTACGATGTCGGCAATCAACTTTACGCAAACAGCGCCGGGGGCAGTCCTGTTGTAGTCTTCTGCGAACTGGTGAAGTTCCCCGGCATCACCGATTGCGTAGCAGCCGCCAGAGACCTGCGGAATATGCCACCATTTTGCATAAAAGACTTTTTCCCCGGAGGCTGTGTCGGGAATAGCTTCATACCGCTGGCCGGAATATTCGGCGTTGTCGTACCAGCCCCTAAACGAATAATCCGCGCGAACAGGAACCGGAAGGGACAACGCTATCCCATTGACATAGGAATCTGGATAGTCGGCAGTATCGCCGTCAAAGGTGTATAGGATCAGCGGAGACGTTTTCACGGTGGCTGCACCACTGATGGTCCCCGTAAGCTTAGGATATTCGTCCACTCCGACTTCTTGGCCCCATACGGCTCCATCTATATTTTCATTCTTGTACATGTGCAAGGCGCTTGCGAGAGAGCCGTCCTTGATTTGCTCTGCCGTTACCTCAAAATAAAGGGCCTTGTTTGAATCCGGATCTACAAACCCATGAATATTCTCGTAGCGGTAGGCATTTCTATAAACAATCGGAACTTTATCGGAGGGTGCATTGACTAAGCCGACCCACATCCATTCTCCCGTAGATGTATCTTTGGAAAGCGCATAGGAATTTTCGATGCTGATGTGTGCGACGATGGAATCGCTCCCTATGAAATGAAGTGAGGGGGTATACCCGACCAGTCCTCTACCGCCCACATCAATGCTGTACGAATTGAGAATGTTCAACCTTCCCGTTGTATAGGCGACAAGGCTACCCACCCCTATGTCTGTCGTGCGCGTGGTATACGACTCACTTACGTCAAGAATCCCGTCAAGGTGTGCTCCAATCAACCCGGAAAAATGATAGTAGCCATCGGCAACGGCATCGCTGTGGCAATTCTTTACAACCACCCTCTTGCTGAGCGTGTCAATTTTTCCAATCAGGCCACCTGCATTTTCGTTACTGCGTATATAAGAATCCGTGATACCGACGTTTATGATTTTTGCGGGAAAAAGCGAATCCTTGCTAAATACCGTACCGAAAAGGCCCGCGTTTGCAATGGTCGTGTCGTTGAAATAAAGCCCCGAAATCGTGTGGCCCTGCCCATCGAATTCGCCATCGAATTCTTTTATGGGTGTCCACTGGATAAAATCGTTTTCACCATCCCTGAGATGTTCTGCAGAGACCATGACATTCTTGTTCATGGTAATGTCGTTGGTAAGTTTTGCACAGAAGGGAACGATGTTATAAAGGGATGTATTTACGATGCTCGCAAAGCCGTAGAGTTCCTCTGTGGAACCGATCTGGTAACAACCGTCGACCATTTTAGGCGTCTTGGGTGTAAAGGACGATGCCACTATGATACTGTCCTTGAAAGTCGGATATTTGTCGACCCATACGTTCTGCCCCCAAATGGAGCCGTCGGTACGCTCGCTCTTGTAGTCGTGCAGCAACTTGGCAACAGTTCCATCGCGGAATTCCTGTTCACTCACCCAAGTTCCGTCAGGACCTTTTTTCGATCCGTAGTAAAAAACGTTAAAAGCGGAATCTACACGGCCTTCGTCGGCCAAAGTTGCAGAAGGGGACTCCCTATTATACCAGTAATCGATAATAGGCATGTTGTATGAGTTTTCAATAGTAATCGTTCCATTGGCTCGACCGAATAAAGCAAAGTTGTAATCTTCGCAACAATTCATACAATTCTCGAACTGCCCCAAGTTATAGGAATTCGTAACGAGTAAATCGCCGGACACGTTACCGACAAAACCGCCTACATAAAGCCTAGCAGAGCCATCGGCTTCGTTGTACGAATGCGATATTGACGCATCACGCAGGCATCCCGCAAATCCTCCTGCACTAGATCCCCACGAGAGCCTGCCGCTGGTATGGCAATTATCGATATCCACCCCCGATCCATTACCCACAAGGACTCCTATACAGCCACCGCCTTCGAAATATACGTTCTTGATTTCCAAGTTCTTGATGGTTGCCCTGTAGCGTTCTTTATAGGTGATGTACTTTTCTTTTACGGATCCGAAAAATCCCATATTACTCAATGTATCGTAACGATACAATCCCGAAATGCTCTTGCCGTTGCCATCGAATGTCCCGCAAAAATCCGAGATAGGAAACCAGGGCTTATACCCCTTTTCGGGGTCTTCATTCAAGGCGATGTCTGCCGTAAGCTTACCACAGGCGCAAGATTCTTGAATAGCTCCAGGGGCTCCATTCACTATGGCGGCAAAACCATAAAGATCATCTTCTGTACGTATTTCATAACAGTCCCCTTTCTTTTTGGGGAGCGGAGTCCACATGGCATACAAATCTAAGTTACCCGTCGTCTTGTACTCAATGCCTTCAATCGGATTCCCGGTAAGATTAGCATTGTTGAACCAGCCTAGGAAAGCGTAACCATCACGGACGGGAATCGGAAAAGTAATCCTGGACCCCTTTATATAGCCGACGGCATAAATTTCATTATCCATGGTCACGTTATGCCAAGAAAGACTGTAGACCGAGTCTGTACCTGTATACCCAGTTACCGTTCCGCTGAATATGGGATGAGGATCGGTCCCTACGTTTTGTCCCCAGGCGCTACCGCCAAGGGAATTGTGAAGGCGTTGTGCGATTGAACCGTCGGCGAATTTAGAAGAATAGACCATTGTGGTGTTGGTACTGGAATAGACGTTATGCTCATAAGGCTCGTAGCTGTTGACTACCTTATTGATTGTTTCCGAATAAGCTCCGCCAATAAGCCCGACCTCCTTGATGATGGATTTCGGGGGGTGCGTATATGAATTCCGGACATAGAGTGGACCTTTATTCGCATTGCCGACTAGGCCTGCTGTCCCATGGTAACCGCGTACAAATGCGACACTATAGACATTGGATATCACGACCGTTCCTGTATCGATGTTACCGATGACTCCCGAAGCGCTTCTGCGGCTGAAAAAGTATGAATCCTCGATGCCTAGATTTTTGACAGTCACTGTATCTTCGTCCTTGGGCGGCTTGACGGACAGAATCAGGGCAGCATCTTCGTCGCCGTTCATGTAAAGGCCTGAAATGGTGTGGTACTGGCCGTCCAAGGTGCCGCTGAATTTTTTCATCGGAGTCCAGGTTATAAAAGCCGAACCGTCGCCGTTGAGCGTATCGTTCGCAATCACGTTTTTGTTGACCACGATATTTGCAGTGAGTTTGCCACACGCCGCCATATTCTGCGCCATTCCGTTGCTTCCATTCACGATGGAGGCAAAACCGTAAAGTTCTGCGGCTGTTCCAATTTGGTAACATCCGTTCGAAAGTTTGGGTGCTACAGGGGTAATGGATGTTGCGGCATAAACAGATGCAGCAAGAAAAAAAGCGTGTATACAACCTAATCTCATATTAAGTAATATATATTTTTCTCACTGCTTTTGTAGCCCCTCCAAGGTTGCAAATTCACCTTCAAAATGCTGTCCTTAGTCTAAAATCGTCAATTTGACCGCCGCAGCCTTGTAAAAAAAGAGCGGAAAGGACTTGACAAATTTTTAAAATAGTGTACATTTGTGTACATGAAGGAAATTTTGCTATACAAGACAGACAACGAAGAAGTCAAAGTTGAAATTTTATTGCACAACGAGAATCTTTGGCTTACGCAGGCCAAAATGGCCGAGCTTTTTGATGTGCAAAAAGCGGCTATATCAAAACATTTGAAGAACATCTTTGAAAGTGGGGAACTACAAGAGTCGTCAGTTGTTTCCAAAATGGAAACAACTGCTTCTGACGGGAAAAATTACAATACAAATATCTACAATCTCGATGCCATCATCGCCGTCGGTTACCGCGTCAATTCTAAAGTGATTTTGACAAACTGATGGAAGCTACAGCGGAATATAAAACATAGGATTTACTTTGATTTATATATGTAAGCACAAGGAGGTTTTGCAATGAAATTAGAAGGCTTTGGAATTTTTGTAGATGACATGGCGACGATGGTCCGCTTTTATAGAGATGTCTTGGGTTTTGAAATCAAGGAAGATGAAAACACGACCAATGTTTTTCTTGAGAAAGATGGAACGTTGTTCCTGCTGTTCCGAAAATCGGATTTTGAAAAAATGACAAGCCAAAAGTACGCTTACTGCAAAGGCGTCAACGGGCATTTCGAAATAGCATTGGGTGTCGCTAACTACGCTGAAGTAGACAAGGCGTACGCCAAAGTCACTGCTGCAGGA
>JAEEJS010000066.1 GCA_016282015.1 Bacteroidales bacterium
CCGCAATGCTGCTATGGATGACAGTACTGACGATGCAGTTTGTGATGTTCGTCGTTCCGAGGGTACGGCTGACCAGTCCGGCAGCGAACTTCTTGGACATGTAGATGTTGCCGGCCACCTTGAGGTTCTCAATAGTGGCATTTTCGACGTAGCGGAACGGAGCGCAATATCCCTCGTTGAAAGGCCCGGATGCCGAGCCAGCCGTGAAGGTCAGCGTATAGTTGTCGTCGCCGCGGAAGATACCCTTGAAGGGGTGTTCGCTGGTACCCACCATTGAGGTAACGTTGATGTTGGCGTTCAGTTTCACGTACTTGTCGCTGTAGTCCATGCCACTGGCTACATTGACCGCAAACTGATTCCAGTTAGCTTCATTCTCGATGAGATATGGTTCATCCACTGTTCCGGTGCCAGGAAGATCATGCGTCACTACAAATGTGATTTGTTTTGAGCCAGTGTAGTCATTCGAAATGCCTGTGAGGACAAGTGTGTAGTAACCCCCTTCGGTGATGTTGATTGGGTATCCTGTCACGTCAGCACCGTTCAGCGTAGCCGTGTAGTTTTGATCAAGGGTAAGAGCACCATTGAGTCCTGTCACAGCCAGCGTGATTGCAGGGTGGTCTTCCAGTTTGTAAGTAGCTTCCACACCACTGACCGTGCAGGGGTGATAGTACATATTGCCGTCGAGTGCCTGTGCCTGTATGCAGACTTCATTGCTGGGGAGGGTGGCAAAGACCTGAATCCCCTGTGCATCGCCCAATGCCTGGGTGTAATAGCAGTATTCGTCTATGGTACCGCCGCGCACAAAGGTGGCACCGTCGGTGATGTCCGTCTCGCCAGCAGCTGGTGTGATGCTGGTGTTGGGGGCATAAAGCGAATTGTTGACAGTGACAGTGTTGCCATTCCACCAGCCAACAAAGCCGCCGCACTGAGTAGTGCCGTTGTTGGTGAGCAGACGGCCATTATAGACACAATCTGAAATGGTCAGCGGGCCGAATGGATGGCCAATGATGCCGCCGTGTGTGCCGTCGCCAGTAATGCCGCTATGGATGACTGTGCCGACGACGCAAGAGTTGATGTATGTAGTGCCGTTGCTGCGGGCAACCAATCCGGCGGCGTATTTTTTGAATGAGTAAATATTGCCTGTCACCTTAAGGTTCTTAATAGTGGCGTTGCTAACAGAGCGGAATGGAGCGCAATGGTCTTCGGCGAAAGGTCTTTCAGACGTGCCTTTAGTAAAGGTCAGCGTATTGCCGCCGCCGTCAAAGGTGCCTTTGAAGTCGTGTGCGATGGTGCCCACCATCTCAATAACATCGATGTTGGCGGTCAGCTTAAAGTACTTGCCACTGTAGTCCTTTCCATAGGCTACATTGTCGGCCAGATATGCCCAGTCGGTTGCATTTTTTATAAGGTAGGGGTCATCCTCAGATGTTCCTGCACCCGCAAACGGACCATGCAACTCTATGCTGAAGGTCTTCGATCCGGTATAGTAATCGCCCTTGCCTGTGAGGATGAGCGTATGTGTACCTGCCGAATTGATGGTGATTGGGAATGACGCCACATTATTGTTATCCAGCTTGGCTGTGTAGTCTGTGCCTAAGGAGAGTGTCGCACCTGTGACGCCTTTCACAACCGGCGTGAAGCTGATGTCAGGGGAACCAGTCTGCCATTCGTAGGATGACAATACGTCATTGACGGTGCAAGTCAGATAGTAGTTATGGCTATCGGCAGCCGTAAACTGCCAGTAGATTTCATTGACAGGAGCCGTAGTGTAGGCCTGAAGGGCGCCGCTGACAATGCAGGCGTTGGCGGGCGAGCCAATCTGTGTGTGTACATAGTAACTGTTTACGATGGAGCCCGAATTGCCCTGCAAGCCTATGGGGTGCATGGACGAAATGTTGTTGTAGCTACCCGCTTCCAAGCAGGCCTGCAAGGTGGGTGTACCACTGGTGCTCCAACCCCATATTCCTCCGACGTTGGCACGATTGCCGCCAACGCCGTTAAAGGTTCCAGCAAAGACGCTTTCCTTGATGGTAGTGGCCGATGTCATACCGTGGCCAATGATGCCGCCTGCGTAGTTGCTCTTGATGTTCAGCGTAGCAGTGACGTAGCATGCCTCGATGAGGTTGGTGCCTTCGGCATAGCTCACAAGGCCAGCCGCGTGCTTGTTGGCTGAGGTGATGGAACCCGCCACAGTCAGGTTCTTGATGGTGGCACCGTTGATATAGCTGAAGAGAGCCGTACCATAGTCCGTGCTCATATCGTTGATGGTGGCGGTGATGGTGTGGTCGTTGCCGATGAAGGTGCCACTGAAAGCCCTGCTCGGTGTTGTTTGCATCACATAGCCGCATTTCTGAGCGACACTGATGTCGTTAGTCAGTTCCACATACTGGCCGCTGTAGGAGTTGCCGGTAATGACATTCGCCACAAAGGCGTTCCAGTCGGCAGTGCTGCTGATACGATAGGGATCTCCCTCTGTGCCAGTGCCAGGAAGCGTACCCGTTGCTATGAAAGGCACTATTTTCTTCTCACCGCCTGTGTTGAAGTCAGCGCCCGTAGCTATATTCTGTGTGCCTTCATATACGAACTGCTTGCCGTTGACAAAAGTAACATTGGCTAATCTGTTACCACCAATGGAACGTATGAAATCGTCGGGGTGGGTCCAGCTAATCGTCAGAGTTCCACTCAAATCATTGTTGTTATCAACACCTATGCCATGGTCTCCATGTGCTCCGGGTTTAGCTGTCACCTGACCGCCATTGATAACTATTTCGCAGCATCTGCCATAACCGCCGGCGCCAATGCCAGGAGCATAACCATCACCTGTGGCATTGACTACACCGCCGTTGATGATGACGCGTCCTGCGCCGGTACTTGACTGGCTACCGCCAAGTCCGGCTGAATTCATTCCTCCATGAACATTGATGGTGCCGCCATTGATGATGATGGTACCAGGGTTATCGGCTCCGATGCCCGCGCATGGGCTGAACCAGCCGGTGATACGCAGCGTGCCCGGACCTTCGATGGTCAACGAGTTGCCAGCACTCACTTCGATGCCAAACGGGACTTCTAAGGTAGTACCCTCGCCGAGAATCAGTATGACATCACCTTCAACTACAACGCGATCCCAATCTATTCTTGTGTCCTTAATCACC
>JAEEJS010000067.1 GCA_016282015.1 Bacteroidales bacterium
TAAGAATAGCTTCCTTGAAAAAAGTTTGCAACCGCATTTCACCGTTAACCGGTGAGAGTAAGTTTTTCAGTGAAAAACTATAAGTATGATACTTTTTTCTTGATAAAAAAGTATCCAAAAAATCAAGGCCCGAATCATCGGCCCTACCCTACAGTCGGCCTAAGGCAGTGATACTCATTGCGGGGAACTGCTTTCTGACGAAAGCAAACGACATGCGCCCCGCTGTGAGTATCATCTGCTTAGTCCGCCTTTGGGGCCCGCGCTGCCCCGCATTCGGGCCGGGCCGACGCACTGCAAAAGCACAAAAGTTTTTCAATCGCGCAGCCGGTTTTTTGAAAAATGTGTATATTTGCAACGAAGTAACTAAAAATTAAAATTTATGGAAAAAATCGATGGTCATTTACAAAAGCAATGATGGTACAATTCAGCTTGAAGTTCAACTTGCAAACGATACTGTATGGTTAACGCAAGCGCAAATGGCAATGCTGTTCGGGTGTTCAACCGATAATATCGGACTTCATCTCAAAAACGTTTACGAAGAACAAGAAATTGAGCGGATTTCAACTGCCGAGGATTTCTCGGTAGTTCGAAAAGAGGGTAATAGATATGTTAACAGAACTATTAAACACTATAATTTAGATGCAATACTTTCGGTTGGTTATAGAGTAAGTTTTTCAGTGAAAAACTATAAGTATGATACTTTTTTCTTGATAAAAAAGTATCCAAAAAATCAAGGCCCGAATCATCGGTCCTACCCTGCAGTCGGCCTAAGCCAGTGATACTCATCGCGGGGATCTGCTTTCTTCCGAAAGCAAACGACATGCGCCCCGCTGTGAGTATCATCTGCTTAGTCCGCCTCTTTTGCTCGCGCTGCCCCGCATTCGGGCCGGGCCCTCGCGCGGGATTAATCGGAAGTGGCAGGCTTTCGGATTATAACTTTAGTATCGGATTATCCTGCAAACTGCTAATAATGCCCTGATACAGCATCACGTCTTCGACTTTTGTTATCGAAGTCACTCGTTTCCCAACGTCTTTCGACGATCCTCCGCAGTGAAAAATCATCTCGTTTTGTGTTCCACTATCAATAAAAATGTATCTGTCATGATAAGTACCACCCAAAGTCTTTAGTTTAATATTGACATTCGGATATTCCTTTTGAAAATCAGCAAATTCAGCACTATGAAAACTATGGTTCACATTATCGCTAAAAATTGTCACTTTAACATTTTTCGCGACTGATTTCAGCAAAACCAAGGTTTTCAGACCGATATAATTATCAATTATATGGATGGTTTTCTTGGCATGAGAATATATTTCAGAATAAGCAAGGTCAGCTTCAACTGTCTGACCGTTAAAGAAAAGATAATCCTTTTTGATATTAGGGTCGGTGAAATCCTTGATAACGATTGCCAAATCATTTACTTGCTGTTTGATTTGACGGATATCCTCGGTATTTCTTTGTGTTTGAATGGATAATGCTCTAACTTCACCAGCTGGCAACATATCATTTAATTGGACAATAAAATCCTTCATCTGCTTGAATAGTCGTATGAGCTTTTTGCTTTGGTTAACCGCTATTGCGCCTTTCAACACAGTCATCAGCATATAGATACCTTGCTCTGTAAAAGCATAAGGAAGATATTGACGACCACCTCTGTTTTCTTGTTTTGAGGTCGAAAATTTCGACCTCAAAATTTCTTCATATTCTATTTTGGTCAATTGAAATCGAAAATCATCGTCAAATCGTTCAATGTTGTTCTTCACCTGTTCATTGAATCGTTTTGTTTCATAACCATAAATCTTTGCCAGATCAAAATCCAGCATCACTTGCACTCCCCTGATGATGTAAATTTTCGACTTCAAGTCGTCTTCATCGTAAATCATTAAATCGTTTTCTACCATAACACTACATTTTTAAACATTAACCAATACAAATAAAAACTACCATCTCCGACTATGGCTTACACTGTTTTTGAATAATGTTTTACGATGCTATTTTGGTTTTTATATCCAAAGCAAAGATATGAAATTTTTCAATCACGCAGCCGGTTTTTTGAAAAATGTGTATATTTGCAACGAAGTAACTAAAAATTAAAATTTATGGAAACAGTTAAAAATAATAGCGAAATTGTGCTATATCAGCCTGATAGTTCAATTAATTTGGAAGTCGTATTAGAAAATGAGACTTTGTGGCTTACATTAGATAATTTGTCAACGCTTTACCAGCGCGATAAGTCAACAATATCAAGGCATATTAAAAACATATTTAAAGAAGGAGAATTAAAGCCTTACGCAGTTGTTGCAAATTTTGCAACAACTGCTTCCGATGGAAAAACCTACCAAGTAGATTACTATAATCTGGATGTTATTATTTCTGTCGGATATCGCGTTAAATCGCAGAAAGGAGTTGAGTTTCGTAAATGGGCTAATGTTATTATAAAAAACCATATTATTAAAGCTAACGCACTAAATGTCAGAGTTGATAAAGTCGAGGAAGAGGTTTTAACCATGCTAAATAAACGGAATTCTGGAGTGAAAGCTACTATTTATACCGCCAATATCTCAAAAGAGTTGAAACTCGATTTAAAAAAGCACAACTCACAGTATCAACCGATAGACATTAAGGTTTTCAAAGATTCTCACGACAGGTTTTTAATTATAGACTACGAAGTATATCACATTGGAGCCTCCTTGAAAGACCTGGGAAAGAAGATGTTCGCGTTCTCAAAACTTAATTTCGAGAAAGAGAAGATTTTGGAAATTTTGTGATTTTTAGATTATTAGCTTAATAGTTTAATAGACTGTAGAACACACTAAAATCGGTCTGTTTTGTAAAGAAATTTTAAGATTTCATGCAGAAAAATGAAATTTATGTTAAAAAGTGTAAAAACCGCAAATGCAACGATTTTTCGTTATATTTTTGCAACGTTACTGAATGAAACTCAAAAACTTGTTTTATGAAACTAAAGAATCATTAAATAATTATCAACTAATTGTTTGTTATTTATGAAACAGATTATTACTGCGACACACACAAAAAACCTAATGAATGACCTGCGTTATATTATTGATCAAGCACGAGGTCGGGTTGCAACTACTGCCAATTATACAATGACTATGATGTATTGGCACATTGGCGAACGAATTAACCGGGAAGTACTTGGTAATCAACGTGCTGAGTATGGAAAGCAAATTGTCGTATCAATAGTGCAACAATTACAAGAAGAGTACGGTTCTAAGGGATTTGAAGAAAGAAACATACGTAGGATGATGCAATTCGCTTCGATTTTTCCTGATGAGCAAATTTTGTCACCACTGGTGTCACAATTGTCATGGTCTCATTTTCTTATGGTAATGCCTCTAAAAGATGATCTAAAACGAGAGTTTTATCTAACAATGGCCGCTTCAGAACGATGGAGTAAACGAACACTAAAAGATAAGATTGACAGCATGCTTTTCGAACGCACCGCCATTGCAAGCAAACCAGATGAACTAATCAAAAAAGAACTGGCCTCATTACGCAATGATGATGTTATGAGTCCAGATTTGGTTTTCAAAAGCCCTTATTTTCTGGAGTTTACAGGACTCAAGGGCATGTACAACGAAAGAAGTTTGGAGGATACTCTGCACCGAAGGTGGCGACGAACAAATTGAACTATTGCAATTGGACAAAGCAGGTATTAAAGTGGCACAATATATGACTGAGTTACCATCTCGCGAGGTCTTGAAGAATCATGTCCAAAAATCATTGGAAACAGCAAAAGCCAGACTGAACAATAGTTTAATAGAAGGTATAATAAGCTAAATGAGCCCGTTTTGTAATCTCACAAGTTTATCGTCAGTGGACAAAAAAAAGAAACCAACTCTCCTGGTAAGCGATCATCTGGTTAACAGCATATCCGACATTATCAATGTCACCAGAAGCAGAGTCGCAGTTTATGTTAATTCCCAAGCATGATTAACAAATGTATGCGAAAGCTTCGCAAACATTGTCATGGGGCCATTTTATTGAACTAATAACTATTAAAAATAATTTAAAACGACTATTTTACCAACAAAAAAGCATAGCTGAACATTGTGGTATTATTACACTAGCCGAACACTAGCCCTACTATAGGACGTATTTCAATTTCCGCATTAAGAAAGATTCAGGAAGTAATGGAGCTACCCGATAATGTTCAAACCATCAGGGCTAATATCACAAACACTGTTCATGTAATGAGACACAAAGACCTAAAGAATATTCCTTTGGTTTGGAAGAAATAAAAAAGGAGGCCGAAAACTCCCTTTATATCGTAGTCGCCCCTGCTACGAGGCCGCTTGCTCAGCCTGTCTGTTAGCTACCCAACACACAGTTACGCAAGATGTGAGGGCCTGGGCGAAATCAGACACTGCAAAGATATGAAATTTTTCAATCACGCAGCCCCTTTCTTGAAAAAAGTTTACATAATTTGGAATTTCATGCTCTGGAAAAACAAAAAGAGCCAGCCCGAAGGCTGGCTCTTTTGATTATTCCCGATGATTATCGGTTAAAGATGGATTGCGGTGCAATGGCTCAATAGATTAGAACGCTATGATTGAGCGGACATAGCGATTGGTATTCTTAGAAAAGCATATTGCATAACCGCCCCAGAAATCTATGGTCCATGTGCGGACTTACGTTTCCTGGTTTATTCTTTAAAACAGATCAGAGAACCGTCCCGTGATCTATGCCGTGATCTATTTGTGCGTCAGCGTCCAGGTGTTGCCGCTGACAGATGAGTTGAAGTTCGTGAATGTGCTCGACGTGGTAGCGTTCTCCACGCCGTCGATGGTCACTATGCCGCAAATTCCGCTATAGCCCGCGCCGATGCTTTGTGCACTGCTGCCGCCTTTCGTGGCAGTCACACTGGTCACGCTTGAAGTAATTGTAATCGTTCCGCAGCTGGATTTACGTTTATTGTTATATCCTCTGCCTACGCCGATACCGGCAGCACCATCACTGCCTGTGGCAGTGATGGTTCCACCGCTGATGGTAATATTGCCGCAACTACCAGAATCATATCCTCCCTCTGTACCACTATTACCTCGTCTGCCTCCGCCGATACCGGCAGCACGATACCCGCCTGTAGCAATCACGGTACCACCGCTGATGGTAATATTGCCGCAGTTAGCATTCTGTCCGCCGCCAATGCCAGCGCCATATTGGTTACCAGTCGCTGTTACAGTGCCACTTTGTATTTCGATGTTTCCACAGTTCTTATTGTTTCCTCCGCCAATGCCTGCTCCGCCTGAGCCAGTGCTATAAGAACCGTTAGAGCTGGCGTTAAGTTCCCCAGTCCCGTTAATGATGAGCGTCTTTCCAGAACTTACAAAGATACCGGGATATTTCTCATAGAATCCCTTCACCGTGTTCGTGCCTACGAGGGTGATGGTGGCATCGCCCGCGCAGGTGATACCAGCGTAGTTACCACTTGTCCATGAGCCGCTGCCATTGATGTTCACACCGTCCAGCGTCACCGTTGCACCGTCGGCAATGGAAATCTTCACGTTTGCTCCAAGGGTGCCCGTAAGGGTCTCACGGAAACTGGCGGTATAGTCTTCCGTGATGGTTGAGAGGTCTGTAACCTGAGGGTAAACCAGCGTGGTTCGGGTAAGATAGTCGCCACCACCGTTCTGGTATGCATCGCTTTGCCAGAAGACTATGCCGCCGATAGTCACTGTGCCGCAAGTGACACTCCCGCTTCCCCAGCCTTTGCCGATGCTGTTGAAAGCATCGGAGCCTTTAGTAGCGGTCACGCTTGTCACACCGGAAGTAATCGTGATGGCGCCACATTTGGAATTGCACCCAGAGCCTATGCCTGCACAA
Organism: Bacteroidales bacterium; assembly: GCA_016282015.1. GTDB lineage: Bacteria > Bacteroidota > Bacteroidia > Bacteroidales > F082 > Limimorpha. The sequence goes on from JAEEJS010000067.1 coordinate 5,849, forward strand.
TGGGATCCACCAGTAGCTATTATAGTACCACCCGTGATACTGATATTTTTACAACTGGTTGTTTCACTGTAAGCGTAACCACTTCCTATGCCGGCACCCCATCCGCTTGCAGCCGTAATATGGCCTCCCGAAATGGTGATATCTCCGCATCTTGCATCACGCCCGCCACCGATGGCTGCTGCATTTTCACTGCAGGATGCGATAATGGTGCCGCTCTGGATTTCGATGTTACCGCAATTGACTTTATAGCCACCGCCAATGCCAGCACCATAGCTGCCGCTTGCATTGAGAGTACCCGTGCCCTGGATAGTGAGAGTATTGCCATTAGGCACATGGATTCCAGGGTAGCTTTCATAGAATCCACTCACGGTGTTTGTCGTGCCGTCCTTCAGGATGATGGTGGCTGTGCCTACACAGTTAATGCCAGCCCATCTGTAGTTACTGTTATTCACGCCATTGATGGTTATGCCGTCCAGTGTCACGGTAGCGTTGTTGGCGATGGAAATCTTCACTGGATAGTTGGCTGCATCAAGTCTGCCGGTAAAGGTTTGGCCATTAGTTGCTGTATAATTCGTAGTGAGGTAATTGAGGTAAACGATATTGCTCGCCACAGCGCCTTCGTTGCTAAATTTGTTGTAATCGTTGGCATTCATCGCCGGAATGTTGAGGGTATAGCCCACGTGGCCTATCGCGATGTGAGAGCTAGCAACTGCAGCTTGTGGAAGTAAAATGGCATATTTCTTGGTGTCGCTTTCTGATTTCGTGGTAATCATACCCGTGGTCTCCGTGTTAGGAACGATGCCAGGGGTTGAACCGAAGTTGATGGTCGCCTGGGTGTATCTGTCGCCAATGCCCACGGCGGCATCGGTGCCGCTGGTCAACGTGAGTTCCACCAGGGCGCACTTGTTCTTAAGCTCACAGTTATATTCAGTTGTGCCATGATAATACTCCGCAGAACCACACGACAGCACCGGCAAATTGCTGCTCTGGTTGCTGATATTTACTGTGAAATCTGTTGTCGTGCTAGCAGTAGGCGTA
>JAEEJS010000068.1 GCA_016282015.1 Bacteroidales bacterium
ATACGCAGTTAGTGATGTTGAGCGTTGATCCGCTTGCCACATGACCCACCAAGCCGCCGTTATAGGCAAAGCTATTGTGTGCTTCGCTGTTTATTTCAACATTGGAGACGCAGTTGTTGAGGATAGTTGTGCCTTCCGAGTGGGCAACGATACTGGCTGCGTATTGTGAATCATTACCAATTCGCATGTTTCCTCCCACAAAAAGGTCATGGATATTGGCGCCGCTGACATAGCGGAACGGAGCGGTGTAAATCACCTCAGTGTCAAATAAAAGATCCAATGTCAAAGTGGCGTTGTTGCTTCTGTTGCCGTCGAAGTTGCCGCTGAACGGATGCGTGCTGGTGCCTATCATGTTGCTCACGGTAATGTTGGCATTGTCGGCAAGTTTGAAGTAAACGCCACTGTAGCTTTCGCCGTTGTTCACAAGTGTGGCAACCAGGTCGAATTGGGCGGTGGTTGAAATCATGTAAGGGTTATTTGCTTCGCCAGTGCCTGGCAATTTTAAGTTCACCGTGGCACTCACGGTGGCGGCGGCGGCGGGCATGTCGAAGCTCCATGTGCCGTCACCATTGTTAGTGGCGGCTTCGCCGTTTACGGTGACATCGGAAATGGCATAGCCAATCTCAGGCGAAAGGGTGACGCTTACGTTGGAGGCGTAGTAAGTCACTTGGTTGTAAATACGCGTCTCAGCACTAGTGGCTGTTACGTGCTCAGGCAGTTCAAGCGTGTGGATGCTGCGGGCACCGTCGACATCGCCATGATTGGTACCGATGTTGGCGGTATAGGTGTTGCCACCCTTGGTGACGGAGCAGTCGCGGTAGTGGTTGTTGGTGATTGAGGTAGAATAACTCTCAACTCCATAGATAATACCTATATCATTAGTACCTGTATTTGTGGTAACACTGCTATTCAAGACCAGGCAGTTCTGAATATTCCTTTGACACTTACCCGCAAGGACACCGACATAAAACCGACCCGTAATGTTTGCCCCGTCAAGGATGAGATTCTTAATAGTTCCATAATCGGGTTTACCGAAAAAGCCAATATAATCTTCTGTGGGTCTATCAATAGTGACATTGCTGATGATCTTATTGTCGCCGTTGAAGTTGCCTTGAAACTCATTGGAGCCAGAACCATAGCCAATCCCCTCAAAGGCAATGCCGTCCATATCGATGTCGTTACCTAATTTGAAGAACTTGCCGTAGTACTTTTGGCCGCCGTTCACATCGTTGGCCAGTTTCACCAGCTGCGAGGCATTAATAATAAGGTAGGGGTCGTCCTCGCTGGCGCCGCTGCCCGTCCAATTGGTGATGCTCCACTGGGCGTAAAGGTCGATGATGGCGCCGTTCTCAGGGGTGAGGTTGCTGACGCTCTGCTGGTCGGTATAGAAGGTGCCGTTGCCGTCGGCCTGTGTGTTCCAGCCGGCGAAGGTGTAGCCCGTGCGGCTGTAGTTGTTGGCGTTGAGAGGTTGCGCAACACCATAGGTGAAGCCTTGGTTGGCCATCGAGCCGGTGGCGCTACTGCTGTTACTTTTGAAGCGGACGGAATAAGTGTTGACGGCGAAATTGGAGCTAACGGTCACCGCGCTGGCAGGCATGGTGAGGGTGTTGCCGTTGATGGTGCCGGCGGTGGCGGTGTATATTGTATGGTAGCCTGTTGGCAGATTGCCGTTGTAGGTAAGGTTGAGCGAGGCCGTATTGTAGGAGTATGGCTGTCCGTTGATATCGGCACCGTTGTCGTAAGTGATGTTGCCGCTGCCAGGCAGGGTGGCTGATGGGTCGTGGTCGATGGCGATATATGCGCCCAGGGTGAGGGCATAGAGTGCTCGGGCACTGTTACCATTGAAATAGTCTGTTCCGTCGAAGCCAACGTTGGTAGCATTTGCCGTGCCCGCCACGGTACAGTTGAGGTAGTAGTTACAGGTAAGGGAGCCGCCTCCTTCTCTGTAACCGAGAATGGCACCTCGACTGGCGACACTGGGGATGGTGGCGCCTATGGCGAGACAGTCTGTGATACTGCCGCTGCTACGGCCCGCGATACCGCCATAGGCAGAACAATTGGTGGTATTGGTTACGCTGAGGGTGGCATGGCTAATGCAACTCTGCACCGTGCCTCGGTTATAGCCTACGACGCCACCGTGGCTTAAGGATTGGGTGTGCACGGCGTGGATGCATACGTTATTGGCTACAGTACATTCCTCAATGGTGGCGCTGTTGGTTTCACCCGCGATACCGCCGACATAAGATTTGCCTGTGATGCGGGTGTTGGTGAGATGGACGCGCTTCACCGTGCCACTGACTTTGCCAAATAGGCCTTGATAATTATTGGGAGCTCCTTCGCCGTCTCTATAGATGCGGATGCCGCTGATGGTGTGTCCCTCTCCGTCGTAAGTGCCTTGGAATGGATGGTCACTGTTGCCAATGCAGGTGAAGTTGTTCTCGGTGCCGCTGCTATTGTTCCATTGGGTGGAGTAAGGGAAGGTCAGATTGGTCACTTGGCGGAAGGTTTTGCCACTGATGTCGCCACCGTTGTTCACTAAACCGACCAGTCCGCGCAGGTCGTCGTGACATGTGATGAGATAATTGTGATTGTCGTCCTGTCGGAAGTCGGAGAGGGCATAGGCGAGGTCGGCATTGGTGGAGAAGAGGTCGGTGTAGCTGATGCTGCCGCTGAAGTTGTTTCCAGCCAAGTCTTGGATGGTACCATCGTAGCCAGTGATGCTAACATTGCCGCTAACGGCCTTCGGGATGATGCCTTTGAAGGTGAGCACGTTGCTGCCGCTGCCAGAGGTGTAGTCCAGGGTGCCAGACGTGGTTCCCCAATAGACGCTTAAGGTTGGGGTTCCCGTTACTATCATAATCTCGCTAAAAGCGACACTCACATACACCGTGTTGCCCTTGGCATGGCGTCCTGGATTGGCGACAATGCCTTTCATGGTGGGTGCAGTGTTGTCAACGGCCTGGATGTGGGCTTTCACATTTTTGGCATACCAGTCATCATCCAAGTTTCCTGAAGCATCGAAACGCACATAGAGGCTGCTGAGATCAGTGGGAATAATGAGGCGACCGTCCGTAGCGCGGCAGTTGGTGTTAAAATACTGCTGCTCAAGATTGCCTTTGGGGTTGCCTGACCAAGGATGTTCCACATAGCCACAGTTGTTGCCTTGTGAAGTGACAGGGAAGGTATAAGGATAAAAGGTAGTGTTTACATTGCCTTCAATGGTAAAGCCGGCCATATATCTGGAATAGTAGATGGTACCCGGGTCGCCGTTCTTGTCACCAGTATCGACATTGCTGGTGCTGGTGTTGGCATAGATGGCAATGTACTGGTAGCCGTCGTCTTTCTCGCGGGCATCTAAGGTGACTGTCATGCGCAGCTGCGCGCCGGAGGTTGTGAAATAGTTTTTGGGTGCGGAAGCGCTGTAGTAGTTGTTTACGTTCACGCTGTGATAGGCTTGGGCGTATCCTGCGTCGGTGACGGTAAACTGTTCACTTTTGATGTTCAACTCTTTTTCTCCGAAAACGACTGAACTTGAATTGTCTACGCTGTTGCCTATGGGAATGGCGCGTTCTGCGGAAACCAGCAGGAAGCCGCCCCTATCGGTCACCTCAAAGTTGTAGGTGCGGGTGCTGCCGTTTTGGAACATGTAAGCATAGTCGTTAGGATTTAGCTCAGTCACCTCTATTTCCTTGATGGAATCGTTGGCCGTGAAGTTCAGCTCGCCAGAGACAGCGGTGTAGTGCTGTCCTGGGTAAGCGCTGAGACCCACTGTGCGATAGAGAACGGTCTGGGGATAGGTGTACTCCGAGCGTTTGATGGTGAACTTGGTCTTGTGGGTGCTGGGGTTGTAGCTGGAGCCGATGGTCCAGCTGCTTTCGGCGAAAGCCCCCTGCCCCATGGCTAACAGTGTTAACATCATAAGGATACTACGCATATTGCGTCTGTCCCCTTTTCTCAAGCCGAGGATTATTCCCACGGCCACGACGGCCATAAAAATTATGCCGATAATCTGGAATGTTGTCATATCTTGAATTTTTACTTTTTTCAGATTTTCGGCCGCAAAAATATACAAAAAAAATGCCTCGGATTTTACTCTGAGGCAACAAAACTTTATTCTAAAGAAAAAATATTTTATTCTGCGTGTACAGATTTTATTCTAAGCGTACAAACCATCAATATACTCACGAGGCGTCACACCTTTTATCTTCTTGAAAACCTGCGAGAAAGCGCTTCCGGAAGAGAAGCCCGACTCCAAAGCCACATTTTCAAGCTTCGCAAAACGGTTTTCTTCAAGAATACGGCAGGCATTGTCGACACGCAGGGCGTTTATAAGGTTGTAGAAGGTCTCATATTTGCTCAATGAAATAACCTCGTTGAGATATCGCTTGTTGGTTCCCATTTTCTGAACAAGTTCGCTCATGGTGAAATGCTCGGCCAGAAACAGTTTATCTTCAACAAGCATCCGCATCATCTTCTCCTCCATCTCCTTGCGCTTCTTGTCGGAAAGACTCTTCTTGATCTCTCCCTCCCCTTTCGTCAGCTCCTGTCTCACTGTGCGGTGCGGATTCAAGGTGTAATACACAAACCACACGCATTCTGTGGTGAATATCAGGTCGCGAACCATCTTGGCAATCGGATGGTTTATCAGGAAACAAACGTAAAGTATAGCGCACAATGCCAGCGGCAGCCACTCCACCCGCTTCGCTATCTGCACCGGGAAGTCGCTCTCGTTGGAATACTCTCTCTCGTCTATTTTAATGATCTGTCTGTGCAGTTTATTTCGGAACGCTATTAGGAAAGTGATATATGTCATGCTAATCAAAGTGACTATGCATAACATCACTATCTGGTATGTTTGTGTAAACTCAATGACGCCTATAACCGGCAGCAACAGCACTACCCAACACAAAAGTATAGGATGCATAAATAAGAGCATCTTCCACGGGCTGAACTTCTCCAAAAAGAAATAACCTTTAACCATCACATATATGAAGGCGGAATATAGCATCAAACCTACGGCATTGGAATAAAACAAAGCGGCAGGATCACCAATGCGGATAAGATACAGCACATCGTAAAGCTGCAACAGACAGAGGGTGGCCACCAGCTTATGCGCCGGATAGAGCTCGTTGTAATGCTCTTTTAATGGTGCCGGCACATAAAAACGTTTCAGCAACCAACCATAAAAGTTGGTCAGTATGAACGCAAGGTTCGCTGCGAAAAACAATATCTGCAATCCGTTCATTAAGTCTCAAACTAAAAAAGCTCGCATAACGAGCTTTTCTTTGTGGAAACTGCTGGGTTCGAACCAGCGACCTCCTGCTTGTAAGGCAGGCGCTCTGAACCAACTGAGCTAAGCTTCCTTATTCGCGCTGCAAAAGTAGTATATTTTCGAACATCTCCAACAAGAAATTTCAAAAATATTTTGAGCGGATTACGGGGTTCGAACCCGCGACCTGAAGCTTGGGAAGCTTCCGCTCTACCAACTGAGCTAAATCCGCATAATTTTTCACGCTTTCAGGCTGCAAAAATAAAAAATAATTTGTTATCTTTGCAAAAATAAATCTTAGTGGCAATGGATAAGAAAGATAAAACGGCTAAAGAGATAGAAACCAGAAACTGGACTATAATAAAAGCTCATGATTCATGGTCGGTGTTTAAGATAATGTCCGAATTTGTAAACGGTTACGAGAATTTGTCGCGCATAGGCCCTTGCGTTGCCATATTCGGCTCGGCCCGACTCAAAAATGACAACATCTACTACAAACAGGCCGAGCAGACAGCTTACAAGCTCGTTCAGCGCGGCTTCGGCGTAATCACCGGCGGAGGTCCAGGTATCATGGAGGCCGGCAACAAAGGCGCCCATGACGCTCACGGCAAAAGTGTGGGCTTAAACATTGTTCTGCCTCATGAGCAGCAGCCCAACCCGTACATCGACAGCGACAAGTCCATAGATTTCGATTATTTCTATATCCGCAAGACGATGTTCACACGTTATGCCCAAGGATTTATCGCATTCCCGGGAGGTTTTGGCACTCTAGACGAGCTTTCAGAAGCCCTCACTCTGATGCAGACCAACAAAATCGCCAACTTCCCTATCGTCTTGTTCGGCAAGGACTTTTGGAGCGGTCTTGTGGATTGGTTCAAGCAAATCATGCTCACCAAAGGCATGATAGCCGAAGACGATTTCATGATATTCAAGGTTGTGGACGACGTGGACGAAGCTGTAGACATAATCGACAACTTCTACAAGAAATCAGCACTTAAACCCAACTTCTGATGGCCAAAGTACTTATCATCGACGACGAGCCGGCTATACGCCGTGCCATGCGCAGCATACTCGAAAACGAGGGTTACGTCATAGCCGACGCCCCTTCGGCCGTCGAAGCCCTACCCCTGCTTAACAAGGAGGTGTACGACGCCATTTTCTGCGACATCAAGATGCCTCAGATGGACGGTATAGAGTTTCTGGAGAAAGCACGCGCCCTCACAGACACTCCGGTCATCATCATCTCGGGCCACGGCACTATCGACATAGCCGTAGAGGCCATAAAAAGAGGAGCCTACGACTTCATAGAGAAGCCCATGGATCTTAACCGCATGCTCATCACGCTGCGCAACGCCTTGGACAAAAACCAGCTCGTCAACGAGACCAAGTTGCTGCGCAACGCCGTCAGCAAGCACTATGAAATGGTTGGCGACTCCCCTGCCATGAACGGATTGTACGACATGATAGAGCGTGTGGCTCCCACCAACGCCCGAGTACTGATTACAGGCGAAAACGGCACCGGCAAGGAGTTGGTGGCCCGTCAGCTACATGAGCTCAGCCCACGCAAAGGCAACGCCTTCATCGAAGTCAACTGCGCCGCCATACCTTCAGAACTTATCGAAAGCCAGCTGTTCGGACATGAAAAAGGCGCCTTCACCTCTGCAGTCAAACAAAAGAAAGGCGATTTCGAACTCGCCGACAACGGCACTCTGTTCCTCGACGAAATAGGCGACATGAGCCTGGCGGCGCAGGCCAAAGTGCTACGCGCTCTTCAGGAGAACAAAATCACCCGTGTAGGAGGCGAAGAAGAGATAAAAGTGGATGTGCGTGTCATTGCTGCCACTAACAAGAATCTGCAGGACGAGATAGCCAAAGGCAACTTCCGCGAAGACCTCTACCATCGCATCAGCATGATTATCATGAAGGTGCCGCCGCTGCGCGAGCGCCTCGACGACATACCTTTATTAATTAATAGCTTTGTGGTGAAATCGGCCAACGAGATGGGCAAGCCCATCCCTACCTTCACCGAATCGGCCATAGAAGAGCTGAAAAAACAGCCTTGGACAGGCAACATACGCGAATTGCAGAACGTGGTCGGGCGTCTGGTAATACTCTGTGGCCCAACAATTTCAGCCGAGGACGTAAAAAAATATCTCTAAATTCGGAAATTATTATTACTTTTGCAGGCTTTTTCAGTAAAAGTCATAACATCTGGGGCTGACCGGTTTTGACAGCTTGTAGAAGGGTTATGTAAGCATACCGAGCCTCGCAGTGACGCTCGTAAATCTTGACTGCAAAAAATTAATTGGCGAAAATAACTACGCTCTCGCTGCTTAATCGAAGCACAGTAGATTGAAGCTTTATCCTTTCACAAGGTGAGAGGACGAGACATCTCGCGGATGGAGCCTCCCGATTCCGGTCCGGCTACGAGGTGCTCAGCAATTTCGGGATAGCGACGCGGAAGCTCCGGCAACGTCGCGAAACTCAAGGAGATAAGGTTGCGATTAGGATGTCTGCTTCCTTGCACAACTCGAAAACCAACAACAGAATAAGTATGTAGAAAGCATAATTGTTCCTTGTTTGGACGAGGGTTCGACTCCCTCCAGCTCCACTAACGGCTAATGGCTAATAGCTAACGGCTAATAGCTAATAGCTAAATAATGGCCCCGTAGTCTAATGGATAGAATTAAGGATTCCGGTTCCTTCGGTCCGGGTTCGAATCCCGGCGGGGTCACTTTTTTTTACAAAAAATTTTGAGAAATGGAAAGTTTTAAAGTAGGCGACAGAGTTAACTTCTTGAACGACAAGGGTGGCGGTGTGGTAAAAAAGATTATTGACACCCGCATGGTGGAAGTGGAGATTGAAGACGGCTTCAATGTCCCCATTCTGATGAGCGATTTGGTACTCGACTTCAGAGCTCAGCCTTCAAGACAACAGCAGATCGTTGACAACGTGCAGAAAGAGATTAAAAATCAGCAGATTATTGAAGAAGAGTCAAAAAATGAGGCACGACGCAGCGAACTCAGACGCTTTGCACGCAATTCGGAAGAAGAAGGTATATATCTGGCTTTCATCCCGCACGACCAACAGTGGCTGCTAACCGGACTGATTGACGTTGCAGTAGTTAACAACACCCCTGCCGACGCTCTGTACAGCTTTAATCTGAAAGAAGACGACAAATACTCAAATATAGACTACGGCAGCATAGCCCCATTTTCGAAAGTTGTGGTTGAAGCCATCTCACGCGACGACATAGAACATTGGTGCGAGGGCGTGATTCAGGTGGTGCTATGCCAGGATGATATAGATTTTGTTTACCACCCGCTTCATGCACCTTTCTCTTTGAGAACTAGTCGATTTTTCAAAGACGGAAGCTTTGTTGAATCAGGCTTGCTTGGCGAGAAGGCTATGATGATATGCCTGTCGACAACTACTGCCCTGAAAGGCTCTGAAACCGACTATACAAAACTGATGAAAGACGGTGTGATGCAGCCTAAAGCCAACAAAGACATAGTAAAGAAAGAAGCAGCTATCGACCGCCACCAAACGCAGCCTGGCGAAGCAATAGTTGATTTGCATATTGGCGAACTGGTTGACAATATCCTCGGAATGTCGAGCAACGACATCTTCAGGGTGCAGATCAATTATTTCAAGAAAATGCTCGACAGCGCCATTGAAAACGACTACTCGAAGGTAACCTTTATCCATGGCGTAGGCAACGGCGTTTTGAAGAATGCTATTATTGAGGAGCTTAAACACTACGAAAACACATCGAATCGAATGGCTTCGATATCGAGATTCGGAGTAGGCGCCATTGATGTTATGATAAAAGAAAAATAAGCCGCATGTTCCCTTGGGGTGACGACAGACGGTTCAACAGCTACAACTCGTACTTAAAGCGCGAGTTTGGCGGTCGTGTGCAAAAGCTCAGCATAGACGCCGGCTTCAGCTGTCCTAACCGAGACGGTAAGATAAGCACCGGAGGCTGCACCTTCTGCTGCAACGATGCTTTCAACCCCTCCTATTGTCAGCCTGCAAAAAGCGTGCGCCAACAACTGGAGGAAGGCATAGAGTTTCACAAAAAGCGCTATCGCTCAGCGGAGTCGTATCTAGCTTATTTTCAAGCATATAGTAACACTTACAAACCCCTTGAAGAGCTCGAGAGGCTATATCGCGAAGCTCTCTCAGTCGAAGGGGTTATCGGCCTGGTAATAGGCACCCGCCCCGACTGTATCGACGAGCAGATTCTGGAGATGCTGCAAAAACTGTCGTCCGGCACTGACTCCTCCGTCTTTATTGAACTAGGCATAGAATCGGTGTACGACTCCACCCTCCTGAGAGTCAACCGCGGGCACAGTTTCGCCACCACCCGCAATGCCATTGAGATGATACACAGCCATGGATTCCATTGCGGAGGCCATTTGATTTTCGGTCTTCCGGGTGAGACACGAGAAATGATGCTCAATACGGCTAAAACCATATCCGAGCTTCCGCTTTCGTCTGTCAAATTCCATCAGCTGCAAATCTTCAAAGACACCAAGATGGCCTACGAATATCTCAACCACTCCGGTGATTTTCATTTGTTTACACTCGAAGATTACATAGAGTTCGTCATCGACTTCACTGAAAGACTGAATCCAGACTTAGTGATCGAACGTTTTGCAGGCGAGGTTCCGCCCCGTTATCTTGTCACAAAGCCATGGAGCGATCTGCGTTACGACCAATTGCTCGCTCTGATTGAGAAACACATGGCCGAGCGCGACACATATCAAGGAAAACTATATTAATATGTATATCAAATCCAACGATCTTTTCGCAACTTCGCGGCCCGAGTCAATTTACGATTCCGTTCCACGCCCCATTGTCATAGCCGACAATCTGCTCACTCCCGACAACATGGGTGCCATGATAAGGCTTTCTGACAATATCGGTGCCTCGGAAATGGTTTTCCTCGGCACCGAGCCCACGCACAGCCTCGGCCGTGTGCGCAAATGCGCAGCCTCCAGCAGAGACAACATCAAGTGGTATTTTACTGAAGAAACCGATCTGCGAAAAATCGTCCCGGCAAATAAAAGAATAGTCGCCATAGAAACAGCGACCAATGCTACAAACATCTATGAAACCGCCCTCCCGGTCGACGCCGCTTTTGTAGTCGGCAACGAGAGCCGAGGCATACGCGAAGAGATCCTAAGCCAATGCGATATGGTAGTCTATATCCCCATCCCCGGCCCCACCCGCTCCCTAAACGTTTCCCACGCCGCCTCCGTCGCACTTTTCGAATGGCTCCGCCAACATTATAAATAAACTGTAAACTAAAAAAGAAAGGGCTCCTCATCGGAGCCCTTTCTTTTTCTGCTCGTTAATAAATCTCAAACCTTACTTCACGATAACGCTCTGAACTGTTGAGTTGTTAGCGTTGTCGATGATGTTGAGGTAGAACACGCCTGAACCGTAGACGCTCATGTCAATTGTGGTTGTGCCACGCACGACATTGACGAGCTGACCGGCTGCGTTGTAGATAGCGATTGAACTGATGTTCTCGCCCTCAATGTTCACCATACCTGTTGTTGGGTTAGGATAGACGTTGAATGCGCTTGCAGCGTTCTCGATAACTCCATCAGGATCAACAATCATTAACAACGGGATAATAACGATTGGGTTCTCAGGATCGTTTGTGAGGAACATGATGTTAGCTTCCATCTCATCACCGACTGAATAACCGATTGAGTTGACGTTAACTGTCACTTCGTCTGTTCCACCGATCATGATTGTACCTTCTGGTTTGCTCAAGCTTGCCCATGTTGCAGGAACTGGCATACCCTGGCTGTTGATACGGATGTGGAAGTTACCATAAACTGTTGAGAACACCTCTGAGCATCTGCTGAATGCGCCGCCACCGTTTGTACGATAGAAGTCACCGTATTCTGATGGTGTGCCACCGTCGAATGACATTGCATAGCCGCTGACAGCCTGTGTGAATTCAACTGTAACCCAAACATTGTAACCTGTGATTGCAACTGGTGTGTCGAATGTAGCGATTGTCCAGTCGTCAGCAACGATTGCGCTGTAAGGAACAGTCTTTTCAGCGAGGACTTCGCCTGGCTGGCCATACATGCCCTGAGCGTAGATACGGAATGTCACTGAAGTGTTGCCTTCAATACCGATTGTACCTGTCTCTGAGTTGGTGAAGAACACATACTGTGCGCTCAAAACCTTTGTACCCATTGCTGAACCTGCGTATGCAGCACCCGGGAACATAGCACCGACCTCAACGAGTTCTGGAGCGTCAATGTTCAAACCGACGAGTGATGAAGCTGTGCCAGGTTCGGCATCGTAGTTGATCTGTGTTGTCTGTGTACCGCCTGTTGTTTCACCGAAGTCAACCCAAGCTGTCCAGTCACCGATTGATGTACCGACGTTGTTGATTTCGATTTCTGTTGACAGCATGTCGTCTTCTTCAATCCAGAAAGCGATTTCTTCTGTGTCGAAGTCAAGAGATGCTGCTGATTCCTGACCGATTCTGGTGAATTTGAAGTTGTCAAGATAGTACTCTGATGTTGCAGCGTTGGTTGGTGGGAAGAAGTCCATAGCATCGAGCTTACGGCCAACTACGTTCTCACCGAAGCTGTCGAGTGACCACTGCCATGTGCAGAGGCTCTGCTCTTCAGGATAAGTTGTCTCTGATGAATAGAAGAACTCAGCGACATCGAGGTCTGTGTCGACATGGAGACGGAAGTGCATCCACTCGTCATAGACGCATGGGATGTCAGCTGTACCGTTGCTACCGGCGTGGATTGTACCGTGGCCAGGAGCCTGTGTTGATGTCTGACCGTCGTTGGTCTCATGGAGATATGCCTGCATAGCCCATGTTGAACCACTGCCATTGAATTCGTGAAGGATGTTGAAATAACCGTTCTTTCCGTTAGGAACAAGGATATCGAACTCGAGGTCGTATGTGCCTGACTCAACACCACCGAGCAGGAGAACCTGGTCGTTGTTGTATGTGAGGTGACCGCACTTTGAACCGTTGTAATCAGCAACAACACCGTCTTCGTTTGAACCAGGGTTGTTTGACCATGTTGTCCACCAGTCATTGCCAGCAGCCTGAGCTTCAACAGCAATCTTGTTACCGACTGTGTAAGCCTCGAAATCGTCATCGATCAAGACCTGGTCGTCACCGCCGTCGATGATACCGATATTGTCGACATAGTATTCAGCGCCGTTTGATGGTGGGTAGAAGTCCATAGCATCGAGTGTACGGCCGACAACGTTATTACCAAAGCTGTCGAGTGACCACTGCCATGTGCAAATTTCCTGCTCAGGCTGGCCAGCGATGTTCCAGAACAATGTTGCGACATCGTTGTCCATGTCGATGTGCACTCTGTACTGCATCCACTCATCCCAAACGCATGGGATATCAGCTGTGCCGTTGCTACCGGCGTGGACTGTGCCGTGACCTTCGAGAACTGTTGTTGATGATGTGCTGCCGTCATTGGTTGCGCAGAGATAGAACTGAGCAGCCCATGTTGAACCGCTGCCTGCAAAGTTATGCAGAACATTGAAATAACCGCATTTTCCATTCGGAACGTATGCATCAAAAACGAGGTCGAAAACGCCTGATTCAATGCCACCAAGTAAAAGAACCTGGTCGTTGCCGTATGTGAAGTGTGCTGCCATTGAACCGCCAGCCTCACCGAAGACACCGTCTTCAGCTGAACCTGGAGTGTTTGACCATGTTGTCCAAGGCTCGCCAAGTGTCTGGGCGATCTTGTTACCTGCAGTCTGTCCTTCAAAATCGAAGTACATTGACTGTGCGAATGTGCTGCCCATGAAGAAGGCAATCATCGCGATAAGTAAAGATACTTTTTTCATGTGATTTAAATTTAGTTAAACATTAATTGTCTTGTTCAAGTTTTAACTCGCAAATATAACACCTTTTTTCAAAAGGCGCATATTTTTTTTTAAAAAAATCTATTTCAAATATGCCAAAACCGTCACTTGTCCGGTGATGTCATCTCCAATTTCCACTTGAATATCAGCGTCACACGGCAGGAAAAAGTCGACGCGCGAGCCGAATTTTATCATGCCGAATTCCTTTCCGACTTCAGCCTTGTCCCCTTCCTTCACATTGCACACTATTCTTCTGGCCATCACTCCGGCCACCTGTCTGAACAGCACTTCCCTACCCTCGGCATCCTTCACAGCGACCGAGTTGCGCTCGTTCAGCTCCGACGATTTCGGGTTAATCGCAAACAGTTTTTTACCGGGATGGTATTTCACATAACTGACCACACCGTCCATAGGGAACCAGTTTACATGCACGTCATAAGCCGACATAAACACCGAAACCTGTATCCTTTTGTCGTGGAAATACTCTTTTTCCTCCACTTCCTCAATAGCAACAATTTCACCGTCAGCCGACGAAACCACTGCATTCGCCTCATGTGTGATTTTTCTATTGGTCGGAACACGGAAAAATGTTATTGACCAGACAATTACTATAGCACCTATAATGATAAGTCCTGCCAATAGTGTCCAATGGGTATTAACAAAAACAGCGTTCAGCAACATCACTGCCGCCACAATTATCAGAACGATAACCGTGAAGACTGTCGCAATAACGCCATATCCTTTTTTATGTATATACATAACTTATTGATTTACATTAATATCAAATAGCAATATACAAAAGGAACCGCCATAAAGGTGGCGTCAAACCTATCCAAAATACCTCCGTGCCCGGGAATAACATTGCCCGAGTCTTTCACTCCCACCTGACGCTTCATCATCGACTCGCAAAGGTCGCCCAAGCTACCGAAAACCACAACAATCAAAGCCATTCCCATCATCTTCCAGTCGCTCATCATATGCAACCAGTAATGATTCACCAAAAATGCCGTCAATATCGTCATCACCAAGCCGCCCAAGCTGCCTTCTATCGTCTTCTTCGGCGAAATTCTTTCAAAAAGCTTGTGTTTTCCAATAGCCATTCCGGTCAAATATGCGAAGATATCATTTATCCAAATCAAGCAGAACAATATGATTAGCAAATACTTACCGCCCAACATAAATTCAGGTTCTCTATAAATCCCCATCATCAGAGTGCATGGCAATGCCACAAAAAACATCGCTGTCCAGCAACTTACAGCAATTTTTTCAAATGAATAATTTTTCGAGAACAACGCGATTAATAAAGGTGTAAGAATTAGTATCAGTTGTAAAATGTATGCAATTGGAAATAAAACGACGCCCAGCACATAAAACAGCGTGCCCAAAATGACAGCCATGAGTTTCAATTCGCGATTGTCTTCTTTTGACATCAGCTTGCTAACTTCCTGAGAACCAATGAACACAGTCACAAGCATCACTGCGAAGAAAGCCCAATAATTCAAAAGTATGCTTCCGATCACTACGATCACAAACAGACTTCCGAATACCGTTCTTTTGGCCAATTCACTCATTTTTTTACCGATTTAATTTGCAAATATACAAATTTTTATACGCTCATCGAGAATTTTTCAACTACAGGCTCTTTTTCGCTTCGTTCCACAAGGCATCCATTTCGGCCAAAGTCATCTCGGCCATGTTCTTTCCCATGGCTCTGGCTTTATCCTCTATGTATGTGAAACGCTTTTTGAACTTGTTGTTTGCGTGCTCCAAAGCATCGTCGGCATTCACTTTGATAAAACGGGAATAGTTGACCAAGGCGAACAGCAAGTCGCCGAATTCCTCGTCTTTACGCTCTTTGGGGCCGTCGTTTTTCACCTCTTCCTGCAGCTCGTCCATCTCCTCCAAAACCTTCTCCCAGCATTCCTCCTTGTTTGGCCAGTCAAAACCCACTCCCGAAGCCTTGTCGGTCATGCGGTAAGCCTTCAGCAGTGGCGGCAAACCTGCCGGGACACCGCCCAAAACGCTGCGGTTGCCCTCTTTTGTTATCTTGATTTTCTCCCAGTTTTCCAAAACCTCCTCCGCCGATTGCACCTTCACATCTCCGTAAATGTGCGGATGACGTATTATGAGTTTGTCGCATATACTGTTTATCACATCGGATATGTCAAACAGCCCTCTCTCCTCGGCTATGCGGGCATAAAAAACAATGTGCATTATCAAATCACCCAACTCCTTCTTAACATCCTGATAATCAGATGCCAAAATAGCTTCACTCAGCTCATATGTCTCTTCAATCGTCAGATGACGCAAGCTCTCAATAGTCTGTTTTTTATCCCACGGACAGCCTTTTCGCAGGTCCTCCATGATATTCAAAAGCCGTTCAAATGCCTCTAATTTTTTGTCCATTGTATGAAAATTTCTGCAAAGTTATGAAAAAGTCTTCATTTGTTAATATTCAGTGTGAGTTTTTTGTATTTTTGCATCGTGAAATTTTTCATTAAACATAGCATTGTTTTATTGACTTTTCTGCTGATTTCCAACAGTTTAAATGAATTATCAGCAAAAAGTAACGATTCTATTATTAATAGGTATAACCCTCAGATAGAATTCAGACCGAGTTACGGCTTCATTATCACCCACCATCAGGAGATGGGTCTTTTCAGGGCTCACTTCCCTCTTTTTGAATTCAGCATACAGAACGTAACCTACGGCCGCAGCTATTATCAAGGCAGGCTCAACTATCCAGCCTTCGGCATAACTTTTCTGTATTCCGGACTGGGTGATATGCCAGAAATAGGCCGTCTTTTCGCTCTTTATCCATTCTTGAGATTCAACTTGATAAAAAGCAAGAGAAATGAGATAAATTTCAAGTTCGGCATAGGTCCCGGATATATAACCGAGGTCTATGATCCTGTAACTAATCCCAAAAACACCTTCATTGGAGCGCATATTAACGCCACCATACATCTTTCGCTTGAATACAACAGGTTCATAACAGACCGGTTCAGTCTGTCGGCATTTATAGGTTTCACCCACTGTTCCAATGGCGCCCGTAAGGCTCCGAACAACGGCATCAACGTTGCGCATGCCGGCATCAGCACCAAGTATTTCATATATAAGCCCAAGCAGAGGTTGCCTCAGCAGGAGATTGACAAGCAGCAGTTCAAAGGTCTCACCAAGAAGAATTTCTCATTCTACGTCGCTTTCCTTTATATGATTAAAGACATAGACGACTACATAGGCTACAACAAAAGCTGGTCGGTATACAATGTCCAGATGTATTTCATGAAGAGTTTCAGCAAAGTCAGCAAGTTGGGCATAGGTCTCGACTTTGTGTACGACATGACCGACAAGGAAGTGCTGAAAATAAAAGGAATAGAATACAACGACTTTGAGATTCTGAGAACCGGCATCAACATCTCATACGAGTTCAGCTTTGACGACACCTCGTTTTTCATTGTCGCCGGCACACATCTTTCAGGCAAGGATTTGAGCGAAGGCTATCTGTACCAGAAGATTTGCGCCAAGCAGAATCTGACAAAACACTTTTTCATAACTTGCGCTCTCACCACTCATTTCGGATGTGCCGACTTTTTCACTATGGGCGCCGGATTCAGAATAAATTGACATGAAGACTAAATTATTGATCATATTGACTTTGTCTTTTCTTACATGTTTCTTTTCATGCAAGAAAAGCCCGCTTACTATAGGTAAAATAGTTACCGTTTACCGTGAGCTGCCCGACTTTTATGAAGTACGCCTCAACGACGACATCAACCTGGTTTTGGAACACTCCAATACAAATTCCATCATCATTACTACAGGCGAAAACATAGTCGACCAAATCACCACCGAAGTCAAAGACGGGGTTCTGACCATAAGCAACACCACCACAATGTCTTGGATCAGACCTTACGATTACGAGCGCACCGCCACTTTGTACTACAAAGATATAACCAACTTTGTTTTCGGAGCCAGCGGCACTCTCAAGTCAACTGGCACTTACAACAATGAAACAGACAACCCCGACGGACACTACCGATTTGAAGTAGACGGGGGTTCTGGCGATATAAATCTATGCATCAACAACTGCAAAAGATTTGATGTGGTGTACCGATACGGCACCAGCCGCGTTAACCTGCGTGGTCAGAACAATCGTAATCTTGTGGTTGAAAAAAGAAGTTACGGTATTTTTGACGCCCGCGACCTCTGCGCCGACAGCGTGGCAATTATGAGCAAAACTCCCGCCCACAGCTATATCTGGGCGAACAAGAGCATCAAAGCCAATATACTACATCACGGGAATGTGTATTATAAAGGCGAGCCCGACAGCATATCCGTCACGTATGGCGAATATGCTGAAGGAAAGCTCATTCCATTTTAATATGCTTTAGCAAATATAACTCTTCTCTTCGAAGGTTTTCCTGAGAATATGTCGACTCCGTCTTCGTAATCGTCATCCAACGGGATGCAGCGAAGTGTAGCCTTTGTCTCTTCCTTGATGGCAAGCTCGGTTTCGGTAGTGCCGTCCCAGTGAGCGTAAGCGAATCCACCGTTTTCTATAACCTGTTTGAACTCGTCCCAAGTGTCGACGCGATGGGTGTTGGCTTTTCGATATGCGAGAGCCTTGTTGAACAGGCTGTTCTGGATATCATCGAGCAAACCGAGAATGTGGTCTTCCATCTCCTGTTCCGAAATCTCTTGTTTGGTCAAGGTATCGCGGCGGGCAATCTCGACCGTCTGATTTTCAACGTCCCTCGGGCCCGCCGCCAGACGTACCGGCACTCCCTTCATTTCCCATTCTGCAAACTTAAAGCCAGGCTTCTGCGTATCGCGGTCGTCAAACTTCACTCTCAAGCCTTTTGCCTCGAGGCGCTGTTTCATCTGCGAGCAGTAATCCAAAACCTTCTGCTGCTGGTCGTCAGTCTTGTAGATAGGCACTATGACCACCTCTATAGGAGCCACCTTCGGAGGCAACACCAGACCGTTGTCGTCTGAGTGAGCCATGATCAAAGCACCCATCAGACGTGTTGAAACGCCCCAGGATGTAGCCCACACATATTCAAGTTTGTTGTCCTTATTCAGATACTTCACATCGAAAGCCTTGGCGAAGTTCTGTCCGAGGAAGTGTGATGTACCGGCCTGCAAAGCCTTGCCGTCCTGCATCATAGCCTCAATGCAGAATGTCTCTACAGCACCTGCGAAACGCTCATTGGCACTCTTAATACCTCTGATAACCGGCACCGCCATGTATTTCTCAGCGAAATCAGCGTACACGGCAAGCATCTTTTCGGCTTCGGCCATAGCTTCTTCTCTGGTGGCATGAGCGGTGTGACCTTCTTGCCACAGGAACTCAGCTGTGCGGAGGAACAAGCGTGTACGCATCTCCCAGCGCACCACGTTAGCCCACTGGTTGCACAAAATCGGGAGGTCGCGATAACTCTTGATCCAGTTTCTATATGTATCCCAAATAATAGTCTCAGATGTAGGACGGACAATGAGCTCTTCCTCCAGTTTGGCCTCAGGGTCTACCACTATGCCCGGACCGTCAGGGTTCTTCATCAGGCGGTAATGTGTCACCACCGCGCATTCCTTGGCGAAGCCCTCAACATGGTTGGCTTCCTTACTAAAGAAACTCTTAGGAATAAAAAGCGGGAAATATGCGTTGACGTGACCCGTGTCTTTGAACATCTTGTCGAGAGCGTCGTGCATGAACTCCCAGATAGCATATCCGTAAGGCTTAATCACCATACAACCTCTCACTGCCGAACTCTCGGCCAACTCTGCCTTATTCACAATATCATTGTACCACTGTGAATAATTTTCTTGACGTGTTGTAATTTCTTTTGCCATTTTATAAAGTTTGGTACGATTTTTGTTACTTTTTGAGAGCGCAAAATTACAAATTTTTTCGCAAAGTAATAATAAAAAGTGAAATATTATGAAAAGGACTTTGATTTTGTTAATGGCAGTAATTCCGTTGCTAACTGCCTGTGCTTCAAGCAGTAATGTCATCAACGACGACGCTTACTATTCACCTTACGACAACAAGGCCCAATACGAAAAAAACCTGGTCACAGCCAACTACGGTTATTTCGATTCGGAAGCCATCAACGGCGTGAAAGAAGTAAAGTATACAAAATCCGCCCCTGTCGACACAATTATAGCTGTTGTCGACACCGTTTATATAATAGAGGTTCCTACATCAAACGTAACAGTTGAGATCGGTACAGGTATCGGAGTAGGTTTTGGCATAGGCGTCGGACTCGGTTGGGGTCTCTACTCTTGGGACCCGTTCTGGGATCCTTATTGGTATCCTTCCTACTATCCTTACTATAGACATTATTGGTCATGGGCACCATATTACTGGGCGCCATACTACCCATATTATTCACCTTACTACTGTGGATGCTGGAACTATCATCACCCACACCATCCTCATTGCGGCGGTCACGGTAACATATACAACAACAGCCACTACGGCGCAGTCAACCATGGCAACGGCAACCTGAACGGAGTCACACGTCCAAGCAGAAACGGCAATGTTGGCGGCGGCAATGGCGGCGGCAGAAGCGAGCGCAAGTCATACTCTCCGGCCAACAGCAACCGTCAGACTCGTTCCAATTCAGAGTATGTACGTCCACAAAGCAGCACACGCAGCAACACTGCAACTGCACGTCCAAGCAGCAGTGCAACTGCCCGTCCAAGCAGCAACAGTTCGACCGTCCGTCCAAGCAGCAACAGTTCGACCGCACGTCCAAGTAACAACAACTCGACTGTTCGTCAAAGCAATAGCAGCACGACCACACGTCCTAACAGCAATGTCAGACAAAACAATAACGTCAGACAAAACAGCAACATTCGAAATAGCACTCCTTCACAGAGAAATACCAGCAGTAGCCCGACTCGAAGCAGCGGCAGTTACAACAGCGGTTCACGCAGTGGCGGCAGCATGGGAGGTTCGCGTAGCGGCGGAGGCAGCGTTGGCGGCGGAGGTTCACGCGGCGGCGGAGGCAGAAGATAGTTCCCAATTAATGGTTTAAAGTTAAAAGTATAAAGTCATGAAAAAGACATTATTGATAATCATATTATTAGGTTCAGTATTGGCTAAAGCCCAGAATGCTATTGATCTTTATGAATTCTCATCGGTTATTTATCAAGGTACAGCAAAGAGCGCAGCCATGGGCAATGCCATAGGAGCCGTAGGCCAGGACTTTTCAGCTATCAGCATTAACCCTGCCAGCCTTGGACTATTCAGAAGATCGTCTTTCGTATTCACCCCGGCTTTGTACCTGAGTTCGACCGTATCGAAATACCAAGGTTCGAACGGTGACGACAGAGCCATAAAAATGCCGATCAACAACATAGGCCTCACCTGGACCAGCGAGATTAACGACGGCTCGTTGAAATCGGTGAGTTTCGCATTAGGCATGAACCGCACAAACAATTACACATTCAACTCCTACCTCAGCGGTGACAACCGCCACACCTCGCTGGTAGACGCTTATTTCTCAGAGATGGAGGCTAACAACATAAATTCAGCCAACGACTTGTACGACTTCTCGCCCAACAACCTTTATCCGCTTTGGTACACATACGTAATTGACAGTATCGCTCCGGATTATTATACCACTTACGTTCCGGCCGGAGGTCTCAACCAGCAGCGCGGAGTGGTAAAACGCGGCAAAGCCAACGAGCTGTCATTTTCAGCCGGTTTTAATTTCAACGAAAAATGGTTCCTCGGCATTGGTTTGAATGTACCGCATTTCAACCGTGACATGACCACCGAATACAAAGAAACCAACCTCTATCCGGATAAATTCAGAAACTGGAGCCAGCAGGAAGTTATAACCAGCAGTGGCTGGGGTGTCAATGCCAAAATAGGTGTGATTGTGTTTCCGGTCAAATGGTTGCGCTTGGGAGCAACTTTCCATACACCTACCATATACAGAGTGGACGCAAGTTGGTATACCAACACATTCTCCAGATTCAACAACAACAGCTATTCGTATCAGTCCGAAACAGGCACATATACATACACCCTTACAACTCCATACAGGCTAGGTGCAAACGCCGCTGTCATTTTCGGCAATTTCGGCATGATTACAGCCGACTATGAGTATATCGACTACACCAACATACGCGCCTCGGCTCACAATTATAAATTCACTCATCTCAATAACGACATAGATGCAAGGTTCAACTCCACCTCCAACATCAGAATAGGTACAGAGTGGCGTTACCAGAACTTATGCTTCAGAGGAGGTTATGCTTTTTATGGCAGCCCATACGGCTTTAACGACGACCGACTCCGCACCAACTCATACTCATGCGGTTTAGGCTACACCTACCACGATTTCACCATCGATTTGGCTTACGTTCTGAGTCGCCGCACCAACACCTATCAGCTTTACTCGGAGTACACCCTCTACCCGGCCGTTTATCACGAAGGCGATCAGGATGTGGTTGACGATACAAAAGTAAAAGAGACAACCAACATCAATCAGCTGGTCGTCTCTTTCAAATTCAGACTTGATTAAAGAAATCAGTTCTTTGCGTTGTACTGGTCGATGATGTCTTGGTCAACCAGGATACGTCCGCAGTACTCGCACACGATAATCTTCTTGTGGATGCGAATATCGAGCTGATGTTGTGGCGGAATCTTGTTGAAGCAACCGCCGCAGGCGTCACGCTCGATTTTCACAACTGCCAAACCGTTACGTGCGCTCTTGCGGATACGCTTGTAAGCTGAAAGCAGGCGGTCTTCGATCAATGCTTCACTTTCCTTTGATTTCTTTACAAGTTCCTCTTCCTCTTTCTCTGTCTCCTCAACGATTGAATTCAACTCCGACTGCTTGATGACGAGGTCATTCTTGCGCTCGGCGAGCTTGGCCTGTGTGGCTTCAAGACCGTTTTTGATGTCCTCCATCTTGATGGTAGCGTCTTTGATGCGCTTTTCGCAGAGCTGGATCTCAAGTGACTGATATTCTGTCTCTTTGGTCAGAGAATCATACTCACGGCTGTTACGGACGTTGTTCTGCTGCTCCTCATACTTCTTGATAAGAGCCTGTGTCTCTTTGATTTTAATCTTGTAGTTGGTAACGTCGGTATTGAATTTCTTCAGGTCAGCCTCGTAGTTGGCGATACGTGTTTCCAAACCGGCCACCTCATCCTCGAGGTCCTGCACAGCTTCAGGCAATTCACCACGCACTATACGAATCTTGTCAATCTTGGAATCTATCTGTTGCAGTGTGTAAAGTGCAACAAGCTTCTTTTCAACGGTAATTTCAATCTGTTCTTCCTCGTTGAGTTTAAGTTCTTGAGTATCAGACATTTATCTTAATTTTAATATTTATACAAAATAATTTATCGAGTTAGTTTTGACCCTCGAAATTGAAACTGCAAATTTACAAAATTTTTTAATAATTGCATCAGCAATTAATTCTTTTGTAAATTGTTCAGTTTCATAGTGTCCGGCATCCACAAGCAGAAGTTGTCCGTCGGCCTCGAAAAAGTCGTGATATTTCACATCGGCGGTAACATAAGCATCTGCATTACAATGCTTTACATTTTCCAGAAGAAAAAATCCCGAACCTCCGCAAACGGCCACTTTTCTGATCTTCTTACCCAAAAATTCCGAATGGCGGAGAGCCTGGCAACCAAGATTTTTCTTGACCATGGCCAAAAAATCCTTCTCGTCCATGTCATTTTCGAGATAACCTATCATCCCACCGCCCGTAGTGACATCCTCCTCCACTTTCATTGGCTCCAAAACCTCCGGATTTTTCAGTCCAAGTCTGTCGGCAAGCCATTTGCTAACTCCAAGATAGCTGTTGTCAAGGTTGGTATGCATACATGCTATGGCTATATCGTTCTTTATGGCCTTCATTATGATTCTTTCGATAGTGTTTTCGGGCAAAAGATGCTTCAGAGGACGGTAAATCACAGGGTGATGGCTAATCAGCAGATGATAACCACCCTGTATAGCCTCATCTATTACTTCTTCAGTCACATCAAGCGTCACCAACGCTTTGTCAATCAGCATATTAGCATCTCCAACAAGCAGGCCGGCATTATCCCATGACTCTTGCCAATGCAAAGGGGCGATATCGGTAATGCATCCTACAATCTCACTAACCTTATTCATTTTTTGAAATTTTGCGCTAAATTATTAAAATTTTTTGTACATTTGTACGCTTAATTAAGAAAATTCACAATAATGAGTGTTTTGCTTGCGCCTATATCATGGATTTATGCCTTGATTCTGAAGACAAGACATAAGTTGTATGATTGGGGCATATTGAAATCGAGGAGTTTCAGTGTGCCCACTGTATGCGTTGGAAATCTGGCACTTGGCGGCACAGGCAAGACGCCTCATACCGAATATCTCATCAGGCTTTTGAAAGACAAGTTCAATGTGGCGGTTTTAAGCCGAGGATATGGCAGAGAATCAAAGGGGTATGTGTTAGCCGACGAGTCTGCTACATACAGGAAGATCGGCGATGAACCCATGCAATATCACAGCAAGTTCCCAGACATCACAGTGGCAGTGGACGAAAACCGCTGTGAGGGTGTGCAAAAGCTGATGCAATTGGAGAAGGCTCCAGATGTCATACTTCTAGACGACGCCTATCAGCACAGACGCATCAAACCGGGGCTAAACATTCTGCTCACCGACTATTACAATGTTTACAAGAAAGACATGCTGCTGCCTGCGGGACGTCTGCGCGATGTGAAGTCGGAAGCCAAGCGGGCCGACATAATCATTTTAACCAAGTCGCCACAAGTGCTTTTGCCTTACGATAAGCGGGATGCCTTGCAAATCATAAACGCCACCCCTTCGCAAAAGGTATTCTTCACCTACATTGATTTCAAAGCGATTACGCCAGTAAACGATTTGGCAAAGGGCATCAATATGCAGGACATGAAATCGGTTTATCTATTCTGCGGAATAGCCAACCCCTACCCTCTGGAGGATCACTTGAAGAGACATTTCAACACCGTTATAACCAATTATTACAGCGACCACCATTGCTACAACGACTTAGACATTGACATAATAGTGGATGGTTTCAATTATGTGATAGGCAACAACAAAATAGCGGTGACCACCGAAAAAGACTTGATGAGAATAAGCAATTCCGAGTATATTCACAAGTTTGACAATGTACCTCTGTTCACCATTCCGATTGAGGTACGTTTCAATGACAAAAATGAAGAAGAACAGTTTAACAATTTGATTTTGGATTATGTTGGAACAGATTCTAGAGACAGTTGATTTTCTCAAATCAAAGACAAACTCTTTTGAGCCGGAGATAGGAATAGTGTTGGGCTCAGGCCTTGGCGGACTGGTAAACGTCATGGACATCCAGTACACCATACCGTTCAAGGATGTTCCGAATTTCCCGGTCTCGACAGTGAAAGGTCACAAAGGCCAGCTGGTGTTCGGTATTTTAAGCGGACGCAAGGTGATGGCCATGCAGGGCCGTTTCCATCATTACGAAGGTTACAGCACAGCGCAGATCACAATCCCAATCAGGGTTATGAAATATATGGGGGCCAGGCTGTTAGTGCTCAGCAATGCCAGCGGCGGCATCAACCCCAGTTTCCGCGTCAGCGACATAATGTTCATCACAGACCATATCAATCTGTTACCTAACCCTCTCATCGGCAACAACGACGAGCGTATAGGCACACGTTTCCCCGACATGAGCGAGGCTTACGACCACAGATTGATTGTCTTGGCCGACGATATAGCCAAGAAGCTGGATATTCACGTGCAGCACGGCGTTTATGTGGGCGACTCGGGCCCGTCGTACGAGACTCCGGCCGAGTACCGCTACTACCGCGCCATAGGAGGCGACTGCGTGGGAATGTCGACAGTGCCCGAGGTCATAGTGGCACGCCACTGCGGACTTACAGTGTTCGCTGTTTCGGTCATCACCGACCTTGGCGGGCAGGAAATTCCGGTTGAGGTTACCCACGAGGAGGTGCTCAACGCAGCCAATGTAGCCGAGCCAAAAATGACTGCCATAATTCAGGAGATGTTCAAACGCCTAGACGAGATTGATTTATAATGATTTACTTCGCAACAGATTTTCATCTCGGTGTGCCCACACTGGAAGACAGCCAGCGCAGGGAGAAAATGCTTTTGGAATTTCTTGACTCCATCAAGCCTGACTGCGAGGAGTTGTTCCTAATGGGCGACTTGTTCGACTTCTGGTACGAGTACAAGACTGTGATTCCGAAAGGTCATGTGCGGCTGCTCGGCAAGTTGGCCGACTTCATAGACAGCGGCATACCGGTGCATCTGTTCGCAGGCAACCACGATTTGTGGACTTTCTCCTATCTTCAGGAAGAAGTGGGCATACAAGTGCACAGGGAACCGGTTGTGATGACTCTCAAAGGCAAGAAATTCTTCATGGTGCACGGCGACGGACGCGGCCCTGGCGACAAAGGCTATAAATTCCTGAAAAGCGTGTTCGAGAACAGGTTTTTGCAATGGTGCTTCCGTCATATTCATCCCGATTTCGGTATCAGAGTGGCATTGAAATGGTCGCATAACCACAGATGCAAGAAACTCAGAAAAGAAGCCGAGGGCAACTACTACGCAGTGGTTGAGGAGACTCGTCTTTACAAATATGCCATGGAAGAGGCTCAGAAAGACCCTTCCATTGACTTCTTCGTGTTCGGACACCAACATAAGCCCATGCAGTACAAGACAGGCGAGCACGCTCTGACCACTGTGGTCGGAAACTGGATCAGGGATTACACCTACGCCGTGTTTGACGGCGAGACGATGTCTCTACGTCACTACAAGCAATCTGAGGCGGAGTCAAGGTCATAGCGAAGAGATGGTTATCACAGTAGTGAAATTATCATTAGGTTGAAGTTATTAAATTTAAATAATATGAATAAAATTCAAAATTACATTAAAGAAAACGAGAATCGTTTTTTAGAAGAGTTGTTCGGATTGATTAGAATTCCGTCTATCAGTTCGGAATCGGCACATAAGCCGGATATGATTAAAGCTGCGGAATATTGGAGAGACAGCATCTTGAAGGCTGGAGCCGACAAGGCTGAAGTGATGCCTACCGAAGGCAATCCTATAGTCTACGGCGAAAAAATAATCGACCCGAAGAAGCCCACAGTGTTGGTTTACGGTCACTACGATGTAATGCCAGTTGACCCTATCGAGCTGTGGCACACAGACCCGTTTGAGCCAGTCATCAAAGACGGCAAGATATGGGCTCGCGGCGCTGACGACGACAAAGGCCAGGCTTTCATGCACGCCAAGGCATTCGAGACGATGATGCAGACCGGCACCCTCCCCTGCAACGTTAAGTTCATGCTCGAGGGCGAAGAAGAAATCGGTTCTGGCAGCCTTTCGAAATGGATTGAGCAGTACAAAGATCTCGTAAAAGCCGATGTCATTCTGGTTTCCGACACCAGCATGATAAACCACGACACTCCATCTATCACAACAGGTTTGCGCGGCTTGGCATACTGGGAAGTGGAAGTCACCGGCCCGAACGCCGACTTGCATTCAGGATTGTTCGGAGGCGCTGTCGCCAACCCGTTGAACACCTTGTGCGAGATGGTTGCAGGCGTGATGGACAAGAACAACCACATCACCATTCCTCATTTCTATGACGATGTGGTGGAGTCATCAGATAGAGAGCGCGAAATGCTCAACAAGGCTCCTTACAACGAGGAAGAGTTTAAGAAATCGCTGGGCGTGAAGGCCTTACGTGGCGAAAAAGGATATACCAAGATAGAACGCGTCGGCATCCGTCCAACCTTCGATTTGTGCGGCATTTGGGGCGGCTACACCGGCGAAGGCTCAAAGACAGTATTGCCTTCGAAGGCTTACGCAAAGATTTCATGCCGTCTGGTGCCTAACCAAGACCATGAGAAGATCGGCAAGTTGTTTAAAGAATATTTCGAGAGCATAGCTCCTGATTATGTGACAGTTAAGGTTACCACTTTGCATGGTGGCGAGGCCTACGGTTGCCCGATTGAGCTTCCGGCATACAAAGCGGCCGAGCAGGCATATTTCGACACATACGGCAAGTTGCCTATCCCGATGAGAAGCGGCGGAAGTATCCCGATTATCGCAAGATTCGAGAAAGTGTTGGGAATAAAGTCTATCTTGATGGGCTTCGGCCTTGGCGAAGACGCCATCCACTCACCTAACGAAAACTATCGCCTCGACCATTTCTTCAAAGGAATCGAGACCATAGTGCAGTTCTATCAGCATTTTGCGGAATAGAATCTCACACAGATTACACAGATTTATATTTCACAAAAAAGAGACGAGGTTTATGACTTTGTCTCTTTTTGTTTTTTAGACGGGATTTACAAGATAGACAGGATAGTTTCTTTCTCAAGTCCCATTATTGAAAATGCGAAAATGCTCTTTCCCAATTCTTTAATTGAGGCTCTGATGTGATAAACGTCATCATCAATTATAGGAATCTATCGTGGAATTCATTTTCTTTCAGGCGGTGGTCTATATGTGCAAAAATTTTTTTGTAGGCGGGACAGAGAAAGGTCTTGTGACGGAAATCGCCAGAGGCAAGGAAGCCATCGTGCAGGCAGCCGCCGTGGCATATGTGGTACCAGTGGCAGTCCTTGCATCCGCTTGCAGCGATGTACTCGGTGCGTCTATAGGTTTCAGTCTCTTTGATACGTGGCAGAATATCGGCAAGTGCCTCTTTATGCAGGTTTCCGTAGGAGTATTGCAGCAGGTCGTTGTCGCAAAAACGACCGCATGGCATCATGTCGCCTGTAGGGGCAATGGCAAGGAAATTGTCCTGACAGTTCTTCGTAAACATGCAGCCTGTAGGCTTGCCTGTGGCAATATTGCTAGCTATTTCAACAAAATTTGATTCAGTTATCTTGCCATCATGGTCGTCAAACCAGAGGTCGAATAGTTCTATGGCCATCTGAGCGTATTCATCGGGCGTTATGCCATACTCGTCCATATTGTTCTGTGCCTCGCCGGAGCAGAACAATGGGTTGAACTTAAAGTCTAGACCCTCGTCTCGCATAAATTGATAGAGTTCGGCAATGTGCCCTTGATGCTTCTTGCTGCCTACTACGATGCAGCCTATCCGCATACCGCGTTTCTTGCAGCGGCGGTAGTTGGCGATGATGCGCTCGAAGGTTGGCTGTCCGTGGCCATCCACACGCTGCTGGTCGTGGATAGCCTTTGTGCCGTCCAAGGAGAATCCCACATGCACATCATATTGCAGGAATAGGTCTATCCATTCGTCGTTCACCAACGACAGGTTGGTCTGCATTGAGTTCTGTATCTCATATCCTGCCAATTCCTGCTGCATATATGCAAAAATCGCGCGATAGTTGTCGATACCCCACAGCATCGGCTCTCCGCCATGCCAGATGATGGTGAACTTCCCACGGGGCTTCTCCTGCATCAGCGACTTCAACTGTGCGACTATCTGTTTGGCAAAATCGATATCAAACAGCTTGGCCTGCTGCTTGGTTTCATTGCTCAGATAGCAGTATTTGCAACGGAAGTTGCAGGAGTAGGTGGGTTTAATTATAACAGTTTGCATATCATGTTTGATAATCCAAAAAAGAGAGTGCTTTTTCTTCCTTGACTTTCATCGTATAGTCATCTGTCTTCTTAATCTTTCCATACTGGTTCTGACAAGTAATAACCACATGAATTGTTTTGGTATCTTCGAGTAATCGTTTGAGGTATACATTTTTATTTTCTTTTGGAATTGCTTTGGAAACAGGAAGGAAAAGTGGATATAATACATTTTCTTGATTTCTTTTTACATATGGAAATATCCTCTGTTCATTATAACCTGTTGCTTCTCCATTTTTGTCAAGAAACTCTACAAAGACACTAACATTAAATGCTTCTACTTTTGATGCGTTTTGTAATGACAGATAATAGATTTTTGCTCCATCTCTTTCTAAATCTTCGAGTTTTCGAGTTCCTATTACCTTTGCTATAAACAATTTACGTATGATTTTCAACTCGATAAAATAAAAGGCTACACTTGCAAATAGACCAAGTGCAATAGTAGTTACAATGTTCATAATGTTTTTATTTTACATGATTGAATAATTAATATTATCTCCATAATCAACATAATCGGAATAATCAGAATAGTCCGAATAATTATCCGAATTGTGAAATTGGAACAATTCTGGTTGGTGACAACCATTTTTTTCAACTATCCTTTTTTGAATTGCCTTTTGGGCATACGTTGTTTCTTTTGTTTTCATATTGATTGTTTTATCTATTATATAAAATCCCTCAAAACATGTAAAACAGAGGTTTTGAGGGTAAAACTATTTATTTGTTAATCATCTTGTCTTATTGGGCGTACATGTAATGTATAATAGTCTGTTGGCCAAACTATTGAGCCATCAGTAAAACTAACACAGGCATGTTGGGCGTAACCACCAGGTCTAACTGTTCCACTCCAATAACTATCATTTGCAAAACCACCAATAGATTCTCTATCAACATACATTTGTATCAGTTCTTCTTTAGTTGGTAATCTCCAACCTGTAAAAACAAATGTTAAGTTTGTGCAATAGCTATCAGCAGTACCCCAAGCCATAGTAATGCCAGGGTCAGGAGCAACTTTATATGTATGTCCATTGTACACAAATGTTGGAAGCTCATCATACGGCTGAATAACTGTCAACTGTTCACCATATACAGTTCCATTCGCATTGGTTGCGTATGCTCGTATATAATATATACCGCTACCAATAGGTAATGAAAACGAGCTGGTAAAATATCCAACGCCACTTCCATCAATAGTATGGCTGTAATTAGAAGACAAATCAGGATTTGGTAGCGAGCCGTAACAGATTCCACGAGCCGTAACAGGATAACCGCCATCGCTAGTCACATTGCCTCCTGTAGTCACCGTGGTGCCATTAAGAGTTGGATCTGTAGTTGTCACAGCGGGCAAACCGACTGCTGTTGTAAATGATTTCTCCAAACCATAATACGTACCTAATTGGTTGGTTGCATATGCTCTCACATAGTACAATGTATTTACCGTAAGCCCAGATATAGTGCTGGTAAAAATTCCAGGGCCGGTTCCATCGGTAGTATGGTTATTTGAAATCGATGGATTGTGTCCTGTACTCCAACAAACGCCCTTGGCTGTGATTGCGAGATTGTTATCATTTGTAATAGTCGCATTTCCACCACATGTTGCTGACGAAGCCGTGACATTCGTAACATTATTTGTGGCAACTGTAATCTCACCAGAACTTGTTGTAAAAGATTTGTCCTCTCCATATGCTGTTCCATTGGCATTTGTGGCATAAGCACGAACATGATAAGTTGTAGAGTTTTGGAGATTCTCCATAAAAGTATTAAACTCTCCAGTTCCGACACCATTTGTAGTGTGGTTGTCATTTATTGTTGGGTTTTGCACGACACTCCAGCAAACACCTCTGGAAGTAATAGTAAAACCATTGTCGTTGGTCACAACACCTCCGCCTATGGCAGACAATGGATGAATATCCGTAATATCTTTGGTCGTTACGGTAGCTAAACCCACAGTGGTATTAAAGTTCTTTTCCTCTCCATAAAATGTGCCAACTTCATTTGTCGCATACGCTCTCACATAATAGTTTGTATTAACTGTCAAACCTGTTATCGAGCTCGTAAAAGAACCGACACCAGAGCCATCTGATGTGTGTGCGTTATCAATTGTCGGGTTGTGTGTCGTTGCCCAACAAACGCCCCTTGATGTAATTGGGAAAGTATTGCCACTGCTGACAGTTACTGTGCCTCCACATGTGGCACTAGTTGGTGTAACATTTGTAACGTTATTGGTTGTTACAACCACTGAACCGTCATTAGTGGTAAATGTTTTTTCCTCACCATAGTACGTTCCATGCATATTAGTGGCATATGCTCTCACAAAATATGTCGTGTTTAAGCTAAGATTTGTCAAATTACATGTGAACGAGCCTGTTCCAGAACCATCGGTGGTATGATTCCCGTCTATATCTGGAGTGTGAGTTGTTCCCCAGCATACCCCTCGAGCCGTGATTTCAGCAGCGCCTGAATATGTGATTGTACCTCCAGTTCTCGCTGTGGTTGATGTTATTTCAGACACCTCTTTTGTTGAAACATTGGGCCAGTTACTCGGATTACTATTGTCATAATACACAATATCTTTATAATCATAACTCTCTTGTCCGAAACCTTTCAAATCTTCTTTGAGTGAGGTATATCCCTGACAGTCAAGCTGTAACGAGTAGTTATCATCAATAGCATCGAAATCGACTCTGAATTCAAAACGTCCGTCATCTCCAGTAACCTGCGATGTGTGAACATGTGAACCGTCTGTCACACTAACCGTAACACCTTTAATAGGCTTATTTTGGCTTTTTTCTATAACGCGACCTTTGTAAAGAGTATTTGGATGGATACCTAGCTTCGCTGGATCTTTCACGCAGCCAATCAATATTATGATAGCTGCAGCCATTATCATTATCAATCCCTTTTTCATAACATCAGAAATTATAAGTTAAACTAACTCCAAAAGCCAAATCATAATTAGTTGGCATTATTGTTGGATTCAAGGCATATCCGCTTTTGTATTTTGGCTTGGCTGAATAAGCTCGATACAAATTAAACACATACACAGCAGCGGCGGCTCCCCAGCAAATTGTATTTGCTTTTTTCATCGAATTATATTTGTCTTTAGCTGCAACATAATCTTTGTAAGTTGTGTTTGCGTCTTTCATTATATCCATCTGATTTTGCGCTGTATTATAAGTTATAAAAGCGCCACCTAACAATGCCAATTCCGTTGCAAGTGTAAGAGTGCCTTCAGTATAGCGACGTTTGCCCATCTGTCCCAGACCCGGCACAAAAACCGATTTCAATAAAGCCGTGCTGTTTTTGTATTGGTTTGCGTCATGGCATCCATTGAAATCATAGTCAAAATCGACAACAATATTACCGACTTTGGCCACTTGGCAAAGCACGTAAACTCGATAACCACCTGAAATCTTTTCGGCATATTCACAAACTTTATTAATTGGTATGTTATACTGAGATGAAATGACTTCGAAAGATGTGCCATTTTGAACCGCTCTGTTAATTTCATCAGAGTTAATCGGCTGGCCAAGTCGCATTGCCGTCGATTGCAAAACTCTTGCAAATGCTTGATTTCTTGCTACTATTTCAGTTTCACCAGTTGCCGATTCTATAGCATACAAATACGAGTTGTTTGTTGGTTTAGGTTTGTTGTAAATCCAACCAGGCTTATCCTGTGCATACGATACCAATGCTCCCATTGCAAGGATAAATGTTAAAAACAATTTTTTCATACCAAGAATATTTTATTTATTACCATGGTTTTCAAGATATTCTGCAGCATATTTTCTAAACTGATCGCGATGGAATTGGATTTCAAGTTCCTGCTCTTGTGAAAGAGCATCTGCCACTTTGTTCACCAATTCCTTTTTAGAAATTTGAATAGCATAGTATGAGCGGTAGTTGCCATTATCCAGTTTAACGAGATCTTCACAAGTTTTATCAGCATCATTCAGCATTTTATCAATGATTGTATTAAACTCAGCTTCAATAATACCTTGTACTTTATCAGACGAAGCCTGACCAGAAACACTACGGCTATAGTCGGTTGAAAGTCCTTTAACGACTCCATTCAAACGTTCTTTCACCATTGATTGGGCAGCTTTAACGGCAGCTTTACGTGCCATTTGTGGATTCAAATCTGTACCAATGCCCAAATCCCTGTAATAATCGTCGTTATCATAAGATGAATCAAGACAAGGAAGTGTAACAGATACACCTTCCTGAATTTTTTGTGGTTGTGGTGCCGGAGCTTGATTTGTCATTTGTTTTTCACTTCCGCAACTTGCAAAAGCTAATGCGATTATCGCCATTCCAAGTAAATTAAATGTTTTCATGGTAAAAAAATTTAGTTGTTTAAATAATGTTAATTGTCAATGTTTTTGTCGGCAGACTCCCATTGCCAATTTAATTACTAAAAGTTCTGAAACCATAAAAGAAAAGCGCGGGAGTCAGAACTATCGCCTATCCCGCTCGTTTAGGCCTTCGCATTGCCCATCTATCGAGGATAAGCAATGCCGAAGCCCACGCTATATTGTATATATTATAATAGGTATCGTGGTGACACAATAACATATAACAACACCGTGAACATCAAACTTTGCTTTACCGTGCGA
Organism: Bacteroidales bacterium; assembly: GCA_016282015.1. Lineage (GTDB taxonomy): Bacteria > Bacteroidota > Bacteroidia > Bacteroidales > F082 > Limimorpha. The sequence goes on from JAEEJS010000068.1 coordinate 33,395, forward strand.
TAGATTTTGAAGTTGCGAAGTTCAAACGAGCCGCAGATAAAACGTCAGTTCAACGTTTTTTCCAATATATCTGCCATAAGTCAAAAAGACTGATGACACTGCAAATATAGTGAAATCTTTTTAGAAATCACAAAAAATGATAAAAATTTATTAAAAAATAAATTATAACCATTTTTGGTTACTTTTTTTATTATCTTTGCAACGTCAATTAAAATGTAATGTTTGAAAATTATTTGCAATATCATCACATACCTTGCGGGGCTGTTATTGGCAGAATCATGTCAAAAGAACACCTTACACAACGCGAGCTGGCAAATCGTGCAGGTTTGCCATATCAGAGAATAAACGATTTTATTGCTAATCGTAGAAAAATATCTCCAGAGGTTTCATTGAAATTAGAAAAAGCATTAAACATTGACAATCAATGCTTTTTCTATCAAATACAAACAAACTACGAGATATTTACTGCTATAACTCAACATTCTGAATTATCTCATCCTGATTTATCACAATTCAGAAAAGCATTGTTTTGGGATACTGATATAGAAAAGCTCAATTGGCAGAAGAATTCAAACTGGATAATCCAAAGAGTTTTTGATTATGGGAATTCAAGTGAAATCAAAGAAACAATAAAATTTTATGGTAAAGATTTGATCATAAAAGAATTACAATCAATTCATGATACATGGAACGCAGAAAACAGAATTTATAACCTTAAAAAGTATTTGAACTATGATTTTAAGAACTAATATCGCATCGCCATTATTGTTGGAATGTCTGCACAAGATTATGTCACACAAAGCTTTCGATAATCATTATCTTGTTGGTGGCACTGCTCTGGCATTACAACGTGGGCACAGGATTTCAATTGATATTGACATGTTCACAAACCAATTATACGGTGAGATGAAAACCGATGTAATTGCTGATGCATTACAAAAATTATTTCCATATATAGACGGTTTGCAAAAACTAAAAACAACACAAACCGTTTATTCTCTATTTGTTGGTAATAATAAAGATAACTGCATAAAACTTGACATATGCTATGATGAAAACCCAATATTCCCATTGATTAATTCTAATGGAATAAGGATGGTTTCAGAGAAGGATATTGCTGCAATGAAAATCAATGCTATAACTCAAGACAGACAACGGAAAAAAGATTTCTGGGATATTCACGACCTGCTTGAATCGTATTCAATTGAAGACATGGTTTCATTCGCTCTCAAAAGGTATCCTTGGTCTTTGGATTTGCCTAAAATAATTGATGGTTTCAAACGATTGCCTCAATTAAATGATTACACAGAAATCAAATGTCTGAAAGGCAAATATTGGGAATTTATTGTTGAAGATTTGATGGAACAAATACCAATATTGGAGAAAATGAAATAGCCGTTAGATTTTAGTAATTATACGCAATAACTAAAAACTAACGGCTAATGGCTAATAGCTAATGGCTATTCATTGATATTCCTTACAGAGACTCCGTTTTTGAAATTTTCGAGGCCTTCTTTCAGGAATTGGACGAAGCCGTCTTTGTCGAGGTTGTAGGCGCGTGGCTCGTGGAGAAGCTCGCCGTTGTGACCCATCAGGCAGTAGTAAGGCTGAGCATTGGTGCCGAACTTGGTGATTTGGAAGTCGGCGTATTTACGGCCTATGGTCTTTTTCATCTTGCCGTCACCGCCGACAACCCATTCATCCTCCGGAAGCTTGGTTTTGTCGTCAACATAGAGGGCCACAATTATGAAGTCGTCACGCAACATCTGCAGCACACGAGGATCGCTCCAGACATTGGCTTCCATCTCACGGCAATTGACACATCCGTGACCGGTAAAGTCGACGTAAAGAGGCTTGTTCTGTGCCTTTGCGCATGCCAAAGCCTGCTCATAATCGAAGTAACCCTTCAATCCGTGAGGCAGATGGAAGATATCGTTGAAACGAGGTGTCTCGCAAAGTTCAGCAGTCGGTTTTGACTCATTCTGCTGAGTTCCTGCAGGCACTGCTTTCACGTTCTGCTGAATATATTCTATAACCTTATCGGCATTCTCCTGATTGATACGTTTGAGATCGAAATCAAGTGTCTGTTGTGGTGGCAGATAGCCTGAGAGGGCCTTCAAAGGTGCGCCCCACATGCCAGGGACCATGTAAACCACAAAGGTAAAGGTGATGATACTCAATATCAAGCGGCCCACGCCTATATGTTCGACAGGGTCGTCGTTTTTAAATCTGATCTTGCCAAGGAGATAGAATCCGAGCATTGCGAAGCACACAATCCAGATGCCGAGATAAACCTCACGGTCGAGCAGGTGCCAGTGATATGTCTGGTCGGCTACGCTCAAGAACTTGAAGCCGAGAGCAACCTCGATGAAACCGAGGATGACCTTCACTGTGTTAAGCCAGCCGCCGCTCTTTGGCAGGTTTTTCAGCATTGACGGGAACAATGCAAAGAGTGCGAACGGCAATGCGAATGTGCAGGCGTAGCAGAACATTGTAAGAATAGGTGTCCAGAACTCACCTGATGTCGATTTGATGAGCACTGTGCCGACTATAGGGCCTGTGCAGGCGAATGAGACGAGCACCAGTGTCAAAGCCATGAAGAACACTCCAGCGAGGCCTTTCTTCTCCGAGTTGGAATCAGATTTGTTGACAAGGCTGCTTGGAAGCACGATTTCGAATGCTCCGAAGAACGATGCAGCAAACACCATAAACACCAGGAAGAAAATGATGTTCGGGAGCCAGTGTGTTGACAGCCAGTTGAAGATATCGCCGGTCACGCTGTCGCCGCCGAAGAGCCATGTCACCATGATGATGACTGCGATTGGCAGAGTGTAAAGCAACACTATGAATACGAAGTACATAATGGCTTTGAAACGGCCTGCCGCCTTATTCTCGCTGCCATGCAGGAAGAAGGACACTGTCATCGGGATCATAGGGAACACGCATGGGGTGAGCAGTGCAGCCAAGCCCCAAAGTATAGCCTGAAGTATCATGCCGAGCAGGCTGTCGCCACCTTTAGCGTCTGAGTCGGCAGCGCTTACCGTGGTCAGATTGATGTCGAATTCAACTGCTGTTGGAGGCAGGCACTGACCGTCGTTGCAGACCATATATTCAAGTTCGCCTTTTACTGCAACAGGCTCTTTACCAAGCACTTTCACTTTCTGTGTAAAGATTGCTTCCTTCTCAAAGAAGCGCAGCTCCATGTCGAAAACCGGGTCGTGCAGCACTATGGCATTACTTTCAGTAACCTCCCCTATTCTCTGATAACTGTTGTCCTCGTTGAAGACAAAGGAAGTCGGAATAGGACCTCCATCAGCTATGTGCTGTGAATACACATGCCAGCCATTTTCTATCTGAGCCTTGAAAATGACATTGTACTCGTTGTTGCCCAACGACTCAGTTGAGAAACTCCATTGTACGGGGTCGTAAATCTGGGCGACCGATACCATCGGCAGCATGAATGCGAAAAATGTCGCTAAGACAATTGTGAATTTTTTCATAACTCGTTATAATTCAAATATTTACAGATTATTCAGTTTTATATTTCCAAAGTGCAAATGTAATAAAAATTTTATTTCACCTCAATTTGATATATAGTTTTTGTCTTTTCAGTGATTTTATACCTGTCGTCTATGCGATAGCCCACAATCCAGACTATGTTGTCGTCGGCATCTGTCAGGATTTGCGCGGTTTTCTTACGGTATGCGGTAAAGTTCAGATCATTGAAGAAATCTGACACCAGTTTGCTTCCTCGCATTCCCAGCGGGCGGAAACGGTCACCTTGCTGCCAGGAGCGCATCTTCAGCGGTAGTTTAAGTTTGTCGAAATCCAGCTGGGCGACGTCAGGGTTTGAAGTCTGGAGTTTAAAGCTCGGACTAATTTCAAATTCGGAAAACGAGAGTTCCTTCCCCACTAATTTTTCAATGTCGATCGGAAACAGTTCAACAGTCTCTTTCTCGACAACCAATTGATATTCATTTGAATAAAACTCCCGACCGGGTTCTCCGTCAAGGGAAGCGTATATTGATTCGCATTGGGAATAGGAGAAGCCGAAATCGCGAATCCATTCAAAAAGCAGCTGCAAGCCGAAATGACGTTTTTCGACTGAATGCAGAACGCCATCAACAGTTTCTATAGCCGAAATTTTATCTTTCAAAAGCTCCCGGTACAGCTGATTTTCAGATGCCAGGCATTCGACAGACTGCAGTATTTTTTCTCTGGCGTCGGACTTTATGCCATCATACACAGGCATCAGATTGTGACGTATTTTGTTGCGCAGGAAGATTGTATCCTGGTTGGTGCTGTCCTCCCTCCACTGAATGCCGTTTTCAATGGCAAACTTCTTGATTTGCTCACGGGATGCCCATAGCAACGGCCTGATATACATACCGTTACATGGTTGCATGGCTTTTAGGCCCTTGATACCCGAGCCACGCAAAAGGTTGATGAAAAAGGTCTCAATCTGGTCGTCAGCATGATGAGCCAAGGCAAGTTTGTCGAAACGGAGGTTTTGCCACCCATCGCCATTGTTTGATGCTCCGCTTGAATTCAGTGATTGGTTCGCGTTAATCAAATCGTTAAACCAGGCGTAGCGCAACTCCCGGGCAGCCATCTCAACGGAAACCTTGTTGTCTGCCACATATTGATGGGTGTCGAACTGCTTCACGAAAAGCTTCACCCCCACCCTCTGGGCATATTCACGCACAAATTGCTCGTCTCCGTCCGATTCTGCTCCCCTCAGCCTGAAATTGCAATGGGCGAAAGCTATGTTGTATCCGCAACGCCTTAACAGTTCCGCAAGTACCATGGAGTCGACACCGCCGCTCAAAGCAATAAGCACGCGATCACCTTTAGCTATAAGGTGATTGGATTCAATGTATTCGCGGAATTGTTCTAACATTTAGAAATACAGATAAACCAACAAAAATCCTATGCCGAGACCTACGGCTCCGCAAATCAGATACCACATCATTTTCTGCAGTGGCGAAGCGTCTGGCTCCAGCGATTTCTCTACCTTGTTTTTGGGGAGCACCTCACCCACGCAGATTTCTTCTTTTGCAATGTTTTCAATGGCTTCAGCCAAGGCCGGCTCGGCATATACAAATCCCGACTCCTTTACAGGCTTGGCATGGCCTTTGAAACTGTATTCAACACAATAATCGTTTTCAAGCAGTATGTAAACGCTTGTCTTATCCTCTTCTGTCGATTTGGCGAAAAACTTTGCACGACGGCCATAATTCTGTTTCAGCAGAATCTCGTTGTCGTCAACAGTGAGATATGCCGCCACAGCTTCAGCCTCAGTGGAATCTTTCAAAGCCGATGTCAGATATATCACCAACAGGCTTACCGCCAAGGTGCTCAAATCATCGTGCAAACATATAATCACCTGATTGTCAGTAAGTTCATAAAAACCAAAAGTCACATCAGGGTTGAATGAATGGGGATATAACTTTATCCATTCCTTCACCAGTCCGATGACTTCGTCCTTTTGCAGACCGTTAACTTTGATGTAATCCATTATTTTTTTCTTTTATGTTGAATCTTCTCGACTGAGAAACCGAATTTCCCGATTTTCTCGCCAAGGGCATAATACTTGCCATGCGAATATGTTATCAAATCAGCCTGATTTAGCTGGAACAGTCCCGTGCTGGGGTCGAAATATTTTGCATCACCATGGACGGCGACTATCTCGGCCATAAACATGTCATGAGAGCCCAATTCTCTGATTTCCACCACCTTACATTCAATATTGACCGGCGACTCGGCTATCATTGGAGCTTTAACCACCTCAGCTGCTTCAGGCGTGAGATGCATCTCCTTAAACTTGTTGTAATCCTTTCCGGAGCGCACTCCGCACCAGTCGGTGGCTTTTGCGAGGGCTTCGGTTGTAAGGTTTATCACAAACTCCCTGTTTTTGGAAATAATGGGATGCGAATGGCGCTCTTTCCTCACTGAAATGTAACACATCGGAGGGTCGGAGCACAGAATACCCGTCCATGCCACCGTGATGATATTGTAGTTGTCAGGGCTGTCGCCGCAAGACACCATCACCACTGGCAATGGGTATAGCATTGTACCTGGTTTAAACGACTTTTTCATGTTGCAAAAATAAAAAAATCCCGTCAATAATGGCGGGATTTTTCTAATTTATTGATTCTTAGATTGTCCAAGTCGAACCGCTGTTGAGCAGATCGTCCATGTTCTTAATCTTAGAAACTGCCTGTTCGTTGGCGATAACTTCCATGAGGCTGTCGTCGAAGGTAGGAGCCTTCACGTCGCGGATGACGCCGATTGCCACTGGGTAGTAAGGAGGCATCATGTGAGCCAGCATCATGTGGACACCGGTATCCTCTGTGGTCTTGTCGTGCACGAGGATGTCTTTCTCTGTGATACCGTCCTGACCTATTGTCACCACTTCGAGATGGTTGTTACGCAACACGAGACCCTTATCGCGGTTCTTACCGAAGATAAGAGGTTTGCCGTGTTCGCACTTCACCTGCATATCGTCACGGACTTCACGGTCGGTGATGTTGGCATGAACACCGTTTGAGAAGATCATACAGTTCTGCAGAACCTCTGTCACGGCTATACCGTCGTGGTGATATGACTCCATGAAAATGTCTGTCAATTCCTTAGGATTGACATCCACTCCACGGGCGAAGAATGTAGCCTTTGCACCAATGGCGAGTTCGCCAGGGTTGAAAGGATCCTCGTATGTGCCTTGAGGTGAGGTCTTGGTCTTGGTGCCACGGAAGGTGCACGGTGAGAACTGACCCTTTGTCATACCGTAAATACGGTTGTTGAACAGCACGAGGTTGATGTCGATGTTACGACGGCAGGCATGAATGAAGTGGTTGCCTCCGATAGCGGTGCAGTCACCGTCACCGGTAATCATCCACACTGAAAGGTTCGGGTTGGCCAGCTTTACGCCAGTGGCGGCAGCGGCTGCACGACCGTGGATGCTATGGAAACCGTATGTATTCATGTAATATGGGAAACGTGATGAGCATCCGATACCTGACACTACCACTATATCCTCTTTCTTCTTACCAAGTTTTGGAAACACGTCCTGCATGGCCTTCAAGATGGCATGGTCACCGCAGCCCGGGCACCATTTCACCACCTGATCGCTAGCGAAATCTTCTTTAGTCAGCATGACTTCCTGATTTTCTATATTCTCGTTATTCATAGTAGCATTATTTTAGAAGGTCATTAAACTTGTTTTCCAATTCGCCGATGGTGAACGGCAGGCCTTGTACCTTGTTAAACTGCTCGCACTTGTATTCCGGATAGTTCATGCGGAGATACTTGGCAAACTGTCCGCGGTTGATTTCGCAGACCACAATCTTCTTGTGACCTTTGAGCACTTCCTCTGTGTTACGAGGCAGTGGCATGATATAGTCGAAGTGGGCGTGTGCAATGCTCTTGCCCTCTTCCATCATCTTTTCGACAGCTGTACGAACTGTACCGAATGTGCCGCCCCATGACACCACGAGGAGGTCGGCGTTCTTGTCGCCGTAGATTTCCTGCAGCGGGATGTCGTTAGCCACGCGGTTGATCTTCTCCTCACGGAGCTCGGTCATAATCTGGTGGTTTTCAGGGTTGGTCGAGAGGTTACCCTTGCCGTTTTCCTTCTCAAGACCGCCCACACGGTGACGCAGTCCTGGAGTTCCCGGGATAGCCCATTCACGACGCAGCCATTTCTCATCACGACGGAAAGGCTGATACTCAGGATCGTTGGCTTTTGCCAGCGGAGGTGTGATAGTCGGAAGGTCGGCCATACGTGGGATACGGAACACTTCTGAACCGTTACCGAGAGAACCGTCGCTGAGCATGATGACAGGAGTCATGTGCTCCATGGCGATACGTGCGGCTTCGAAAGCACTATAGAAGCAACCGGCTGAGCTGCGTGCTGCAATGACTACGAGCGGAGCGTCACCGTTACGTCCGTAGAGAGCCTGCATGAGGTCGCTCTGTTCCATCTTGGTTGGAAGACCTGTTGATGGACCGCCACGCTGTACGTCGATGATAACCAGCGGAAGCTCTGTCATGACTGCCAGACCCATAGCTTCGCTCTTCAGCGAAAGACCAGGACCTGAAGTTGTTGTCACGGCGAGGCAGCCTGTGAAAGCAGCGCCTATTGACGACATAATGCCTGCGATTTCGTCTTCAGCCTGATAAGCCTTGACGTTGAGGTTTTTGTATTTTGTAAGTTCGGCCAGAATATCTGTAGCCGGGGTGATAGGATATGAACCGAGGAAGAGCGGACGTCCCGACTTCTCTGCGGCGGCCATCAAACCCCATGCAGCGGCTGTATTGCCGGTGATGTTGCGATATTTGCCTTTCTGGAGATCAGCGGCTTCCACTTTGTATGTGTTGGCGAACAGCTCCCAAGTGTCGGCGTAGTTGTAACCGGCATCGAGAACAGTGCGGTTGGCCTTGATAACCTGATCTTTACCTTTGAACTTAGTCTCAAAATATGCGTAAACTGTGTCCAGACTACGGTTGAACAAGTACATCACTATGCCGAGAGCGAACATGTTCTTCGACTTGAGCATTGACTTGTTATCCATTCCGAAATCTTTCAAAGCTTCTTTTGTCAACTCTGAAATAGGAGCCTTGACAACCTGGTAGTCGGCAAGTGTACCGTCCACTGTAGGATCGGCTGTGTAGCCGGCCTTCTCCAAAGCCTTGTCGGTGATGGAGTCAGAGTCGATGATGATGATTGTGCCTGGACGGAGCCAGCGCATGTTAGCTTTGATTGATGCCGGGTTCATTGCGACGAGCACATCGCAAAGGTCACCGGTAGTGTGAACAGGTTTGTGTCCGAAATGCACCTGGAAACCAGATACGCCAGCCACTGTGCCTTGTGGAGGACGAATCTCCGCCGGATAGTCCGGGAATGTGGCGAAGTCGTTGCCGGCAAAGGCTGTGGAATCCGAGAAAAGGTTTCCTGTCAGCTGCATACCGTCACCTGAGTCACCCGCAAAACGAATGACAACGTGTTCAAGTTCTACAACTTTTGTTTTGTTAGCCATAAGAATTTGAATTTAACTTATTGTATAATAATGAATTATAAATATTTATTCTTAACTATTTTATGTCTCGAAATTTTAGGCAAATTTAAGTATATATTTTGAATTAGAAAACAAAAAAAAAATATTTTTGAAAAATATAGTGATGTATTGGAAAAACCTATATCTTTGCAGAAAATTTCTAAACTAAAAAAAGTATGGCATACAAAATTTTAGACAGCTGTGTAGCTTGCGGTACTTGCATCGACGAGTGCCCAGTCGGCGCTATTTCAGAAGGTAGCATCTATTCAATCAACGCTGATAACTGCGTTTCATGCGGCACATGCGCAAGCGTTTG
>JAEEJS010000069.1 GCA_016282015.1 Bacteroidales bacterium
CGCCAGCATTTGTATATCTTGACAAATCCTATTATATTGATAATCAGATAGAACAAACAATAAACGGTATTGAACACATCATTGTCGGAAACGACACCATACATGAAGGAGACCACATAGAAGCCACTTTTACATCCAGGGTATTGATCGACACTGATTTAAATCTCTACTATAGGATTATGATCAATGAGGCAAATATCATAATGAATTCTATATATGATACGGAAACAAAAGAATTTTCGGTTTTTCCGAATCCTGCCGATGATTATATCATGATTAGTGTTGACCAGCCGAAAGATTTCACAATATCGGATATTTTCGGTAAAATAGTCCTAACAGGTACAATATCGTCTGATAATCAACAGATTGACATCTCAGAGTTATCTTGTGGAATGTATTTTATAAAAATAGATGATATTTTAGTAAAACTAATAATAAACAGATAACAACATGAAAAGACTTATCTCATTAACACTCATTGCATTAGCAGTTGTTTGTATAGTATTTTCCTGTAAAAAAGAAAAACAGGGCACGACAGACCCTATCGACACCAGCAAAATCACTTTCGGCAACACCGAGGGTATGGATGTGGTGAGGTTAGATTCCATTTATTTGACAAATCACCCCTATGCAGGGTATTATTATACTGAAAACATTGATTTTGACGGAGATGGCTTGGGTGATAATATAATAAAATTTGAGATAATCGCTGGTGCTTGGGTTGGCAGTGGCAGTCAAAACGTCGCAATTCTTGGTGAATTTTTTGAAAAAGAGACTTTTATCCATAATGACACATCTTATCATTCCCACGATGGGATTGTTGAGGCTATATGTTCAGAAATTTATTCCAATTGTGGGCAAATTGCCACCTACGACTCTGTACAGACCAGTCAAGTTTTGAAAGTCACGGCTAATGATGAAGGCGCTCAGATGAGTGTCAATGATAATTTCGAATATGCCTCGATTTTCTACAATGACGCTGAGATATTTTGTGGTGATTATTTTATTGAAAATTATTATTATTCCAACGACACTGTTTACCAATACACTTTCAGGTATATCAACCATTGCAGCGCTTTTGCTACCGGGAAGCCTGAATATATAGGATTTAAAGTCACCGAAAACGACCGCACCCGTTTGGGATGGGTGAAAGTCGAGCTCATTCCGTCGGATTTGCCGGATGATTATTACTTTAAGATTATTGAAGCGGCAATACAGAAATGATAAATTACGGCGCTGCCTTAAAGGCTTTAAGGCCATTAATGGCTTTAAGGCCCTTAAGGCAGCGCCGTAATAATTTACTTTTTTTACAATTTAATGTGTCTTATCCGGCCACTCTGGGATTGCCGGCGCCTCCGGCCAATCCTTCATCTGTTCCAAAATCACCTCGATAGCTTTATCAAGCTGGGCATCAACGCCATTGAACTCATCGTATGGGTTGTTGTCGATGACGATGTCTGGGTCGACACCGTGTCCTTCGATGATCCAGTTGCCGTTTTGGTCGAACGGAGCGAACTCAGGACGGTTCAAGGTGCCGCCGTCGATGAACGGCAAGCTGCCACGGATGCCCACAACGCCACCCCATGAACGTGTACCGATGGTGGTACCGAGTTTGTAATGCTTGAACTGCCATGGGAACAAGTCGCCGTCGGATGCTGAGTATTTGTTGAACAACAACACCTTTGGTCCGTTTATCATCTGGTTAGGCTTGATTTCAGCTGCGTTGCCGTTACGTGTCACTGTCCACATTGATGCCTCACGGCGCAGACGCTCGATAATCATCGGTGAGACGTTACCGCCGCCATTGCCACGGTCGTCGATAATCAAAGCCTTCTTGGTGAGCTGCGGATAGAAGTATTTCACAAACTCGTTCAAACCCTCGACACCCATGTCAGGGATGTGGATGTAACCCACCTGGCCGTTGGTAGCCTTGCTGACTTTCTCGATGTTGTTTTGCACCATATTGTAGTAATAAAGCGAGTTTTCGCTTTCAATCGGTGTCACCACCACGTCACGGGCGCCGCTTTCCGATGCCTTGCTGTTCAGACTTAACACCACAGCCTTGCCAGCCTTGTCAATCAAAGCCTCGTAGATATTGACCATGTCTTTCGTTGAGACGCCGTCTATAGCCACGATGAAGTCGCCTTCCTTAGCGTTTACACCTATTTCAGTCAATGGAGAGATAGTTGCATCGTTCCAGCTCTCCCCTTTCAAAATCTTGTTGATCTTGTAATATCCGCTGCCGTCGCGCTCAAGTTCTGCGCCAAGCAGACCGAGTTTGAGACGTGGTGTCTCAACGCGGTCGCCGCCACCTGTGTAAGCATGACCGATGTTCAATTCGCCAATCATCTCACCGATGAGGTAGTTGACATCGTTACGGTCACCGCAATATGGGATCAAAACAGCATATTTGTCATGGATTGCCGGCCAGTCGTTGCCGTGCATGTTAGGCGCATAGAAGAAGTCGCGCATCTGACGCCATGCCTCGGTGTAAATCTGAGCCCATTCCTCATGCAGGTTGACCCATTTCTTCATGTTTGAAAGGTCGATAGGCTCGTCAATGCCTTTCACCTCACGTTTTGGAGCGTTGATCACCGCTATGTTCCAACGTTTTCTGACAACCATCTTCTTTCCGTCAGGAGTCAGATAATAATCGTTGAAGTCACCGATTTTTGTAGCTTCTTTTTCCTCCAAATCGTAGTAATACAAGCCGCCGCCGCGGTTGCCCCAAGACATGTAATAAAGTCCGTTTTCAACCGCATTGAGGTCGTAATAATAAGCTGTATTGAGGTCCGGTAACGGAATGATACGGCTCATGATGCCTTCAAAATCAATCTTTATCGACAGGGCGTCTTCTTTCTTGGAATCCTTTTTCTTGTCTTTGCCCTTGTCTGACTTGCCTGACTTCTCCTCTTTTGCCTCGCCTTTGTCGACAGTAACTTCGTCATTCTTTGTGAGGAAAGGCGAAGGGGTGTCTTTCTGCAAGGTTATCATGTAGATGCGGCTCATCTCACGATAGGCATAGTTCCATTCCACGCTGCTGTAGGTCGGGTTGAAATCGCGTTCTGAGGTGAAATACAGATACTTCCCGTTCTTGTCGAATGTAGGATTCGATGAGTTGAACCAGGTGTCGGTGACAGGCTCAGCCTTCTGAGTATCAACGTTATAGATAAAAATTCTGCTAAACTCCGACATGTTATTGTCAGAATATGCAATCCATTTGCTGTCTGGCGACCATGAGAAATCTCTCATCTCGCCATCCTGGCTCTTCGCGACCTCAGTTACCTTCTTCGAGGCGACATCAATCATCATGAGGCGGTTCATCTTGTCGTACCAGGTGATTTTCTTGCTGTCAGGCGACCATGAAGGCTGGTATTTGTAAGTCTCAGAAACTTTTTGAGGATCAGTGAGTTGTATAGCCTCTTCCTTACCGTCTTGTTTCTGAATGTAAAGCTCGTCGTTGCCGGTTCTATCAGAGATGTAAGCGATATATTCGCCATCAGGTGACCAAGCGACGTTACGATCGTGAACGCCGTCAGACTTGGTCAAATTCCTTGTAATTCCTGACTCTACAGGCAATGTCCAGACATCACCGCGAGCGCTTAAAACGATACGTTTTCCGTCAGGTGACACATCGCCTGATGTGATGTATTTCGATGCATCAACGTATTTTGTGCGTGACGACTTGTTATCGCCGATGATTTGCGCCGGAATCGGATGAATCGAGTTGTCTTTCAGGCTCAGACGGAACAGCTCGCCGCCGTTTTCATAAACGATGTCGTTGTCGCCCAGCGAAGGATATTTCACATCGTAATAAGTGTAGTTTGTAACCTTCGTAATCGCCTTTGTTTTCAGGTCATAGCAGAAAATATTCATCGTTCTGTCGCGGTCTGAGCAGAAATAAATCTTATCGCCTGCCCACATCGGGAAGATATCTTGAGCCACATTGTTGGTGATGTTTGTCAACTCTTTTGTGTTGAAATCGAAGATCCAGACATCGTCGGCCATACCGCCGCGATAGTATTTCCAGGTACGGAACTCACGCATCACGCGGTTGAACGCGATCTTGGTGCCGTCAGGCGAATAGCTTATCCAGCCGCCTTCCTCGAATGGAAGCTGTTCACCGAGTCCGCCGTTGATGTTAGCCACAAAAAGATGTCCGATAAAGTCGTCCCAAGTAATTCTGCGTGAACGATATACGATATTCTCGTTATCTTTCCATGTCATCACGATGTTGTTAGGTCCCATACGGTCCGAGAGGTCGTCACGGTCGAGGGTGGCTGTGTAGGTAACACGTTGAGGCTCACCGCCTTCGGCAGGCATCACATAAACTTCTGTGTTACCATCGTATTGTCCGGTGAATGCGATGTTTTTCCCGTCAGGTGAGAATCTTGCAAAGATCTCGAACCCCTCAGGGTCGTTAGTCAATTGGCGAGCCAGTCCGCCCTTGATGTCGACGGTGTAAAGGTCACCTGCATAGCTGAAGACTACCTGGTTTCCGTGAATTGCCGGAAAACGCAGCATCTTAGCATCGTTCTGTGCCTGCAGCGACAATGTGCCGAATGCAAGCAACAAGCTGAAAATAAACAATTTACATTTCATAGCAATAATTTAAATCGTTAATATTAGATTAAAACAATTTATCCATTCTAACTTCATCAACTATAATCTCATCTCCTAAGTAAACGAGATAAGCCTTGATTTGCTGCATGCCATTCATCTGAATTAATGCCGACATGTAATTTTGCAACTGCCCATGATACTGCTCGTCGGGTCTACCTGTCTTATAATCAATCAATATGGTGCCGTTTTTTGTCTCCACATACCTGTCAGGACGTATGATATTTCCGTCGTATGTGCGTATATCCATCTCGTTTTTCACCATTGCATCTTCGGAAAAAGCCTCTTTCAGCTCCGGTATCTCTGTAACCTTTCTAAAGATAGACAAAAGTCTATCAGCCTGCTTCTGGTCAAGGGTACCGTCATTGACGTATGGTCGCAAAGCTCTCTCGGCATCGGCTATGGTGAGTATCTTGGAGAGTATTTCATGCACCAGCAGACCCCATTCATCAGGACGGAAACTGTCTTTCTCGGCCCACATCATGGTCGGATCGGGATCAAGTTGCAGCTTTTCGTACCAGTTAAGAGTGTTAGGCGCTTTATTTCCTTCAGGCAATTCCAATATTATAACCTTATCGGATTTGGAGGATTTCTTATTGATTTCCAATACTGTAGAAGCAAAATCACCATAATTGTAGGCAGTCATTTCCTCTCCTTCCACAACCTCAATTTCCTCATTTTTCAAGAAATAATCCTTGAAAGCGTCTATATGGTTTCCACTCTTATCATGTTGAATATCAAGACTATCTTCAAAGAAATCGGTAAACAGATTATAACCCTCGTTTTTTGGTTTATAATCGTTGGTATAGACGAAAAGCATGTTCTTGGCACGGGTCATCGCCACATACATCAAATCGAGTATGTCGAGCATGGTCTTTTGGTTTTCCTTCTCAACCAGATGTTCAAAAGCGGTGCCTACAAGCTTTTCTTTGCTAAGTTTCAGCAGGAAGGCATCCAGATGTGGAATAGACTTAGTCTCGTCATAATCAGCACATTGCAGCCACATCTCGCTTTGAGTAAAACCATGAGCCGACTGCAGCATAGTATTTGCATAAGGATACAGAACCACCTTAAACTCCAGGCCTTTTGCCTTGTGTATGGTCATAATCTGAACACTGTCAAGCTCGCCCGACAACTGCACTGCCAGTTTGTTTTTCTTTTTGTCCCAAAACTCAAGAAAATCAGCTATTCCCGAACTGTGATGACCTTGCCAGTCGAACACCATGTTCATGAAATACTGCAGAAACACATCTTCGGCGATATTGAAGCCGTACGACTTGCAAATCTGCATGCAAAGGTCGTATATTCCACCTGTTTGTTCAGCGGATATGACTTCCGGCACAGCTTCACAACGGCATTTAGCGGCAAAAAACTCCACTGCCTTTTTGGTCACCGGATTGCTGTCGTCCACCATCCGCATCAGGCTGTGTACAACCAACTGCACCTTGTCGGAAGTCTGCAACAGCAGCGACTCGGCCGACACGACTCCTATACCGTTCTCCACCAGGTAATTGGCTATGTCAGTACCGTCAGAATTGGAACGGACAAGTATTGTAATATCTTTATAACCAATATTTTGATTATGCAAATCTATAATTTGCTTTAATATTAATTTTTTAACCTTCTCCCTGTATTCAGCCTGCTTCATCTCGCCATGCAGCACCTCTACCGAGACAAAACCCTCCCCGTTTTTGGGGTTGTAAATCTGTTCCACGTCGTTGTAGACACCTTTGATCGGCAAAGAGTTTTCAGCATAACGGAAGAAGGTGTTGTTGAACTTTATGACACTCTTGGACGAACGGAAATTGGTGTCAAGAGTCATCTTGCGGGCCGAAGCCACAAACTGAGCCTCACAGCGTTCTCCGAAAGCATTATCCGGACGCTTGTATATATTTGGCAAATTGATTATCTGCTCAACTTCACCGCTGCGGAAGCGGTAAATCGACTGCTTGGCGTCGCCCACAAGCAGGTTCATATTTCCGGACGACAGGCTGTTTTCAACCAAAGGTAGGAAATTCTGCCACTGCAGCACCGAAGTGTCCTGAAACTCATCTATGAAATAATGTTTGTAGCGTTCACCTATCCTCTCGTAGATAAAAGGCACAGAACAGTCGTCCAAAATATCGGAAATCCTCTTGTTGAACTCCGAAATATGCACCTGTGACGACTCGGCAATATACTCCTTTATAAGTTCGAAAATATGGTTTCGCAAAACGTAAAGATACAGGTCTTTTTCTATGGTATCATATATCAACTTCTTGGAATACAACGACTTGTATTCTCTCACCGCATCATTGTACACATCCAGAATCGCATCGTCTGAAATCCTGCTCTTTGGGTCTTTCCAAGGCTTGTCGCCGTTTAATATACTTTCGGTAGTGGCTGTAGTCACACAGCTTTTGCCCTCGGCCATCTTCTTTTTGACGGTTGGCAAGCCCCTGCTGGCTTTCCCGCTGTAATCCTGATCGGTTATGCCGCACCTCTTCTCCTCTTCTTCTATTCCATTGATTATCAACAATATAGTTTTATCAAGATTTTCCTTTTCGGCATGCACATAATCCCTGATTTCCTTGTATTTCTTCTCGTCTATATCACTGAAATTCTTATAGTTACCCTTACGATAGGCATCTTCCGACAGAAGCTTGACTATAAACCCGCCCAACAGCTTCTTCACATCCCAATTGCTTTCTTCCGAAAGGTTATATTCCACAAAATTCGACAATATGGTAGTGATAAACTGATTCTTGCCGATTTCATCCGAAATCCTGCGTATTATCTCATCAACCAGATCGTCGTCATCCAAAATCACGCTGTATTGTCCGGGCAATTCAAGTTCTCTGGCAAAGCTACGTGAAAGCCGCTGCACAAAACTGTCGATGGTGCACACCGCCACATCGCTGTAATTATGCAGCATATTGGTATACAGACGCTTAGCCCTATCAATTAGAGCACTTTCAGAAATGTTGACAGCTGAAATCAGATACTCCCGCATCTGCACTATGTCGCTCTCGGTGGAGCCCTCGATAAAACCAAGCAGGAAACGCAATATCTTGGCTTTCATCTCTCCAGCAGCCTTGTTGGTGAAAGTCACAGCCAATATCTCGCGGAAAGCGTCAGCATTGTCCCCCAAACACAGCGTAAGGTACTCCCTCACTATGGTGAAGGTTTTACCCGAGCCGGCAGAGGCCCTGTAAATTTTGAACGGTTTACCAGCCTCACTCATCGCTTATTCTTGTTTTTCCTGTGGATATTGAAGATTTCCCTCACATTGTCAAAACTTTGCGAATATGAGATACCCACTCCCTGCGTGAAGTCGGAATAGCTTTCAAACGAGTAGATGTAGTAGTTATTCTTGATGTTGGTGTGATTGTACGCTTTCAGACTCAATCGCTTGGTCAGCTTGAACGTGATATCCACATCTCCCACTATGTTGTTGGCCTTATTGGTGGTATTTTTGTCGCCACGTATCACTCCGAAGTTGCCTTCAATGACCAGACGGTCGTCGAAAAGCTGAGTCGACAGAGCCACTTCCAGCTCTTCATTTGTCAAACGGTCATTAGGAGTGTAATTGATACCCACATCAAAGTCTTTGGATATCTGTGACAGCCAGTTGCTCAACTGGCTGGTTATGACGCCATAGCCTGCCGTAGTGCCCAATCTGGCCACATTCGATTCTGCAGCATACGAGAACGAACCCAACATCAGCAGAGAGAACACCTGCTGGGCCATCACGCCCTGGTTGGTGGTGTCTATGATAGAATACACAAGGCTTCGTGTATCGTCTTTCACATTAGGCAACTCTATTCCGAAAGTGATGGTCGGGTTCATCAGCTTGTCGGTAAGACGGATAATGCAGTCCACGTTGATATTGTCGGTCAAGGCCGTGGTATCCACAGCCGAGGTTCCCAGTGATGTCAGAGACGATTTGGTACGGTAAACACCCACCAGATTGATGTCGGCATCGGTTGGATCGCCTGTCCAGCGTATGGTTCCTCCGTTGCGCAGAGAGAAGGTACGCTTCACCATCTCAAGAGAGAAGACAAAGGTTCCGCTACTCATCAGATAGTCACCGCGCATTGTAAAGTCGTCGTTTGTAACACCCAGGTTGAGATTACCCGTGCCTCGGGCGGAAATGTTACCCATATTCATAGGCAGGAAGATATTGACTTCTGCATCTGGCGTAACTTGGGCATCAATGTTGATAGTATATTTGTCTTCCTCCTTGGCCACCTCAGGTATAAACTTCTCTATTACAGTATCCGACTCTTCATTATGCTTCACGAAAACAATGAAATTGTCGTTCACCGAACTTGCACTGGAAATCGGCACATCTATCTCAGTTCCCTTCTTGGTGAGCACGTCAATGTCCATGGTAATGTCGTCGACAGGGCCTTTGATACTGACCACGCCGTCAGCTATGGCCGTTCCGTAGAATCCGCTGGCATTTTCCATAGGAATGTTCAGCGCCAGGAAGTCCTTACATCTGATCTTGATGTCGAAATTGAAGTCGCTCAGGTGATGATGGTCAATGACGCCGTTCAGAGTGGCATAATGCCCCGTAGTGTCTCGCACAATAATGTCGTTGAACACTATCCTGTCTTTCTTCATGGTGATGGTATCACTGAAAGTGAAGTAGGTGTTCATGTAATTGACCAGACAGCCGGCATTGTTCATAACCACTTTGCCTAAAATCTCCGGCTCCTTTATTGAGCCGCGAACCTTCACGTTACCGCTGGCATGACCGCTCATTCGCTTGACGACATTGCTGATGAATGGCGACAGAGTTGCAAGCTTGAAAGCATCGAAATCCAAGTCAAACTTGAGGTTATCTTTTGTCTTCAAAGGATAGTACGAACCCACAAGCTTAACTGCCTCGTGCTTTTCATCGCCAAACAAACTGTTGTAAAGCTCTGTGTTGATGTGTATAGATTTGTCCGAGTCGTGCCAGCTCGTAGTCACTGACACATCGCCAACCTCCTGATTGTTAAGATAGAAGTTGGCAAGCTCCAGATTGGTAATGAAAGACATGGTCTCACTGAGGCCAGACATTCTGACTATTCCGTTAGCCATACCGTCGAAATTGATATCGCTACCCTTGACAACAAAGTCGAAATCAGACACATCCACATCGTTAAGCACAGCCACCAAAGTGTCGGTACTGTGCATAGGAACATATCCGTTGAACGCCATCGACTGGGTGCCAGTATAAAGCATCAGGTAGTTGACCCCTATCCTATCCTTCTGGAAATCAATGTTACACATTGGATGCAGATTCCAGACCGTGTCGTTGACAACCAATTCCTCAGCCTTAAGTTTGAGCAGTCCACCCGACTTCTCGTAAGGTATGAATGTGGACTTCAGATGAGCCTTGTTGCGGTTGACGTCGTCATAGTCATCCCAAAACAGATCAAAATTGACCGTATCGTTGCTGCACACAGTATGCAGAGTCAAATTCTCCAAACCCAAACGCTCGCTATACTGTTCCGAGGTATCGCGAATGATTATTTCCGACAAATTGATAAGCGACACATATTCGTTGTAGCGGGCTGTATTTCTGATATCCAAATCCAGGATCCTCATGTCGTTATATACTATTTCCGGAGATTCAACAGTGCATCCGTGATATGGGTATTCTGTTGTGTAGGTCGCGTTGATGGTTGTTCCGCTGCTCACATAGAGATCCGGCATAAACATATGCATCAACTGTCTGGTATCTTTCAGGTTCAAGGATATCGAGAACTCCTGCTTATCCGTTTCGGTGGGTTCTCTGTCGTACCAGGCTGGAATGTGAATGTAATCGCGGGCAGTGTTCTTAAATGCCTCGACAAAGGTTCCCGAGCTGATAATGCCAGTGCCGTTGAAATCGAAGAAATCGCAGTCTATTGCAATATCCTTAATGCCGCTGATCTCGTTTATACTGCCATTGAAATAATCCATGGTATACAGCTCGCCGTTGAAGTATGAAGTGTTGTTCAGAGCCACACTTCCCACGATATCGTCCAAATTGTCGCCTTTGATGTCCAAATCTATATCCGACGAAACTACTACAGTTTTGTCATAATCGACAAGATTCAACTTCACCAGATCGGCATTCTTAACCTTGGCCGAAACTTTGTACCCTAGTTTGTCTTGATCTTTGAAATCTATGACAGAAGCCCAATCCAAGTTAATCAGAGGATGCTTAATATCGAAATCCGTCAACAGACGGCTGTCACCGTAATCTGCGTGTATATCGATGCTATCAAACTCATTGCCCATGATTTTCAAAGATTCAACAGCCACATCAGCCTTGAAATTGGATGTTTCCACCTCTAAACCCTTACCGTCCATGCCGAATTCAAATGTCACCTCCGACTCCTCATCCATGTCGAACATCTTCTGCAGATTTATATTGTCGGCATCGATGCTGAAAATATATTCGGAATCCTCCGTAGTGTTGAGATAGACATAGATGTCCATATTGCCTATGTCTGTCTGAAGATTGAACTGAGTGTTGAAATCGTCGGGATAACCCTTGAAAAAGCCTGTCAGCTCAAACACCTCCACATCGTCAAGCACAGACGGCATAGGCACAGTGACCGACTCAATCGGTATGGCGAAGTTGTCAACGTCGTTATAGGTAGTCCTGAGATTGCGGAAATTGATGTCCATGTAGGATGTGAAGAACTCCGGCAAACCCTTGAATGCCACGTCTGCATCAATATGCGAGTTCTCACCGAAACGGGCATCAAAGTTTTTCACTATGAAATCTGACACTTTACCGTCAAAGTAAGCCGTGAACACAAACTTGTCGGGCATTCTGTCCAGCACCCAGGAGAAATATCTCAAGTCGCTGAGTTTCAATGTCGACTCCCTGATATTTCCTATGATTCTCACCGAATCCTCAAACTCGTAATAGGCACTTGACTGCTCATATTCAAAACGCATGTCCAGATCGACCTTCGATTCGCCTGTGGCCAGCATAAGGTTGTCTATGTTCAGGCATTTCTCGCAAAACAGCACATCTCCGTAGGCGTCGTCCAGCACCAGTCCGCAACGGTCCTGGCCCTTGAGCGAGTGTACGTTCCACATTATGGTGTCATGCTTTATCTCTATGTCGCTGATTACGCCGTAAATACTGTCAATGTCGATATGGAACCAGTCCATGCTAAGCTTCTCGGGACGGTCTCTGTTCTGATCCCAGTAAACCACACGTCCGTTGTCGAGTTTCATATTGTCAATCCTGAAACGGATATCCGAGCCTTCATCCGTATCTGCTTCAGTATCTCCTCCTCCGCCCATCTGACCGAATAGCTCCATCATGTTGAGCCTCTCGGCGCCCTCATATTTGACCACATTTCCCCAAACATCTTCCAGATATATATCCTTCACCCTTAATTCGTCAGGCATAATCGTCGGGCTCACCTTGGCGTAAAGCTTGCCCACTCTGAAGAGCGGGCAGCCGTACAAATCGTCAATCTGCACGTCTTCAAGCACAATGCCCAAGTCGTAAGTGATATAGAAAGTGCGGATTTTGACTTCAGTATTCAGTCTTTTTGAAAGTTCACCTGCTATGGAACGCGCAACCATGGTCTGGAGAGTGACGTCGCGGAAGGCTGCGACCATGCTCGCCAGAAGTGCAATAATTATCACAAAGATAATTAATATGCCGTGGATAATTTTATTTTTTGTAACTTTGCGCATTCTTTTATGCTATGAACGAATACATTTTAGCCATCGAATCATCATGTGACGACACTTCTGCGGCAGTTTTGAGAGGCACGACAGTTTTATCGAATGTCATTGCTAATCAGGAGGTTCACCGTCAGTACGGGGGCGTCATTCCCGAGCTTGCATCACGCGCTCACCAACAGAACATCATTCCTGTGGTTGAAGCAGCGATTAAGCAAGCAAATATACAAAAAAATCAAATAAGTGCAATATCTTTTACACGTGGACCGGGACTTTTAGGTTCACTGCTCGTAGGCACTTCATTTTCAAAGGCTTTTGCCTTGGCCATGGACATCCCAATGATTGAAATAAATCATACCAACGGTCATGTGCTGGCCTTATTCGCTCAGGAGCCCGACTCACCTACGCCGGTTCCGGAGTTTCCTTTCCTCTGCCTGACAGTATCGGGCGGCCATACCCAAATCATGAAAGTCAACGACTATTTCGACTTGGAGATTCTGGGCAAGACCATAGACGACGCTGCCGGCGAGGCCTTCGACAAGACAGCTAAAATCATGGGATTGGGATATCCCGGAGGCCCGATAATCAACAGGTTAGCCAAAGAGGGAAACCCTGACGCCTTCCAGTTCAGCAAGCCTCACATTCCTGGCTACGACTACAGTTTCAGCGGACTGAAGACCAGTTTCCTGTATTTCCTGAGAGACAAACTGAAGGAAAACGAGAATTTCATTGAAGAAAACAAAGCCGACCTCTGCGCTTCAATACAAAAGGACATAATCGACACGCTTATGAAAAAGCTTATCAAAGCTGCCAAGGACACAGGCATAAGGCAGGTGGCCATAGCCGGCGGCGTGTCGGCGAACACAGGTTTGCAGGACGCGTTAATCGCCGCCGGCAAAAAGTACCATTGGCAGGTATTCATCCCTAAGTTCAAGTTCAGCACCGACAACGCGGCAATGATAGGCGTTGCTGGCTATCTGAAATACCAGCGCGGAGAGTTCGGAAGTCAGGATATGACACCATACGCGAGGACAGCCACACTGTAAGACTAAATTTAAAGTTATGGATTGGAAAACATTATTATCAGCTAAGCGTGAGGCTCGCGCACAGAGCGTGGCCGACATCAGGAACGAGTTTCAGAGAGACTACGACCGTATTATCTTCTCTAACATCTTCCGCCGTCTGCAAAACAAGACGCAGGTGTTCGCCTTGCCAGGCAGCAAGTTGGTGCATAACCGTTTGACGCACAGCCTCGAAGTGGCCAGCGTAGGCCGTTCCATAGCCCGCATGGTATCGAAAGAGCTCATCGACCGTTTCGGCCCAGATTTCCATAACGAGATTTACGACATTGACACCATAGTTTCCACAGCCTGTCTGGCTCACGACCTCGGCAACCCTCCTTTCGGACACTCGGGCGAAGAAACCATAAGCAGCTACTTCAAGTTCGGCGAAGGCCGCAAGCTACAGAGCCAGATTCCCGAAGAGCAATGGTCTGACCTCATCTCCTTTGAAGGAAATGCTAATGCTTTCCGCCAGTTGACACATCAGTTTGCAGGCCGTCGTGAAGGCGGACTCTCGCTCACATATGCCTCATTGGCCACTCTGATAAAATACCCTTATCCGTCGTTCGGCAAAGGCGATCGCAAGAAATACAACGTCTTCAACTCAGAGATAGAACAGTTTGAAAAAGTGATGGAAGGCTGCGGAATACCGCGCACAGACAGCCAAAAGCCGATATATGCCCGTCATCCTCTCTCCTACATGATGGAAGCCGCCGATGACATCTGCTACCTCATACTCGACATGGAGGACGCTCACAAGCGTAACATCATACAAACCAGCGATATAGACCGCCACTTCACCGCATTCTTCAGCGAAGACCGTCCTGAAGAGGCCTGGTTCTTCGAGCGCCGCGACCACATTTTCAAGACCGTGACCGACTCCAACGAGCGCATGGCCTTTCTCCGCGCCACAGTCATCAACAAACTCGTAGACTGCGTATCCAGCGTTTTCGTTGAAAACTACGATAGCATCATGTCTGGGACGTTCCAAAAGAGTTTGATATCACAGCTCCCGGAACTCGAGAACAACGCCCTGGAGGCCTGCAGAACGTTCTCAGTGCCAAATATTTACAGACATCCATCTGTCGTCAAGATAGAAGTGACAGGTTACAACATCATAGGCAGCCTGATGAACGAGTTCATGGACGCAGTGATGCATCCGGAAAGCGGCTATCACCGCCGTCTGATGTCCATCATCCCCGACCAGTTCAAGACAGAAAAAGACGACCTGTACTCAAAAATACAAGTCGTCCTCGATTATATCTCCAACATGACCGACCTCTACGCAGTGCAGCTCTACAAAGACCTGCGCGGCATAGAGTAATCAGTTAGGCTAAAAGCTTTTTCAAAGCCTCCACGAAGTTTCTGATATCGTCTTCGGTGGTGTCGAACGAGCACATCCATCGCACTATATCCTTGTCCATATCCCAGTCGTAGAAGAAATACTGCTTCTGCAACTCAGTCCACACCTTGCGAGGCAATTGCACGAAAACTCCGTTAACCTGCACAGGATAAACCACTTTCACCTGCGGAATGTCTTTCACCATGCTGTAAAGCAGCTGTGCCATGCGGTTGCTGTGCTCGGCGTTGCGGCGCCACAGTCCGGTCTGCAGATAAGCTTCGAACTGCACTGCCAGGAAACGCATTTTTGAGCAGAGCTGAAGCCCCTGTTTGCGGCGGAATTTGTATTCCTTGGCCAGTTCCGGATTCAGATACACCACCGACTCCCCTATCATCAGACCGTTTTTGGTGCCTCCGAACGACAATACGTCCACACCTGCATCGGTTGTCATATCTTTGAATGAGCAATTCAAAGCCACCGCAGCGTTGGCCAAACGGGCTCCGTCCATATGCAGATACATATTGTGCTCATGGGCCAAAGCCGCCAATGCCTTGATTTCGTTAATGGTATAGAGAGTTCCTAACTCGGTCGACTGAGTAATGGTAATTGCTTTGGGTTGTGAATGATGCTCAAAACCGAAGCCATGCATGCGGGTCATCACCAGTTCAGGAGTAAGTTTGCCGTCGGGTGTATCCACTGTGAGCAGACGGCAGCCCACTATGCGTTGCGGAGCGCCGCATTCGTCTACATTCACGTGGGCGGTCTCGGCACAAATCACAGCCTCATGTGAGCGCACCATGGCATCTATGGCCATAGTGTTGGCTCCCGTGCCGTTAAACACAAACGACACCACGGCCTGCGGGCCGAAATACTCCTTGAACAATTGTTCCACTCTGGCGCAATATTCATCGTCACCGTAAGCCAGCGCATGCTCAGCATTGGCATCAGCTATAGCTTTCAAAACCTCAGGACTAATGCCTGAATGGTTGTCACTTCCGAATCCTCTTTTCATCTTATCAAATTTTAAATCTATTATTTCTTATTTCCCAAAAGCACTCCGCTTACCATCCAATGCGAAAAACTGCTTCCTTCGTCGGCTCCCTGCGGAATGGCCACCGTAATGACGTGATGTCCTGGTTTTAAGTCGTTTAGGTCAAAATAGACAGGGTTGGTAGCCGTACCAGGACACCATCCCGAACGGGACAGGTCGGAAGACGACACTCCGTTCCAGAAATTACCGGAAACCGGATTGAATTCGCGGTATGTGGCACAGTCGCAACGCCATGGAGTGTACTTAAACACCTTCTCCCCATCCACAATTATGGTATTCTCTTTAGGGTTGAACTCATCGCCTCCATCCCATCCTCCATGACCGGTGGTAATATATCTAAGTTGCAGATTTTCAATTCCTTCAGGCACATCAAACTCAACTGTGAGGCTGTCAGTATAGAACAATCGTCCGTAGTTTTGCCCCGACATTTCCATAACGTTGCAAGTGTTGAACAGAGGCAAACTCCAACGGCTGTTGCCAGACACGTCACCGCTGTAGTCATTAGGATAAGCCACCAGATCGAGTGACACCTTGTGTCCTCCACCATCGTAATTACCTATGAAAGCGCCTATCAACACATCACCCGAAAGACGGTCCGAAAGCTCGGTCACTTCCATCTTGTAATAAGCTTCATCCTCCCATTCCAAGCCGTCTATTTTCACTCTGTCGTTGAAGTGATTCACTCCGAATGGAGTAAAGAACCTGACCAGCTCAACTACAGGCATATAGTCGTCTTCCAAACGTATTCCCTGATATTTTTTGCCATTCTTATCACATTGATATGGAATAACTTCAATACTATCAATTAAAGCATTACTTAAAGATAGTTTTCTGTCCATAGGAATGACAAAAACCGAGCCTGTACGGTCGTATGCATCCCCATTTGAACGCTGGCGAAGCTCGGCGAACAACTGGTAATGTTCAGGCAAAACCGGCAGGTTGACACGCTTCAGAATGACGGTTCCCCATGAGAACGAAAGCACAGTGTCGAAAGGTATCTCGCCCTGGAACTTATCGATATTTGCAAAATGAATCTGGTCGTCCTCGAAAATCTTAGTGCGGATTATAAGCTTTTCCTTATTTATATTGTTCAATTCCTTGTAGGTCTTCCTAATTCCAAGATTCTCCGGAATCAAAGCCTTCTTCAGCTTTTTGTCCTTCTTTATGGATTTCAGCTCCAGTATGCGGTTGCCGTTTATGGACTGTCGCACCATCACCCCTTTCAGATAACCGCGTGAGGTAACCGGAGTGGCTTGATAACCAAGACTTTCAGTCATCCAAACCTCAATAGTGTTGGAGTTAATTGAAGTTTTATACTTCTTGCAATGGTAACCGTTAACGTCCTCCTCTCCTTTTTCCTCAAACTCCACACCGTTGTTTTTCAGTGAATAAGAGCAGAAATACGACTCTCCGTCCTGATAGTTCATCTGTACAAAGACTGAATCCGTTTCGTAATCGACAAAGGTGCAGTCAGTTGACAGACCGGCTATCAACTCACCGGTAAACTCCTGAATATCACTGATTTTAAGCTGGTTCTTATAACGAAGAACCTCACGGAAGGTGGTGTCGCCGCTGTCGGAGCCAAGCATATACGACTGATACACAAGGCGTTGCTGAGCCGAAACGGTCAAACTTGCGAATAGCGCGACCAACAATAATACTCGCTTCATATTTAAAATTTTTGCAAAGGTATATAAATTTTGTATATTTGCAAAATCTATCGCAAATTTAATTAATCACCATAATGAAAAAGTTTTTGTTACCTATCGCATTGATTATGTTAATGTTACATTCATGCGGCGATACCAAGCAGCCTAAGGCTCCGGTACGCGAGAAAATCAAACTACAATCAGATGTATTAACCCCCGAAGTGCTTTGGAGCATGGGTAGAATTGGCGAATTTTCAGTTTCCGCCGACGGTCATACTGTGGTCTACAGTGTCACCGACTACTATGTCGACCAAAACAAAGGCTTTTCAAGGATTTACATCATGGATGCCAACGGCGGCAACCTCAAATGCCTCACCAAAGGCAAAAACAGCGAGTACAGCCCGGTCTTCACCCCTTCCGGCTCAATCGCTTACATGACAGCCAAGAGCGGCGACATGCAGCTGTGGGAAATGGACATTCAGGGCCAGAGCCGCAAACAGATCACCAATATAAAAGACGGCATCACAGGTTTCAAATACAGCCCGGACGGCAGCCATATAGTTTATTCAGCTGAAGTTAAGATTAAAGAAACCGTGGCCGACATCTATCCAGATCTTCAGCTCTCATCAGGCAGAATCAACAACGACCTGATGTACCGCCATTGGGACCAGTGGGTTGACACTTACAGCCATCTGTTCATAGCCCCTATAGGCAAAGACATGATTACTGAAGGTTTGGACGTTCTTCAGGGAGAGCCCTGGGAATCGCCAGTCAGACCTTGGGGTGGCATGGAACAGGTTGGCTGGACCGAAGACAGCCGCGCACTGCTTTACTGCTGCCGCAAAAAGGTGGGCATTGAGTATGCAACATCCACAAACACAAATATTTACAGATATGATTTAGCCTCAGCCCAGACTGCAAACCTTACCGAAGACATGATGGGTTACGACCTCAACCTCAGCGTGGCCCCAACTGGCAACAAGATTGCCTGGGAAAGCATGGAACGCGACGGTTACGAGGCCGACAAGCAGCGTTTGTTTGTGATGGACATGGCCACAGGCGAAAAGCACGACTACACCACAGGTTTCGACCAGAACGCCACGACTCTGACATGGTCGGCCGACGGCACTAAGATTTATTTCATCAGCGACATTCACGCCACCGAGCAGATTTACGAGCTGAACCTCAACACCGGTTCCATCCGCAAAATCACCTCAGGCAAACACAACTTTGTCTCACTTGCTGTGGCAGGCGACAAACTCATTGGCGGTCTGCAATCGATGAGTCATCCTACAGAGCTCTTCGCCATCGATCCAAAGAGCGGCGAGTTCAAACAAATCTCACACGTCAACGACAACATTTTCAATCAGTTGACCACTGGTGATGTAGAGGAAAGATGGATTAAGACCACCGACAACAAAATGATGTTGACCTGGATTATCTATCCGCCTCATTTCGACAAAAACAAAAAATACCCCACCCTGCTTTATTGCGAGGGCGGCCCGCAGAGCACAGTCAGCCAGTTCTGGTCGTACCGCTGGAACTTCCAGCAGATGGCAGCCAACGGCTATATTGTCGTGGCTCCGAACAGACGCGGACTTCCGGGCTTCGGACAGGAATGGAACGAGGCAATCAGCGGCGACTACGGCGGACAGTGCATGAAAGACTATCTCTCAGCCATCGACGCCATGGCTAAAGAGCCATTTGTCGATGCCGACAAGCTCGGCGCTGTTGGCGCCAGCTTTGGCGGTTTCTCGGTATTCTGGCTTGCCGGCCATCATGAAGGCCGCTTCAAAGCCCTCATCGCCCACGACGGAATGTTCAACTTAGACGCCCAATACCTCGAAACCGAAGAGTTGTGGTTCGTCAACTGGGATCTGGGTGGCCCATACTGGGATAAAGATAACCCTGTGGTTCAGTGGTCATACTCCAACTCACCTCACCTGTTCGTCGACAAATGGACAGCTCCTATACTTGTGATTCACGGAGGTTTGGACTACCGTATCTGCTTCACACAAGGCATGCAGGCCTACAACGCAGCTGTTCTGCGCGGCATTCCTGCAGAATTCCTATACTTCCCGGATGAAAACCACTGGGTGTTGAAGCCTCAGAACGGTATACTGTGGCAGCGCAGATTCAAGAATTGGCTTGATACCTATCTGAAATAGTTTTTAGTTTTTAGTCTTTAGTCGTTAGTGGTTCCCGGCTAACGGCTAATGGCTAATGGCTAACGGCTAAAAAAAAAGAACCGGTCGTTTGACCGGTTCTTTTTTTTATCGTGCCCATGAGAAGACTCGAACTTCCAAGAGCGTCCGCTCACTACACCCTGAATGTAGCGTGTTTACCAATTTCACCACATGGGCTTTGGGTGGAACTTTTGGTGCCCAGGACAAGAGTCGAACTTGCACGACGCAATCGTCACTACCCCCTCAAAGTAGCGTGTCTACCAATTTCACCACCTGGGCAAGGGTCTGCGTTTTGATTTCTCAAAAGCGTTGCAAAATTACACGTTTTTTGAATACAAACCACAAATTTTTTAAAATTTTTTGATATTTATTTAATACGTTGATAATCATCAAAATACAAAGACCAAACATCTGCAACATCAATCCATTTATTAAAGAAAGGAAACGCCGCATCGAAATTTTTTATACTTTTGCCCCGGCAAATCACAAAAAATGAGAATAGATATCATCACCATATTTCCTGAAATGTTCGAAGGACCTTTCACCGAGTCAATAGTGAAACGCGCTGTGACCAAAGGCCTGGTCGACATTCACCTCCACAATCTGCGCGACTACAGCACCGACAAACACCGCCGTGTGGACGACTACCCTTTCTCGGCAGGTGCCGGTATGGTCATGATGATTGAGCCCGTCGATAACTGCATCACACATCTGAAGTCGGAACGCGATTACGACGAGGTAATATACATGAGTCCTGACGGTGAGTTGCTGACACAGCCTGTAGTCAACCAACTCTCGATGAACGAAAACCTCATCATGCTTTGCGGACATTACAAAGGAATAGACGAGCGCATACGCGAGCATCTGGTCACCAAGGAAATCTCAATAGGCGATTACGTCCTTTCCGGCGGCGAACTGGCGGCGGCTGTGCTCACCGACAGTCTGGTGAGGTTGATTCCGGGCGCTTTGAGTGACGAAACTTCGGCACTTTCTGACTCTTTTCAGGACGGTTTGGTGTCGCCGCCGGTGTACACACGCCCTCGTGAATACAAAGGTTGGGAGGTTCCGGAGGTGCTTCTGTCGGGTAACGACGCCATTATAAACGAATGGAAATACCAGCAATCACTTGAAAGAACGAAGGAACGCCGCCCCGAGATGTACGAAAAAATAAAAAAAATAAAATAAATGTTGGTGGTATCGAAAAGTTTTGTATTTTTGCATGCTTTTTTAAGAGGATTAGAATAAGATAAAAAATACAACAGAAATGAAAAACGCGTTAAT
Organism: Bacteroidales bacterium; assembly: GCA_016282015.1. Lineage (GTDB taxonomy): Bacteria > Bacteroidota > Bacteroidia > Bacteroidales > F082 > Limimorpha. The sequence goes on from JAEEJS010000069.1 coordinate 20,862, forward strand.
CCAATTCGTTGAAGATCAAGTACAAGTGAAAGATTTTCCACAGTTCAAGTCAGGTGATACCGTCACCGTAACTTATAAAATTGTTGAGGGAAACAAGGAACGTTTGCAGAAATTCCAGGGTGTAGTTCTGCAGCGCGCAGGCGAAGGCTGCCGTGCCACTTTCACCGTCAGAAAGATTTCCAACAACATCGGTGTTGAGAGAATATTCCCTATCGCCGATCCTATGATCGACAGCATCGAGGTGAACAAGAAGGGCGCCGTCCGCAGAGCTAGAATTTACTACCTCAGAGGACTCACCGGTAAGAAAGCCCGTATCAAGGAAATTCTCAAGAAGAAAGAAGACTAAGAAGTACTTGACAATCACAAAAATAACGTCGCGCTGCAGCACGACGTTATTTTTTTTATCTCCCTGAGGCTCCGCCCTATCTCCTACAAGCTTATCCCAGTCTCTTACAAATTTATCCCAGTCTCTGGCGAACCACTTCGAATGTGACTATGCCTGTGGCCACGCTGACATTGAGTGAATCTATGTCGCCCGGCATAGGAATGAGCAGATGGTCATCCACACGCTTGAGATATGCCTCGCTTATGCCGTCTTCCTCAGAGCCCATCATAATGGCGAGAGGTCCTGTAAGGTCGGCTTTCCACAACGACTGTTTGCCTTTTTCCGAAAAAGCCACCACCTTCAAGCCGCTGGCCTTCAGAAAATCTATGGTATCCTTGATATTCTCCACTCTGCATACATTAATCAACGACAAAGCTCCGGCCGAAGTCTTCATGGCGTCGCCGTTGATAAGGGCGCTTCCGCGGGAAGGTATCACTATGGCATCCACTCCGGCAGCGTAGCAAGTACGGGCAATGGCGCCGAAGTTGCGCACATCTGTAACACGGTCCAGAATCACCACCAAAGGCATGCGACCCTCGTCATACACCATAGGAACCACATTCTCTATGGTCTGATAAGAAATCGGGCACACAAAAGCCACTATTCCCTGATGATTCTTGCGGGTGAGGCGGTTCAGCTTCTCAATGGGGACAAACTGCACAGGCACCTCGTGCTCGCGGGCGTAGTTAACTATCTCAGAAATCTGAGGCGAGCGCAGGCCCGACTGTACGAAAATTTTCTCCAGCTCCTTCCCTGCCTTGATGACCTCCTCTACGGGATGTACGCCGAAAACCATGTTGGAGTCTTCCTTTTTTGCGGTATTATGTTTAATCATAAATAATTCGACTAATTTCTTCAATTGGATTACAAAATTAGAAAATTTTGGAATATCATAAATATTTTTTGTACATTTGCAGTGCTAATCAAGAAACTAATTATGAATAAACTTGCAAAAATAGTATTGACATTATTGATTATCACTCCATTTAGCTTAAACCTTGATGCTCAGACAAAGTCGCCGGAACCTGTTTCTGGCTTTGCTCTCACCAAAAAGATAATCAACAACCATCTGAATTACCCGAAAGAAGCCTTGGACGCCAAAAAAGGCGGTAAAATTACAGTATATTATAAGGTAGACAAAGACGGCAACGCCACCGGCTACAACGTTAAGGAGGCTTTCGACGAGCAGTGCGCCGCCGAAGCTGTCAGACTGGTGAAAATGATAGAATGGAATCCTGGACTTAAAGACGGCAAGCCGACAGCTTACGACGACTACTACACAGTCGACTTCTCTCCCAAGAGCTACAAGAAGGCCGAGGAGAAAAACCCGAGAGTGGTGCTGCCCGACCAAGGTCATCCTGCTCAAAAGAGCAACAACATCTACACTTTGAAAGAAGTCAGCAAAGCTCCATATCCGTATTTCGAAAATCCTGACGTCACTTTGGCTGCATATCTCCGCACAGAGCTCGTCTTCCCCGATCAGGCTAAACAGTTTGAGATTCAGGGCACCGTAAAGCTGAACTTTGTGGTGGAAACAGATGGCCGCGCCTCTAACATAGTGGTTGAAAACAGCGTTGGCGGAGGTTGCGACAACGAGGCCATCCGTTTGCTGCAAAGTCTGGTTTGGACTCCGGGCGTCAAAAACGACAGCTTGGTGCGAACCAGAACCACACAGGATATAACGTTCCAGATTGGCGAAAGAAACTTTCATGACGGGAATAGATATTAGCTATTAGCTATTAGCTATTAGCCATTAGCCATTAGCAGAGAATATGTTTAACTTAAATTAATATAGTATGAAAAAATTATTTTTACCTTTAGTTGCATTGCTGCTTTCGGTGAATGTGGCATATGCACAGGATGCTGAAACAGTGGCATCACCTTGGACACACGGCGGTAACGTCGGTTTCAACATGGCTCAGAGCCATTTTGACAACTGGTCGGCTGGCGGTCAGGACAATATCAACTTCCTCGGTTTGGCCAAGTACAACGTCAACTACAAGAAAGGCAACCACAAATGGGACAACAGCATTGATCTTCAGTTGGGTTACAGCTATTTCGATTTGAAAAAAAATCCTATCAAAACCGACGACCGTATCTTCCTGAGTTCTTTGTATGGTCACAATCTTTCGAGTGACAAGTGGTATGCTACAGCCGACTTCACATTCCAGAGCCAGTTTGCCAATGGTTACAACTACGCTGCCGACAGCACCAACCGCATTTCAGGTTTCATGGCTCCTGGTTACTTCACTTTAGGTATTGGTGTCCAGTGGGTTCCGAACGAGCACTTCAAAGTCAATATCTCTCCTCTCACATGCAAACTTATAGTCGTCAACGACCAGAAACTCGCTGATGAAGGCGCATTTGGTGTCAAGAAAGCCCATTATGACGAAGAAACTGGAGAATTAATCAAACATGGTGAGAAGACCCGTTGGGAACTTGGTGCTCAGTTGACAGCAGAGTTCAACTACGAGATTTTTGAAAATGTTACATTTAGCTCAAAACTCATCGCTTTCTATGACTATCTGCATAAATCATCTGATTTGAACGCACTTGACGAGAAATACACCTGCCCTGTTGTTTTCGACTGGGACAACGCTCTTGTCATGAAAGTCAACGACTGGTTGAGCTGCAACCTGACAGCACGTTTGGTTTATGATGAGGACATCAAACCTATCAGCGGTCCTACATTCCGCCAGTTCAAGGAAGTGTTGAGCATCGGCATTTCATATAAGATTCCGTAATCATGACAAAAATAGGATTATTATCCGACACACACGGATGGCTCAATCCGAAAGTCTTTGAGTTTTTCAAAGACTGTGACGAAATATGGCATGTTGGTGACATCGGCTCGGCCGATGTCACCAATGCTTTGTCGGCATTCAAACCGCTTCGCGCGGTATACGGCAACATGGACGGACAGGACATCCGTCTGACCTACCCCAAAACCCAAATTTTCACCGTCGAAGAAATGAAGGTGGTGATGACCCATATTGGCGGTTATCCCAACCATTACGAGCCGGGCATAAAAGAACTGCTAATCAAAGAGAAACCTGACATTTTCATCAGCGGTCACTCGCACATCCTCAAGGTGATGAACGACCACAGCCTCCACCTGCTCCACATCAACCCAGGAGCGGCCGGACAGACAGGTCCTCACAAAGTGATTACAATGGTGAGATTCCAAATAGACGGAAAGAATGCTTCCAACATGGAAGTCTACGAAAAATCCAGATACTAGCGCAAACGGTCGATTGACTTCAGCAGAGCTATATCCTTCTTGATTCCGCGAATGGCCAAAATCTGGAAAACCAAGTTTACCAGCGGAATGACTGTACCTATGAAATATGCAACATCAAATTGATAGGAATCACCCTCAACAGCGGCTATAACCTTCTGGATGTCTGCATCATAATACAAAAGCACCAAACCGATGAATACCACGTTGAAGAGCATGTCGAGCTGGCAAAGTCTCACCTGCTGCTCGCGTTTCTTGAAACGAAATGCTGTATAGATAGGAGTTATGGTCATCAAAATCGTCAAAACTATGAGCGGCCAGGTGTAAGCCTTTGACAACGAAAGGTTTTCTATTGGGTTTTGTATTCCAAAGATAGTGAATTTCATAACATTACCATCGGCTACAAATGAAGCCAGAGGCATGAAAAACAACAATGCGCTGGCTATTGCCGATAAAAACATAAATACGGTCTGTTTTCTCTGAATCATATTTCCAAAAATTTTTGCAAAAGTAACACTTTTTTTTGTTGCCCTTATGAAATAAATTGTTATTTTTGCAACGTCAAATAAACACAATGACCATTTGTTATTGTTCCATTTCGAGGGACAGTTCAGCCCCGAAAATTTCAAGGATAAATTATTTTTTATGTACGACATTTACGAATTAAACGACAAATCACTTGCCGAGCTCAAGGAGATAGGTATAAAGCTTGGAGTGGATGATGTCAATGTGCCGAAGGAAAACTTGGTATTCAGTATTCTTAACCGCCAAGCTGAGTCGGAAAATCAGGCAGCCCCTAAGCCCAAAGGACGTCCGGGAAGAAAGAAAAAAGTAGTTGAGGCAGAAGAAGTTGCAGTTGAAGCGGCTCCTGTCGATCCTGCTGCAAAACCGACTCACAAGAGAGGTCCTAAAGCGGCCGCTGAACCTGCACAGGAAGCTGCTCCGGAAGTTCCGGAAGCCCCGGCAGAAGCTGTTGCCGAAGCGGCATCAGAGGCTCCGCGCCGTGGCCGTCGCCCAAGAATCGGAAAGCGCACCGACGTGATTAAGACTACCTTCGACAACAATACAAACGAAGATAAAGCGGCATATCATGTATCATATCCGCGTCCGAAACCGGCAGTGGTGGACGTGGCCAACGAGATATTGAACGAGAACAACGAGGAAGAGCCTGAAACTGAGATGGTAGCTCCGATTGAACCGGTATTGCCGATGTTTGAGGAAAAGCAAGCCAGCTACGAGGTCCGTCCACAAAAGACGTATCACGAGGAGCAGCCCAACCAGCAGCCCAAACCTCAGGAGCCTCCGCGACACGAAGAGCTCATTTCGGAGTTCGACGGCGTGGTGCAGGCTGAAGGCGTGCTCGAAATCATGCCCGACGGCTTCGGATTCCTCCGTTCGGCCGACTACAACTATCTCAACTCACCTGATGACATCTACGTCTCACAGTCGCAGATAAAGCTGTTCGGTCTCAAGACAGGCGACACCATTCTCGGAATGATACGTCCTCCAAAGAACGGCGAGAAGTTCTTCCCGCTGGTGAAAGTCGACAAGATCAACGGACGTAACCCTGACGAGGTGCGCGACCGTATCCCGTTCGACTTCCTCACCCCTCTGTTCCCTGACGAGAAGTTCAAACTCACAGGACACCAGGGCGGCACAGTGTCTACACGTATCATGGACCTCTTCGCCCCCATCGGCAAAGGTCAGCGCGGTTTGATAGTCGCACAGCCCAAGACAGGTAAAACAGTGTTGCTGAAGGAAGTGGCCAACGCCATTGCGGCCAACCACCCCGAGGTATACCTTATTATATTGTTGATTGACGAACGTCCTGAAGAGGTCACCGACATGGCTCGCAGCGTAAAAGCCGAAGTCATTTCCTCAACCTTCGACGAGCCGGCCGACAAACACGTGAAGATAGCCAACATAGTGCTCGAGAAGGCCAAACGTTTGACCGAATGCGGTCACGATGTGGTGATTCTGCTCGACTCCATGACCCGTCTGGCACGTGCCTACAACACAGTGTCACCGGCATCGGGCAAGGTGCTTTCGGGCGGTGTCGAAGCCAATGCATTGCAGAAGCCTAAACGTTTCTTCGGCGCTGCACGTAACATTGAAGGCGGCGGCTCACTGACCATCCTTGCCACAGCCCTCATCGACACAGGCTCCAAGATGGATGAAGTCATCTTCGAAGAGTTCAAGGGTACAGGTAACATGGAGTTGCAGCTCGACCGTCGTCTGTCGAACAAGCGCATCTACCCTGCCATCGACATTGTGGCATCAGGTACGCGTCGTGACGACCTGCTGGTGGACGAACGCACTCTGGCACGCGTCTGGGCTCTGCGCAACCACTTCGCCGACATGACACCAGTCGAAGCCATGGAATTCCTCAAAGACAGGATTTCCAAGACCATCTCAAACGAAGAATTCTTGGCAACTATCGACAAATAATAAAGTCTCTGAGTCGTAATGTTAAGGGAAACCATAAGGAAGTACAGGAGTTACGCATTCATCACGCAAAGACAGATGGCCAATCTGTTGGGCATTTCGGTGACCAAGTATCATCGCAAGGAAAACGGGTTGTGCTGCATAGAGCGAGACGAAGTGATTAAGATAGCCAAAATCCTTAAGCTTAACGAGAAAGACCTTCTGACTCAATGGATGGCCGACAATCTCTACGAATTGGTTACTTACGACAACGAACTTATGGAGAAGGCTCTCAAATTGGTGAAGGAAAACCTTGACCATTACGACAATTCGATATGCGATAAGGCAATGCAAAAAAGAGTGAGATGATTTTTCAAATACAAACGGATAAATGAGCATTTACGTTTTTATTAAACTTTTAGGCTGTCTGGCATTGCTGATGTACGGTATGAAAGCCATGAGTGATGCTCTTCAGAAAATGGCCGGTCCTCAGCTGCGTCACGTTCTGAGCACTATGACAACCAACCGCATCACCGGTATGTTGACCGGAGTTTTCATCACAGCGGCAGTGCAGTCGTCGACGGCAACCACTCTGATGACGGTGTCGTTTGTCAACGCCGGATTGCTGACTCTGGCACAGTCCATCTCGGTAATCATGGGCGCCCACATCGGTACCACAGTGACTGCCTGGATTATGTCGCTGGGCTTTTCGTTCAACATCACCGACTTTGTGTTTCCCGCGTTTTTCGTAGGAATCATACTGCTGTATTTGAAAAAACGCCGCATCATAGGCGACTTTCTGTTTGGTATTGCCTTCCTGTTCCTGGGTCTGAGCACCTTGAAGGACACCGGTTTCTCCGTAGTTCAAAACCCTGAAGCCAATGCAGCCATCAGCGCTTTCTTCGAGCGTTTCAACGACCCTAACTTCTTGAACACCTTATTCTTCCTGTTCATGGGATCTCTGTTGACTCTGCTTGTTCAGTCGAGTGCTGCCATTATGGCTATCACCATGATTTTGTGCTCCACCGGAGTTCTGCATATAGATCAGGGTGTTATGCTTGTGTTGGGTGAAAACATTGGCACAACCATCACCGCCAACATAGTGGCCATGGGCGCCAACACTCAAGCCAGGCGAGCGGCTTTCGCCCACTTGAGCATCAATGTGGTGGGTGTTATTTGGGCTTTGATTCTACTGCAGCCACTTGTCAATCTGGTGTGCCATATCGTGGGCTTCGACAGATACATGACGCCTGACAATCCGGGTTACGCCGCCAATCTAGCCATGATATCGGTGGTTTTGGCATCCTTCCACTCAGCTTTCAATATCACAAACACTTTGCTGCAGATAGGTTTCGTCCACACCATTGAGCGTTTCGTCTGCAGAGTTATTAAGCCTAAAGTATCTGAGGAAGACGAGGAATCGAAGTTGAAATACATAACTGGCGGATTGCTTTCAACCGCTGAGCTTTCCATTCTTCAAGCCCAGAAAGAGATAAGCCTGTTCGCCGCACGTACCAACAAGATGTTCAACTTCATCCCCACCCTGCTGTTTGACACCAAAAACGACGAGGATTTCAGCAAGCTATTCTCCAGAATCGAGAAATACGAAGGCATTTCGGACAATATGGAGATTGAGATTGCCAACTACCTGAACAAGGTGACAGCCGGACATTTGAGTGACGAAAGTAAGACACAAATCCGTTACATGCTGCGTGAGGTAGGCGAACTTGAAAGTATTGGCGACAGCTGCTACAACCTGGCTCGCACCATCAATCAGAAACACACCAAGAACGAGCATTTCACCGACGAGCAGAAGGTGCACATCCGCCACATGTTCGAGCTGGACAACAAGGCTCTGGAGCACATGCAGAAGGTGCTTGACGACGACCAGAACATAGTCGACATTAACGAGTCGTTGAATATAGAAAACGAAATCAACAACTACCGCACACAGCTCAAGGAGGCCAATGTTACCGACATCAACGAGCACCGCTACAACTATCAAGCCGGTGTGCAGTATATGGACATCATCTGTGAGAGCGAGAAACTGGGCGACTACGCTATCAACGTAGTCGAGGCTCACGCTCACAAGAAGCTGACAGCATAAAAAAATCCGGCGGGTTCCCCGCCGGATTTTTCTTTATAAAACTTACCTTACTTTTTCTTTCCCCACCATTTATGGATTGAGATGAGGCTGTAGTGGCGTTTCTTGCTCTTGGCTTCTGCCACGGCAACTTCCTTGGCAGCTTCTATCCTAGCCTGTTCGGCATTGGCAGCGTTCTGCTGTTTTTGCATCTGGTATTCCCAAGCCTGCTGGTCACTTTCCTTGATACGGTTTTCCATCTGGTTGAACAATACCGTAGCTTCGGCATAAGCCTTGCTCTGAGGGTTGATCTGAACGAGGTAGGCACCGGCTTTTTCGGCTGCTGCTCTGTTCTGACCTTTAGTCCATTCGCTTCTGGCCTGGCTGAGCAAGATATCCCCTTCCTCATCTATCTTCTTCTGATAGACTTTTGCGGCCTCGGCCATGCTTCTGGCATAGCATTCCTCACAGATGTCAGGCACGCGAGTCAGCTCGAATATGGCATCGTCGTACTGCTGATTGTTTGACAGATGCTGTGCTTCAGAAATTATGAAGTTGCATTTGGTGTTATAGTAATTGACGATGTTATCCTTGGCTATAGCTATCATTCTCTTGAAAGTCGGGTCGTTGACCTTTATCTTTTTGATAGCGCTCAAATAAGCCTTGTCCTTAGTGTCGTCAGCACCCTTCACTGTGATAGAGCCCTGTGAGAACAAGGTTCCGTCTATGCCGTCGCCAATGAAGAAGCTCACCTCCAACTCAACAACGTGCATCACGGGAGCTGTGGCTGTGGTTTCAGAACCGAGTTCATTGACATTGGCTGTCATGATGAAACGTTCACCATCCGAGCTACCCAGACCGTTTTTGAGAATGGCTTTGCTCATTCTGTCAAGAAGAATGTTTTGGGCTGCTACCGGGATATCCATCTCCGGATCCATGAAAGCCGTAATGCAGATACGCTGCTTGTCATCCAATGTGGAAGCCTTATCCTGCGCAAACAACGGCATGGCAAAGAATAAGGTGCAGGCTATAATCAATAACTTTTTCATAATTATTCCTCCTCTGTTGCGTCAATTCCTAATGTAATGAACACTTTGCCGACTCCGCGTGGCTCAACACGGCACGGTTCGCCGGAAATCTCGGTGATGTAAGCTGCCAGACCGTCGCCAAAGTCCTTAGCATACTGGGCAACTGTGGTGGTCTTGCCTGTTCTTCTGTTTTTCTTCTCTTTGAAGAGCGGGATGTGCACCTGTGAGAATTTGAGTTTGTTGGCTGTAGCCTGGTCGGTGGCAAAGCTGGTACCTTCCACAACTTCCGATTCGATGTAGTCAGCTATGATGACCGAGAGCTTGTCGCCATCGAAGGTGGTATTATAGCTGGTGCTGCACGAAGCGAATCTGTCGCACACAACAACAATCTCGCGGCCTTCCTTAGCCATGATGGCGAATTTCTCGTTGATCTGGCTCAAGAAATGATCCTGAATGTTCTGTATGGCTTCCTTCAACTGGTTCACCATCTGGGCGTTGCCCGACACTGCTGTGCCACGGGCCACGTTCGAGAAGAGAGCCTTGTTGGTGGCTGCATCGTACACTCCGATGTTGAACTCCACATACTGTTTGCCTGCCTCGTTTTTGACACGGTAGTCAAACTCTATGCGCATATCGGCACGCACGGCCGATTCCAACATATCCTTCATGGTGGCGGCCTTCTCATTGCCGTATTCCTCAGCTGCGTCATAAGCGCGGTTGGTCTTGTACTCGTTGAGTTCCTGACGCAGGTCGTTCATGTCGAATCCGGCCTTGCTCATGAAGCCCTCGAAAGCTGTTATCATGTCGCGCATATTTTCGTCAGATAAAGCCTTGTCGTAGTCGACATTGCCATACTGGTCGGTATAACCGCCCTTCTTGCACCATTCATCAGATGGGAAGATGATCATCTTCGGTTTGGCCACACCCTGAAGGTCGGCTGCAAAGGCTTTCACCTTACCGTTATCGACGAGATATTTCTTCAGTGCATCGTAGTTCACCTGCACTTTCAGGTGAACCTGGAAAAAGCCTTTTCCGAGGTCAACCACATCCTTACCCTCTGGTTTGATGGTACTACGGTTGGTTATGAAACTCAGATACATGCCATCCGGAGCGAAGAAGTTGTCGAAGAACTCTTCATCTTCAGGTTTAGGCTCCATAGCGTCGTACAAGGCCGGCACGCCCTCGGCTTGAGGTGTTCCGGGAATGTTTTTGAATATGCAAGCATGTATGGCATTCTGCTGAGCCTGAAACACAGCACCCTCTATCTTTTTGCCGGTACCCGACACATAGATATACTTGGTTCCTGTAGTTCCCACTGCTATGACCTGTGCGTCATAGTTCTGCGGGTTGGTGAATATAGCGGCGCGTTTTTTCTTTTGAGATTGCGCGAAGCCTTCCAACGATGTTAATGCGAGCAGAAAGGCCAATGTTACTAATAAGATTTTTTTCATAGCGTTTATTATTACATTGATAATTAGAAGCAAAGTCTGACACCGCCGCCTATACCGAGACCGTTCTTGTGGCCGTAGCCGCAGTCTTTGAGATAGTCGTTGATGACTTTATATGAATCGAGGCCGTAAATATTGACCGAATAGGTAACCTGGAAGTACAACTGCACTGGGTAGTAGATATTGAATGCAAAGCGCACACCTGGATCAAGATAGATGGAACCCTTTGTCTTGGTGTTGTCTTCCGTCATCTCCTCTTTTGGATTGAAATCTTCTATATAAGCCAATTCTTTCAACTTGTTCAGGCTCACGCTAGGTGAAAGGAATACGTCGGCGCCCACTCTCAAGTAAGGCTGAACCTCAAGGAAATGATAGAGCTTAACGCCGCACATATAACCGATACTGACGTTAAAATACATCACGCCTTTATCGAAAAGGAACTTTCCGTCATCACCTGTAATGTATGCATACTCACCATAATTATTATGACCTTCGAGCAATTTGCTGCCACTCATTACATCCAGACCGAAGTTCATGGTGAGGTACTGGCTGAAACCGCGTTTTTTGATATTCATAAGGAAGTCAACTCCTACGTTAGCCATTGAGAATGAGCCGAACAGTTTGTTGTTGTTAGGTTTGGCCAGGCTGGCGTTGTAGGTGTAGTCAAAACTGATGCTTATGCCGGCATCTTTCTTCTCCTTGAGTATCTCATTGCCTTTCAGAGGCTGTACGCCCGAAATTCTGTAGAAATAGGTGGAATCGGCCTTACCGTCGGCAACCCTGCGGTTGTCGGCCACCTCTGTGGCTCTGACGAAGCCCTTGCGTCTGAACTCATTGGCTCCTTTCTTAGCGTTGTAGACCTGACCGTAGATACCGTAACGGTGTCCGTTGCGCACTCCCTCTTTGGTTCCGATCTTTGCAGTGATGAAAGGCTTGACAGTCTCACAGTCAATGGCTACCTGCCACTCCGGGATTGCCTTGACCAGCTTTTCGATTACGCTGTTAAAACCGCTGTTCACGGCATCAGCCAACTCGTCGCCGTAAGCTGTCACGCCATCGGCGGCATTGAGCGACATCAGAATGTCGAGGTTGTCGTAGGCATTCTTCTTGGCGGCTACTGTAGCAGCATCGTCAGTGTCGTATATCCACATCTCGCTCAACACTCTTGCGGCCACCTCATGAGCATCAGTAATCTTGAAGACATATCCTGCGATATTGGCTTTCCACTGTACTTTGGTTACGGTGTTGCCCTTGCTGTCTTTCACCTTCCTTTCCTCTCGGGTTGGGTTTTTCATGTCTATAACCACCACATAGCTTTTTTCCATGAGCATCTCACCGTTCTGGCCCATGGCGTCCACTTGAGTAAGCTGAGACTCCATGACATCCTTGTCGGTGGCGTTCCATTTACCGCGCTGGTCTAGAATCACACGGCTGAAACGGCCTTCCTTATCACGCTGGAGAATGTAGTTGAAAATCTGTTTGCCGACATCTTCGTCATTCAAACAGTTCACAATGCCTCTTGCAGTCATTGCATCAGGTCTGAAGCCCTTTATGCTGTTAGTATTCTCAATAATACGGCTGGTTCTCAGTCTGATGGATTTTGTCGAAATCTCGTTTACGTCGAACTTACTACCCATACTTTTGCTGAGTATGTTGGACTCGAACATGTTGTCATAGTTGTCGGCATAGGTAGTCACGACAAGAGAGACACTGTTGCGGTTGTATTCGGCAAAATTACCGTCTGCTTCAACTATCCTCTGAGCGAACGCAGGCAAGCACAACAAGCATGTCATGCACAGTGTGATAAGTCTTCTTTTCATAGTTTAATAATTAAATTGTTTGCAAATATAAAAATTTAAATAACATAAAGCAATTTTATTTACCTGTCAGGTCGTGGTAACGGCGACGCGCTGACACGTAAGTGATCTGACGGTCAGTGATGGCGTTCTGTGCCTGCAACAGCAGAGTGTTAGCCTCAAGCACGTCGGTAAGTGTATTCAAACCCGCACGGTAATTGAGTTCTGCCAGACGGTAGTTTTCTGCGGCCATGTCCAAAGCAGCCTGATCCGATTCCATCAGCGATTCGGCCTCTATCATCTGGTTGTATGCCTGCTTTTCCTGCAACGACATCTTCTCTGTGAGATCTTGCTGCATAATCTCGAATTCTTCGATCTTGAGGTTATGCTCCTTGATTTTGTGCGATGTCTCCCACCAATTTGTAATAGGAACCTGCAAAGAAGCGAAGAACAAGGCATTGCCCTTGTAGTTTTTAATGGTATTACCGTACTGTACCATAGCGCCCACTCCAATTTGCGGCAGGGCCTCTCCTCTAGACAATTTCTTGTTTAACTCCTCAGCATCGATTTGCATCTGCAAAAGCTGTATCTCAGGACGGATAAAGTTGTCGTTTTCGACGTATATATCGGCCACGGCCAGATCATTATCCAAGTTAAGACCTTCTTCAGGGTACTCAATGCCTATCTCTTGGCAAAGCAACTGCGAGGCCAGAACTATACCGTTGTTAAGCTGCAGCTGCAAAGCCTTGTATTTGTTACGTTCCAGAGCCACGCGCAGCTGGTCGTTCTTGGTAACCAAGCCGGCCTTAAGTGCAGTGTTGACAACACGGTCGAGTGAATCTATCAGGTTGAGGGCCGACTCCAGAGTGGCAACCTTTGCTTGAAGTCCGACCACCAGATAGTAGGTCGACTCAATGTTTTCCAACAAGTCGCGTTCCGATACCTCAGCCTTAAGCTCGGCAGCTTCTATGCCGAGTTTTGCAAGTTTGTTGCCCGAGCGCACACGTCCTCCGGCATAGACCGGCTGTAAAGCCAAAGCGCTGACGCTGTGTCCGTAGTGCATGAGATTGATTTCCTCAGGCACGTTCAAACCGACGTCTTCATTAAGATATTCGATGATAGTCTTCAAAATCTCTCCAAATTCGTCGTGCACATCATTTACACCATATTGTATAATAGGCTTTGCTGCATAATAGGCAAAATAGCCCAGGCTCACCTGTGGGAAATACTTGGTGTATACCTGCTGTTTGACCTCCTGAGCCTTTTCTATCTCAATCTGATTGGTCTTGAACTGGGCATTATTGACTCTGGCCAAGGCGAAACACGAGTCAAGAGTAAGAACGTCTTGAGCCGACAAGCCTAAAGTCAGGCAGGCAAAAACAACAATCAAAATATATCTTTTCATAGCGCTATTCTTTAAGACCATTATGTTCCAAATTATATTTCTCAATACGCTTCTCACGTTTGTCCAGATTTCTCAGGAATCTCATGTTGAGTTTCTTCCAGACCAACTTATCATGTTCACCGGCATCGAAAGCCAGACAGTAAGCTACAGGAAGCACCGTCACCACGAGCGGGAATGTGAAGATTGTGCCGAAGCAGATAACCACACCCATAGGCTCCCAAAGCAAGGTCTGAGCCAAAATCATAGGGATGACGCCTAATGCTGTAGTGGCTGAAGTGAGGAAGATAGGTCTCATACGACGCAAACCTGCCTCATAAGCAGCCTTATGCACCGGCAAATGCGATTTCTCACGCAGTTCTGCCGCATAATCGTACATGATAATGGCGTTACGCACAATGATACCGATAAGCGAGATGATACCCAACATTGCCGTCACAGACAAATCCAGGCCGAACATCCACAAACCCAGCATGGATCCGAAGATGCAAAGCACCGACACTGACAGTGAAAGGAAGGATATTCCGATTTTTCCATAGTGAATAATCAAAACTATGTACATCACGATAATGGCTGCCATGATTGACATCAGAAGTGACGGCATTGTATCATTGGTCACCGACATTGAGCCACCCGGTGTGATAATGACATCTTCAGGAATGTCGAGAGTTTCGATATATTCGTCAATCTTCTTAAACTCTCTGAGCTGTCCAGCACCAGGAACCACATCGGCACCCAATGTTATGCACTTCATGCCGTTGCGGTGAGGCAGAATGCTATGCTTAAAGCTGGGCTCCAATTTGGCCACCTGACGCAAAGGCACCCACACACCAGGATGTGAGGTTGGTATCAGCATATCTCCAAGTCCCTCATAGTCAATGTCGTGTGAACCCTCGGTGTACACTGTAGTGTGAAGGTTATAACCGCCTTCCCAGAGCGAGACTATGCTGCTTCCGGTCATGGCACCTGCAAGGTAAACAGACAGCACCGACTGTGTCACTCCCAGACGGGTAGCTTCATCCACATCGAGCACCACCTCAATAACCTCCTCCGTTTCATCAAAATCGGAATGCACATAAAACAGATTAGGATCCTTACGCATGAATTCCTTAATGGAATCATTGATTACGCTGAGCTGGTTATAATCATCGCCCATTATGTAATACTCAACTGGCGAGTTGACTATCTGATAGTCCATCTGTTTGAAACGAATCTGAGCAATTGGGAAATAATTCTCATATTTCTTCGGATACTCGTTCATCATTTCCTTGGTAGCGTCATCCGACTCAGTTATCACAATAAACTGTGCGTAGGCATTGGTCGGCATGGCTTCAGGAGCATAGGTCATGTGGAATCGTGGTGAAGCCATACCAATAAACGCTGTCACCGACTTCACACGCTTATCAGCCTTCAGAATCTTGGTCAGCGAATCGGACACAGCCGCTGTCTCCTCCAACGAACTGCCGGCAGCCAGGTGTATTTCGACAGCAAAGCTGTCACGCTCAGCCTTTGGCAACATCTGAATGTTTATCTTTGTCAGGAAGAAGATACCCAGAACTACAGACACCAATGCCGCAACAACGGTTGCCCATTTATGGCGGAAACAAAGGTCAAGCAGTTTCTTGTAACTGTTTTGCAAGGCATCGAAAAACTTTGACTGAATCTTCTCAAATCTTGAGCGCTTGTTAGGATTATAAGGTTTAATCACCCTTGCCGACAAATATGGTATCACCCAGATTGCGTACAGGAAACTGCATGACAAAGTGATGAAGATAGCCCATGGGAACAGTTTGATGAAGTCACCCATGTTGGTACCTTGCATCAGTGGCAACATCGGGAAGAACATGCACGAAATCGAGCATGTGGCTATGAGCATGGATGTCATGAGCCGTTTTGTGGATATAGCTGCCGAATACCAACGCGAATGCCTTTCAGTCAGCATGTCGGAATAGCCGTCGATAACCACCACCGAGTCGTCCACTATCATACCCAAGACGACGATAAGAGCGGCCAAAGTCACAGTGTTGAGCTCCATACCAAGCAGGTACATTATGGCCCAAGCTGCCGCTATACAAACAGGCACCGAGGTAGACGACACCAAAGCCGTTCTTAACGGGAACAGCATCAGCATCACTAGAATAACTATAAGTATAGCCTCAATCAAGTCTCTCAGGAACGACATCACCGACTTGTTGACAACCACTGGCTGGTCGGTGATACGGTGCACCCTGATGTCAGGCGGAGCAGTGGAAAGGAAGGCGTTTATCTTTTCGTTGACTTCATCACCGAAGGCCACCACATTGTTGCCCGGACGCATTTCGATGGAGAATATCAAGCAGCGGTTTTTGTCGACCACACTGTCGGAATATTGGATATACTGTGACGCTTCCATGTAACGGCGTTCTATACGGGCCACGTCACGCAGTTTAACCGTCTGTCCGGTTACCTGGTCGGAGAAAACCACCATTTCATTCAGTTCATAGAGGTCGCCAATAGGCACTTCCACGTGAATCAGGGCCTGGCCGTCACTGTTTTCAACCTTTCCGGAAATGGTACGCAAACTATGTGCGCCAAGTTCAGCAGTCACCATACCTGGTGAAATTGCGTACTGTGTCATGCG
Organism: Bacteroidales bacterium; assembly: GCA_016282015.1. Lineage (GTDB taxonomy): Bacteria > Bacteroidota > Bacteroidia > Bacteroidales > F082 > Limimorpha. The sequence goes on from JAEEJS010000069.1 coordinate 37,286, forward strand.
GGCCGGATCCATGTAAACCGCAATCTCTTCCTTTTGCTCACCTACGATTTTGATATTGCCGAGGCTTTTTATAGTACGCAGTTTTTGAGCAAGTTTATCGGAAAATTCACGCAGCTCGCGAGACGAGCGCTGATCACTTTCAATGGCGAGAAGCAGTGATGACGCGTTTCCGAAATCGTCGATAACGGCTGTCGCAATCACGCCTTTCGGCAAATCAGTCTGTTTAAAAAGTGTCAATCCCTGACGTATACGTGACCAGGTCATACGTGCATCGGCGGTTTCAGTCACCAAGTTGACGATGACTACCAGCATACCGTCTTTGGCATACGAATAAGTCTTGGTTTTATCAACATCTGCAAAGGTGAACAGATACTGTTCGGTAACTCCTGTCACCCTCTGCTCTATCTCTTCGGCCGTGGCGCCTGGATAGACGATAGCGACCACGCCGGTACGTATAGTCACATCCGGAAACTCGTTCTTTTTCAGACGAGGAAGCGCGAAGAAGCCGAATATGACAATAATAGCCATGAAGAAGAACACCAGATTGCTGTTCCTCATCGCCGCTTCAATTATGTTTCTTTTCTTAGCCATATTTGTATCAAATTATTTGATAGAAACTTTTGCTCCGTTGAACAGTTTCTGGTAGCCTAAAGTGACTATGGTATCTCCATGCTCAAGGCCTTTTTTGACAAGCACGCCATTTTTGACAAAATCGCTCACCTCAATGACACGACGGTACGACTTGCCGTTTTTCACAACCCATACAGCCAGTCCGTCGGACATGGTCTGAACGCATGATGCCGGCACTACTATGCCGTTGAGCGAAGTCTTTATGAGACGGATCTTCACCACCATGCCAGGCAGAGCGTCTTGGCCTTTGAGGTCAATCTTGGCCTTCACATTGTATGTATGTCCGAAAGGATTGGAGACAATTGCCTTGTCGTAAATGGTGATATCACGCTCCAAATCGCCCAAAGCGTGAATGGTTGCTATACCTTTGTCACCTGTGTTGATATTGCCCACTTCCTTTTCAGGAACAGAGAACTCCACAACAATTTTGTCCATATCAATGAGATGGCAGAATGCTTCCGCCGGACGCATCATCTCGCCTATCACTCGGTTGTTCATGCTGATGACACCATCCTGTGGCGCGTAAATAGTGCAATCTTCAAGATGTTTGCGTGTCGATATCTCTGTCTGACGGGCCTTCTCAAGATCGGTTTCCATCTGCACCCAACGCACTTCGCTGATTCCACCTTCCTCGTGGACCTGTTTCAGACGGTTGTAACCGTCTTCGGCCTGATTGAGGGTGGCCAAGGCTGCGTCATGCAAACTTCTGGCCGTAGTCTCATCAACCTTGGCTATAATGTCGCCCTTCTTAACTTTCTGACCATTGGACACATATATACCGGTAAGCTCGCCGCCCAAAGTAAACGACAACCCCATCTTCACCTCACTCTTCAATGAGCCTACATGATAGTGGTAATTGGTGCCGTCGGCAAAATCGACCATTTGCACCTCCACCGGAATCACAGGATTATACTTTTTTTGTTTCTTTTCTTTGTTTCCACCACATCCTATCAATAACATTGATAAAGGAATGATCATTAAAAGTTTGAATCTCATTGTATTGCGTTTATTATCCTATTCCTGAAAAACTATTTAATTCCCATATTGTAAAGTATGAAGGCATAGATGTCGGCCTGCTCCTCGATGACTTTTGCCATAGGTTTGCCACCGCCGTGACCTGCCTTGCTGTCAATACGGATAATCTTAGGCTCGTCGCCAGTCTGTGCCGCCTGCAGGGTGGCTGCATATTTAAACGAGTGAGCTGGAACCACACGGTCGTCATGGTCGGCTGTGGTCACCATTATGGCCGGATAGTGCACATCCGGTCCGCTCTTAATGTTGTGTAGAGGCGAATATGCATACAAAGCCTTGAACATCTCAGGGCTATCCTCGCTGGTGCCGTAGTCGCTGGCCCAGTTCCAACCTATGGTAAACAGATGATAACGCAGCATGTCCATCACACCCACCTGAGGCACTGCCACGCGGAACAGCTCAGGACGCTGGTTGACGACTGCTCCCACCAGCAAACCGCCGTTCGATCCGCCGTTGACGGCCAGATAGTCCGGTGAAGTGTAGTCGTTATCAATGAGATATTCAGCTGCTGCGATAAAGTCGTCGAACACGTTCTGTTTCTGCAGCTTGGTGCCTGCTTGATGCCATTCCTCTCCGTACTCGTTACCGCCGCGGAGGTTAGCCATGGCATAGATGCCGCCTCTCTCGAGGAAAGGAATGCGGTTGACCGAGAAGCCCGGGTTCAGGGTGATGTTGAATCCACCGTAGCCGTAAAGCAAGGTCGGGTTCTTGCCGTTCTTCTTCATGTTTTTCTTGTAAGTCAGGAACATAGGTACACGTGTGCCGTCCTTACTGGTGTAGAATATCTGCTCGGTAGTGTAATCCTCTGGGTTGAAGTCAACCTTTGGAGCGCGGAACACTATCGACTTATTTGTCTCAATATCATAGCGATAGATGGTTGTCGGGAAAGTGAACGAAGTGAAAGCGTAGAAAATCTCAGGCTCTTCGTAACGGCTCACTATGCCTGTGGCTCCGAAGGTCGGGAACTTGATCTCGTGCTTCAGAGTGCCGTCGAGGTCATACACGAAAGCGTGGTTAGAAGCATCCTGGTCGTAGGTAACAATCATCTTGCCTGCACCCATCTGAGCCGACACCATCACGTTGTCCGACTCCGGGATCAACACCTGCCAGTTGTCTATAGACACCTTATTCATATCGTTGACATTCACCACGCAAATCTGACCCTTAGGTGCGTCGTAGTTAGTCATGATGTACATCTTGCCGTTGATAATGTCTATAGGTGAATAGTTGTAGTCCATATCGAAGGCAATCTGCACGAACTTGCCGTTAGGATCGTTCATGTCACGCATCCAAAGTGTATGACCGGCGCCCTGACCGCTCTCGTAGAGGAACATGTAATGCTCGTCTTCGGTCACGCCCACACCGTGGAAATATCTAGGCTGGTCGGGATTCTCGTAATAAAGCTTGTCTTTCGACTGAGGGTCGCCCAGCTTATGATAGTAAATCTTGTGATTTTCATTGACATTTGAAAACTCCTTGCCTGCCACAGGTTTGTCGTAGGCGGCATAGAAGAAACCGTCTTTGTACCATTCTGCACCAGTAAACTTGGCCCATTCAATATGGTCTGGCAGCAACTTCTTGGTAGCCACATCCAACACGTAAATCTCAACCCAGTCGGAACCGCTGCGCTGAATGGTGTAGGCCATGTACTTGCCGTCGTTTGAGAGGCTCATTGTGCCCAGCGACACTGTGCCGTCGTCGGAAAGCTTGTTCGGGTCGAGTAACACCTCTGGCACTCCGTCCACTTCCTGAACGTAGTACACGCTCTGGTTCTGCAATCCGTCGTTCTTGCTGAAAAAATACTTGCCGAAACGTTTGGAAGGCACGCCATAGCGCTCATAGTCAGCTATTTGTGTAAGACGCTGCTTGATAGTCTCCCTCAGCGGGATATGGCTCAGATACTCGTTGGTAAGAGCACGCTGGGCTTCCACCCATGCTGTTGTAGCAGCCGAGGTGTCGTTTTCCAGCCAGCGGTAAGGATCGGCCACCTTGGTTCCAAAATAATCGTCAACGACAGTCTCGTCGCGTTCGGTCATAGGATACTCCTTTATTTTATAACGAGTATCACATGCGGATAACATCACAATGCTTCCCATGATTAACAAAGATGTTTTTAAAAATTTCATATTATACTAATTTTTAACTTCTAATTTTCTGTCATGAACCCACAACTGTATGCTGTTAAACAAGTTCTGCCACACAGAATACAGAGCAGGGAAAATCGCCGCCAATGGATTGAGATATGTATTGGCCATCCAGATACCCATAGCTGAGTTCCTTTGTCCCAGCAGCTGTCCTCCGGCTATTATGTCGCCATATTTGTAACCAATGTACTTGCCCAACGCAAACTGTACGGCGCAGAAGGCTATTGAAAACACTCCCAGCCAAAATATTGCCGACAGGTTCTCCTTCCCTTCCATAAACATGAAATCTATGGTCTGACCCAGGGTTATCGTCAGAGCCAAAGCCCACAGATAGAACGACGAACCCTTTATCTTACACAGTAAGTCATGCACCTTTGGCATAACCACTTGAGTCGTCAGAGCCACAAAGAACGGCAGTGCTATTACAGTCCCTATCTTGCCGAGTATCATCCAGAATGACGTCCAAAACGGAATCTCCTGATGATTCCCGATAAACGAGAAATATATAGGTGCCACTATAGCCACCATCAAATTGCCGATAATGGTGTAGCTGGTCACTGTCTCACGGTTGGCGCCAAGCATACAGGCTATCACCACCACCGACGCAGCCACCGGGCACAGCACACCCAGCATAACACCTTGCGCCAATATCTCGCTGGCATTGAACGCCTTCAGCAGATAGTACATCCCAATGCTGACGCCCATCTGATATAACATCAACCAGAGGTACATCTTCGAGAAGTGCATCTTCTTGACATCGACAGCCGCAAAGTTCAACAGCAATATGCTGAAGATAAGATACGGCACCGCCACCTTCAAAACACCGCACCAAGAGTGGAACAGAAGTCCCAACACTATGGCAATCGGCAGAACGTACGGACGAATTTTATGCATTCGTTATCTCTTACCCTTCATTATCTCAATGAATGGGTTGTAATAGTTTTCACCTTTTTGTGTAACACCCTCAAGACCTTTACCGCCGTTCTTCGGACGTTTCACATCACCGAAGATACCCTTTTCAAGAGCGGTGAACAATCCTTCCTTCACTATTTCCTCAAGCAAAGCTATAGTGTTGTTTAACACCAACTTGGCACGCTCACGACAGATACCGCCTTCACGGAACTGCATCTCTTCGCCTATGCTGTGCATGTTGTTGAAGATGTATTTGGCGTTCTCGATTGAGAGGTAACGGTCGCTCATGAACGGAGTGTGGATAGCCTCGGTAGGCATACCGAGCAGCTGGATTCCCTGATGTGTCCAGATACCGATCATGTTAAACAGTGCATCCTGGATGTGACCGCGGAAGATGTTACCTGTCATGAACTTGGTCGGAGGCATGTATTTCAAAGTAGCCTTCGGGAAGATCTCACGTGTCATCTGAGCCTGTGCGAGCTCAAGGAGGAAGCCGTTTTCAAGCATAGGATCCATTTCGAAAGCGTGACCCAAGCCCATCTGCTCTTCCTTCAAACCTGCTGAGAATGCAAGCTGTTCGTTGATAAGGTCTGATGCCAACACAGTGTGAGCTGCCTCGACAGCGTCAGCTGTTGTCAGGTAGTTATCCTCACCGGTGTTGATGATGACGCCGGCGAATCCGTTGATGATACGGCTCATGTACTGGTCGATCAGAGTACGCTGCATGTTGATATCACGGAACAAGATTCCGTAGAGAGCGTCGTTCAACATCACGTCGAGGCCTTCGAAAGCACCCATGACGGCGATTTCAGGCATGCAGAGACCAGAGCAGTAGTTACACAGACGGATATAACGGCCGAGTTCTTCGCCCACTTCATCCAATGCCTTACGCATGATGCGGAAGTTCTCCTGTGTAGCGAATGTACCGCCGAAACCTTCTGTTGTAGCACCGTATGGCACGTAGTCGAGCAACGACTGACCGGTAGTACGGATCACAGCGATAACGTCAGCACCCTGACGGGCACCGGCCTGGGCCTGCACCACGTCTTCGTAGATGTTACCTGTTGCCACAATAATATAAAGGTATGGCTTAGGACCCTCGCCTATGGTGTTCAGATAATGGTCACGTCTGTCGTGACGAGCACGAATCTTTCCGACGTTCTCATCGATGACTGGCTGCAATGTCTCAGCAATCTTCTTTGCGTCGCGGGTCACCACTTTTGTGATGTCGAGCTTGCCAGCTGCCACCTGTTCAGCTATCTCCTGTGGCTTTAAGCCAGTCTGAATCATAGCGTTAGCGATGAAGAACAGCACGCCTTCACCAAGCACGCCTTTCTCTTTCAGTGTGTCAACCACCACGTTTGGCAACGGCACCTGGTTCTCATCAACTCCGTCTATGCCCATCAAACGGCTGAGCGTACGCTCCACCGCAACGGTAGTATATTGTTCCACGAATTCCTGCACCTGGTCGGCAATCTTCTTTGCCAATCCTCTCGCATACTCAACTTTAGTAAAATCAAGTCCTAATTTGCTTTCCATAGTTTTATATTTTTAATCTATTCTTTTATTTTCAAAATTTCACGTGCTTTTGAAATCCAGACAGCATCAATTCCCAAGCTTTCCGCAATATTAAGTGCTTCATGAGGAACTTCTCCGTCTTTGACTTCAATAAGCTCGTAGTTCATTTTGCCGTCTTCGAATCCTTTGACACGAAGTCTGCGGGAATCAGTCGGCTCTATATCGTAATGCGTTGTCATGACGAGACTGACGTTTTCAACCTCAAGTACTTTCACCAACGATGAGACCAAGGCCGTTCCCTCTTTAGGGTTAGTGGTTCTCGCAGGTTCGTCAATCAACGCTAAAATTTTTCGTTTTCCACGTGATGCCTTGATAACAGCATCGATATTTTTCATTTCCGCGGCAAACGATGACAGTCCTTTCTCAATAGACTGCTCATCGCCAATGCAGAAATAGATTTCATCTTTCAAATCAACTTTGGCTTTTGTCGCAGGAATGCCAAAACCGAACTGGAACAGATATTGACAGAGAGTTAATGTCTTCAAAACCACTGTCTTACCTCCCATGTTGGCTCCTGTTATCAATGTCGGCTTGTTCCAGAATGTGATGTCAACCGGCTGGAATGTGCGGTTACGCTGCTCTAAGGCGTCTTTCACTTCCGGATTGAACAACCCTTCGTATTCCGTCGCTCCATTATCTGAAACTATCGGGAAACAAAGGTTGTATTTTATCATCTGATAAGCTTTGGCGAGGTTTAAGTCGATGAATGCCAAGGCTTTCTGAGCTGCTTCAAGCTCGTCGGCATATTTGGAGAGCTGCATCGACAGCTTGGCGCGGATCTCATCCTCAATGGATGTAGCTTCGCTGAACAAAGCCTCGTCGAAGTCTTCTTTAGCCTTCATGATACGTCTCAGCTCCATCAAGCGCGCCGAATACGAGTCGTAGATGTAAAACGACGCTATCTTCATCCCGTCAGGGTCGAGTATGCTCACCACCTCTTCCATGTTAGGGATAAAAATACTCTCGCCCAGTTGCAGGCTGTTCATCACCACCTGAACTTCGCCAGCGAGCATAGCCAGATGCTTCACTTCGAAGAGTTCTATGTCATCCAAGACATACTTGTTCCTCAAGTGTGTGATTGTGCCCCCAATCTCCTTCAGATTGCAGAGTTTAAACTGCAGGTTGTTAATCTGGTTTTGGTTCTCTTGATTGTTAACAACATCATAAAACTGCTTAAGAATCTGATAGTTAGTATTGATAATCCTGACATCCGCCGGCATCTCGGTATCCAGAATCATCCTCCTCGCGAAGCCCGAGTGGGTGTCGAGGTTGTCTATCATATATTTCAGACCGCAAGGTTGCTCTATGAGTTGTTTCAGTCGCATTTCTTTAAATCATAAACCGGAAGGTTGATAGCTTCCGACATAGTTTTACATAGTCTGTCCGAGTCGAGCACCATGCCGTTGGGTGCCGTCGGGTTTACCGTCACCGCGATGAGCTTGCTTTTTTGCATCACACTGATCTTGCCGCCTCCCCTCACAAACGCCTTATATAATATAGGTGTAAGGAATATCTTCGTAAAATCAGTCACCACTATCTCCGTCTCCTTGAAAATCTTCTTGGTGCGGATATGCTCCATAAAGCCGTCTGTCAGCGCGCCGCTCATGAACAGCGTCTTGCAGTGCTCTATGCCGTCGGTGCAGATTTTCGTCGATAACGAGGATGTCACTTTCAAGTCATGCAGCTCGTCGTTGTCGTCCACAGCCCATACACCTGTGTGTATATCATTGAACCTCAATCTGTTTTCCTCGGATGTCAGATCCAGATTCACCATATCCACCACGAAGGCCGTCTTCTGCACCAGGTTTGTGATGTTTGCCGAATAGGCCGCTCCTGTTGCCAAAATCATCGACTCTGAAGTAGCCGGCGAAGCCAGACTCATTCTTGACAGCGCCCCGTCGATGATAATCAGGTCGATGTTAAAGCGGTCCATCGAGCTCATCCAGCGCCTTAGCCCCAGGTTTGACGAAGGTCCTGAAAGCAGTATCTTTCCCTTCGTCAGCGCTTTGGCCGTTACTATCCTTCCTAATGAAGTGTTCTCATCGCTCACATCGACAAGCTCCGAAACCACTCTTCTTTGCAGATAATGTTTCTCGCTTGTCCCGAAATATGTACCTTCCTGTATGGTTATCTCCGGCTTGGCCGTCTTAGTCACCTGGTCGGTAGTCTCGCCGTCTATACCAATGGAACTTAGTGCGATACGCATTCTGTCGAGGGGCAAGCGGCCTAAAACATAGTTCAGACTCACCGTTTTGCCGGTGTTTTTCGCCAGCCCCACGATAGAACAGCTTCTGTATTTTACAAGTTCCTCAATGAAAGGCATAACTTATTGAGCGTCAATATTATCTCCCTGCTCTGTCAACTCTTTTATCTCGGCTTCTTCTTCCTTTCTCCTTGAAAACAGCCAGAAAAAGACCAAAAACAAAATAGTAGTGATTCCTGCTTCCAAGATTGCCCAAATCAGAATGTTCGTCAAAGCGAAATTCTGCTGGTAAACAAACATCATGACGACGTTAAACAAGTAAATGACAATCAGAAAAACCACAATGATTTTCCAGCTTGGGGTACGATAATATTTGATAGTACTCATACAGATTATTTTTTATTTGTTATGTTTCTGTCTTTCGTGACGATACAGATGTGCCGGTTCGATGTTCATCTTCTCGCCTTCCAGCAGTGTGATGACGCCGTCAACCGGTTTGTTTCTGTCGACTTCTTCCACTCTCTCAGCCTCGAGTCTCTTCTTAAGTGCCTGGCACTCAGGGCAGTTGCAATCGCTATGGTATTCTGCCGGCTCGGTGTAGGTGGTGATGACGCCTTCGAAGTTACGCAGCACCACTCTGCCTGGAGACTGTGAAATCACGTACTGTGGCATGACCGGGGTCTTGCCGCCACCGCCTGGAGCATCGACGACGAATGTCGGGACGCAGAATCCTGAGGTGTGGCCGCGCAAGCCTTCGATAATCTCTATGCCCTTCGACACTGGTGTGCGGAAGTGCTCCAGACCCATCGAAAGGTCGCACTGATAGATGTAGTAAGGACGTACACGCATCTTCACGAGGTCGTGGACGAGCTGACGCATCACGAACACGCAGTCGTTGACGCCACGGAGCAACACACTCTGGTTACCCAGCGGGATACCGGCGTTGGCCAATCTCTCGCAAGCTGCGAATGATTCAGGTGTCACCTCGTTCGGGTGGTTGAAGTGTGTGTTGATCCAGATTGGATGATACTTCTTCAGCATGTCGCAGAGTTCAGGAGTGATACGCTGTGGGCAAACCACAGGAGTACGTGTTCCCAGACGCACGATTTCGACATGTTTGATCTGACGGAGACGACCGATAATGTATTCCAACTTCTTGTCGCTCACCATCAAGGCGTCACCGCCTGACAGCAACACGTCGCGGACACATTCAGTCTTCTCGATGTATTCCAATGCTTTTTCGATACGGTCGGCCGGTGACTCGTCGTCCTTCTGACCTGCAAAACGACGGCGTGTGCAGTGACGGCAGTACATTGAGCACATATCGGTGATGAGGAACAACACTCTGTCCGGATAACGGTGTGTCAGTCCAGGAACCGGTGAATCCTCGTCCTCATGCAGCGGGTCGAGCAAGTCGGCGCGTGCGATGTGTGTCTCGGCAGCTGTAGGAATAGCCTGGCGACGGACCGGATCAGCCGGATCGTCCGGGTTGATGAGGCTCAAATAATAAGGAGTGATAGCCATACGCAGAGTTGAAAGGGTCTTCTTCACACCTTCTTCCTCGGCTTCGGTCAACTTCACATATTTCTTCAAGTCCTCAAGGGTCTCGATGCGGTTCTTGACCTGCCATTTCCAATCGTTCCACTGTTCGTCAGTGACGTTTGGAAACATTATTTTTCTTCTTGATTCTCCCATATTCTTAGTCTTTAGTCGTTAGTCATTAGTCTTTAGAAATCAACCATATGGCTAAAGTCTAAAGACTAAAGACTAAAGTCTTAATTAAGCATAAAGTTCTTCAAAGATCTTACGGAGTTTCGGGCTCTCGCGGAGTTCCTGAAGTGTGAATTCAGCGTGACCTTTGGTGTAGCCGTTACCCATGATCATGTTGACGTCTGATCCGATACCTTCAGCGCCCAATGAAGCCTTTGTGAAGCTGGTTGCCATTGAGAAGAAGTAAACGATACCGTCGTCCTTTGTGCAGAGGACAGCTGTCATTTCCTGATCCGGAACGTTCACACAGTTGATTGTCACGTCGGCCATCTTGCCGTTTGTGAGTTTCTCGACGAGTTCATAAACCTGAACCGGTGTCATGCCTGCAGCGCTCTCGACGATGTCGCAGAAGCCGAGGTCTTTGATACGCTGTGTTGACTTAGGGCTGTTGGCGATACCGATGACCTTACCTGTCACGCCGACGCGTTTCTTAGCCTCGTAAGCGCAGAGCATACCTGACTTACCACCGGCGCCGAGGATGACGACTGTCTGACCGTACTGGCAGAGTTTTGCTGTCTGTGCTGGAGCACCGGCTACGTCCAATGCTGACAATGCGAGTTTTTCCGGCATGTCGGTCGGGATCTTTGCGTAGATACCGCTTTCGAAGAGGATAGCCTTACCTTTGATGTCGACCTGGTCAACGTCTGGACGGATGGCGATGATTTCATCGATGCGGAGAGGTGTCAGTGACAATGAGACCAATGTAGCGATGCGGTCGCCTTCTTTGAGGTCGATCTTGCCTTTCAAAGCGTCACCGATCTTCTCGACTTTACCGAGAAGCATACCGCCTGAACCTGTACGGCGGTTGCGGTGCTTACCCTGCAACTCGACGTTGAGGAACATTTCCTTCTTCACCTCTTCCATGATCTTTTCCTCTGATGCGCCAGCACCTGCCTGCTGTTTTGCATAGTTGTGGATATCGGTGAATGATGCTGAGTCGATATTCAAAGTCTGGACGTCAATCAAAATCTCGTTGTCCCAGATTTCGTCCATGTTGTTGTCGAGTTTGTTAGCTGGTTGTGGAAGAACGCCTTTTGGTTCAATCACGCGGTGTGTACCGTATTTGTTACCGTGTTTCTGCATTTTATTTAA
>JAEEJS010000070.1 GCA_016282015.1 Bacteroidales bacterium
CAGCTGGTTAGAGTACCGGATTGTGGTTCCGTGGGTCGTGGGTTCGAATCCCACCTTCTACCCTCAAACTTGAACATCTCTTAACGCTTCGTTGAGAGATGTTTTTTTATCCGTCGACTCGTTTCTCTTCTTGATAATCAAGGCACAAGCCACCTGGAAGTCGCCTGCCGGGAAGTGTTTGGTGTAAGAGCCGGGCACCACCACCGAGCGGGCAGGTACCACGCCTTTGTATTCCTTAATCTCAGGACCTGTCACATCCAGAATCTTGGTCGACTGTGTGATGACGGTGTTGGCGCCAAGCACAGCCTCCTCTTCTATCCTCACACCCTCAACCACAATGCAGCGAGAGCCTATGAAACAGTTGTCTTCTATGATGACAGGGGCAGCCTGCACCGGCTCGAGCACTCCGCCTATTCCCACGCCTCCGCTAAGGTGCACGTTTTTGCCTATCTGAGCGCACGAACCCACTGTGGCCCAAGTGTCGACCATGGTGCCGCTGTCGACGTAGGCACCTATATTAATATACGATGGCATCAACACCGCGCCACGGTTTATGAAAGCGCCGTAACGCACTGTGGCCGGAGGCACAACGCGCACGCCAGCCTGCTCGAAACCGCCCTTTAACGGAATCTTGTCATAATATTCAAAGATGCCGCTCTTGGACACCTCCATGTCGTTAATCGGGAAAAACATGATGACGGCCTTTTTCAGCCACTCGTTCACAACCCACTGACCGTCAAGCTTTTCAGCTATACGTATCTCACCTTTGTCGAGCTTATTAACAACCTCGCGAATTGCCTCGCGTGTCTCGCCTTTTGCCAGCAACGAGCGGTCGTCCCATGCTCTTTCGATAATGCTCTGCAAATCTTTCATCTTTACAAATTTTCGCAAAGATAATAATTTTATCGTCATTTCGACCGAAGTGGAGAAATCTCATCCAAAAAATTTATATATTTGCAAAAAATCACGAGATGAAAAACGACGAGATTCTTTCTCCCGGTCAGATTGCCTGGCGACGTTTCAAAAAGAACGTCTCCGGTATGATTTCGTTGGTTTTCATAGTGTTATGCGCCTTGATGGCTATATTCGCATATTTCATCATTCCCGACAACACCCCTGACGCCAACACCCAAATTCTGGAAATCTCAACCCAGAAACCCGGCTTCGAGGTCGATATGCTGCTGGTGAACAAGCCCACCAAGGTGGAGAAAGTCGGATTTTTCAAGAAACTGTGGAACGGACAGCCTTCGCCCTACCGGCAGATCCCGTTCGACTCCCTGAAAGTTGAAGAAAACACTACAACAGTTTATATTTTCAACCCTGAGCGCTGCGGCAGCGCGACCGAAGAGGTGATAAACAACAGCATGCTGCCCGCAAACCCAGTGGTTCACCGTAAGTATTACCTTGGCACCGACCAGTTCGGACGCGACTTCCTGAGCCGCCTCGTCCTCGGCACCCGCATCAGCTTCAGCGTAGGCTTCATAGCGGTGCTGCTCTCGGTGGTAATCGGCCTGTTTGTAGGCGGACTCGGCGGCTTCTTCCGTGGCCGGGTGGACGACGTGGTGATGTGGTTTATAAACGTGATATGGTCATTGCCCACTCTGCTGATTGTCATAGCGATAACCTTCGCTCTCGGCAAGGGCGTCGTGCAGGTGTTCATAGCTGTAGGTCTCACCATGTGGGTAGAAGTGGCCCGTGTGACGCGCGGCCAGATACTGTCCATTCGTGAAACCACCTTCGTCGAGGCTGGCCGCGCGTTAGGTTTCCGCAACGCAAGGATAATAATCCGTCACATCATCCCCAACATACTCAACCCCATCATCGTCATCTCGGCAGCCAACTTCGCCACCGCCATCTTGCTTGAGGCAGGCTTGAGTTTCTTGGGAATAGGCGTGCAGCCGCCCATGCCGTCTTGGGGATCGATGATTAAGGAAAACTACGCCTACATCATTCTCAACGATGCCTATCTGGCCATTCTGCCCGGCATAGCCATCATGCTTCTGGTGCTGGCCTTCATGCTCATGGGCAACGCCCTGCGCGAGGCCCTCAACGTGAAAAAATAATATTTTTCATTATTAATATAAGGTGTAAAAATTTTTTGTACCTTTGCACCCTCAAAATTTACGGGCGGATGTGGCGTAATTGGCAGCCGCGCCAGACTTAGGATCTGGTTCCGTAAGGAGTATGGGTTCGAGTCCCTTCATCCGCACAAATAATTAACAATCAATAAGAAATGAAAACAACACAGACAGCTAAAGGCGACCTTCTCGCCACAATTCAGATTGACATCGAAAAAGCCGATTATGCAGAAGATGTAAAAAAAGAGTTAAAGAATTATCAACACAAAGCGGTTCTTCCAGGTTTCCGTCAGGGCAAAGTGCCATTCGGAATGATTGAGAAGATGTACGGCACATCAGTTACTTTCGACCAACTGAACAAGAAGGTTTCCGAAGCTCTCAACAAGCATATCCTCGACAACAAGCTCGACATCATGGGTTACCCGCTGTCAGATCCTGACAAGCAGCAGCCAACCGATCCTGAGACTCAGGACACCATGAGCTTCTTCTTCGAAGTGGGTCTGAAACCTGAAATCAAAGTCGAACTCGGCAAAATCGCCATCAACGACTACAACATCAAGGCTTCAGACAAAGAAGTTGACGAGACTATCAAGCGTATCCAGGAAGGCAACAAGAAAGACGACAAGCTTCCGGAACTCAACGAAGAGCTCTTCAAGATGATTTTCCCATCAAAGGACATCAAGAACGAGAAAGAATTCCGCAAGGAAGTGGCCACCGAGATGGAGCGCCAGTATGTGGTTGAGGCCGAGCGTATGTTCCTCAACAACGCTATCGACAAACTCGTCAGCGAGGTGAAGTTCGACATGCCTGACGCATTCCTGAAACGTTGGATTGTCGCCAACAGCGAAGGCAAAATCAACGCTGAAGACGTCGAAAAGAACTACGACAACGTCTATTCAAAGACCTTCAGATGGCAGCTCATCGAAGAGACCATCGCCAAGGCCAACCCAGAGCTCGTCCTCAAAGAGGAAGAACTCCGCGAGTTCGTCACCAAGATGTACTTCGGTCAGCTCGACATCGCCAACATGGACGATGAGATGAAAGGCCGTCTCAACGGTATAGTCGATTCAGTGTTGAAAGACGAGAACCAGCGCGAGAACATCAAGAACCAGGTCGCCGACAATAAAGTCACCGCTTTCCTGAAGAAAGCCATGAAGGTGAAAGTTGTCGACACTGACTACGAAGGTTTCGTAGCAGCAGTGCTTCCAAAGGAAGACAAACCGGCTGCAAAGAAGACCACCAAGAAAGCCGCTGAAAAGACTGAGGAAAAACCAGCCGAGAAGGCAGAGAAGGCCGAAAAGAAGCCTGCCGCAAAGAAAGCCGCCGAGAAGGCTGAACCGGCTGCCAAGAAGACAACGGCAAAGAAGACCACCAAGAAAGCTGAATAATGAACACAAACACAGAATTCTATAAATACGCCACCAAGCACCGTGGCATCAACGCGTTGGGACTTGAGAAGTACGCCAACACCATCACCGACTACATCTCCCCTACCATCATAGAGGAGCGTCAGTTGAATGTGGCTCAGATGGACGTATTCTCACGCCTCATGATGGACCGCATCATCTTCCTGGGCGACCAGATTGACGACTATGTGGCCAACATCATACAGGCTCAGCTGCTCTTCCTGGAGTCAGCCGACCCAAAGCGTGACATCCAGATATATCTGAACTCACCTGGCGGCTCGGTATATGCAGGTCTCGGCATCTACGACACCATGCAGTTTATCCAGCCTGATGTGGCAACCATATGCACCGGCATGGCGGCATCCATGGCTGCAGTGCTCCTGTGCGCCGGTGCCGACGGCAAACGTTCAGCCCTGAAGCACTCACGCATCATGATTCACCAGCCTATGGGCGGAATGCAGGGTCAGGCCTCGGACATAGAGATCACAGCCCGTGAAATCCAGAAGGTGAAGAAAGAACTTTACGAAATCATCGCCCTCCACACCAAACAGCCTTACGACAAGGTGTGGGCCGACGCCGACCGCGACCATTGGATGTCGTCAGAGGAAGCCAAGGAGTACGGCATGATTGACGAAGTGCTTATCAAGAAATAGTTTAGTCGTTAGTCTTTTGAAGACTAAAAACTGAAGACTGGAAAAATGTCAAAAAAACAAGAAAACCACTGTTCTTTCTGCGGTCGCTCGGAGAGCGAGGTCAACATGCTGTTCACTGGCGTCAACGGTTTCATCTGCGACGAATGTGTCAGCCGTGCCAACCAGATAGTGAATGAGGAGATGGCACACCTCAAGCGTACCGAAATACCCGACTTCAAGCTTCTCAAGCCGCTGGAGATCAAGAATTTCCTTGACCAATACGTCATCGGACAGGACGCTGCCAAACGCGTTCTGTCGGTGGCTGTCTATAATCATTACAAACGTCTTAACCAGGAGCAGACCAAAGACGATGTTGAAATAGAGAAATCCAACATCATACTCGTGGGTGAAACCGGTACCGGTAAGACTTTGTTAGCCAAGACCATAGCCCGCATGCTCAATGTCCCGTTCGCCATTGCCGACGCCACTGTCCTCACCGAGGCCGGTTACGTGGGTGAAGACGTCGAGAACATACTGGTCAAGCTGCTCCAGGCCGCCGACTACGACGTGGCAGCAGCCGAGCGCGGCATAGTTTTCATTGACGAACTCGACAAGATAGCGCGCAAGGGCGACAACCCGAGCATCACACGCGACGTGTCGGGCGAAGGAGTGCAGCAGGCCATGCTTAAGCTTCTGGAAGGCACAGTGGTAAACGTACCGCCACAAGGAGGCCGCAAGCACCCCGAGCAGAAAATGATTCAGGTCAACACCAAAGACATACTCTTCATAGCAGGCGGCGCCTTCGACGGCATAGACAAGATTATCGCCAGCCGCGTGGGCACCAGCACCATAGGCTACGGCTCCGATATCAAGCAGCAGATCGACCGTGACAACCTGTTGCAGTATATCGCCCCGTCCGACCTGAAAAAGTACGGTCTTATTCCCGAAATCATAGGCCGCTTCCCTATCCTCACCTATCTCAACCCATTGGACCGCGGCACCTTGAAGCGCATTCTGACCGAGCCTAAAAACGCCATCACCAAACAGTTTACCAAACTGTTCGCCATGGACGACATCAAGTTGACGATAAAAGATGATGTTTTGGATTTCATAGTCGACAAGAGCATAGAATTCAAACTCGGCGCCCGCGGACTGCGTTCCATTTTGGAAGCAATACTCAACGACGCCATGTTCGAAATGCCGTCATCCGACTCAAACAAGTTGGTCGTCGACTTGAAATACGCCAAAGAGAAATTCGAAAAATCCAAGATCAACGAATACAGCATCTAACGGAAAGACCTTGGAGTTACTGACCTTTCCAGC
This sequence comes from Bacteroidales bacterium, assembly GCA_016282015.1. Lineage (GTDB taxonomy): Bacteria > Bacteroidota > Bacteroidia > Bacteroidales > F082 > Limimorpha. The sequence continues at coordinate 5,440 of JAEEJS010000070.1, forward strand.
GTTTTAACAGGGCATCACTTTCCGCGCCCCTGAATAACTATAAGCACTGTGTAAATCAAAATCTTGACATCCACGGCCAGATTCATGTTTTCTATGTAAAGGATGTCGTATTTGAGTCGCTCCACCATCTCATCGACGTTAGACGCATACCCGAACTTCACTTCGCCCCAACTGGTTATGCCCGGCTTTATCTTCAAAAGCATGCGATAGTGAGGAGCCTTCTGTACAATCTGGTCGATATAGAACTGACGCTCCGGACGATAGCCCACAATCGACATCTTGCCTCCCAGCACTGTGAAAAACTGCGGAATCTCGTCCAAGCGGACCTTACGCATGAATCTGCCCCACTTGGTGACACGCGGGTCGTCGTCATCCGAAAGCTGAGGTCCCATCTTCTCGGCATCCACATACATGCTGCGGAACTTGAGCATATTGAACGGCTGTCCGTGTTGTCCTATGCGCTCCTGCTTGTAGAATATAGGACCTGGAGATGACAGCTTCACCATTATGGCTGTAAAGATGTAAACCGGCGACAGCAGCACTATAACCAAAACGGAGGCCACTATGTCGAACAAACGCTTTGCCACCTGCTGCCATACCGGCATGGGCTCCGGGGTAATCTGTATCAGAGAAGCGTGCCAGATACCCTCCTGCTTCACGGCGCCAAACACCAGTTCCTGCATCAGAGGTATAATCTTGACCGTTACATTCGAGCTTTCAAGCTCCACCAGAATCTTGTCGATGGTCTCGGTCTCGGAACGCTCAATGGCTATGATAACTTCCTCAATGTCGTTCTCTTTGATAACCTTGGCTACGTCTTTGTAATGACCCAAATGAGGGATGTATTTCTGAACCTTGTAAACGTCTTTGTCGAACACATTCACAAAGCCGACTATGATGTTTCCAGATGAGAACTTCTGGTTTTTAATCTCCTTGTAAATTGCGCAGGCGTTGCCATTACTGCCGATAATCAATGTGTTGAAGCCCAAATCTCCGTTGTGTATGCGCCTTGCTGTGACCGAGGTGATTATCAATCTGCCCAGATAGGTCAGTATGAACTGCATCATAAACAGGAAGGCGAACAACGAATAATATGTGCGGTAGTCGACTATGGCGTCGTTCAAAATGATGGCGAAGAAAAGCACCGTGGTGCCTATAAGCGTCACCAGGAAGGTCTGTCCCAGCTCACGCACACGCGACTTCAGGTAAACATTGCGATAGGTGTCGGCCATCATGTAGAGCAAGAGCCAACAAATCGGGATAACGATTATTCCCTCCCAAAAATGCCTGTCGTTGGTAATAACACTGAAATCATTGAATATATCGACAAATTCCAGACTTTTGCGGTAACAAAAGAACACAAACCACGTAATGACAGAGGCTATCCAGTCCCACAAGACATACCTTAAAGTCTGCTTCCGCTTATTTATTTTCTTAGCCAAGATAAAGAGTTTCTAATAGTTTCTTACTAAATATACCAGTTTGACATTATCGAAATAGTAGTCGGCTTCAGTAATCGTGTCCACTATTCCTTTCATATAGAACTTATAATAAAGCGCATGATAATTATCCGACAATGTAGGGCTCAGATTGAGATAAATCTTCTTCCAGGTGTCTGATCCCTTGACATAAACCAATTCCTTGTCCACCAATCCATACTGCGAAGAGAATAGATACATTCCAAACAGGAAATCCTCATCACACTTGTGATCAAGCTCCAAAAGAATATAGTTGCCCGGATCGGGTATGTTGGTAATCTCACCGCTCACAAGGCTGAACTTGTGAATGCTGTCGCCCAAGTGAATATGTCCCGACCAATGGTGGTTAATCGGGTCGACCGGGTCCAGCCAAGCGTTGGTGTCAACATTGTGGTCGACGCGCTGTCTGACAGCATGTGAGAAATTGGTGTCTATGTACAGACGGATGTTATTGACATCCTCAAAATCCTCCATCAGCTGAAACTTTAAACTGGTGCTGTCTATGCTGTAATAAGTTGTCAACGGGCTGATGGTATCCACCTTGCCTTCTTTAAGCATCCGTTTGATCTTATAAGGTTTGTAGCAGGGATATTGGATTCTGGTTGAGGAAATACCGTTCAGCTTGACGCCGGGATAAATCTGCAGATTGTGCTCGCCGTGCTCCAGAATGGGAATCATGGCATAAACGCCGTCATTGTGCTGTTTAAGTTCGAAACAACCGTGCAGGTTACCGTCAACATAAACCCAAGCGTCAGTGATGGCATGTGTGGCAGCGCCCTCACGCTCATAGTCAGTGACTAATGACCACGGTTCTATGCGCAAATACGCGGGAATCTCTTGACTTCCTTTGAATTTGTTACATGAAAAAAACAATAAAAATATTCCGAATACGAGTAAATATCGTCTTTTCATAACCACACTTTTTAATCTTAAAACGTGAATTAATACAATTTATTGTATTAAAGAAGATGTTTTTGAACCTGATGTTGATTTTTCTCTATCTCATTGAGAATCATATAGGCAACCTTCAAAACTTCCACTCCGTCCTCAATGGTGACAGGAGGTTCTGTGTTGGTGACTATGGCGTCGTGGAAACGCTCCAATTCGGTCTTGATGGCATTCAACTCTTTCGACTCGAGCTCTTCGACCGATATTTTCTTGCTGCGTCCATCCGGCAGATCTATGGTCATATCGAAAGGTCCGATATTGCCGTTGACATCCTCAACTCTCACTATATCAGCCTTTTTCTCCATGAAATCCATGGTGATGTAGGCACCCTTCTGGAAGATGCGGAACTTACGCATGTTTTTCAGTGAGATACGGCTTGTGGTAAGATTGGCCACCGCTCCGCTTTCAAACTCTATGCGGGCTGTGATTATATCAGGTGTCGGGCTGACTATGGACACTCCGTTGGCACGTATGGCTGTGATTGGCGACTTCATGATGGTGAGCAGTATGTCGATGTCGTGCACCGTAAGGTCGAGCACCACCGGCACATCGCAGCCGCGAGGATTGTAGAGTGCCAGACGGTGAGCCTCAATGAACACCGGCTCTCCTATGTGAGGCTGCGCCGCTATGAAAGCGGGATTGAAACGCTCCACATGTCCCACCTGCACCTTCACCTTTGCCGCCTTAGCCAATGCGATAAGCTTGTTGGCTTCATCCACTGTGGCAACTATAGGCTTCTCAATGAACACGTTCTTGCCCTTGGCTATCGCCTTCGAAGCGCATTCAAAATGGGCTATTGTGGGAGTCACAATATCCACGACATCCACATTGTCAATAAGTTCGTCTATGGATTTATAATGTTTTACTACCGAGTCAGCAGAGACTCTCATGGCTGTATTTTCATCCTGATCGTAAAAGCCGACCAGCTCATATTTATCAATTTGCTGAATACATTTGATGTGAATCTTTCCCAGATGCCCTGCACCCAAAACACCGATTTTTAACATAGCTAAAAGTTTTTGCAAAAATACAAAAAAAGTCTTTACTCTTTAGTTTTTTTCGAGAACGTATCGGGATAATTTTTAATACCTTTCGCAGAAATGCGACCTACCACCAGGTACTGTGAGCATTTCGAGAAAGGTATTAAAAATCCCTATCACCATTTTTCAGAAATAATTCTTACTACAGAGCACTGCGAGTATTTCGAGAAAGATGTCAAAAATATCACTATCTTTGCGCATTAAAAAAAGCGAGCATGCAGGAAGACTCATATCGTCACAAAGGAATGCGCCAACACCTGGTGCAAGTGCTTAAGGACAAAGGCATTACCGACGAGGCCGTGCTAAATGCCATAGGCACTGTACCCCGCCATGTCTTCCTCGACTCTTCCTTCGTGGAATTTGCCTATCAGGACAAGGCCTTCCCCATTGGTTCAGGTCAAACCATCTCGCAGCCTTTCACCGTAGCCACTCAGAGTCAGCTGCTATGCGTCACAAGAGGCATGAAAGTGCTTGAAATCGGTACAGGTTCGGGCTATCAGGCCTGCGTTCTCGCTCAGATGGGCGCCCGTGTATTCACCATTGAACGCCAACGCAACCTCTACATGAAAACCAAGCCGTTTTTGGCCGAGTTTCCGTACAATATCAGGACTTTTCTGGGTGACGGCAACAAAGGGCTCCCGACTTATGCCCCCTTCGACCGAATCATAATAACTGCCGGTGCCCCCGAGGTGCCGCAAAGCCTAATCGAACAGCTTAAGCCGGGCGGCATTATGGTAATACCGCTCAACCATGACGAAGACGAGACCACTCAGCACATGCTGCGCCTCACCAAACAGACAGACGGCAGCCTGTCGCGCGAGGAGTTCGGCGACTGCAAATTCGTCCCTATGCTTAAGGCTATAGGAAGAGACTGATTTCGCTTATTTTACCTTGAATTTCAAGTATTTGATAGTCAAACCCTGCTTGAGCCACATCTGCTCGTAAAAGGTTCGGATGTGCTTCACCTCAAGCTCGTCATCGTTGGCATACAGGTCGTTGTAATTGTATACTACAGGATAGCCGGCCTCGTTAGCCACCTCGAGAGTGAATTCATACAGCAAGTCGTTGTCGGTTTTAAGGTTGACATAGCTGTCTTTCTTGAGGAATTTCTTATATCTCTCCAGATACGGGGGCGCTGTCAAGCGTTTGCGGGCCTTCAAAATCTGCGGATCGGGGAAGGTAATCCAGATTTCGTCCACCTCGTCTTCTGCAAAGAAGCTTTCAATAAGTTCGATGCGGGTGCGCACAAATGCCACGTTTTTAAGGCCTTCGGCCATGCCCTGCTTGATTCCGACCCACATTCTGGCTCCTTTGATGTCGACACCTATATAATTAATATTCGGATGCACTCTGGCCAAGCCTATGGTATATTCGCCTTTGCCGCAGCCCAACTCCAGAACTATGGGGTTGTCGTTGCCGAAAAACTCATGCCAATGGCCTTTCATTGGGAACCCCTCCTCTTTGAGGCGTTCGTAAGAATACTCAAAAAGATTATCGAATGTCTTGCATTCGGCAAAACGTGCCAGTTTGTTCTTTCTTCCCACTTTATCTTACTTTTTACGCAACAGCCAGGCGTCAGCGTTATTCTCTGTCTTGATGATTTCCAGTCGTTTGATGGCCACGGTGTAGCCCATCACTGATTCGTATGCCACACGGATGTTGCCTTTGTCGTTCTTAGGCAGAGCCTCTGCGTTTTCAAAACCCTGCTTCTTGAACTTGTTTACACAACGTTTGGCGTCTTTTTCATTTTTGAGTGAGCTTCCGATTATGTAATAAACTCTGTCGTCTACCGGCTTGAGCAGTTCGGGATTGACATTCTCTATATAGGAGATTTCGGTTTCCGGCTCAATCAGCATGGCGCCCACCTTCTCTATATTGAGCACCACTGTAGGCTCTACATTGAAAATGCTCGAGCCTATATGTTTTGCGATAAACTCGTTGGGTGAGGCATAGAAGAACGGATTCCACGATGCGAAACGGGAGTCGGTTTTGTCGGCACCCCATCCGAGCAGCACCAGGAACATGGCCACCACCATAGAATAGGCAGCGGCGCGGAACCATTTATAGTTGTGACGTGTCACACGGTGCGGGCCCGGCTCAGGTTTTTCGTCTATGGCCGTAATCGGAGTGTTTTTCTCCTTCTGTTCAGTTGCTATCTGAACGGCTATATTCTGATAGGTCTCTTTTCTATAGACAGGCTGTACCTTTAAGGTTGTGAGTCCGTAAGCGTCGCCGAACAGGTTAAGCTCGCTATCCAGCTGGAACACATAGTCCTTGTTGGTGACACGGCTGAGCACTCCCATTCCGTCCAGACGCAACACGCTGCTGGCTTCAATCACAGCTAAGCTGCTCATGGCAAAATCGTGCACCATTTTGGCGGCCTCAGTGCTTGTCACGCCCTCGCGTTGGGCCACATAACCCACCAGGAGGCCGTCGTCAGATGTCAGCTGTCCGTTGAAAGCCAACTCCTTGGTCGGCGGAGTCAGACTATGGTTGACGTAATCCAAAGTGGCAGGCACTTCTTTGGTGATGAAAGCGCCGAAGCCAGGAATGATCACGCACTCATGGTCAAACAACAATTCGGTTATATACTTGATTATCATATATTTAGTAATCTATTATTCTTTAAAAACACTTTCAATTTTAGTAATGTCTTCAGGCACATCGACCGAGAAACTCTCGAACTCCGTCACTCCCATGCGGACTGTGTAGCCGTTTTCGAGCCAGCGCAGCTGCTCCAACGACTCGGCCAGCTCCAGTCCAGACTGTGGCAATGCCGATATCTCTCTGAGTGTCAATGTTTTATATGCATAAATGCCTATATGCTTGTAAAACGTTCTCTCCACCTTGTTTCTCAAGTACGGAATGGCGAAACGGCTGAAATACAACGCCTTGCCATTCTTGTCGAACACCACTTTCACAGCGTTGGGGCTTGCCAGTTCCTCAGCATCGTGAACAGGCTTGCACAAGGAGGCTATGGGGGTGTCCTTATCCGAAATCAGCTCCCCTATCTGATTGATTTGCAGCGGATTGATATATGGCTCATCGCCCTGAATGTTAATCACCGCCTCAAAGCCGGCGCCCACCTTGTCGACCACCTCGCGGCATCTGTCGGTGCCGCTCTTGTGATTGGTTGAGGTCATAACCGCCTTGCCGCCAAAGCCAAGTACAGCATTGTAGATGCGCTCGTCGTCGGTGGCAACCACCACTTCTGACAGACGGTCAGCCTTGCAGGCCTGCTCGTACACACGCTGAATCATCATCTTGCCGTTGATCAGGGCCAGAGGCTTGCCTTCGAAACGTGTAGAGCCGTAACGTGCCGGAATAATTCCTAAAATCTTCATAATCAGAACAATCCGTTTAATGAACCATTTATTTTTTCGATAACCGTGCTCAAGTCGTCAGGGTTCTCCAAGTCGATGTTGTCGCTTTCGATTATGAGCAGTTTACCTTTGTCATAGTTGGCAATCCACTCTTCGTAGCGTTTGTTGAGAGCCTTCAGATAGTCAAGACGTATGGACTGCTCGTAGTCGCGGTTACGCTTCTGAATCTGGCGCACGAGTGTAGGAACGCTGGCACGCAGGTATATCAGCAGATCGGGCGCCTGCAGGAACGAACTCATAAGTTCGAACAGCGCCTGGTAATTTTCGTAATCACGAGTTTCCATCAGACCCATATCGTAAAGGTTGGAGGCGAATATGTAGGCGTCTTCGTATATGGTGCGGTCTTGCACTATGTTTTCACCGCTTTTGCGGATATCCACCACCTGACGGAAACGGCTGTTCAAGAAATATATCTGCAGATTGAACGACCAGCGCTTCATATCGTCGTAAAAACTCTCTAGATATGGATTGTTGTCAACTTCCTCGAAATGGGGCTTCCATCCGAAATGCTTTGATAACAAACGGGTTAGCGTAGTTTTTCCCGAGCCGATATTTCCTGCTATAGCTATATGCATAGTACTCCAAATTTTTCGCTAAATTACGAATAATTCTTGAAACGAAACAGAAAAATTTTGAGATTTTTGACAGTACCCGGTGGTAGGTCGTTTTTCTGCGAAAGGCATTAAAAATCAACATAATGCTTCCCGGAAATAATTCCTGTACTTGTGGAAAGTTATGTTTATTAAAATAACAGTGATAAGGATTTTTGGTGTCATTCTCGAAATGCTCACAGTACCCTGTGGTAGGTCGCATTTCTGCGAATAACACCAAAAATCAAACTGATGCTTCCATGAGAAACACTTTATATCCTAGATAAATTGGAATAGGTTACTACTTCGGAGCCTTTACGAGGAAGTATATTCCGATAGTGGCAAAGATGATGTTGGGCAACCATCCGGCCATCAAGGGGGAAATTATTCCCGAGATTGCGAACACTCGGAAGAACTCCATGAAAATGATGTAGGTAAAGGTGATGGTGATACCGATTCCGAGGTTGATTCCCATGCCGCCTCGGGTTTTGCGGCTGGACAATGAAGCTCCGATCAGAGTGAGTATGATAATGGCGGCCGGTGAAGCCAGTCGCTTATGCATCTCTATCTCGTAAGGCAGAATATTGTCGGCGCCCTTGGCCCGCTGCTCGCCTATATATCGCCTCAACTCTATGAGGTTCATCTCCTCAAAATCCTCCTTAACAAAGTAAAAATCAGTAGGTTTCATCACCAAAGCGGTATCCATGACCTTGCCTTTGGTTATCCTCTCGTCCGGCTTGAAATAATACTCCACATAGTTGGTGATACGCCATTTTTCAGACACTGTGTCGTAAACTATCTTGTCACCGGTGAGCTTGTATTCTAACGAATGGTCGTCAAACTTCTCCAAAGTGAATTTATAGCCGGTATAACGCTTCAGGTCGTAACTCGACATGTAGGCATAAACGCCTTTTTCAATCTGCACATGTATGTTGCTGCCCGAACTCTTCATCAGGTTTTCCATATATTGGTTCTTGAAAGTCCTTCTGACAGTATCCATTCTGGGAATCAGGAAGTTACCCAGGTAGAACGAGCCAGCGGCCAACATCAGAGCTGCCATCATGTAAGGCCACAGGAAGCGTCTAAAGCTGATGCCACTGCTCAATATGGCAATAATCTCGGTATGCCCCGCCATCTTGGAGGTGAAAAAGATGACCGAGATAAAGGTGAACAGATATATGAAAAGGTTAATGAAATAAGGGATAAACGGAATGTAGAAATGAAACACCACCTCATAAAACGAGGCGTGGTTCTTGATGAAGCTGTCCACGTTTTCCGACACGTCGAACACTATAACCACTACGATGAGCAGACTGATGGCAAAGAAGAAAGTGCCAATGAATTTCTTGAAAATATACCAGTCGAGTTTTCTCATCCCTTTCGTTTTCTGTTATGATATGCGGTTCATCACTTTGGGCAGCATCATGTCGCGCCACTCGGTGAAGTCGCCTTCGATAATATGCTTTCTCGCCTCTTTCACCAGCCAGAGGTAGAAACCGAGGTTGTGAACGGTGGCAATCATTGGGCCCAGCAGTTCTTTCGAAATCACCAGATGCCTCAGATATGCCTTATTGTATTGATGGTCAACGTATACAGTGCCGTTTTCGTCTATTGGCGAGAAGTCGTATTTCCAACGCTCGTTTTTGATGTTTATTATTCCTTCTGATGTATATAGCATGCCATGACGGCCCACACGTGTAGGTATCACGCAGTCGAACATGTCGACTCCGCGCGAAATGGCCTCCAGAAGGTTGGCCGGCGTTCCCACTCCCATCAGGTAACGTGGTTTGTCCTTGGGCAAAATGGCATTAACTATCTCTATCATCTCGTACATCACCTCGGTAGGCTCACCGACCGCCAAGCCGCCTATGGCATGGCCGTCACAGTCCTTGGAGGCTATGAACTCAGCCGATTCCTCACGCAGATCTTTGTAAGTGCAACCCTGAACTATTGGGAAAAGCGACTGGTAATAACCGTATTGAGGCTCAGTCTCGTTGTAACGCTTGAGACAACGGTCCAACCAACGGTGTGTACGGCCCATGGCCTCCTGAGCGTACTTGTAATCGGAAGTGCCGGGAGCGCATTCGTCGAAAGCCATTATGATGTCGGCTCCTATGGTTCGCTCAATGTCCATCACCCGTTCAGGGGTGAACATATGCTTGGAGCCGTCTATGTGCGAGCGGAATTCCACTCCTTCTTCAGTCATCTTGCGTATGTCGGTCAGCGAGAAAACCTGAAAGCCGCCGCTGTCGGTCAGAATAGGATGATGCCAGCCGTTAAACTTGTGCAGTCCGCCACACTCGTGCAGCACATCCAAACCCGGACGAAGATAGAGATGATAGGTATTGCCAAGTATTATCTGGGCTTTTATCTCATCTTCCAAGTCGCGGATATGCGTGGCCTTCACACTGCCGACAGTACCCACAGGCATAAAAATCGGGGTCTCTATGTCTCCATGGTCGGTGGTAAGGAGGCCGGCACGGGCATTGCTCTTCGCATCGTTTTTAACTACGCTGTACTTCATCTGTAAAATTTGTGCAAAAATACAAAAAACTTTTAATATTTTTGCAGACTGTAAATATTGAACGAGATGGAAGTTTTTTTTAATTATAACTCTTTGAGTTTTATCGTTTTATGTGTTTTTGTCCTGACTTGGCTGATTCAAATGCTGTATTTTTGGGGACTGTTCAGCCGCTTGGCTTTCTTCAATAAAAAGAAATACGACAAGGGCCAGCCGAATTATGAGCCTGTGTCGGTGATAGTCTGCGCCAAAGACGCATACGAGTATCTCATAGATTTGGTTCCCAAGATTCTGTCGCAGGATTACCCTGAGTTTGAGCTGGTTATAGTTAACGACTGCTCGATAGACGAGACCACCGACTACCTGAAGGAACTGGTGCGTCAGCGTCCGGACATCAATGTGGTGTCGCTCACCCAGAGCCTCAACTTTTTCCATGGCAAGAAATTCCCGCTCAGCATGGGCATAAAATCGGCCAAATACGACCTTCTGCTGCTCACTGACGCCGACTGTCTGCCAGACAGCGACCAATGGATCAAGCAGATGGTGGGCACATACCGCAAAGGAACTGAGGTGGTGTTGGGCTACGGACCGTATTTTACACGTAAAGGCTTGCTGAACAAGCTCATACGCTTCGACACTCTTTACACAGCCATTCAGTATCTGTCGATGGCTTTGGCCAAGCGCCCGTACATGGGTGTGGGCCGCAACCTCTCATACCGTCGCGATCTTTTCTATAAAAACAAGGGATTTACCTCGCATTATACCATACCGTCGGGCGACGACGACATTTTCATCAGCCAGGTGGCCAACAAGCATAACACCCGCGTCTGTATAGATCCTCACAACAGGGTGGAATCGGAGCCCAAACGCACCTTCAGCGACTGGATTCACCAGAAGCGCCGCCACTACTCTACCGCCAACATGTACAAGAGGTCGACCAATTTCATATTGGGAACTCTGCTGATGAGCCGTTTGTTCTATTATGCGACGGGTATAACCCTGTTCTGCCTGTCTCCGGCCTTCCATTGCGGCAACGGATGTCCGGTTTATTACGTGGCGGTTGGCGCCTTGATGCTTTTACATGGCATCAGCATGGACTGGATTTATGTAAAATCGGCAAAACAATTGGGTGAAAAGAAGTTAGGACTCCTCTTCACCCCACTGTATGATATTTTCTTCGTGATTTTTACAACCCTGCTCGGGTTGAGAAACACTATCGCAAAACCGAAGCGCTGGTAGTCAGCAGTCGACAGTTGTTGTATTCACCGCAGACTATTTGGCAACCTTGACGGTAGCACCGTTCACTTTCACAAAATAGATGCCGTTATCCCAGTCGGAAGTGTTGAGCGTCAGCTCGTCTTGAGCCGTGGCGTTCACTATTCTCTGACCTATGGCGTTGAAAACCTCCACTTTGATGCTCCCATCCGAGATGATTATCAACTGGCTGTCGAAAGGATTCGGATATATCTGGAAGGCTGTTCCCTCCACTGGGTCAACAGCGTCCACAATCTGGCATTCTATGGCTCCCATATCAATAATGCCGTCCACAATGCGCTGATTGCCAAGATAATCGGGGCCAGTCACACCGGTCACCGAGTTGTCGCCGGCGTTAACCAGGGCCGAGTTGAGTGCGAGTGAGTAGTCGCCGGCTTCATAATCGATGAAACGAGGATAGCTGTCACTGTCGCTGCCGTCGTTTTCGCCGCTCAGATTTATGATATTGGTACCGGCATATCCTCCCTGAATTGCGCAATGGTCGAAAGTAGATGTGCCGTAAATCTGATTGTAGCCTGAAAGTTTGCTGTTACCCCAGAACACACTGTTGTAGAATCTGTTGTATTTTGATTCATTGTAAATGCCGCCACCCTCCTGCTCGGCTTCATTCTTGACGATATCGCAGTTTATCATGGTAATCTTGCCCTTGTTGTACATGCCTCCGCCAAGCTGGGCGCTGTTGTTGTCAAATATGGTGTTCACAAACTTGCTTTCCTTGTTTGGATACACATACAGGGCGCCGCCCTTGGTCTGGGCGCTGTTGTCACTGAAACGGCTGTTTACCACGTTGACTCCCATCATGTCACAGATGGCTCCGCCGAGAGAGCCGCTGTTGCCTTCGAAAACACAGTTGTTGAAACGCACTGTCGAGTTATCATAATAAGCGCTGATGGCGTAAACTCCTCCACCGAAACCATCGGCAGTGTTATTCAAGAAGTTACAGTTTGAGAAACGGCTGTTGCAGCACAGATAGGCACCGCCTCCGGCTCCTGAGTATCCGTTTTGGATGGTAAAGCCGTCCCAGATGGAATATTCCGAAGTCATGAAATGGTCGGTCTGATACAGCACACGGTGGGTGTTCATTCCATCGAGTATGGTCGGATTGGCAACCAGGTCGCGGTCGTCGAGGTTGAAATCGGGACCTTCATTGCCAGTGAAGCCGCCGTATACACGGTTGTTCTTGTAGATGTTGAAAGCGCCGTTAACGTTGTCAATGTCGCCGTAATATGTGCCAGACTTCACCCAAATCTGCTTTGAGCTTACATTGGCCAAAGCTGAAGCGTACTCCAAATAAGGGGTGGCGTTTTCCCAAGAAGTACCGTTGCCGGTGCCGTCAGCGTCCACGTGAATGATACCGTTTTCATCGGCTCTGATCTCCAAGGGATATATGTTCATCACTATGGCTTCTTTGCTATTAAAACCCGCCACATCGTTGATGCTGTAGTAGTCGTTACCCATACCGCTCCATCCGAGGTTGAAGCTGAAAAAATCATTGCTGTCGTAGCCGTCGCACACAATGGCATGACCGCCTCCGTCGTCGTTGAAGCCCGAGAAATAAATCGGCCGCGACTGGTCGAGATCGCTCTTCAGTAATGCTATCCATTCTTCTTCGGTGTATTGTGTGCGGGCCTTGTACACTGCCGCACTGTATCCGAAATACTGACGGAGAGCTATTTCAACATCCGGCGAGTTAGCTCCGCTTGAGCTAGCTCCGAAGTTCATATCCACACCGACACCGCAGTGATACATCAGCAGAGCCACAGCTTTAGCTTCATCAGTAAGCAGTTCGCCAAGATCGTTCGGCATGATATCCCATTCGTAGGTTGTCTCACCGAAATTGGCCGATAACTGACCGTAGGTACTGTGGTAATAAGAGTGGGAGCCCTGACCTTGAACCGGGTAATCCCAATATTTCATAATCTGAGCCATGGCACAGGCCACGCAACCTGCATAGCAGTGGTTGCCGTTCCAATAGTTTTGGCACTCTGGAGCATAATAGTTGTAAGGATAACTCTGATTCCATGTTGTCTGCAGCAGGGTCTCCACTGTCTTTGTATTTTTTGCTGCAGGCAACTCATTGTTTTCCAGCGCTTTCCATTCCAAGTCAGCATTAGCCATCATCACTCCTTTTTCGTCGCAATAGTCGGCATTTCTGCTGTAGCTTTCAATAAAATACCAGGCTGTCTCAGGGATCTCACCTTCATAGCTGTTCCTGGTCGAATATGCCAACACCGGCCTCATGTTCCTCGATGCTGACACTATCACAAAGCCACCGCCTTCGACATTGAAAATGTAAAGATTAGGCTGGCCGTCGGTTCCGTTCTCGGTATGAAACAGCGACAGCTGAGCTTTGGCCGCTCCGGTCTTGGCTGAAATGAAGTTCGAACCTATCTCCTCAGCTTGGCCTACATTTACAAAGCTTTGCGCGGACAAATAATTTCCAAGAAACAATATGACTGCAAATGTCAAAAGCAATCTGAAATAATTTTTATTCATTTTTTTATGATTAATAATGCTGCAAAGATATAAATTTCTTAAATTTGCAGGTTAAAAATTTGAGAGTATTAAAATTAATTTTTATATGAACGATTTTCAAAAAGAGATACTTGCCGGCATTCCAGCAGAGCTTCCCGAAGTGAAGGAATACGACAAGAACATCAATCACGCGCCAAAACGTAAGGACATTTTGACCAAGGAGCAGAAACGCCTGGCTTTGAAGAACGCCCTCCGCTATTTCCCGGAGAGACTTCATGCCCAACTGGCTCCGGAGTTTTACGACGAGTTGCAGAAATACGGCCGCATCTATATGTACCGTTTCCGTCCGTCATACAAGATGTACGCCCGTCCGATAGACGAATATCCGGCCAAATGCCGTCAGGCTGCAGCCATCATGCTTATGATCCAGAACAACTTGGACCCGGCAGTGGCACAGCATCCGCATGAGCTCATCATCTACGGCGGCAACGGCGCCATCTTCCAGAACTGGGCTCAGTACCGCCTGGTGATGCAGTACCTTGCCAACATGACCGACGAGCAGACTCTGGTCATGTACTCAGGTCACCCGATGGGACTCTTCCCTTCGCACAAAGAGGCTCCGCGCGTCATTGTCACCAACGGCATGATGATTCCGAACTATTCGAAGCCGGACGACTGGGAGCGTTTCAACGCACTGGGCGTGACACAATATGGCCAGATGACAGCCGGTTCGTATATGTACATCGGACCACAAGGTATCGTTCACGGCACCACCATCACAGTGTTGAACGCCTCGCGTAAGCAAGGCGGCACACCGGCGGGCAAGCTGTTCATCACAGCGGGTCTCGGCGGCATGTCAGGCGCTCAGCCAAAAGCAGGTAACATAGCCGGTGTGGTGTCAATCACTGCTGAAATCAACCCGTCGGCTGCCAAGAAACGTTTCGATCAGGGTTGGGTGGATGAAATCCACGAGAACCTTGACGAGCTGTTCGTGAAAGTCAACGACGCCCGCGCCAAGAAGATCGCCCGTTCGTTCGCCTATCAGGGCAACGTGGTCGACCTTTGGGAATATGCGGCAAGCAAAGGCATACAGGTGGATCTTGGCTCAGACCAGACCTCACTGCACAACCCGTTCGCAGGCGGCTATTATCCTGTAGGATACAGCTTTGAGGAGTCAAAGAAGATGATGGCGGAAGAGCCAGCCAAATTCAAAGAGGCGGTTTACGCTTCGTTGCGCCGGCACGTTGCGGCCATCAACAAACTCACAGCCAAGGGCATGTACTTCTTCGACTACGGCAACGCATTCCTGCTTGAGAGCAGCCGTGCCGGCGCCGATATATTGAAAGAAGACGGCAAGTTCCGTTATCCTTCATACGTACAGGACATCATGGGACCTATGTACTTCGACTACGGTTTCGGTCCGTTCCGTTGGGTCTGCACCTCAGGCAAACCGGAGGATCTGCAGGTAACCGACGACATAGCATGCAAGGTTCTGGAAAACATAGCCAAGTCATCGCCTAAGGAGATTCAGCAGCAGATGCACGATAACATTCAGTGGATCAAGGGTGCACAGGCCAACCACCTCGTAGTGGGTTCACAGGCCCGTATCCTCTACGCCGACTGCGAAGGCCGCACCAAGATTGCGGCAGAGTTCAACAAAGCCATAGCTGACGGCCGACTGACAGCTCCGGTTGTTTTAGGTCGTGACCACCACGATGTTTCAGGTACAGACTCGCCGTTCCGTGAGACTTCCAACATCTATGACGGATCAAGCTTCACAGCCGACATGGCCATCCAGAACGTCATAGGCGACGGATTCCGCGGCGCAACATGGGTTTCTATCCATAACGGCGGCGGCGTAGGCTGGGGCGAGGTCATCAACGGTGGCTTCGGCATGGTTCTTGACGGAACTCCTGAAGCCGACAGACGTCTGCACTGCATGCTTCACTGGGATGTGAACAACGGTATAGCCCGTCGCAGCTGGGCCCGTAATGAACCGGCCATGTTCGCCATCAAGCGCGCCATGGAGGTCGAGCCTCGTCTGAAGGTCACCATGCCTAACATTGCAGATGACGAAATGATAGCAAAAATCGTAAAATAGCCCACCTAATGGCTAACGGCCAAAGGTTAAACAAAAAATCATTAACAATTAAAAATAAATCGCGTATGAAAAAATTATTCTTTACATTAGCATTAGTTCTTGCTGTGTTCGCATTGTCGGCACAGAGTTTCAGAGTCGTCACAGAAAACGGCGATGTCGTTGAGAGCGGCTCATCATTCTACGTTTACGGCCAAGGCAATGAATGGGGTGAATTGGCTCTCGAGCTCGAAGTCGAAGCTCTTGAAGACGTCACTCTGGTTGCCCAGAAGGTGGAAATCAATGTTGTTGAGGGTACCTACAACATGCTTTGCTTAGACCAGTGCTACGCTCCTAGCGTTTATGTAACTCCAGAGGTTGCTTTCGCTAACGGAGACAGCAAGGATTTCAGCATGCACTACCAGTATGAAGAATCACTTGAAGCCGTTGCAGGTATGGAGCAAATCATGCAATACATCATCTACCCTGCCGACGACACTCACAACCAGTTCGTCATCAATGTCACATTCAAGTATTCTTTGGATGGCATCGAAGAGAACAGCTTGGTCAATGAATTCAGCAACGCTTATCCTTCACCGGCTCGCGACATGGTCAACTTCGACTACAGCTTCAACGCAGGCGTCAACAACGCAGCCGTGGCCATCTACAACATGATGGGTCAGGAAGTACTCCGCAGCGATATCAGCGGCATGAGCGGCAAGGCCAGCCTCAATGTTAGCGACCTCGCCGAGGGCGTTTATTTCTACAGCCTCATCGTCAACGGTGCCAACGCCAAAAGCGGAAAGTTGGTTGTTAGCCGTTAGTATTTAGATAATTGGAATAAAATAAGCGCCGCGAGAATTCGCGGCGCTTATTTTTTACGGTCTTCAGAATGCTACTTCGCAAACTGAACCGCTCTGGTCTCTCTGATAACGGTGATTTTGATCTGTCCCGGATAGGTCATCTCGGTTTGGATCTGACGTGAGAGATCGTATGCGATTGTATCGGCTTCCTGGTCGCTGACCTTGTCGGCTCCGACTATGACGCGGAGCTCGCGGCCTGCCTGGATAGCGTAGGTCTTCACCACACCCGGGTAAGAAAGTGCCATCTTCTCGAGTTTGTTCAGACGCTGGATGTAAGCCTCCACCACCTCGCGGCGGGCACCCGGACGGGCACCTGAGATAGCGTCGCACACTTGGACTATAGGTGCAATGAGCGATTCCATTTCTATTTCGTCGTGGTGAGCACCGATAGCGTTGCACACATCGGCTTTCTCCTTGTACTTCTCCGCTGTCTTCATACCGAGAATGGCGTGCGGCAGTTCTTCCTCGTTTTCGGCCACTTTACCGATATCGTGAAGCAAACCTGCGCGTTTTGCCACTTTAGGATTCAAGCCCAACTCAGCTGCCATGGTGGCGCAAAGCTTAGCTGTCTCGATAGAGTGCTGCAGAAGGTTCTGTCCGTATGATGAACGGTATTTCATACGACCTATCATTCTCACCAACTCAGGGGCGAGATTGTGTATGCCAAGGTCGATGACTGTACGCTTACCTGTCTCAATTATTTCCTGTTCGACCTGTTTCTCAACCTTCTTCACCACCTCTTCGATACGTGCCGGGTGGATACGACCGTCGGTGACGAGTTTCTGTAGTGACAGACGGGCAATTTCACGGCGGATCGGGTCGAAGCCTGACAGCAGAATGGCGTCTGGGCTGTCGTCTATGATGATTTCAACTCCGGTCAATGACTCGAGGGCACGGATGTTACGTCCCTCACGACCGATTATGCGTCCTTTTATTTCGTCATTTTCAATGTTGAACACCGAAACAGTGTTCTCGATGGCGTGTTCTGAAGCTGTTCTCTGGATGGTTTCAAGCACTATCTTCTTGGCATCCTGGTTGGCCGACATTTTAGCCTCCTCGACTATTTCCTTGGCGAGGACCATAGCCTCTGCGCGGGCCTCGTCTTTCACAGCCTCTTTAAGCTGTTCCTTAGCCTCGTTTACTGTAAGTCCTGAGATGGATTCGAGCATCTTTTTCTGCTCATCGTGAATCTTGTCGAGTTCTGCCTGACGTTTGGCGAGATTTTCCTGCTGGTTTGTAAGTGTTTGCTGCTGATGGTTCAGGTCGTTGGCCTTGCGGTTGAGCTCCTCGTTGCGCTGGTTAACCTGCTGCTGCATCTGCTGCACACGGCTCTCAGCTTTCTGGATCTCACGTTTCTTTTCGTTGGTTTCCTTCTCGTAATCTGACTTCATCTGCAGGAATTTTTCCTTAGCCTGCAAAATCTTGTCTTTCTTGATTACTTCTCCTTTTTCCTTTGCCTCTTCCAGTAACTGCTGGCTTTTCTTTGTCAATGCGTTACGCATCATAGTGGTTGCCAACAGCACACCAAGTCCCAGTCCTACGACACCTATCGCTGCGTAAATGATAACTGTGCTGATTTGTAGTAATAACATTTTTTAAAATAAGATTTTACTCTTCCGCGGGAAGAAAAGAATCTGCCTGCCCAAAGGGATCGTAAACCCTTGAATATTACGCTTATGGCTGCCACGATACGCAAACGTCCACTGGCGTTAAAGCTCCTCTTGCGAGGATGAGGCCTGTTTTTGTACCCATGAGTCAACCTGTTAATTGTTGTTAGTGTTAAGGTTACATCATGCGTCGGGCAGACAGATAAATCTTATAAGTTTTCAGTCAACAATGCATCGATCACATCAAGCTGCTTGTCGAGATATTGGTCCTTGAATGCGGAGTCATTTTCATACTTCACCACGCTTGTAGCGAACTGGATGCATGCCATTGAGACCAGCGACAAATAGTCCTTGTCTGTGTATACCCTCTTATAATCGTTCACCCGTTCGTTAATCAGTTCGGCCGCTCTCCGCACCTTATCCTCGTCAGCTTTGTCAATTGTCAGACGATAATTGCGTTCAGCAACGGTAACATTGATCTTTATTTCATCACTTTCGCTCATCTTCGTCTAAATTTATGACTGTTCGGCGTTCAATATCGCAACACATTGATCTATTTCCTTAACCAATGCCTTGATCAACTGCCTACTATCTTCTATTTCCTTCTCGTTTCCGAGTGCGTTAACAATAGTTGTTTTATTAAATTTATCTTTCAATTCCGCGTTCTCCTTCTGAAGAGCCTCCAGATTGCTCTGCAACTCCTCATTACGGCGAACCAGCTCACTGTTCCGGTCGACAAGCTGATTCTTCAGCGCAACGAGCTTCCTGAGCTTCACTTCAATTTCTGAAAGTCTTACACTTAAATCAGCCATCTTCGTTTACAGTTTACTTTAGAATTTCCGCACAAAGATAAGCATAATAATGGCACCTTGCAAACTTTTTTTTGAAAAATTTCAAAAGGGGGTTATTTGAGGCCCTTACACATGTACACAAAGACGTATTTCATAGGTTTTCCGCAACGTTCCACTGCAATTGTGTCGCATGGTATCACCTCTTTGAACAGGGGCTCAATGTAACGCTCGGGAGCGTAATAGTCGGAACTTTCATCCAGGAACCAATAATCGGCACCTTTCTGAAGCCCTCCCCTGTACTCGTTTATCCAGGTATATTTATGAATTTCGGATATGTCTCTTATCCCATACATATTGATTCCCAACGGATATGCTACATAATAATCAAAGTTGGCCATGGGGAACCATGTCAAGCCTATCATCCCGTCTTCAGCCTTCATCAAGCCCTCGTCTATGCTTTGCTGACGAATCTCCTGAAAATCATCTTTTATCGAGCGCCAACCGTATATGGATTTGGTGATGTCAGAATCGCCGTAATTCACAGTGGTTTTTGATTTTTCATCAAAATTAAGCGGGACTATGCCTGTTTTTATTTCGACTACTCCCAACACCAGAACTGCGACCATCAGTATCAACGCGGCTTTAATCGGCTTAAACAATTGTTTTTCAGCCAGATATGCAGCCGGGAAAAGCAACAGCATAGAAAATGCCGGTGCCGACCAATGAGGCAGGATCGGACGTGTCAGCGCAAAAAACCAAAACACTCCTATGAAAGGCAAAGCCACTGTCAGAAGCAGTCTCCGGCTGGTCTCCTCCATATACTTGTTACCCTTCCACATAGCGACTAAAGCTATGATTATCAGCACATAGTTGATCGGATTATTATATCCCAACTCTCCTAAAATCTCACCCAAAAACACTCCCGGTTTAAGGATTCCGAACAGGCTCACCCTGTCGCCATGGAAAGTGAAACTTATGAAGTCGTTTTGCAGATTCCAAATCAAAATCGGCAGAGCGCACACGGCAGTTATCAGTGCCGCAAGATATAAATATTTGTTTTTCAATTGTTTACGGTCATGCACAAGCACATACAACCCGACTCCCACCCATATGAATGCCGCAGAATATTTCGAGAGCATGGCCAAACCTGCAAAGAGTCCGCCGAGCAGCATAGCACCGCCCTTCCCTTCTGGAGCTCTGAACGAGCTGAGAAAACAATAGAACGACAGCAACATAAACAGCATCATCGGGGTGTCTGGCATAATGAAAATGCCAGTGATGACGAATGCGTAAAATGAGGCTGTGTAAAGCAAGGCGGCATACAAGCCCGTCAGTTTGCCCTTAATAAGACAGCCGAGCTTATATATAATAAAGGTATCTACAGTCATAAAGATAACCGACGACAGACGCAAGGCAAACTCGCTGTCAAACAATAGGTTAAGACTAAAGATCTGCATCATCCAGCCAACCATTGCCGGATGGTCGAAATGACTCCAATCGGGATACATGGCGTATGTCCAATAATAGACCTCGTCGTTGCCGAACTCTATGAACGCAGCCAAAAATCCACGCACTATAACGCTGATTATCAGCAGCCAACCTATGTATTTGTCGATTTTATTTTCCTGAATTCCCATGTCTTCTGACTATAAAAAACCATCTTAAATATGCCAAAACCACTATGATGTAAACCGCCCACATCAGATATGTGCGGCCCTTCATCACCTTAGCCTTGTCCAAATCAAAGAAATACTGATATTGATGACGTACCAGCGGATTGAGATACAAGGTGTTACCATTGTCAAACTCTATCTCGGCCCTGATGTAGGTATCGTCTTTACCAAACGGATAAACGCCTTCCGAAACATTGGCCAGCGTCTGCTTTACAATGGCATTCTGCCCAATGAAACGCATCTCTTCAGCTTTAGCCGTAACAGCCACACGGATAGTGTCATTTTCAAGCTTAACATATTGCAGCTCAGGAACTTCAGCTAAGTTACCCTTATATTTTACAGCATAGGAGTTGCCGGCTTCCAAGGCCTTGAGTATGGCATCTCCGTCATTGTCGGCTATGCAAGCCGTGGTATACTGATTGCCTGTAGCGATAATATTCACACGATGACCGTTAGAAAGAGCTATGTCCCAGTAATACAACGAATTATCATTCGGACTCAGAGCCTCCATCACCCGATAATGGTCCAAACGTGTCACCTCGCCTTGTTTGAATCCTTTTGAAGGATGTGCCAAAGCAACCAATCGGGTCGTCTTTTTCAGTTGATCTATGTTAAACTGCTTATAATGAACGCTTTGCAGAAACAGATAATCGATTTTTCGTTTTTTGTCGTAGCCCAAGCAGAGGTAACGCGCCCCACCCAGGGCATAGCCGTATTCATACACCTTAACACCCTGATCTTCAATATTGTCAGAGCGAAAATCCATATAATTCACTCTATTGATTTCGGAATAAGGGTTATAGATGAAATCTCCGTGAAAAGGCTCGATATCTGCAAAAATGTATGAAGGCACCGCCAGATATAACACCAGGAAAAACAACAGTACAGCCCCGACTATTCCAGTCAGCGCTAGGTAAAACGGATTACTCTTAACCTTGTTCCAAAACTTCTTTTCCGCCATGTCAAGCCTGTTTTATAAGACGTTTTATCTTCATCCTGAAATCCCAGGGAAGCCCTTGTATTATAAACTGGATGATATTGTATTTCCAATATAAAAACTTCATTTTCAATCGTTTGCCAAACGGAAGACTTTTCATCGTTTGCTTAAGCATGTCTTCAGTAAGAAAACCGTTGCCGTCGTCGCCTGTCAAGTTGCTTGGCACACCGTCTGTCTTGGTAATCACAGCTATCACGTGGCCCGACTCTGCTTTAGCGGTTTCAACCTCGGCAAAGCCCGCCAAAAGTGAGGCGACATCATAACGTTCAGTTTTATTCCAAATTGTCAACTTACCGTCTTCTTCGCAAATATTGAACTGATGGAAGCCCTTGTAATGCTCTGTCTCAGCCTCATTGGGATGATGGTTCAGGTAAAGCTTGCCTCCAATCTTCAGTGTATCAAGCGCTTCATAAATTCCTTTCAGTGGATTTGAAGAATGATCCAAGGCATTTTGGATGATGACCAAATCCACATCATGTTTTGTATAGAAGGCCGACAGATACTCCATCATGCCGTAGTCGATTTGCGGCAGATTTTTACGGTATTTTTTTAAAATTCTGTTGAAAAACGGCGCCAGCGGATCGACATAATGTATGTCCAAAGGAGTTTTTTCATTGTTTTTCCTGAAATAATTGCCAGTGGCATAGCTCATGCCGGCACCCACGTCCAAAACCATTGGATTATCATGATTTTCAAGGAATTGCAGTGCATCGAAGGATTCCAATTCGACGTAATCGCCGTAATGCGACCACTTCATAAGGCCGTCGAACGGACGTTTCCAACGATAGACGTTGTTCCAAAACGCCAGTTCGTAAGGTATGCCTTCAATCCACTTCTGAATATTTGAATCTTTCAAAGCCATCTCAAAAAATCATGATGCAAAGTTAAAGATTTTTAACAAATAAACGCCATTTCGATAAAATTTTGTATTTTTGCAAATTAATATTTTTAGCAGTTTTAAATATGGATTCAAATCCAAAGGAAAATATAATTGAAGAAGTAACGAATAAGGATTACGAATTCGGTTTTGTGACCGATATCGAGACCGATTTCATCCCGAAAGGCCTGAATGAGGACATTATTCGCCTTATTTCGAAGAAGAAAGAGGAGCCTGAGTGGCTGTTGGATTTCCGTTTGAAGGCGTTCCGTCACTGGCAGACGCTGAAGATGCCTACATGGGCGCATCTCACCATCCCACCAATTGATTTTCAAGATATTATATATTATGCCGCGCCAAAACAGCGCAAGGCAAAGAGTTTGGATGAGGTCGACCCGGAGCTTTTGGCAACCTTCGACAAGCTTGGAATATCGCTCGACGAGCAGAAAAAGCTCTCTGGAGTGGCTGTCGACGCTGTGATGGACTCCACTTCAGTAAAGACCACGTTCCAGGAGACGCTTTCAAAGCATGGCATCATATTCATGTCGTTCAGCGAGGCGGTTAAACAGCATCCTGAACTGGTTAAGAAATATCTCGGCAAGGTCGTTCCTTACACCGACAACTTCTTCGCGGCTTTGAACTCGGCAGTGTTCAGCGACGGCTCGTTCTGCTATGTGCCGAAAGGCGTGCGCTGCCCTATCGAACTCTCCACATACTTCAGAATTAACGCGGCCAACACTGGTCAATTCGAAAGAACTTTGATTGTCGCCGATGAAGGCGCATACGTGAGCTACATGGAGGGCTGCACCGCCCCGCAACGCGATGAGAATCAGTTACATGCGGCTATTGTGGAAATCATTTCAGAGAAAGATGCTGAAGTGAAATATTCAACAGTTCAGAACTGGTATCCGGGCGATAAGGACGGCAAAGGCGGCATTTACAACTTCGTCACAAAACGCGGCATCTGCCGCGGCGACAACGCCAAGATTTCGTGGACACAAGTCGAGACAGGCTCTGCCATCACTTGGAAATACCCGAGCTGCATACTGAAAGGTGACAACACTGTGGCTGAGTTCTATTCAGTGGCAGTCACAAATAACTATCAGCAAGCCGACACCGGCACAAAGATGATTCACATCGGCAAAAACAGCCGTTCGACAATCATCTCGAAAGGTATCTCGGCAGGTCACAGCCAAAACGGTTATCGTGGTTTGGTGAAAGTCGTTCCTGAAGCATCGAACTGCCGTAACTTCTCGCAATGCGACTCTTTGCTGTTGGGCGACCAATGCGGCGCGCACACCTGGCCTTACGTGGAATGCGGCAACGACAGCAGCATACTCGAACACGAGGCCACCACATCGAAGATTTCAGAGGACCAGCTGTTCTACTGCAACCAACGCGGCATCCCGACAGAGAAAGCTATCGGCTTGATTGTCAACGGATACGCCAAGGATGTCTTGAACAAGCTGCCGATGGAGTTTGCAGTCGAAGCGCAGAAATTACTCTCTATTACATTAGAAGGATCAGTTGGATAATAAAAATAATCAATATATGTTACTGAATATCAAGAATTTACATGTCTCAATCGGAGGCAAGGAAATATTAAAAGGCTTCAACCTCGGAGTTAACGAGGGCGAGATTCACGCCATCATGGGTCCTAACGGAACAGGCAAGAGCACCTGGGCAGCCGCCGTCACAGGACGCGAGGGTTATGAGATCACCGAAGGCGAGATCTGGTACAAAGGTCAGAACATCGTCGGCATGCCACCAGAGGAACGCGCTAACCTTGGCATCTTCCTGAGTTTCCAGTATCCAGTGGAGATCCCAGGCGTTTCGATGCAGAACTTCATGCGCACAGCCGTCAACTCGAAGCGTGAATATCAAGGACTTCCACCGATGTCAATGATAGAGTTCACCAAGATGATGAAGCAGAAGCAGGCCATGGTGGAAATCACCGAGAAACTGCAGAACCGCTATGTCAACGTGGGCTTTTCGGGTGGCGAGAAGAAGAAAAACGAGATCTTCCAAATGGCTATGCTCGAACCGGAACTCTCCATACTCGACGAGACCGACTCAGGACTGGATATCGACGCTTTGCGTATCGTGGCAAACGGCGTCAATCAGCTTCACAACGAGCACAACGCCTTTGTGGTAATCACTCACTATCAACGACTTCTGGACTATATCGTGCCTGATTTCGTGCATGTGATGTACGACGGCCGCATAGTGAAGTCGGGCGACAAGAAACTCGCACTCGAGCTTGAAGAGAAGGGTTACGAATGGGTTAAAGAACTGAAACTCTAACACTTACGACCATGGCTTATCTCGAAAACAACATAACGGTCGGAAAGAATCAGAGTCGGCAGCTCGTGCTATTGGACGACAGCAGTCATCTGCAGTCGAACGAGGAGCAGTGCGACATAGTGATGGAGGAAAACTCCACGCTTGAGTTGTACAGGATTCAGAACCTCAACGACGATTCCCATCTGACCACTCACATCAACATACAGCAGGCCGCCAACAGCAGCGTACACTTCGTGTTGGTGACGTTCAACACAGGCTATGTGCAGAACAACATCAATGTTGACCTCAACGGCGAGGATGCCGACCTCCAGATTTACGGTCTGTACCTGCTCGACAAGAAACAGCACGTCGAGAATCTCATGAAAATCAACCATAACGTGCCCAACTGCAGCAGCAATGAGAAGTTCAAAGGCATTTTGGACGACGAGGCATCGGCAGTGTTCAACGGTCATGTGATGGTGGCACCGCACGCGCAGAAAACCAATGCATATCAGAACAACAGCAACATAATTCTCACCGACAAGGCCAAGATCAACACCATGCCATTCCTTGAGATTTATGCTGACGACGTGAAATGTTCACACGGCACCTCCACCGGTCAGCTCGACCAGGATGCCATGTTCTACATGCGCCAGCGCGGCATCAAGAAAGAAGATGCCAGAATGCTTCTGATGTATGCTTTTGCCGCTGAAATCAGCAACCATATCAAGATTGAAAGCGTCCACGACAGCATAGACGACATGATAAAACGCCGCCTGAAAGGCGAACTCTCAAGTTGCGACACCTGCATCTTCCAGTGCAGCAACAAAGAGAAGGTTTTTAAAATTGATTTAAGTAAAATATAATTTCATATATTTGCGGAATATTTAACACTATAATAATAAAACTATGAAAAACATCTACAAGCAGAGCACAGTTCTCTTCATGGCATTAGCAGTTATTGCCATGATTCTTACAGGATGCAAGAAAAGTGATTCAAACAATGGCGGCGGAGACACCCCTGTCCCACCGACAATCAACTATGGAACTATCACCTTTGGTAACCAGTCATTTACAATTTCTCATAGCGGCTATACTGTCGACTATGACGAAGATCTACAAGAAAACATCGTCGGTATCGGATTAGCTACAGCTGATGACGAAAAGGGAGCAGCAATAGCAATTCCATTTTACTCGACAGTTCCTACCGGACAGTTTTCAATCGTAATATCAGAAACTCCAGAGGAGGGTGATGCCGGATTGGCAATTGTGTTAGATTCAAATCCAGCGTACATCGCTACACAAGGATCAATCACTATCAACCAAAACGGCAACAACTACACTATTGATGCAAGCGGTTCATCAATGGCATTGTCAGGAGGTGATGTAAAATCTTTCACAGTGCATTTCACCGGACCGTTACCGTATTACGAAGACGAAGATTAATATTCGTATCTAATAAAAACCATCTTCTCGAACGGGGAGATGGTTTTTTTTGTATTTTTGCAGATTAAATTTTTGGATTTTGAGCAACTTCAACATAAACGATATTCGGAAGCAGTTCCCGGTGCTGGACCAGAAGGTTTACGGCAAGCCGCTGGTGTATTTCGACAACGCAGCGACCACGCAGAAACCGCTTTGCGTCATTGAGCGCGAGCGCGATTACTACCTGCATGAGAACTGCAACATCCACCGCGGAGTGCATTACCTCAGCCAGATGGCGACGGAGGCTTACGAGAATGCCCGCAAGACCGTGGCGCAGTTCATTAATGCGAGACAGGCACAGGAGATTGTGTTCACCAGAGGCACAACTGAATCGTTAAATTTGTTAGCAACCTCATTGGGACAACTTCTTGTCAGTGAAGGAGATAAGGTGGTTGTAAGCGCCATGGAGCATCACTCGAACATGGTACCGTGGCAGCAGATGCTGTTCCGCTCAAAAGGCGAACTGCTTGTCATCCGCATGGACAAAAACGGTGTCCTTGACTTGAACCATTATGAAGAATTGCTCAAGCAACGTCCGAAAATCGTTTCCATCGCTCACATTTCCAACACTTTAGGCACAGTGAATCCTATCAAGGATATGATAGCGATGGCGCATAAATACGACATCCCGGTGGTGATAGACGGAGCACAGTCGATGGCACATCAGGTGATTGACGTTCAAGACCTTGACTGCGACTTTTATGTATTCTCAGGCCATAAGATGTACGCTCCCATGGGCATAGGCGGTTTGTACGGCAAAATGGAATGGCTCGAGAAGATGCCTCCGTATCAGTTTGGCGGCGAGATGGTCGACACCGTGAGCTTCGAGAAGACCACGTTCAATAAAGTGCCGTTCAAATTCGAGGCAGGAACACCGAATGTGGGCGCAGCTCTTGGTCTTGAGACAGCTGTCAAGTTTATCCAAAGCTTTGACCGTCAAGAAGTTGAGGCCTACGAAGACGAGCTTCTGAGATATGCCTCTGAGAAGCTTTCAAGCATCGAAGGCATGCGTTTCATCGGACAAGCTCCGAAACGTAACGGCCTGATAAGTTTCGTTATTGACGGCATACATCCTTACGACCTCGGCACTATCATCGACAAGATGGGCGTTGCAGTGCGCACAGGACATCATTGCGCCGAGCCGGTGATGACGTTCTTCGGCATCCCGGGAACAGTGAGAGCCTCGTTTGCGATGTACAACACTAAAGAAGAAATTGATATTTTTGTAAAGGCTGTTGAAAGGGCAGCAAATATGTTAAGATAGTGACAATTAAAGAGATTCAAGATTCAATAGTTGAGGAGTTCTCGATGTTCGACGACTGGATGGACCGTTACGCCATGCTCATCGAGATGGGTAAGGAATGTCCCATCATCGATCCTCAGTACAGAAACGACAACTACCTCATAAACGGCTGTCAGTCAAGAGTTTGGCTTCATGCCGAGTTGAAAGACGGCAAGATTTATTTCACTGCCGACAGCGACGCCGTCATCACCAAAGGCATCATCAACTTATTGATAAAGGTGTTTTCCGGACAGACTCCGGCCGATATCTTGGCTGCCGACATGAGCTTCCTGGATGAGATCGGATTGAAGGAGCACCTCTCTCCCACCCGTTCGAACGGCCTGCTGAGCATGGTTAAGCAAATGATGTTATACGCTGAAGTAATGAACAAGTAATTATGACTGAAGAAGATAAAAACACTTTGAAGGAGCGTGTGATTAGCGTTTTGAGCGGCATCTACGACCCTGAAATTCCGGTTGACATCTACAAACTGGGATTGATTTATGAAATCAACATAGACGACGAAGGCTCAGTGAGCATACTGATGACTGTTACAGCTCCAAACTGCCCTGTCGCCGACTATCTCCCTACTGTTGTTAAGGAGAAAGTCAGCGCTATAATGGGCGTTAAGTCTTGTGACGTTGAACTCACCTTCGAGCCGGCTTGGAGCCCCAACAGCCTTTCAGAAGAGGTGCGCGAGGAACTCGGCCTCGATATGGGCTTCGGCTTAGGTGATATGATGTATTAGTTTTTACTGCAATTTCCGATCAGATCTTTCGCCATGCCTAAGAACATGAAGGCAACGGCGTTGAAATCCATATTCAAGTCTTTGCTTAAGCCAACTTTATCTTTGAAGATGGCAACGTTGAACCACTGCAGGCACTGGAATGCGCGGTGGAAATAGAGGCGGTTAAGCTCTTCCTGTGTCGGTTTGTGACCAACATAAGCCTCGAGCAGCGACAATGCCTTGTCGAAACCAGCGTTTCCATAGCAAGCAATATCGTAGAACGGATCGTTCATTCCTGCAAATTCCCAGTCCAAAACATAGAACTTATCCTTTGCTATCACGAGGTTGGTAGGCTGATAGTCGCAGTGGCACGGCACTTTCTTCACCTCTTTGTAAAGCTTGCGCATCTCATCGAGAGTGTGACGAAGCTCAATATATTCCTGAGGATGCTTGAAACCGAGGTCGGTGCAGTATTTCTCGTATGTGTCGAGACGGCCGAAAGCGTTGTAGTCGCTGAATTTGACGTCGCTGTTATGCAGTTTCTTCAAGGCCTTCACAGACATCTCATTGTAAGAGACGACATCGGTTGTCGACATGATGGTACCTTCTACGTATTTTGCGAGTTTTTCGCCTGAGCGAATCTCTACGTAAACTGTCTCGTTGTTAAGATCGAGTTTCTCGACTGCCTTGATGTTGGCGTCTTCCTCCACGCGGTCGACAAAGCGTTCTGCGAACTTGCCCGGCACACGGTAGGTGTACAATTCACCTTTGCACTCCACAACGTAGGTGTAGTTGCTCATTCCACCCTCAAGACGTTTAACTATTTTTGCATCTGTTGATTGCAGCAAAGCGTTTACTCTTCTTATTATATAAAGTTCAATTTCCATTGTATTAAATGTTTAATTTTTTCGATCCCAAAATTGGCTGCAAAGATATATATAATTTTTCAAAAAAATCTTCCGAGCTGATAAAAATTTTGTAATTTTGCAGCCTGTAAACAATGGGGGTTTAGCTCATCTGGTAGAGCGTTAGGTTCGCAATCTAAAGGTGGCCGGTTCGAGTCCGGTATCCTCCACAAAATCAAGACTTTAGACTTTAGACTTTAGTCGTTAGACCTTAGTAGAGATGTTTTTAAGGCATCTCTATTTTTATTTAAGCCCGTATTTTTCCTTTAATTTTTGTAACGAGCCGTCTTCTTTCATCTTATGAATGAGGTTGTTGACGTATTGCAGGAGGTCGTCCTGGCCTCTTCGCATAAGAATGCCGATTTCATCATGGGTAAATGGCTTATTTAATAAGGGAGCAGCCAGTCGCGAGTCGTTTTGGACGTACCACGGCGCCTCGGTGGTCTCGGTAATCATGATGTCGGCATCGCCTTCAGCTATGAGAGCAGGAATCTCGTCGTTGACGGGATGCACAATGATAGTTGAATGTGTGAGGTTTTCGTTTGCAAATTTCTCGTTCATTCCACCCGGGTTAACCATCACGCGCACCTCGGGCTTGTCAATGTCGCTCAGCGAATGGAACATCGCGGTATCTTCAACGCGGCAAAGTATGGTCTTCCCGTTAGCCAAATATCCGTCGCTCATCGCCATGATCTGGAGCCTTTCATCGGTGATGGTGATGCCGCTGATAGCGAAATCGAACTTCTGAGGCTCAGCCAAAACGTCATTGGTCAATGTTGGCCATGATGTTGAAACAAACTCCACACCGACACCAAGAATTTCAGCTATCTCCCCTGACATATCAATCTCAAAACCCCAGTATATACTGTCGTTTTCGAGATATGACAGCGGCCTATAGTCACCCGTGGTGCCAGCCAGCAGCACTCCACGTTGCTGAATCCTGTCGATATCCAGTCGGATTTCCCGCCCTTCCGAGATGACAAATATAGCTATTTGGCCGTTTTCCACACCGAACTTTTTGGCTGCCTCGAGGGAATCCTCGGGGAAGATGCGTGTGCTGTCGAAATAATACAGGCTGTCGGTGGTGTCGAGCCATCCGCCCACGAAACCATTGTGTTTCAAGGCGTGGTTGACGACGCTGTCGAGTGCCTCACGCGAATGGCATCCTTGTGTGGCCGCATAAGCGACGCTGATGCCCTCTGCCGGTTCAGTCATCGTGCTGAGGTCTATTGTAAAACCCTCAGGATGGCTTAGGCTATAAGTCCAAACTTGTTCAGCCGTCGTCTCTTTATTAGCTGTTGCAACGTGTTTGTTGCTGAAG
>JAEEJS010000071.1 GCA_016282015.1 Bacteroidales bacterium
AAATCGTTCCGGAAAAGAATTTGTTAGTAGTTAAAGGTTCAGTACCGGGAGCAAAGAACGGCTATTTAAAAATTGAGAGATGGAGTTAGAAGTTTTAAAGATTACCGGTGAGTCAACAGGACGTAAGGTTCAGTTGAACGACAATATCTACGGCATCGAGCCAAACGACCATTGTATCTATCTTGATACAAAGCAGTACATGGCCAACCAGCGTCAGGGCACACATAAGTCCAAGACACGTAGTGAGATCGCAGGCAGCACACGCAAATTGTTCCGTCAGAAGGGTACAGGCGGTGCACGTCGCGGTGATATCAACTCACCAGTGTTAAGAGGCGGCGGCCGCGTTTTCGGTCCAGTCCCGCGTGATTACAGTTTCAAACTGAATAAGAAGGTGAAACAGCTCGCACGCCGTTCAGCCCTTTCTTATAAGATGAAGGATGCCGAAATCGTCGTCATCGAAGATTTCACATTCGATACAATCAAGACCAAGAAGATGATCGAGGTTTTGAACAACTTCAAAGTGAATGGTGGCAAGAACCTGTTCCTGTTCCCAGAGACCAACATGAACGTCGTGTTGTCAGCTAGAAACATCGAGCGCACAAAGATCGAACTTGCCCGCAACCTCAACACTTATGATATTCTGAACGCCAAGAAGCTCTTCATCACTGAAAGCTCACTTGCAGTTATTGACGAAATTCTTGGATAAACCTTAAAAAGATTATAGAGATGATTATCATTAAGAAACCTGTTATTACGGAGAAGATGACCGCTATCAGCGAAAAGCTGAACCGGTACGCATTCATTGTTGACGTTCGCGCTAACAAGCTGCAGATCAAGCAGGCTGTTCAGGACCTTTACGGTGTCCAGGTTGCCGCTGTCAACACTATGAGATATGATGGAAAGCTTAAGTCACGTTATACAAAGGCTGGCGTTGTCCAAGGTAAGAGAGACGCTTTCAAGAAGGCCATCGTGACATTGGCAAAAGGTGAAACAATTGACTTTTTTAGCAACATTTAAAGATGGCTTTAAAGAAATATAAACCTACAACTCCAGGTCAGCGCTTCAAAGTTATTAGCGCTTTCGACGAGATTACGACTAACAAGCCGGAAAGATCGTTGCTCACTTCAAAGAAGAGCACCGGTGGTCGTAACAACACTGGTAAAGAGACTGTCCGTAACATCGGTGGCGGACACAAACAGAAGTACAGAATTATCGACTTCAAGCGCGATAAGGACGGTATCAAGGGTATCGTGAAGACGATCGAATACGACCCGAACCGCACAGCACGCATCGCTTTGGTGGTTTACGCCGACGGCGAAAAGCGTTACATCATCGCACCTCAGGGCTTGAAGGTCGGACAAGAGGTGATGTCAGGTAAGGATGCCACTCCGAACATCGGTAACACATTGTTCTTGAGCGATGTGCCGTTCGGTACAATCATCCACAACATCGAGTTGCGTCCAGGTCAGGGTGCCAAGATGGCACGTAGCGCCGGCGCATACGCACAGCTGATGTCACGTGATGGTAAATACGCCATCTTAAAGATGCCTTCAGGTGAGACCCGTCTCATCCTCCAGGCTTGCAGAGCTACTATTGGTACAGTGTCGAATGCCGACCACAACCTCGAGAAATCAGGTAAAGCTGGTCGCAGCCGCTGGTTAGGCCGTCGTCCACGCGTCCGTGGCGTCGTCATGAACCCGGTTGACCACCCGATGGGCGGTGGTGAAGGTCGTGCATCTGGTGGCCATCCAAGAAGCCGCAAGGGCTTACCGGCAAAGGGCTACAAGACACGTCATCCAAAGAACGCATCCAACAAGTATATCATTGAAAGACGTAAGAAGTAATTAACCAAGTAAAAAGAAAGAAATTATGAGTCGTTCACTTAAAAAAGGACCATATATCCACTATAAACTCGAACAGAGAGTGTTGGATAATGTAGCAACAGGAAAGAAGACCGTGATCAAGACTTGGTCAAGAGCTTCAATGATTTCACCTGATTTCGTTGGACAGACAATTGCAGTTCACAACGGAAATAAATTCATCCCGGTTTATGTGACTGAGAACATGGTGGGACACAAACTCGGTGAGTTCGCTCCGACCCGTACATTCAGAGGCCACTCGGGCAATAGAAAAGATGTTAAATAATAAGTACTATGGGAGCAAGAAAACATAACACAGCAGAAGCTAGAAAAGCAGCAAAGAAGCAGATAGCAATGGCAAGATTGAGCGACGTCCCGACCTCGCCACGCAAGATGCGCTTAGTCGCTGACATGATTAGAGGAATGAAAGTGGAACTTGCACTGCATGCCTTATTATACTCACCCAAGGCCGCGGCAAAACCGGTGTACAAGCTGCTCCGCTCAGCCATCGCCAACTGGGAAGCAAAGAACGAGGGTAAACGTATCGAAGACGCTAACCTGTACGTTAAAGAGATTTTTGTTGATGAAGGCCGCACACTGAAGCGCATTCAGCCAGCCCCACAGGGTCGTGCACACCGCATCCGCAAACGCTCCAACCACGTGACCATCATCGTGGACAGCAGAATAGCAGATATGCAAGCCTCAGAAGCTAATGTTGAAGAAAAGAATTAATTAAGATTACAATGGGACAGAAAACTCATCCAATAGGTTTAAGACTCGGAGTCATCAAAGGTTGGGACTCTAACTGGTACTGTGGCAAGGAAACAGCCAAGAACATCGGAGAAGACGATACAATACGCAAGTATTTGAACGCCCGTCTCGGTAAGGCTGGTATCTCCAAGATCGGTATCGAACGCTCTATCAAACTCGTCACCGTGACTATCTTCACAGCCCGTCCGGGTGTCATCATCGGCAAGGGTGGTACAGAGGTCGACAAGTTGAAAGAGGAGATGAAGAAGCTCATCGGTAAAGAGATTCAGATCAACATCAGCGAGATCAAGAGACCTGAACTCGACGCATTCATCGTCGCAAGTTCAATTGCAAAACAGATTGAAGGACGTGTTTCATTCCGTCGCGCCATCAAGAAGGCCGTGTCAGACACAATGAGAATTGGTGCCGAAGGTATCAAGGTCATCGCTTCTGGCCGTATCGGCGGTGCTGAAATCGCACGTCAGGAGACATACAAAGAAGGTCGCGTGCCGCTGCACACACTGCGCGCTGACATCGACTACTCACTCGTAGAGGCTCACACATCATACGGCCGTATCGGCATTAAGGTGTGGATCTGCAAAGGAGAGATCTACGGTCGTCCGGAACTGGTGCCTACCACTGCTACAGCAGCTGCCCCTAAGAAGGCCGGCAACCCTGGTAAGCCAAGTGGCGCCCCACGTCGTAATAAACGTAGTACTAAGTAAGAGAAAATAAAAAACTATAAACGATGTTACAACCAAAAAGAACAAGATACAGAAGGCCACAGAAAGGCAAGATGAAAGGCAACGCACACCGCGGCCATGAACTCGCCTTCGGTACTTTTGGTATTAAAACACTTGAGGAACACCTGATCACAGCCCGCCAGATTGAGGCTGCACGTCAAGCTGTCACACGTCACATGAAACGTGAAGGACAGATTTGGATCAGAATATTCCCTGACAAACCTATTACCAAGAAGCCTCTCGAGGTCCGTATGGGTAAAGGTAAGGGAGACGTTGAGTACTTCGTAGCTCGCGTCACCCCAGGTCACATGCTTTTCGAAGCTGCGGGAGTACCGCTGGAAGTCGCCAGAGAAGCTCTCCGTTTAGCCGCTCAAAAGCTTCCTGTAGCAACTAAATTTGTGGTTAGAAGAGATTATGTCGAATAAAAACAGTATGCGCTATGAAGAAAGAAGCTATCAATGAATTAAGTACTGCTGATCTGATGGAACGTATTGAGGCCACACGCGAACAATACATCAAGTTGAAAATGCAACATGCAGTTTCCCCATTAGACAATCCGAACAGACTCGGCGAAACCCGCAAACAGATTGCACGCATGCTGACGGAACTCACAAAACGTCAGAACGCTGAACAGAACGTTAAATAATAAACGACGAAAGGATTTAAGAAATGGAAAGAAATCTTAGAAAAGAGAGAATCGGAGTCGTTGCCAGCAATAAGATGGACAAGACGATCGTCGTTGTGATTGAACGTCGTACAAAACACCCGATTTACGGTAAATTCGTTAAGAAATCAACAAGATTCTTCGCTCACGACGAGAACAATGAGTGCAACATCGGTGACACCGTGCGTATCATGGAGACCCGTCCTATGAGTAAGAACAAACGTTGGAGACTCGTTGAAATAATAGAAAGGGCTAAGTAATGTTACAACAAGAATCAAGACTTGCAGTAGCCGACAACAGCGGTGCAAAGGAAGTGCTCTGCATCAGAGTGTTAGGCGGAACCAAAAAACGTTATGCCCGTATCGGCGACGTCATAGTGGTTACAGTAAAGGACGCTCTTCCAAGCGGTAACGTGAAGAAGGGTTCAGTAGTAAAAGCAGTCGTCGTCCGTACAAAGAAGGAGACACGCCGCGCCGACGGATCATACATCCGCTTCGACGACAACGCATGCGTCCTCCTCAACGGTCAGGGCGAAATGCTCGGAACTCGTATCTTTGGACCAGTGGCCAGAGAGTTGCGTGAGAAACAGTATATGAAAATCGTATCTCTTGCACCTGAGGTACTCTAATTAAGAAAGGAAAGAAGTTATGAGTAAAATGTTTGTTAAAAAAGGCGACAACGTAGTCGTTATCGCTGGAACCCAGAAGGGCAAGAAAGGTACAGTGCTCAGCGTAGATACAGAGAAGAACCGCGTCATCGTCGACGGCGTCAACCTCGTGTCGAAGCATACAAGACCTAATACCGAGAACCCTAAAGGTGGTATAGTAAAGAAAGAAGCTTCCATCCATGCCTCAAACGTCATGGTTTGTGACAAGGACGGCAAAGCCGGCCG
>JAEEJS010000072.1 GCA_016282015.1 Bacteroidales bacterium
GAAGTATCCATAATCTGTTATTATCGCTAATTGGCTTCATGCTATTTTGTATATTGCCACAAAAAAGGCATATGACAGAAATTATACAACAAATTACTATGGCAGCATCTTTAGAAGAATTTTTAAATCACTGCTGCTTTGAGAGGAAACTGGACGAAAAAACTATCAAAGCTTATCGTTTTGATATAGAACAATTTACTGCTGATTTGCAAATTGATGCTAAATTGTGTGATGTTACACGCGATCATCTTAAGCTATGGATCGCTTCGTTGTCAAGTTATCGCTATAAAACAATCAAGAGAAAGATTGCATCACTCAATGCTTTCATGAATTATTTGGAAGTTGAATGTGAGTGGTTCAACAATCCCCTGCGAAGCTTGCACATCCGCTTAAAGCCACCCGTTAGATTGCCTATTGTTATGACAAAAGAAGAGATACAAAAAATCATAAGAATGCTTGATATTGAAATATCTTCTATAAACAACGATACCCAACGGTTTTTTGCAGTTCGCGACAAAGCGATTATTGAACTATTGTTTGGATCTGGTATGAGAATTGGAGAATTGTGTGGTCTTAAGAATCGTGATATTGATCTTGATCACGGACAAGTGCGAATCATCGGGAAAGGCAACAAGGAACGAATTGTCGACATCTGTTTGCCTGTAATCATGAAATCTCTGAAAAAATGGGTTGATGTGCGCAAATCGTCAGATTGTCCGGACGACGGTTTCTTCACCAGCCGAATCGGGCGAAAACTTGGTCCTCAAACTGTAAGGTTGTTGGTTCATCGGCTGGCACAAAAGTGTAAGATCGAAAAACATGTCACACCACATACTTTCCGCCACACATTTGCCACATTACTTCTTGAGGAAAACGTCGACATTGCAAACATTCAACACATACTAGGTCACAGTTCCATCGCAACAACACAAATTTATCTTCATGTCAATCCTTACAGACAACGTGACATATTGACAAATCATCATCCTAGAAGCAAAATGTAAACTCTCTTGATAGCCCATGAGCGGTATACTTTTATTTGTGACAGCTAATGTTGTTGCAAAAACAATTATTTAATGATTCTAATCCTCGCACTATGTCTCCTTATTTTTGAGTGTGTAGGCGGGAAAGCGGTGTTCGCTTCCGCGCTGCCTTAAAAGCCTTTTTGCCCCCTGCAAGGGCTTCGCAAGCTGGTCTAAAAAAATCTCCATCTTTCGCTTCTCTTCAGGTAGTATTTTTTTGCCCAGCCCTTGCATGAGGAACCACGCTTAGTGTTTACGGCACAATTGAAAGTCACTGGGGCGCAAGCTAAAGCTCACGCCCCTAATCCGCTACCATGTTCCCGGGTAAATTGAACGCACTTCAAAAAGGCTTTTAGGCGGCAGCTTGGTCGCTCGCTCGGGGCTGCCTCTCGGCGGGGTTTTCGTACAATTCAAACGTCTCTGCTCCTTTGAATGCAACAGCACAATTCAATGTCCCTGCATCCAAATCCCGCCGCCAGCCCCTTGTGTTAAAGCGCGCTGCCCGGCGGGGTGGCAGCAGCTGGGGGCTACTCGGCTTAACGCCTCCGTGCGACCTCACTTGAGCTGCGTCCGGTCGTTCCACTTCCCTCCCTTGCCCAGACCCACTTGTTTATTTTAGCAATGGCTTCATTGATTGTTTCCGAGTAAATCCCGAGGTCTCTTAGTTCTCTGAGTGCTCCGAGTTTTAAGAAAAAAAATAATTGGTTGGTGATTCAAAAATTCAAAAATAATGATGCAAAATTAGCCCTGATTGCCTAGTCCATCAAGGTCAAGCCCTTCGGGTTGCTTCGGGAAAAATCTTCCTTTTCTCCGCTTCGCTACGAAAAGAGTATTTTTCGCTCGCAAACCTTGACTGCCTGCGCTCCTCTACGCTGGCAAAAAAAGCATCTTTTTTTTATTTTTTTGTTTTCATTTCGTTTTGTCGAAAAATTTTAATACTGCTATCGCCCGATTTTTATAATTGACCGACTGGAAATCGAGAGCAAACCCGAGAAATCGAAAGCACACATAACCGAGGCGAACCAACCGCCTCGGTTTTTTCGTATTATTGTGGCGAAGCCTGGTCGGAGAGGGGTCTTGGCAATACCAAGTCCATACCAACTCCGTACCAAGTCTACCTAATTAAACATTTTTTATTAACTCAAAAACATCTTAAGATTATGGGTACAATCAAACAAGGAATCCTCGGAGGATTCTCCGGCAAAGTCGGAACCGTCATCGGTTCGTCATGGAAGGGTATCAGCTACATGCGTGGTCAGGCTCAGCATGTCAAAAACCCTCGTTCATCGGGTCAAGTAAATCAGCGCAGCAAATTCAATCTCGTGTTGAACTTCCTGCAGCCTAACGTCCCTTACATCCGCATCGGATATAAGAGTCTGGCTGCTAAGCAGACCGAATTCAACGCTGCCATGTCGTATCTCCTGAAGAATGCCATCGCCGGCAGCTCTCCAGACTACGCTCTGGACTACACCAAAGTCTTGGTCTCTCAGGGTGGTTTGACTCAGGTCACCGATGCCGCCGTCAACTGGACTGCAGCTCAAACCAAGTTGACTTTCAGCTGGACTGACAACAGTGGAGCAGGCAACGCATTGGCCACCGACAAAGCTATGCCGTTCATCTACAACAAAGACAAGAACGAGACCATCTACAACACCTCGGGCGCAACACGTACCACCCACACTATGGACGTCACCGTTCCTAACAACTGGACTGGTGACAAAGTTGAGGTTTATCTCGGCATGGTGTCAGAGGATGGCGCATTGGTCGCTGATTCTCTCTACCTTGGTGAAGTCACCTTGAGTGCAGCTTAACCCTTAAAAACCGCTGTACCATGGGAACTATTAAGCAAGGTATTCTCGGGGGGGGTCAACGGCAAAGTTGGCACCGTCGTCGGTGCCAGCTGGAAAGGCAAAGCCTATATGCGAGGCATGCCTCAGCATTACACAACTCAGGCAACTTGGGGAACATTGTTCTGTCAGCGTGCGCTAAGCGCCATCATCGAAGTTCTTAGGCCAATAGCTTCAACGCTGCGCCTTACTTTTGGCGACTATGATCACGGCATGTCAACCTTCAATAAAGCTGTTAAAATCAACTATCCCGGCGCCATCGAAAACCACGATGGCGAGCCTGTGGTTATCTACAAAAAGCTTCAGCTTTCTAAAGGTTTTCTGCAATGCTTCGACATGTTCAGCATCGATGATCCAGGCGAAAACGGCAATTGGTTCGTTGGAGCAATCCAGTACGACAACTCAGAAATAGAGTATCCAGGCTTCATTCTTATCCTTTACGATAAAACATCCGACACCTGGTTCACTCACGTCCACGACGAGCCATTCACCACCGGAACTTCACTCACTATGCAAGGTTTTCCAATCGATGAAAACAAAGATCTCTTAGGCTGGGCTTTTGTCTATGACAAAGCCCTCGGCCAAGTCTCCAACAAGTGCATGGATTTCCACAGCATGCATATCAACGAAGATGATGAATAACAGGTAAAAAGAAAAGTTAACTAATTTCAATAAAAGTTGTAATTTTGCAGCAGCTAATACTAGGCAAAAGTTTAGCTAAATTTTGGGTTTTTGGTGCAAGTGCTTCAGCATTTGCACCTTTTTTGTTCTCTTGTTTTTTGGCTACCTTTGGCTACCTGTCAAAATAGCCCTTTATCTTTAATTTTTATTCACTTGCTATTGTCGTATCGGCCCCACCATGGCCCCACCGCCAACAAAAAATCCCTTGATAATCAGCCGACTATCAAGGGATTAACTTTTGTTCTTTGTACCCAGGGCCGGGATCGAACCGGCACGAGTATTACCTCATCGGTTTTTGAGACCGACGCGTCTACCAATTCCGCCACCTAGGCTCAGTTTTTCAATGAACTTTTTCAGGGCGCAAAATTAATACATTTTTTGTTACACGCAACAAAATTTTTCATAATTTTGCACCCGAAAATTTTACACAAATTTTTTAGAGTTATGCAAGAGCCTATTGTATCTATCTTTTCCGGCAGAGCCACACGTTATCTGGCAGATAAAATCGCCGAATATTATGGCAACCCTCTCGGAACAAGCAACGTAACTGTGTTCTCCGACGGAGAATTTCAACCGAGTTTTGAAGAAAATTTACGTGGAAGAGACGTATTTTTGATTCAGTCAACATTCCCTCCGACAGAGAACCTCATGGAGCTTTTGATGATGGTTGACGCCGCCAAGCGCGCATCAGCACGCCGCATCATTGCTGTCATTCCTTACTTCGGCTTCGCCCGTCAGGACAGAAAAGACCGTCCGCGTATCAGCATAGCAGCCAAGTTGGTGGCCAACCTGCTGCAGACAGCCGGTGTCACACGTGTCATCACCATGGACATCCACGCCGACCAGATTCAGGGCTTCTTCGACATTCCAGTCGACAACCTCTATGCATCAAAGATTTTTGTTCCATATATCCAGAGCTTAGGCTTGCACGATCCTATCATGGCTTCACCTGACGCCGGCGGTACACGTCGCGCCTCGTCATACGCCAAGATGCTCGGCACAGTGTTCTGCATCTGCCACAAGCAGCGTTCAAAACCGAATGAGATTGAGAAGATGCTCCTCATCGGCGACGTGCAGGACCGCGATGTCATCCTCATCGACGACATCATCGACACAGCCGGCACCATCACACGCGCTGGCCAGTTGCTGAAAGACAATGGCGCACGCAGCGTCCGCGCCTTCGCAACCCACCCGATTTTCTCAGGCTCTGCAATGGAAAAGATCGACAATTCGGTGTTTGACGAAGTGGTCGTCACCGACACCATCCCGCTGAAGAACCCAAGCAAGAAGATCCATGTGCTCTCAACAGCCGAGCTCTTCGCCGAGGTTATCAAGAAAGTGGAAAACTATGAGTCATTGAGCGAATTTTTCAACGCCAAATAGTAAAGACGCACGGCCGTGCGTCTCAACAGTATAAACAATTAAAATAACATTAAAAATTAACAAAAAATGAATTCAGTATCATTGAGCGGTTCTCTTCGCGAGAACGTAGGGAAAAAAGATGCTAAAGCATTGCGCGCACAAGGTCTCGTACCATGCGTCATTTACGGTAACAACATCGAACAGGTGAAATTTGCCATGGATGCAAGAAACTTCAAGAAGATTCTTTACACTCCTGAGACATTGATCATCGACCTCGACATCAACGGTAAAGTTTACCACACCATTCTTCAAGACATTCAGTATCACCCGGTTACAGACGAGGTTCTTCACGCCGACTTCCTCGATGTGAATGAAGACAACCCGATCACCGTCATGCTTCCAGTGCGCACTGAGGGTACATGCCCAGGCGTTATGCGTGGTGGCCGTCTTATCATGAACCTGCCTAAGATGAAAGTCCGCGGTTATGTCAACGACCTCCCGGATAACATCATCGTCAACGTGTCACAGCTTCAGATGAACCAGGCTATCAAGGTGAAAGACCTCAACCTCCAGAAGATGACTGTCCTCGTCGCTGAGAACACCATCGTGGTCGATGTCAAAGCTCCTCGTAACGCAGCAACTGAAGAAGAGACTGAAGAAGCAGCTCCAGCAGAAGGCGCAGCAGCACCTGCAGCTGAAGCCAAATAATGTAAATTTTAAGAAATTTATATGGGAAAAGCCTTCGTTTGAAGGCTTTTTTTTATTTTTGCACCATGAAATATCTGATAGCTTGTCTGGGAAACATCGGAGCCGAGTATGCCAACACTCGGCATAACATAGGTTTTATGGTGGCCGACCGTCTGGCCAAGGACCTGGAGGGCACCTTCACCACCAAGCGCCTCGCCATGGTCACCGAATTGAAGCACAAAGGCCGTCAGATGATAGTCATAAAGCCCACCACCTACATGAACCTTTCCGGCAAGGCCGTCAAATATTGGGCAACCCAGGAAAAAATCCCCATGGAGAACATTCTGGTGGTTTGCGACGACATCGCACTGCCTGTCGGCACTTTGAGAATGCGCAAAAAAGGCAGCGACGGCGGGCATAACGGCTTGAAAAACATCATAGAGTCACTCGGTAGCAGCGACTTCTGCCGCCTGCGCTTCGGCATCGGAAACGATTTCAGCAAAGGACATCAGGTCGACTTCGTCATCGGCGAATGGAAACAGTCGGAAATAGACGAG
Source organism: Bacteroidales bacterium (assembly GCA_016282015.1). GTDB lineage: Bacteria > Bacteroidota > Bacteroidia > Bacteroidales > F082 > Limimorpha. The sequence continues at coordinate 6,157 of JAEEJS010000072.1, forward strand.
ATCCAGCCCCGCCTCGACGTTGCAGCCGAATTTGTCAAGAGTTTCGTGGCAATAGGCCCCGACCTGACAATGAATCAATTTAACAACAAATAGCCATTAGGTTTTAGCCATTAGCTAATAGCTCTAGAAGTTCCTTCATTCCTTCCGAAGCACCTTTTTTAATATGTGTTATCGGACGATTTGTATTGATGTTGACATCCTTAGGGTCAATGAGGTAGACTTTGGCATTGTCCGGAACGTAGTACAGCAGGCTTGCTGCCGGATACACATTCATTGAGGTTCCGATAATGATGAAGATGTCTGCTTTCTCGACGTATCGGACTGCTGTCTCGATTTCAGGCACCGCCTCGCCGAACCAAACTATAAACGGCCTCAGTTGGCTGCCGTCACCGGCCTTGTCGCCCATTTTCACCTCAAATTCCTCGGGTTTCAGTTCGCGTATGTAACGTGGGTCGTTAGGATTGTAGCTCGAGCACACCTTGGTCAGCTCGCCATGAAGATGTATGATGTGATGACTGCCAGCTCTTTCGTGCAGATTATCAACGTTTTGAGTCACAACAGTTACGTCGAAATATTTTTCCAACTCGGCGCAAAGAATATGTCCTTGATTGGGCTTGACGTCGAGCAGCTGCTTGCGGCGCTCGTTGTAGAAATTGATAACCAATTCAGGATTAGCCTCATATCCCTCAATTGAGGCCACTTGCATAACCGGATATTTGTCCCACAATCCGCCTGCGTCTCTGAATGTACTGATTCCACTTTCGGCACTTATGCCCGCTCCTGATAGAATGACTAATTTTTTCATATGCTATTATTTTTTTTGATTTCATTCAATACTATTCGCAACTCACCCCAAGAATAATCCTCACCGAGCACGTCACGGGCCCTGCCCAAGGAGGCGTCCCGTGTCTCCTCGAAATATTCCACAATGTTGTCGTAATGTTCTTTGCTCATGAAGTCCTTGGCTTCGACTTCACCGTTCAACACCAACTCCGCCACATGTTGTTCTATGGTAGTACGGGTCATCCCTCTCCTTTCTGTAATCTCGTCTATCGTCAGACCCTCATCTATCAGTTCTTTAGTGCGCTTGACCGAAGAACCTTTTTCACGTTTTTCTTTCGGCTTCTTCTCTTTTTTCTTCCCAATGTCTTCAGCCTCAACGATTTTCTTATTCTTTGTGGCAAGATATTTCTTTATCTCAAAACCGGCCAAGCAGCATTCCAGACAGGACATTTTAACGAAGAAATCAGTCCTGAAGCTCTCCAACTCCTTCTTTATCTGCTCATTGACAGCCTTGTTGCCTGTCTCGAACGGCAAGCCGGCAATCTCTTCCAATTCGGACAGTTTGTCAATGAAATAAGAGCATCCCTTCTTAATTCTTTCCTGAAGCTGTAAATTATTGTCAATCTGGAAGTTATCTCTCAGAATTCCGCCTATCTGACGCTTGAATTTCTCTGAGACCTCCACCACCTCCTCATGGAACTTCTGCCCTTTCGGAGCTATTTTTTCGTTTACCGTAGCGTCGAAACTGCCTTTATTGGCGAACACCACCTTTCTGATGCCGTTCAAGTCGCTCTCAATATCGTGAAAATCAATAAGTTCAAACAACATCTGCGACTCGTAGAGCTTCCTGTTGTATTCAAACTGCTCTTCATTGGGTTCCCTCGAAGGTAAATCTGTCACAAACTGATTGATAGTCAAATCGTTAAACAGTCCGCTTTGCGAGAGTTTAGCTTTCAAGACCAGGCCCTCGAGCGAGGTGCAACGGCTCAGCGCCACGTAAACCTGACCGTGGGCGAAGGCCAGACTGGCATCCAGAATCAGCTTGTCGAATGTAAGACCCTGGCTTTTGTGTATGGTTATAGCCCACGCCAACTTCAGCGGTATCTGGGTGAAGCTGCCCACCTCTTTCTCTTCTATTTCCTTGGTATTCTCATTGATGCTATACTCGAAGTTCGACCAGGTGACCGGCGTAACCTCTATCAACTCGTCTCCGCAGCGCACCTCCAGCCCGTCTTCCTTGTCGTAGCTTACAATACGGCCGATTTTACCGTTAAAATACTGCTTTTCGGGCGAAGGGTCGTTTTTCACAAACATCACCTGAGCGCCTATCTTCAACTCGAGCTCCGATTTTGTAGGATAAGAGGTCTCCGGGAAGTTGCCGAAAACCTTAGCCTCAAACTTCAACAGCTTGGTCTTCAGTGCTTTAAGCTTACTCTCGTTTATCTCATCCACCTGACGGTTATGCGTCATCAAGGTGATGTAGCCGTCTTCGTCATCGGGCTCGAAGTCGGGATTGAAGTGACTGTTGAGCACGTTCAGGCTCTCGGTGTCGAGGCGGTTGTTGCGCACCTTATTTAATATGTCGATAAACTGCCTGTCCTCCTGACGGTAGATGTGATCCAACTCTATGCAGCAGTAAGGAGTCTTGGCAAGCACGTGACTGTCAAAGAAATACACCGATTTGTAGTAGTCACGCAGCAGAGCCCACTCCTCCTCTTTTGCAACAGGTGCGAGCTGGTGTATGTCGCCTATCATCAGCAACTGAACGCCACCGAACGGCTTGTCGTTGCGGCGCACACGTCTCAAGACCGCGTCGACGGCATCGAGCAGGTCGGCGCGAACCATAGAAATCTCATCTATCACCAGCAGCTCCAGCGAACGTATTATCTTCAGCTTGACCGCCGACATTTTCTGATACTGCAATGCGGAAGCGCGTTTTATGGCATCGGCTGGAGTCCGCTGTGACATGTCACTGCGGTCGATGGAATCTTCAGGAATCTGAGGTCCGAACTCCAGTTGGAAAAACGAATGTATGGTCTGACCTCCGGCGTTGATGGCGGCTACTCCAGTCGGAGCCAGTATCACCAAACGCTTTGTCGGATTCTCAGCCAGGCCGCGCAGAAAAGTAGTCTTACCCGTGCCGGCCTTACCGGTCAGGAAGATGTTCATGTTGGTGTAACGGACGAACTTGTCGACCATCTCCAACTTGGCATTCTCTATTTTCCGCGTCTGCATATTCTATCTCATGTTTACATAAAAAGCTCCGCCGCTATACCGTCGGCAAAGAGCATTCCGCTGTCGTTAAGTATGAAATTCCGGTCTTTTTCAAGCATTTTTCCGCTCAAAATGTGCTTTTGCACGCCTTTTTCGAACTTTTCAGCATATTTTTCGCCAAAACTGTCTCGAACAAACCCCAAATCGCAGCCCCAGTTGGTGCGAAGCGAGGTCATGACGTATTCATTATAGCGGTCGTCTAGCGTAAGCTCTTCTCTTTCAAAAGAATAGTTGTCGCAATAGTCCTTCACACCGGCCACATTCCACTGCCTCGACGAGCCGTCAAACGAGTGGGCCGAAGGCCCCAGTCCCAGATATTTCTCACCTTTCCAGTAAATTGTGTTGTGTTTTGACTGATGTCCCGGACGGGCGAAATTGCTTATCTCATAATGCTCAAAGCCAGCATCCGCCGCACGACTGGTCAGGATTTCGTAATGACGTATTGTGTTATCCTCGTTGACCGCAGCCGCCAGGCCCTTGCTAATGCGCTGTCCCAGAGCTGTTTTTTCCTCCACCGTCAGGGCGTATGCCGACAGATGGTTGAATCCGGTCGACAGGAAAATGTCGATGTTTCTGTTCCATTTTTCATCGGTCAGAGTGGGTATGCCGTATATCAAATCGAGGGTGATTTCCTGAAAACCGACCTCAGAGGCCCAGTCCAAAACCCGCATGGCATGCTTGGAGTCGTGCTTGCGGCTCAAATATTGCAAATCGTCGTCGAAGAAGCTCTGTATACCTATGCTCAGACGATTGATTCCCATTGATTTATAGTCAAGCAGAGACTCTTTCGACACTGTGTCCGGATTGGCCTCAAGGGTAACTTCCGGGCTGTCGATTATATCGTAATTCAGCCTCAAGACCTCCAAAATTCCGGCAATCTCGGACGGCTTCAACAAAGAGGGAGTGCCGCCGCCGAAATACACAGTACGCACCGCCTCGCCTCCAAGGTAATTCCTGCGCTGCACCGCCTCGCGCTTCAAAGCCGCGAGAAAGGCGTCGCGCCCCTTGTCGGAAACCACCGAAAAGAAGTTGCAGTAGGCGCATTTCGACTTGCAAAACGGAATATGTACGTAGATACCTGACATCGTTGCAAAGGTACAAAAAATAAACATACAGAGCATGAAACGATACAAGCGAAAAAATAATTACGGATTAAACATTTTTTTGTATTTTTGTCGTTCTAATCAATTTTGAATAATTATGGCAAAATTTTTACAGAATTTCAGGAAAATTGCGGCATTGACAGTGGCAATGCTGGCAGTGGGATTAAGCGTTAACGCTCAGACATGGTATATTTTAGGTGAATATATTTGGAGTCCGCCTAACCCGCAGGGAACATTTGAAGTTTACCAGACTACAGGTGAGACAGTAACCATAGAAGGTCTGGATTATACAAGCGTTTACGAAAACAATGCACTCAAAGCGGCATATAGAAACGACGGCAACCAGGTTTACATCCGCTGGAGGATTGAAAACGTGTGGTTCGATGAAATCCTGGCTTACGACTACGACCTCGAGGAAGGCGACTTTTTCAACGACGATGACGAGCATCCTATGATGGTTACCGAAGTGTCGACCATTATCGATCATAACGGCATGGAAAGAAAGAAGATAGAATTCTCGTTTGTCGGTCTGCCGGATGAGACAGAATATTGGATTGAAGGCGTGGGCAGCAGCCGCGGTTTCCTGTATTCAGGCATCTACCAGCCTACAGACGAAGGAGCCATCTTCCATCTGCTCTGCTATCACGTGGGCGAAAACCTGATTTACACCAACCCGGTTTACAACACCTGCGATGTTGACGAAGTAGCGGAGAACATGGTCAACAACGGCCTCAGCATCTATCCTAACCCGGCCAAAGAAATCATCAACATACTGAACGACAACAACCTGACTGTCAGCAGCGTGGAAATCATCGACCTGACAGGCCGCGTGGTTTTGAGCACAGAGAAAACCGACAATATCAACATTGCCGAACTCCCTGAAGGTCAGTATTTTGTAAGAATCAACGGTGAAACAAGCATAGTAAAGAAATTATTCATTACCAAATAAAATACAAGTATGAAAATCAAATACTTAGTTATGGCATTAGCTCTCACAACAACACTTTTCAGCTGCGGCGGAAAGCAAGATGAGAAATCATGCTGCGAAAAGAACTGCAAAGAAGATTACGAAGCTCTCGCAAACCAGTACGCGAAAGTGACCCTGACCACCGACATCAGCCATCTCACAGCCAACGAGGTGGAGATGCTGAGCCTGTTGTTCGAAGCGGGCCGTATCATGGACGACATTTTCTGGACTGAGAACCTCGGCGGCGACAAGAAGGAGTTCCTCGACGGAATCAAGGATCCGAACGCCCGCAAATATGCAGAAATCAACTACGGTCCATGGGACCAGCTCGACAACCTCCGCGTGTTCATCCCAGGTTATCCGGCCATGCCTGAAGGCGCCGGCTTCTACCCTGTCGACATGACAAAGGAAGAGTTTGAGGCTTGGGACAACCCGGACAAGACCAGCCAATACACCATGGTTTACCGTGACGAGAACGGCAACCTGCAGACCATGTGGTTCCACGAGGCTTACGCTGACAAGATACAGATGGCTGCTGAAATTCTGAAAAAGGCTTCAACACTGGCCGAAGACAAGGAGTTTGCCGAATATCTGAAATTAAGAGCCGAAGCTCTGCTTACCGACGACTACTACAAGTCGGACATTGCTTGGATGAACGTCCGCAACAACAAGGTCGACTTTGTTGTCGGTCCTATCGAGAACTACGTCGACGCCCTCTACGGCTATAAATCGGCTCACGAGTCGTACATCCTCATCAAGGACCTCGACTGGACAGCCAAACTCGAGCGCTACGCCAAGCTTTTGCCTGACCTTCAGACCAAACTTCCGGTGGATGCCAAATACAAAAAAGAGAAACCGGGTAGCGACGCCGACCTCGCAGCTTACGACGTGGTGTTCTACGGCGGCGACTGTAACATGGCTTCAAAGACCATAGCCATCAATCTGCCAAACGACGAGCGCGTACAGCTTAAGAAAGGCACACGCAAGCTTCAGCTGAAGAACGCCATGAAGGCAAAATTCGACAAGATAGTGGTCCCGATTTCAGACGTTTTGGTCGTTCCTGAGGCACGCAAGGACATCAACTTCGAAGCTTTCTTCTCGAACGTGATGTTCCACGAAGTGGCTCACGGTCTGGGCATCAAGAACACTCTGGACGGCAGCGGCACAGTGCGTCACGCCTTGAAGGAGCAGTACTCGGCACTGGAAGAGGCCAAGGCCGACATCCTCGGCTTGTTCCTCGTGACCAAGCTTTACGAGATGGGCGAATACAACAACAGCACCCTCGAGGAGAACTACACCACCTTCATGGCCGGCATTTTCCGCTCGGTGCGTTTCGGCGCAGCCTCGGCACACGGCAAGGCTAACACCTTGGAGTTCAACTATCTGTCAAGAGAAGGCGCTTTCACACGCAATGCTGACGGATTGTACGCCATCGACTTCCCGAAGATGAAGCTGGCAGTTGAGAAACTGGGCGGCGCCATACTCGTGGCTCAAGGCAACGGCGATTACGAATACGTGAAAAACTGGCTGGCCGAAGACGGTGTCATCAAGCCTGAACTTCAGAAAGACCTTGACAAGATTGCCGGTTACGGCATCCCGAAGGACATCTGGTACGAAATGGGAATGGAATACCTCACAAAATAGTTTGAAATTTATTAAGGTTAAATCAAATTAAATAAAATGAAAAAATTATCATTGACTTTCGCCATCATCTTTGCGATGATGGGCATCGTTCGCGCTGACGAAGGCATGTGGTTGCCAATGTTCGTCGAGCGTTTAAACTACGTTGACATGCAGAAAATGGGTCTCCAGCTCACACCTGAAGAACTCTACAGTATCAACAACAGCAGCCTCAAGGACGCCATAGTCGGCCTCTCGAACGGCTCAAAACCACGCGGTTTCTTCTGCACAGGCGAAATCGTGTCAGACAATAGCTTGCTCTTCACCAACCATCACTGCGGCTACAGCTCAATCGCAGCCCTCTCGACAGTGGAGCATGACTACCTCAACGAAGGCTTCGCAGCCCGCAGCTTCAGCGAAGAACTTCCGGCAGAAGGCGTTTCAGCATCATTCCTCGTCAGAATGGAAGATGTGACAGCTGAAATCTTCTCGGTCATCGAACCAGACATGGATTACATGGCCAGACAGAAAGCTATCAGCGCAAAAATCAAAGAGTTAGAGGAAGCAGCCTCAGAAGATGGCAAGCTCAACCCTGTCATCAAAGGTTTCTTCGAGGGTAACGAGTATTACATGTTCGTCTACAAGACCTACACCGATGTCCGTCTCGTGTTCACAGCAGCACAGTCAATCGGTAAGTTCGGCGGCGACACCGATAACTGGATGTGGCCTCGTCACACAGGCGACTTCAGCGTGTTCCGCGTTTACGCTGACGAAAACGGCGAGCCGGCTGAGTTCTCAGAGAACAACAAGCCTCTCACTCCTAAGCACCACCTCCCAGTGAGCCTCGACGGTGTACAGCCTGACGACTTCACAATGATCTGGGGCTTCCCGGGCTCAACAGAGCGTTACATGTCATCATACGGCATCAACTACAACGTTGACGTGTTCTATCCTATCGTTTACGAAGTTTTCAAAGCTGAAACAGACGTTATGGACGAGTATATGAAGGTCGACAAGGCCGTCAATATCGCTTACGCAGACAACAAGGCAGGTTTGGCCAACACATGGAAGAACTTCGAGGGTCAGATCACCATGCTCCGCAAGAACAAGGTTGCCGAGCGCAAGGTGGAACTCGAGAAACAGTTCTCAGAATGGGTTAACGCCAGCGAAGGCCGTCAAGATGAATACGGCGAATTGCTCAGTACTCTCGAGTCAAGTTTCGCCGCACAGGCCGAAGCAGCACCGACACTGTTCTATCCTAACTTCACAGCACAGCTCAACCCAATGGCTATGGCAAGCGAATTCTCAGCCTACTATGAGGTTATGAACGACAAGGAAGCCACCAAGGAAGACAAGCAGGTCATCACCGAGTCTCTGAAAGAAATCAATGTGGACGCCATGTTCAGCAACCTCGATGCACGCGTTGAGAAAGGCATGCTCATCGAAGTGATGAAGATTTACGGCAGCAAGTTCGAGACAGAAGCCCTTCCTGAGGCTCTTCAGAAGATGATAAAGAAATACAAAGGTGACTGGGCAGCCTTGGCCAGCGATCTGTTTGACAAGTCAATGTTCAGCAACGCCGAGACAATGAAGGCCTTCATCGAGAAACCTAACGCAAAGAAACTTGCCAAGGATCCGGCATTCGTAGTTTACAACGCCTTGGTCGAACAGCTCTATTCAGTCGCTCCTGTCTACAGAATGGCAACCATCGCCATCAGCGAGGCTGACCACGAGTTCGTGAAGGGACTCCGCGAGTTCTACGCAGAGACACAGCCAGAGAAGGTTCTCTATCCAGACGCCAACTCAACACTGAGAATGAGCTACGGTTCAGTGAAAGACTACAGCCCGGCCGACGCCATCACCTACGACTACGTCTGCACAGCCAACGGTATCCTCGAGAAATACATCCCTGGTGACTTCGAATTTGACGCTCCACAGCGCCTGCTCGACCTCATCGAGGCAAGAGATTTCGGTCAGTATGCCGACGAGAACGGCGAGCTCATCACTTGCTTCCTCTCGACCAACGACATCACAGGCGGTAACTCAGGCAGCCCAATCATGAACGGCAAGGGCGAACTCATCGGTCTCGCCTTCGACGGCAACTGGGAAGCCATGAGCGGTGACGTCAACTTCGAGCCAAAACTCCAGCGCACAATCAACGTCGACATCCGCTACGTGCTCTTCGTCATCGACAAGGTTTACGGTGCAACCAACCTCATCGACGAACTCGAGATTCACAAGGCAATGCCGGAACCAATCCGCGTTGAAGAGGAATAAGAGACTTTAGTCTTTAGACGTTAGACTTTATACGTCATTTCGAGCGTAACGAAGTGAAGTCGAGAAATCTCCCGCTGACAGTGTAATTGCACTTTTGCAGGAGATTTCTCCATTTCGCTCCATTTCATTACGCTTCAGTCGAAATGACGTTGTTTTTTATCAAAATTTTGTGAAATCATATAAAATTCTTATATTTGCAAGTTATTTTCACAATAAAAATGAGGCAATTAATTGTATTTTTAACATTGGTTTTGTCATCGTTTGGAGCCTTGGCCCAACTCGAGATAAAACCCGACTCCTTCAAGGAAGTGGAGGGTTTCGTGAACATCAATCCCGACCCCAACTACCAGTCTGACGACAACAACCAACCCTTTGCCGTCATCAAGGTGCGCACGGAAAACATAACCGACAAGCAGAGGCGGGAGCTGCGATTTGAGGGCAATGCGGCCACCTTCACCCTGACGGAGTACAAAATCGGCGAGGTGTGGGTTTATATCACCGCCAAATACGCCGATTACATCAAAATATCTCATCCCGACTTCAGTACCATAGAATTTGCTTTGCCTTGCGATTTGAAGCCTAAATGCGGCTATGAGATGACTTTGGTCAACAATGCCAAAACCACCGATGACGAGATTCTGGAACGTCTGAAAAAGCTCGAGGAAAGCAGCAAACAGGAACCCAAAGTGGTCTATGTGGAAAAACCTGCCGAGCAGAAACCTAAAACCCCGACAACGCCCAGAAAGCCTTGGAACACCTTTGTCACACTGAACTTTTCGAATAACACATACAACCAAGCCGCTTTCGGCTTTACAGTCGGCACTATGCGAAAAGTCGGCGTCTTTTTGACCTTCATGACGGATGGAGTTTTCACAAACGTAGGCGAAGAAGAAAAATGGGATCATATCAACAGCGATGATATGCAGACATTCCTTAACAACAATCCGACTTACACCTTCAGAAACAAATATGTCTCCATGTCGGTGATAGGCGGTGTGATTTTTAATATTTACGGTCCGATAAACATGAAAATCGGTGCAGGTTATGGCAACAACTCACTTTGGTTGAATGTTTACAACACCTACAACCAAAGAACCGACTACTGGATTAGCGACTGCAGCGCGTATGGTTTCGGAGGCTTGGTGGGCATACAGGCACACTTCGGACACTTTGCCGTATCGCTTGACGGCGCCACCACCAACTTCAACATTTTTGAGGGCAGAATCGGATTAGGTTACGTTTTTGGCAAAAAACAATAAAACAATTTGACTATGAAAACACTGACAAAGATATTCGCATTGGCAGCCGTCGTTCTGATGATAGCGGCAGGCTGCAAGAAGTTGCCTGAGTTCCACCAAGGCAGTGGCGGCACTCCTTCATATTATGAACCGATAGTAACGACATTAATGATCACTGATGTGGCATCCGACGGCGCAGTTTGCAAAGGTACGGTGGAATATAGCGGCAGCGACGATTTGACTGTGGGATTTTGCTGGTCCACAAGAGGAGAGCCGACAATAGAAGATGAGCATACCATTGAATCATCTACTGCCGGTTCTGGCACATTAGTGGGCAAAATATTGCCTTTATCGCCCAGCACCACCTACTACATAAGAGCATACGCCACAAACGCCAATGGCACGTATTATGGCAACATTCTGGTGTTTACAACATTGGAAAACAAATAACATAGTTCAACACAGTACTTAAGGCATGAAAAAACTCTTTGCAATAATCATCGCTTTCGTGGTTTTCAGCGCCACAGCAAACGCCCAGACTCCAGGCGATAGTTTCGATGTAAACCATTATGAGATTCATCTCAATAACATCGATTTCACAAATCATACGCTTCAGGCGCAGACCATAGTGACTTTGACAGCCATCGAAGCGGTCAGCAACATAGAGTTGGAGCTTAAAACCCTGACTGTAAGCTCTGTAACTTCAAGCGATGCCAACGTCAGCAGTTTCTCGCAAGACGGCAGCATGCTCATCATCAACTTAGGCTCGGCTTTGGCAGCCAACACATCAGCCTCATTCACAATATCTTATGGCGGCAACACCTTCAACGAGAGCTGGGGCGGCATAATGTGGACCAACGGCTACGTATGCAACATGGGTGTGGGATTTGAATCCATACCGCACAACCTCGGCAAGGCCTGGTTCCCTTGCGTCGACAATTTCACCGACAAGGCCACCTACGACATCTATGTCACCGTGCCCACCGAGCTGACAGCGGCCTGTGGAGGCAACCTGGTGAACACCGTCGACAACGGTGACGGCACCAAGACAGTGCATTACAACGTCGGGCAGGAAGTGGCCACCTACCACGTCTCATTCGCAGTGGGCGACTACGTCGAATGGACCGACACCTACAACGGCCTCGAGCGCGACATCCCGATTACAGTTTACGTCAAGCCAAGCCAGATCAACAAAGTGGAAGGCACCTTCGTGAATCTGAAGCAGATAGCTGAGTATTTCGAGCAGCTATACGGCCCCTATCCTTTCAACCGCATAGGCTACGTCATCACCAGCGTGGGATGCATGGAACATATTGACAACATCGGCATCACCAGCGGCGTGCTGACAGGCAACACCAGCGAGGAAAGCTATGTGGCTCACGAGCTGTCGCACATGTGGTTCGGCAACAAGATAACCTGCGCCAGAGCCGAAGAGATGTGGCTCAACGAGGGCTTCGCCCAGTTCTGCGGCACAGCCTACGAGGAGGCGATTTACGGCGATGACGTCTATCAGTCGGACATGGATGCCACCATAGCGAATGTGCTTAGAAATTACGACAAAGCCGAAGGCTGGCTCGCCCTTAACAACGTGCCTCTGGACCTCACCTATGGCAACACAGTGTACAAAAAAGGCGCCACCATAGTCCACACCCTGCGCAACTATCTCGGCAAGGAGACTTTCAACGAGGCCATGCGCCATTACCTCGATAAATTCGCCTATCAGGCGGTTACTTCCGAAGACCTGCGCGACGCCATAACCGAAAGCACGGGCATAGACATGACCGGCTTCTTCGACACCTGGGTGTTCACCTGCGGCGAGCCCCACTATGCAGTCGACCGCTTCACTGTAGACGAAAACGGCAACAATTTCGACGTGACAGTCTATACAAGCCAGAAGCACCGCCACAGCGACCATGTGGGCAACAGCGTCATACTCGAGCTCGCCTTCATGGACCAGAACTGGAACATAGTCACCGATACCATACATTGGGACGGCACACATGGTGTAACCACCAAAACCCTTGATTTCGAACCGATTGCAGTGTTTGCCGACTACTACAACAAATACGCCGACGCACGCATCGACAAGAATTCTGTGATAACATACACCGGCCGTGTCACCGCCGACAACTTCTACGCCGACATAGACGCCCTCACCGACTCGTCATACCTCCACATAGAGAACCATATGGTGGGCCCGGATCACGACCTCAACCCTTATCAGCCTTGGATAACATTCTCAACCGAGAGATATTACAGCATTTTCCGTGACGACAAGGGCATAGCCGACATCTGCGGAGTGTTCCAGTACAACCAGAGCTCAGACTCCGACATCATTCACACAGCCAACGACTCAACTATATTGCTCTATCGTACCGACGCCTCACAGCCTTGGCAATCAATCGATTACGAGTTTTACGGCAACTGGCGTCTGGGACGTTTCACTGTCGACAGCCTGATGTCGGGCGACTATGCCATAGCGGTTTACGACGTCAGCCAGCTTGGTGTGGGAGAAAACGTGTCGGAAGGCATAAAACTCAGCCTTTCACCCAACCCGGCATCTGACTATTTGAATATAAAATTGTCCTCAAAATATGATAATCATCAAATTGTGATAATCAACAACAGAGGACAATTGACTGACTTTTTCACCCTTTCGGGAGATGAGCTCACGATACCTGTAACCGATTATCCTTCAGGAGTTTACTATATCAATCTGATGGACGACAAGAAAAATGTCATTTCCACAGAAAAATTGATTAAGAAATAGATATATTTCTTATTTTTGCACCAAAATTCGAATTTTAATTTTTTTATCATGAATCCAACCCATATTGAACACATTGGAATTGCTGTCACAAGCTTGGACGAGTCAATTCCTGTTTTCGAGAAAATGCTCGGAACAAAATGCTACGCTATCGAAGAAGTTAAAGATCAGAAGGTTAAGACCGCATTCTTCAAAGTCGGCCAGACCAAGATCGAACTTCTCGAGCCAACCTCACCTGAAAGCACCATCGCCGCTTTCATCGAGAAAAACAACGGCAAGGGCGGCATGCACCACATCGCATTTGCAGTTGAAGGCATTGAAAACCAGTTAGCCGAGGCCAAAGCAGCAGGCTTCCGTCTCATCGACGAGACTCCACGCGGCGGCGCTGAAGGCCTGACAATCGCTTTCCTGCACCCGAAATCAACAGGCAGCGTCCTTACAGAACTTTGCGAGAATAAAAACAAATAATAAAAATCAAATACAATGTTAATCGAACAGAAAATTCAGGAATTGTTGGACAAGCGCGCTCTCGCACGTCTCGGTGGCGGTGAGAAAGGTATCGCTAAACAACATGAAAAAGGAAAGTACACCGCTCGTGAGCGCATCGCCATGCTGCTCGACGAAGGTAGCTTCGAAGAATTCGACATGTTCCTCACACACCGCACCACAGACTTCGGTCTTGAGAAGCAGGTGTATCTCGGTGACGGCGTCGTGACAGGCTACGGCACAATCGACGGACGTCTCGTCTACGTGTATTCACAGGATTTCACAGTGCTCGGCGGCTCTCTGTCAGAGACCATGTCGAAGAAGATATGCAAGGTGATGGACCAGGCCATGAAGGTCGGCGCTCCTATCATCGGCATCAACGACTCAGGCGGCGCTCGTATCCAGGAAGGTTCACGCTCATTGGCAGGTTTCGCTGAGATTTTCCAGCGCAACATCAACGCTTCAGGCGTGGTGCCACAGATCAGCGCTATCTTCGGCCCTTGCGCAGGCGGCGCAGTTTACTCACCGGCATTGACCGACTTCATCCTCATGACCGAGCAGAACAGCTACATGTTCCTCACAGGTCCTAAGGTAGTGAAGACAGTGACAGGTGAAGACGTCAGCGTTGACCAGCTGGGTGGAGCTTTGGTACATAACGAGAAATCAGGCGTTAGCCAGTTTATGGCAAAGACAGAGGAAGAAGGTCTGCAGCTCATCCGCGACCTCATCTCATATCTTCCACAGAACAACCTCGAAGAGGCTCCGCGCATCGAATGCAACGACCCTATCGACCGTAAGGAAGACGCCCTCAACGCCATCATCCCTGACAATCCTAACAAGCCATACGATATGAAGCAGATCATCCACGCCATAGTGGATAACGGCGAGTTCCTCGAGGTTGCAAAAGACTTCGCTAAGAACCTCATCGTCGGTTTCGCCCGTTTCGACGGCAAACCTGTCGGCGTGGTAGCCAACAACCCTGCTTTCTTAGCCGGCGTGCTCGACATCAACTCATCACGTAAGGGTGCACGTTTCGTCCGTTTCTGCGACGCTTTCAACATCCCGATCGTGACCTTGGTCGACGTCCCTGGCTTCTTGCCTGGCACAGTGCAGGAATACGGCGGTGTCATCACCCACGGCGCCAAGATGTTGTTCGCTTACGGCGAGGCAACAGTGCCGAAGGTCACCATCACAATCCGCAAGTCATACGGCGGCTCACACCTCGTCATGGGTTGCAAGCAGCTGCGCGCTGACATCAACTACGCATGGCCAACAGCAGAAATCGCCGTTATGGGTCCTTCAGGCGCTGTCGAGATCCTCAACGGTAAGGAAATTGCAGCCATCGAAAACGCTGAAGAAAAAACCGATTTCATCGCCAAGAAAGAGAAGGAATACCGCGACAAGTTCGCAAATCCTTACGACTCAGCGAAATACGGTTACATCGACGATGTCATCGAGCCACGCAACACACGTTTCCGCGTCATCAGAGCTTTGCAGGCACTCGAGACAAAGAAAGACACCAATCCGCCTAAGAAACATTGCAATATTCCGTTGTAATCTTAAAACTGATTGAATATGAATATGTTATCAATATTATTATCAGCTGTTAGAGAGCCTATCGCCACTCACGACTGGGTCGTCACCGTTGGTGGATTCCTCATTGTGATTACGGCATTGGTAGTGCTTTTCTGCATCTTCACAGCCTTCTCGAAGCTCGTCAACCACGACTTCAAGAAAGCCAAGAAGGCAACTGCCGAGGAGAAGGCTCCAAAGACATCCACAGCAGCCAGCTGGAAAGTTGACGACGACCTCGCAGCGGTCATCGGTCTTGCTCTGGCATTGTCGAAAGACGTGCACGACGAGGAGTCTGGCTATGTGACCATACAGCGTGTGGAGCGCCGCTATTCTCCATGGAGCTCGAAGATTTACGGATTAAATGGTTTAAACAGAAGAAATTATTAAGCTATGAAGAAATTTAAATTCACAGTCAACGGAAAAGAGTACGAAGTCGAAGTGAAGAGTTACGAAGGCGAAAACGCCGAAGTGATAGTCGACGGCACTCAATATAATGTCAAAGTCCAGCGTGAAGAAGAAGAGGTCCCGACATTTGTCGCTCCTAAACGCCAGGCTCCGAAACCGGCTGCCGCTCCTAAACAGGAGGCTGCTCCGGCCACATCGGCACCTGCCGACGGCTACAAGTCACTGGCACCGCTTCCGGGTACAGTCATGCAGATCTACGTCAACGTGGGCGACGTTGTCAAACGCGGCGACAAACTCATGATGTACGAAGCCATGAAGATGGAAAACAACTTCCTCGCTGAAGTTGACGGAACAATCAAAGAAATTAAAGTCAGAGTTGGCGACAACATTCTGCAAGGCGCTGTTTTATTTGTAATTGGCTAATTATGAAGAAGAGATTCAACGTTAAAAAGAAGGCTCTGCTCATCTTCGCATTGGTGGCCATACTGCTCGTGCTTCACGGCATCATGACATCAAGCCCTGCGATGGCTGAACATGTGTTCAGTGCTTCACAGACTACAGAGCTTGCCACAGCCGCTCCTGAAGCCGAACAGTCAGTGTCGGCAGGCGAAGCCATCGGCAGCGGCATGTATTCGTTCTGGCAGTTCACCGGATTCCGCAACTGCACACGAGGCAACCTCATCATGATTCTGGTGGCCTTCGTGTTTATCTTCCTCGCAGTCAAGTACGACTTCGAGCCTATGCTGCTCATCCCTATCGGAGTGGGTATCATAGTGGGTAACATCCCATTCATCCAAGACTCGTATACCTTTGATTTACAAGGCGCTTTGGCAGCCCTATCGAAGATAGAGATACAAGGAAACTCGACTTTTGACCTCACCGAGGCTCAGAAGTTCTTCGTAGGACTGTTTGCCGGACAAGATACCATGAACTGCCAGCAGGCTCTGGATCACTTCCACAGCATGACACCTGAGCAGCTCTCAGCTTTCCTGCCGGCAGGCATGGACCCCACAGCACCTAACACAGCCAAGTTCTTCGACGGCCTCATCAGTCAGGTGTTCAATATGAACATCCAGACCGGTGTCTACCAGAAAGGCTCAGTGTTGAACTATCTGTATTTCGGTGTGCGTCAGGGTATCTATCCTCCATTGATCTTCCTGGGAATCGGTGCTATGACCGACTTCTCATCGCTGATTTCACAGCCACGTCTGATGATTTTGGGCGCCGCCGCTCAGCTCGGCGTGTTCATCACTTTCATCAGCGCCCGTGCTCTCGGATTCGACCCGCATGAGGCAGCCGCCATCGGTATCATCGGCGGCGCCGACGGTCCTACCGCTATCTTCATCTCGACAAAGATGGCTCCACACCTGCTCGGTGCTATCGCTATCGCGGCCTATTCATACATGGCATTGGTGCCTGTTATCCAGCCGCCTATCATGCGACTTCTCACCACCAAGGAGGAGCGTCTCATCAAGATGAGAGAGCCACGTGCAGTGGGTAAGACAGAAAAGGTTATCTTCCCTATAGTGGGCTTGCTGCTCACCACCTTCATCAGCCCTTCAGCACTTCCGCTTCTGGGTATGCTGTTCTTCGGTAACCTGTTGAAGGAAAGCGGAGTGACCAAACGTCTGGCCAACACCGCAGCCAACCCGCTCATCGACATAGTGACCATCTTGTTAGGTCTCACCGTCGGTGCTTCCACACAGGCTGACGTGTTCCTGACCACCGACTCACTCATCATCTTCGCTTTGGGTGCCTGCTCATTCGCCGTAGCAACATTCGGCGGCGTTTGCGGCGCCAAGTTGATGAACGTCTTCTGCAAGGAAGGCAACAAGATCAACCCTCTTATCGGTAACGCAGGTGTGTCGGCTGTGCCGGATGCAGCACGTGTTTCCGAAGTTGAAGGTCAGAAATACGACCCATCCAACCACCTCCTCATGCACGCCATGGCACCTAACGTAGCAGGTGTTATCGGCTCGGCAGTGGCAGCTGGTATCCTCATGAGTTTCATTGGAATCTAATTTAGTCGTTAGTCGTTAGTCTTTAGTCGCTAGTTATTAGTACTAAAGACTAACGACAAAAACTAAAAACTAAAGACTAAAGACTAAAAACTAAAATGTTATTAATCGGTATCGCCGGCGGTTCCGGATCCGGCAAGACAACAGTGGTGAAAAAACTGATTGAGGCTCTGCCCGAGGACTCAATCTCCGTTGTGTCGCAAGACGCCTATTATTGGGACAACGGACACCTCTCACCCGAGGCCAAGAAGGAAATCAATTTCGACCATCCCGGTGCCATCGAGTGGGACCTGCTGGTGAAGCATCTCGACATGCTCAAAAAAGGCGAAACCATCCCCATGCCCATCTACACCTACGTCACCTGCGCCCGCTCACAGGAAGTGATTCCTGTCAAGCCCACTGAGGTGGTGATAGTGGAAGGCATACTTATCATGACCTGCCCCGAGCTGGTCAAGCGCCTCGACATCAAGATTTTTGTCGATACCGACAGCGACGACCGCCTGATGCGCATCATCAGACGCGACATCGAAGAACGCGGCAGGACCGTGTCGGATGTCCTGAGACATTATGAAACCTTTGTGAAACCCATGCACAACCAGTTTATCGAGCCAACAAAACGCTTGGCCGATATCATCATCCCTCAAGGCGGCAGCAATCAGGTTGCCATAGACGTGGTAGCCAGCCGCATCAGAATGCAGCTGTCACAAATGAAGAAATAATTACGAATATTACAGACTAGTCTTTAATTTTACAGCGAGTAAGCATAGCCGCGTCCACCGTAGCGTACTTTCTTCAGGTCGTGACGACGACCGGAAAGCTTGACCAGGCATTGGTTGATTTTCGACTTCATCTTGGTCTCATCCATGGCAATGCCCCTCTCGCCTGCTTTCTTCACAGTCTCATCATAAATCTGATGACTGGTGGTAGGCTTGCCGTTTTCACGAATCACCTCAAGCACTATTTTGTCCCAAATTGAAAGAGGATAAGGTTTGCGTTTTTTGCTGCCTGCAGCATTGGTTTTAACTTCAGGCTGCTTGCCTAGCATTTTTGTCAATTCGTCGATTTTCTCGTTGTAGAATTCTATTTTTGCAAGGCATTTGTTGACCTCTGACTTGAATTCAGCAATGAGGCTAATGATTTCTTCTTTTGATAATTCTTTGCTTTTCATTTTAAATCGGATTAATGATGCGCAAAAATAGAAATATTTTTTTAATTTTGCACAACAAACTTTTTGACAAATGAAAAATATTATAAATTTTTTAAATCTTATTATAGCAAATAATAACCGCCCCTGGTTTCAGCAACACAAGGATTTATATGTGAATGCGCAGAATAAATTCAATGCTGTGGCTGAACAGATATTATTAGGTATACAGAAATTCGACCCACTCACCCGAGGGCTGACGTTGAAAGACTGCACCTACCGCTTCTACCGCGACACCCGTTTCTCGCCCGACAAAAGCCCTTACAAGCGGCATTTCGGCCTCTTCGTCTGCCCGAACGGCAAAAAATCGGGTCTGGCGGGCTACTACTTCCATGTGGAAGGTCAGGGAGCCGAGTATCTGGGGCAGAACGGGCTGTATCCGGGCATGTACCAGTGCGAGCCGGCCATCACACGCAGCATACGTGAAGACATCAGCACCAACGGCGACGACTTCGTGAAGGCTCTGAAAAAAGCCGGCAACTTCAGCATAGACTTTTCTTCAAAGCTGAAGAAGGTGCCCAAGGAATACCCTGCCGACCATCCGTATGCAGAGTACCTGAAGCTGAAGGACTTCTGCCTGAGCCAGCCTATACCCGATGACATTCTATATTCAGACCATCTGGTTGAGTGGGTGGTCGATGAGTTCCGCTCATGCTACGACTTCAATTCGTTCCTGAACCGCTCGGCTATGTTCGTAATGGAGAACGAATAAAAAATTTTCACTTTTCATGCAGCAAAACACGCCTCCCTTCGTTAGGAAGGTGTAAATGAAATAAAATGTTGACGTTCGACACACTTTTGGAGAGAGGCAGACAACACGACCGCGGATCGCTGATGAGGCTTTACGACCTCTGCTGCGCACCGGTCTTCAACGCCAGCTACCGTATAGTGTTGAACGAACAGGACGCTGAGGAGATTACACAGGACGCCATGTTGAAGGTGTTCGCAAGTCTCGGCAGTTTCGCAGGCAGCCAGCGCGACTTCATTGCACTGGCCAAAACAATAGCCATCAACAAGAGCATCGACGCTTTCAGGCGCCGCCGCAGGGAGCCCTTCTTCGAAGACATCGACGCGGTGGCGGCGGCGCCCGACGAGCCCGACGAAGATTTCAGCGACCTGGCCATCGACAAGATAAAAGAAGCGCTCAACGCCCTGCCCGACGGCTATCGTCTGACCATCACCCTTCGTCTGATAGACGGGATGGAGTTTGCCGACATAGCTGAGACTATGGGGATAAAGGAGTCGACAGTGAGGTCGCAGTACGCCCGAGGGCTGGAAAAGTTGAGAGTTGAGAGTTCAAAATTTAGTCTAAAAGATATATAATATGAATATAGAGGAAAAAATAAGAAACAACGCCGCATCGTTCGATGATATGAAGATGCCGGAAGGAAGCCGGGAGAGGTTTCTGGAGAGGCTGACTTTGGAGCCTTCCATGCGACCTGCCGAACCTACCGTCCGTCAGACGGAAGGCAAGCTCCGCAGCCTCAGACCCACTTGGATAGCCATAGCGGCAGCGGCGGCGGTAGCCTTGATACTGGTGGTATCCGGACTGAAATTTGACCTTGGCGACGCAGCGACACAAGTGCCACAGACAGCTGACAATGAGTTGATTAAGATGCGTCAGATTTACGACGAAAAAGTGGAGAGCGCCATCATCAACCTTGAGAATCTGATGGAAAACGTCGACGACTCCACCCGCGTGCAAATCAATTCGGTGATACGCGAGCTGACCGACATGAACGACGTCTTCGCCGAGATGGCCCCAATGCCTGAAGAACGCCAGATGGCCATCGCAGAACAGATGTACGACAACAAATTGAGAGCAATTGAATTAATAACCGATAAAATTAATAAATAAAGATTATGAAAAAGATTTTGATTTTAACAGTTTTGATGTTTGTGGCATTCTTCGCTTTTGCCAACAAATGGAGCGACAACAATCATTACAACTACAAATTCGAGGAGCAGAAAACCATCGAAAAGACTTTCGACGTGGAAGCGTTGCCAAACCTCGTGATGGACGGCATCCGCAGCGATTTTAACATCACTACATGGGACCAGCCGCAGATTGACTTCAAGGTGAAAATCACTGTGAGAAGTGACCGTGAAAGCACCGTAAAAAAACTGATGGAGATTATCGAGGTGGAATTGAGCCAGAACTGTAACACAGTAAACGCCAAGACCATATTCAACATCCAGACAAACAAGTCGTACAATGCTTCTGTTTCCATCAAATATAATGTGCGGGTTCCGCAGGATGTGCTGATGGATTTGTCAACACGTTACGGCGACATCACCATCGATGAGGTACGCGAAAGACTCAAAGCCAACGTGAAATATGGCGATGTCAAGGCTGATAACATTCTGATTGACGACATCACGAAAAGTACCGTCGAGGTGAAATACGGAAACATCAATATCGACAACGTCAATCAAATCTGCGTGTGGCTGGATTATGGCGACGCCAAAATAAACACCTGCAAATACATTGATGGAACGCTGAAATACAGTAAGATTTTCATCACCGATTTGGATCATTGCATACTGGATATCAAATACTCAGACGCAAGAATCGAGAAGGCAAACAAAATAATATTCGGCAACACCGCCTATTCCGATGTGAAGGTGAGAAATCTCACAAACTCGATAAGCGCCACAAGTCTTAAATACTCGGATCTGACAGTGACAGTGACATCGCTGATACCGCAGGTCACCATCGACAGCCAGTATTCCGACGTGGTCTTGTACCTCGAAGAGAACTCCTCGTTCGACTACAAACTCAGTTCATCGTACGGCGACATCAAATTCAAAGGCTTCTTCGACACGAAAAGCATTGCAGGCAGAGGCCATTACGGCGAAGGAGAGCGCGGATTACTCGACATCTCGGTGAGATACGGCGATGTGGATATTTACAAAAATAAATAATCTTTTTTTCATACTTTGAATTTTTAATGCCGGATTCTTTGTATTCGGCATTATTTTGCATTTTTTCTCAAATCATGTAATAAAAAGGCAAAAAAGTTGTTTAATAGAAGAAAAACGAGTGGCAAAATGAAAAAAACAATAGCATTTATCGCATTTATACTGTTGAATGTCAACATGTTGATGGCACAGTTCACAGTACAGGGCACCTTAGCCGACAGCCTTAACAACGAAAAACTGATGTTTGTCAATGTGGGGTTGCTCCGCACGGCCGACACCGTCTTTGTGAGTGGCGCCGCCTCCGACGAGAATGGGCACTTCATTATGAACTATGTGCCTCAGGGACAGTATATTCTGCAAATCACGGCCATAGGCTATGAGAACTACAAGAAAGTGATAGATGTAGACGCAGACCTTAACCTTGGCACCATCAAGATGAATCAGGGCTCGATGAAGCTCGACGAGATTGTCATCACCGAGAAGAAGCCTCTGTTTGCCAACGAAGGCGAGAAGACGCTTTACAACGTGAGCGAAGACCCTTCCATTCAGACAGGAACCGCCTCCGACGCCTTGCAGAACGCCCCTGGCGTTGAGGTAGACGTGGAAGGCAACATCACCCTGCGCGGAGTATCGTCGGTGGAGATTTGGATTAACGGCAAGCCCTCACACCTTAACGAGGAAAACCTGAAAACCTACATTCAGCAGATGCCTGCCAACTCAATCAAAACCATTGAGGTCATAACCAACCCGAGCGCACGTTACGCCTCAAAGAGCGACGGAGGCATCATCAACATAGTTACCACGGGCAAGGTGCAGAAAAACCAGTTTGTCAGCTTCGGCTTGAACGCCTCCACCCGTCCCGACGTGTCACCTTGGGTGTCGTACGTCTACGCCAACGACAAACTCACCTTCAACTTCTATCTGAACGGCCGTTATTCCAACAACATAAACAACAGCAACGGCTATAGCTATTCGTTCAAGGACTCCGACATCAATCCCGGCGTGCTCGACACCACCACAACCACCCGTTTTGACGGCCATACCAAGAGCAACAGCTACGGTTTTGGCAGCTATATAAGCTTGGATTACGACATAGACACCATGAACAACGTTTCGTTATGGTTTGGCGGTTGGCCAAGCTGGAACTCAAACGACAGCTGGCAGAAATACTACCGTAACGAATATAGCCTCAACGGCATACAGCACAACTACTATTACACCAAAAGCGACGGCGACAGCCGTTGGGGAGGCTTAAACGGAGGCATAGACTATCTGCATAAGTTCAACGACAAAGGTCACAACATTATGTTCAGCGTCTTCACCGGATGGTGGAACGGATACAACAACAGCGACAACCGCCGCGACTACTATTACTGGGATCCCGCCGCACAGGCCTTCACCGACAGCATAATTCAGTTTACAGGATACAAGCAGAACTACAAATACAACGACTTCGGCTACTCAGCCCAGGTCGACTACAACCTGCCCTTGGGCGAGCAATGGGAGATCGGACTCGGTGTATCGTACGACCACAGCCCCGACACATACGACATGGTCTACGACACTTTGGCAGGTGGCGACAGCTTCGTCAAAGACAACCTGCGCACTCACAACCGCGTGAGCTGGGCCAACGAGTTCGACGCCTACATGACAGTGCAGTACAAGATAGGCAACTTCGTCATCAAGCCGGGTATGAGAATGGAATTTTCAGACGTGCATTGCAATATTGACGGCTATATGATCGACCATCAGTCGAAACAGTATCTCAACTGGCGTCCGTCACTGCACCTCTCCTACCGCACCAAATCGATGCACAACTTCAAGCTGAGCTATTCACGACGCGTCAGCAACCCGGATGCCCGTTATCTGACCAACTTCGTAGAATACGAGCAGGAGAGCCTCGACCTTGGCAATATGAATCTGGACCCGGTCTACACCAACTCCTTTGACGGAGGCTGGACCAAGTACTTCGAAAAGTTCGGCAGTGTCGGACTGTCGGCCTACTACCGCGACTCAAAGGGCAGCATCAACAGCGTCACCGAGAACATTTACGACGACGTGCTGTTCCACCGTTGGGTGCGCGCCACCAGACCTTACAACGTTGACGACTCCTACGACCTCGGTTTTGAAGCCAACGTGATGTACCGCCCAAGCGGCTTCTTCAACGTGAGGTTCTATGCCAATGTCTACGACTCGTACTATTCCACTCAATTCAACGGAGCCAAGGTAGAGAGCGACATGTGGTCGTACAGCCTGCGTGTCAACCTCTGGGCCAAGCTGTGGAACAAACTCGAGGTGCATGCCTCAGGTTATTACCGCTCAGCCACACAGTCGCTCTACGCCGAGAGAAAACCCTCGTACGCCATCAACTGCGGCTTGCGCGCCGACTTCTTCGACAAAAAGATGTCGGTGTTTGTCAACGCCAACGACATTTTCAACTGGAACACCTGGGACAACAACACCTACAACCCATACTACATCTCTTACAGCTCCTACAAGTACAACAGCCGTTCCATCAGCGTGGGCGTGTTGTTCCGCTTCGGCAAAATGGAGCTTGAGCAGGCTGCCAGAGAAGGAGGAGCCGAAGATACCGGCGGAATGGGCGGAGGTAAATAGTTATTCGTTATAAATCACCGTCATTAAGACATTGCCGACCATCTGAAGGGTCTTGGCATCTATCTGATCGATATTGTCGTTGACCGTATGCCAGTATGGATAGAAACATGAGGTGCGGTCGTCGTCACCGTTGAGGTGTATGATATCGATGGTAGGAATGCCGGCGTAGTGCGTCATGTAGATGTGGTCGTCGTTGATAGGGTCGCCTATCTCGTTGATGAAGCTCTGGGTGTATCCCATCTCGCGAGCGGTGCGCCAGACCTTGTTGAGCACCCATGCCGCGTCACGCTGTGAGTAATACTCCTTGGGGAAACGCGGATTGCTGGCACCCACCATGTCCAGAAGTATTCCGAAATAAGCCTTGTAGCCGCTGATATGTGGTTTCTTCGACCAGTACTGTGAGCCCAAGCCCCAGGCCATATCGTCGTGCTGGGTGGTTTCGTCCCACTTCGGGGTGCCGTAGTCCTCAAGGTCGAAAAATATCAAGTCCACTCCGAGATGATCGTCTATTCTGTTGGCTTTCATCACCTTGGCCATCTCAAGCATAATGCCGCAGCCCGAGGCACCGTCGTTGGCACCGTCTATGGGCTTGTGCCAGTTGCTCTCGTCAGGGTCGTTGTCGGCAAAAGGACGGGAATCCCAGTGTGCAGCCACTATGATACGCTTCTTGGCGTTGGGGTTGAAGCTTCCGATTATGTTCTTGCCTTCCACTCCCTCGCCGTTGTATATACGGGTCATGAAGTCCTGCTCGTAGACAGTGTCGCAGAAGTCGCGCAGGGTAGCCACCAGCCATGCTGCACAGTCTTGGTGCGCCTTGGCTCCCGGAACCCTCGGCCCGAAGTCGCATTGCTGTTTCACATAACCATAAGCGGCAGTGCCGTCAAAAGCCGGCACCACCACTTTTTTCTTTTCAGCTTTCTGCCCTGTGGTCTGCTTAGGGCTGTCGTCGCTTCCGCATGACACCAAGGCAACCGCCACCGCCAATATCATAAACAACTTTCTCATTTGAAGTATTTCTTTCCGTTCTGGATATAGATGCCACGGTAGTCAGCCGGCACTTCCATGCCAAGATAACGGCCGTCTATGCTGTAGACACGGTTGTCGTTAAGCTGTTGGGCCGGAATCTCGTTCAAGCCGTCGTCCTCCCAAATAGGGGTGTATGTAACCAGACCGAGGCTCGGATCGTCGGTTTTGTGATAGATGAGCTTCTCCACATCATCGATATCTGTTGTGCCCCAGTAGTTGCCCACAGCCGGAATGTCGATGGCCGAATTGTTGTACAAATTAAAGGTGCCGGTGCTGTTGCTGTTATTGTGAATGCTGTTGAAGCCCCAGTCGTCTTCAGTTCCCATGTCGATGGTAAACTGGTTGATGGCTGTGATACCCCATAGGTTACCCTTGATGAAGTTGTTGCGGATATAAGCCGAGCAGTCGGTCGAAAGGCCGTAGATGGAGATTCCGCTGCCGCCGTTCATAGGATTGGTCTCGAAACTGTTATCGTAGATAAGGTTTCCGACAATCTCCGAGGCGATGGAGTTTCCTTGCTGGTTAATACCGTAACGGTTGTCAACTATGAAATTGTCGCTGATAATTATGGTGGTGCTTCCCATTCCAAGCAAATCGCTGATCGAGATGCCGCCCACCATGTCGAATCCGCCGCCTATGACTTCGCATTGCTGTATGACAATCGGGGTTTCCGTTCCAGGACCGAGGTTGATTTGAGGAGTGTTGCCGTTGGCTACGCCGTTACGCTTGAACACGCAGCTGCTTATTTGAGGCGAGCTCAACTTGTTGGCGGCTGAAGCTATACCGGAACCCTCATTGTTCATGAATGAACATCTGACAAATCTAGGTTCACCTCCGCTGATGCTAACTGCACTGTTCGAATAGGTAGTCTCGAAATTGGAGAAGGAACATTCGGTGAAAATGACGTCCGCATCAACCAGTGAGATGCCACCCAGCATGTCAATGTTGAAGTAACTGATCTCGCTGTGCTCACTGTCTTCGAAAATGATTCTCGAATTGGCATCACCCTGCATTACAGTCTCTACCGACACGTTGAGTCTACCCTTGATGGTGACAGTGGTGTTCTTGGTGCCTATGTAAACGACATCCAAACCTGATATATCCAATATGTCACGTTTGGATATGGTGACATCCTGCATTATTGCATAATGGTTTGGTGAGTCTTCAACTACGGCACCGTTGCTGGCCAATGCCAGGGAACTCATGTCGTATGTTATGCCTTCTCCCGGGCTAACCCACTGGGCTTTCGTCGCAAAGACGAAGCCAGTGAGAAGCATTATTGTTATGAATATTTTTTTCATTGTTTGAGTTAGGATTATTTTTTAATTGCAGCAATGCCCGGAAGCTCTTTGCCTTCGATGGCTTCGAGCAGGGCGCCGCCGCCTGTGGATACGTACGATACCTGGTCGGCCAGGCCGAATTTGTTGATGCAAGCGACTGAGTCACCGCCGCCTATGAGCGAGAATGCGCCGTTCTTGGTTGCCTCGACTATTGCCAATGCGATAGCTCTTGAACCTTCGGCGAATTTGTCGAACTCAAACACTCCTGAAGGACCGTTCCAAAGTATGGTCTTCGAGCCTTTGATGACGTTGGCGAACATTTCGCGTGTCTTCGGGCCTATGTCCATGCCTTCCCAGCCGTCCGGGATGTTCATAGGTTCAACTATCTGAGTGTCAGCGTCGTTTGAGAATGCGTTGCCAGCCAGGGTGTCTATTGAGAGCACGAGGTTGACGCCTTTATCCTTGGCTTTTGCAATGATGTCAAGAGCGAGGTCGAGCTTGTCGTCTTCGCAGATTGAGTTGCCGATCTTGCCGCCTAAGGCTTTCTTGAATGTGTATGTCATACCGCCGCAGAGGATGAGGTTGTCGACCTTTGTGAGCAGGTTTTCGATGATGTCGATCTTGGTGGAGACTTTCGAGCCGCCCATGATGGCTGTGAACGGACGTTTGATGTCGTTCATAACCTTGTCGACAGCTGCCACTTCCTTACCCATGAGGTAGCCGAACATCTTGTGGTCGGCATCGAAGTAGTCGGCTATGAGAGCTGTAGAGGCGTGAGCACGGTGTGCTGTGCCGAAAGCGTCGTTGATGTAGTAGTCGGCGTATGATGCGAGGGTCTTGGTGAACTCTTTCTGAGCGGCCTTGATCTCTTTCTTGGCTTCGTCGTAGCCAGGCTCGCCTTTTTCCACTCCGCGCGGTTTGCCTTCTTCCTCAGCATAGAAACGGAGGTTTTCCAGGAGCATCACTTCGCCCGGTTTCATGGCTTTGATAGGTTCGGCAGCCTTCATGCAGTCGTCAACGAAGATAACCGGCTGGCCGATGAGTTCCTCGAGATGTTTCACCAGAGGTTTGATTGAGAACTTCGGATCCGGGTTCTTTTTCGGACGTCCGAGGTGTGACATGATGATGAGCTTGCCATTGTCTTTCACCACTTTCTGTAATGTCGGCATGGCGGCGCGCATACGAGTGTCGTCTGTGATGTTGAAATTGTCATCCAACGGGACATTGAAATCAACGCGAACTATAACGCGTTTCTCTGAAAAATTAACTTTGTCAATGTTAGTCATAATGTTAGGTTTTTAAAAAATATTGTTATTTGACTTATTATTCCTTGATAACATCAGCATTGCGGTAAATGATGATGGGATAGTTCTCGTTTATAGGGTTGATAGCCTGCACCAGGGCGTCGAGGAAACTCTCGCGGCATTCCGTCTCATAAACCAGATTAGGGTAGTATTTTCTGGCTTCTTCAAGCCTTTCGTCCATATTCTCCTCGCCTTCGAACAGCACAAAAGCCATAGGTTTGCCGTCAAACTTGGCTGCCTCCTTCTCCCAGCTTCTGTTCTTATGTACCTCATAATGACCTTTGAACAGATGGTCGGCATAAGCCTCAACCGGCATTCTCACTCCGTTGGAAAGCATTCCCTCGATTATGTAATATTCACTCTCGGGATAATTTGAGAGATAAACCATAGCCTCCACCCTCGCCCGCTTTGAATAGTGAATGGTGGTCGGGATTAGGGCTATAATATTGAGAATCAAGCTAATCCATAGGCAGATTTTGAAGGTTTTAACCAAACGCGGCTTGACAACCTCATCCCCTGCCACAACTTTCTTATGATAATACTCGTAAATTCCGATTATTCCGATAACTATCACCAGAGGGATAATGGTGAGTATGAATCTCTCCTGCTTGTTGGGGAAAGCGCTGTGTATCAGGAAGAAGGCGAACGAAGGCAGGAACAGAGTCCATTTTTTCCATTCGTAGAAGAAGCCTCCGAAAATGAATACGCTGATTGGCGGAAGCGTTAGTCCCAGAATCACAAGTATGTAGTTGTACCACGGCTGGTTGAAATAGGTGGTCGAGTTGGCCATGTTGTAGGAGAAATACTCCCAAAACTCGGCAAACGGACGATGCCAGAGGATAAGGTCGGGTATGCACTGTATGACGCTGAAGCTCAGCAGCGCGCCAAAGCCGTAGACTATGGCGTCCCTCCAGCGTTTCATGATGAGCAGAGCCAAGCCGAAGCCCCCTATGAAGAACATCACCTGATAGCGCACGCACATGGCCATGCCCATAAGCACTCCAACCCAAAGCACTCTGCCCCATTGGGGGTTTTCATCCTTCACATAAAGCCAGGTGGCAGCCATCAGGAAAGGTATGCAGACCACTTCCACCAGGTTGCGCACTGCCAGCCAAGGCATGAAGAAATACAAGGCTAAAGCCCAGCCAGCTATGTTGGCGGTGCGGGTGTTGGTGTATTTTTCGGTAATCTTGTATCCGTAGTAGATTATGAGCAACGACCAGAGAGCGTGCAGCAGTCTGACAAAGTACATCTGCACGTTAAGCGACTCTATTCCAATAAACTGCAACAACTGGAAGAAGCAGTACATAAAGCCGGGATAGAACAGGCTGTGTCCCGAAGGTACAGGGTTGTCGGTGTTTTGCGACCAGGGCAGCCAGAAGTTGTAGTCGCCGCCCAGCACCCACGACTTGGACGATTCTACGATGAGGAAATGGTCGTCGTGCATGCCGAAGCCCTTCGAGAAGAACACCGCCACCAGCCTTACCAGAAAGGCCACCAGAATAATGCATCCCAAAGGATTGGCTTCGTAATATTTCTTAATCTTTTCTTTCATATATTCTCATGTTATTCTTGCCAAACAATATTTTCCTTGACTGTGTGTGCGGGGGTGCCGGCTATTGCCACACCAGCTGTCAGATGTTTTCCCGATATCACTGAATTTGAGCCAACAATCACATTGTCAGCCACTTCAGCCCCTTTCATCACCGTTGTGTTGCAGCCCATCCACACATGGTTGCCAATCAAGATAGGCTTGTCCTGATTGACCTTTTCGCCCGTGTTGCCGTCAACCACAGTGTGCTGGTCGGTGTCCATCAGCAGGCAGTTCCACGAGAGCAGGTCGTCATTGCCGAAGGTCATCTGCCTGTTGCACACCAGCTTGAGATGTGAGGTGGCGTTGAAGTTGTCGCCAAAGCTCACCGTGGCGTCCTTGCCCACGAATATCCTGCTGCCTGTGCCGAACTTGCATTTGCCATTGAAAACCACCTTGCCGTCTATGTTCAATATTACTCTTTCCCGCTGAATGTCAGACACTTGTGTAGTTCCAAAACCTATCTTTATCAAACCCGTCTTCAGCTTTGCCGCCTTTATCTCTATGCTTCCGCTTATGCTTTTGAGCTTTGTGCGGTACACCAAAATCGGCATTCTGATCGCCTGACGGAAGGGTAACTTCCTGAAGTTCAGCCAGATGCTCTTGGGGAAACCTAAAATATATCTCATCAACATGGCTTTCATTTTTTAAGGTTAACAAGATATGATTTCAGCATTTCGGGCTCTATCATCCGCATGCAGCGGCAGTCTTGAGTCTTACGGCATTCATCGCACTGCCTGTCGGTTACAAACACCTTGGCGTTTTTGCCTATGCAGGCCCAACGGCCCGGATGCATAGGACGGATTGGAGGATACAGACCCAAGGCGTGTTTGCCCAGAGCCGCGGCTATGTGAAGCGGACCGGTGCTGGCAGCTACAAGGCCGTCGCAATGGTCAATAAACGCTATATAATCGGCCAGCGACAGCTTGCCTGTAAGGTCAACTGTGTTTTCGCGAGGCGTCGACAAAAGGGCGTCGCGCACCATGGCGCCTTCATTTTCTGTGCCGCAGATGAAAATCTTAAAGCTGTCGGCCGGCAGTATCTCTATCAGACGCTTGAAATTGTCCAAGCCCCACTCGCGGGCGCTTCCCTTCGACTTGGGATGCAAAATCAGATTAAACTTCTGATTGTCAATGTATTGAACTGCATCGCAACTGGCTTTCGCCGACTTGAAATTCATCAGGCCGACCACCTCCGGCAGAGAATATTCTTTTTTGACACCCTCCATAAAGCCCAGCAGCTTGAGGTTAAGCTGAGCCTCGTGGAGGTCGGAATTCTTTCGTGAAAGTTTGATGAGCCAGTTGCAGGTCCACCAATGATAGAGGCGGTTGGTGGTGCCCACACGGTTTTGTATCTTGGCACGCCGGGCCGCCTTGGCCAGCTCTGGACGAGGCAGTACGTGAATTATGGTATCGGCCTTAATATCAGCCAAATCGGCGGTCTTCCAATCGTAAAACTCATCCACATCGGGGCAGCAAGCCACTATGTCTTTGGTGTATGACGAGCCGAGGAATATGACGGTGCAACCCGGAAGAAACTGTTTCAGCAAGGTAGCCATAGGCAATGTGAGTATCACGTCGCCTATGCTGTCGGTACGGCTGATTATGATTCTTTCGGGTATCATTGTTTCTTCGACAATTCGTGTAACTTACTGTATTTCATGAAGGTAGCAAAGGCTGATATCTTGCACACCACGTATCCGTAATAGCCGTCGAGCAGGCCCAAAGCGAAAAAGTAGTCGTGTATGAATTTCCAGGCCGCTTTCACTCGAAGCTTCCAAATACTGTTGCAGCGCTTGCCTTTCTTGAACGCCTCGGCCGCAGTCAGGGTGGTGAATTTGTCAGCCTGACGTATGTGATCCTCTATGCTGTAGTAGGAATAATGGTTTAAGTCGCCTTTAAGCTGCTGAATGTCAACGTCTTCGGTGAATTCTATGGTTTCATGTATCTCGCCTTGCCATTTGCCGGCCTTGCGGTTCCAAAGGCGGATTTTGCGGTCGGGATACCAGCCGCAGTGACGAATCCAGTGGCCGCAGTAGTTGGTCAGGCGGCTCAAGCTGAAGGCTTTGTTGTCGGAGAGGGGCTGGTTTTTAACCTCCAAAATGGAACTTTTGAGGGCTTCCGACAGCTGCTCGTCGGCGTCTATACTCAAAATCCAGTCGTTTGAGGCAAGGCTGTTGGCAAAGTTTTTCTGTCCGGAATAGCCCAGCCAGTCTTGATGCACAAACTTCACCCCCAGCTCAGCGCATATCTTTTCGGTGCCGTCAGTCGAGCCCGAGTCGACCACAACTATCTCATCAGCCACATCCTGCAATGAGTCGATACAGCGACGAATGTTGCGCTCTTCGTTATGTGTGATTATGACGGCCGAAATCTGCATTGTATTAATATTTTTGCAAAGATACTATACAAATTTGACAATTGCAAAAATTTTTCGTCAGTCGAGAGTCCACTTCTTCACCACCTTGTACACCGGGCCTTCCGGACGGAGATGGCTCTGGAAAAGAATGACTTCGGTTACCTCCTGGTGGATGTAGGTTTTCTGCTCTATGGCTTGGACCACTTTTTGGAAATACTGTTTCTCGCAGAGGTCTTTGATGCGGCCCAGGGTGATATGGGGCACAAAGTTCTGACGGTCGCGCAGGAAGCCTATTTTGTCGAAGGTGTCGAGGGTGTCCTCAGCCAGGTCGAGCAGCTGTTCGGGTGTCTGCTGCATGCCAAGCCACAGCACCCTGGGAGCGTAGCGGCTCCCGAAGATCCCAGTGCGGTTGAAGTCCATTACAAACGGATGGTGACTCTCCAGCATCTTGCCCACAGCTTCTATGATTTTAGGCTCGTCCTGAGGAGGTGTCTCGCCTATGAACTTTAGTGTAAGATGTATGTTGGCCGGACGCACCCAGTTGATGCGGTCCTCGTGTGAGAGGCTTTTGCGCAAGTCGGCCAGCAACGGCTTGAATCCATTGTTTTCGGTTTGAATCGGTATAGCTAAAAATAATCGTTTCATATTACATCAATTCGTCATTTCGAGCGAAACGGAGTGGAGCCGAGAAATCTCATTTACAGAAGATTTCTCCGCTCCGCCTATCCGGCTCCGGTCGAAATGACGATGTTGGTTACTACTCCATTTGTTTGTAGTCTTCGGCGAGGCCTCCTTCGGAAGTCTCACGGTAGAGATACGGTATGTCGCGGCCGGTTTTGTTCATGGTGGCTACCACCTTGTCGAACGACACACGGTGATTTCCATCGGTGAATGTAGAGTAAATGTTGGCATCCAGGGCACGGGCAGCTGCAAAGGCGTTACGCTCTATGCAAGGTATCTGCACCAAGCCGCACACAGGGTCGCAAGTCATGCCGAGGTGGTGTTCGAGAGCCATCTCGCAGGCATATTCTATCTGAGCCACACTGCCACCGAACAGCTGACAGGCCGCTCCGGCCGCCATGGCACATGCCACGCCGACTTCGCCTTGGCATCCCACCTCCGCTCCCGAGATGGAAGCGTTGGTCTTGACTATGTTGCCGATGAGTCCGGCTGTCATCAGGGCGCGAACTATGCGCACATCGTCGAAATTGTAGCTTTTACGCAGGTGATACAGCACTGCCGGCAGCACTCCGGATGAGCCGCAGGTAGGAGCTGTCACTATCAGACCGCCCGAGGCATTCTCCTCGGCTACTGCCAAGGCGTATGAAAACACCAGGCCGCGGCTGCGCAAGGTATGCTGGTAACCCATAGCCTTGATGTTGTATTGCGCGGCTTTGCGAGGCAGGTTAAGAGGTCCGGGCAAACGACCCTCGCTACGGAGTCCGCGTTCGACTGCTTCCGACATGGCTGCCCACACCTTCTGCAGATAAGCGGTCAGACCTTTGTCGTTCTCGCTGTCCAATACATATTCCCAATATGTTTTGCCGTTCTTCTCGCACCATTTCATGATCTCGGTCATGGTTGTCATAGTGTAGAGGTCGGGCAGTATAGACGGCTTGCCTTCTTCCTCAAGGGCACCTCCGCCCACGCTGTAAACCGTCCACTCGTCAAGCTGGTTGTGACTCTCGTCAAACGCCTTGAATGTCATTCCGTTAGGATGATATGGCAGGAAAATCTTAGGTTCCCACACTATGTTGACTGGCGCATGAGGCTCGATCACTTCTTTAATCGCGACGTCTGTAAAGTGGCCTTTGCCAGTGGCGGCAAGGCTGCCGTAAAGTGTCACCTCAAACGAGGCTGCGTCGGGATGACGCTCCAGGAACTGCTCAGCTGCAAAACGCGGAGCCATGGTGTGGCTTGATGAAGGGCCGTGACCGATGCGGTAGATTTCTTTTATTGTTTTCATAATTAACTTATTTGTTCCCGTCATTCCGACCGACCGCAGGGAGCGGAGGAATCTCCATCAATTGCAGGAGATTTCTCCATTCCGCTTCGCTCCAGTCGAAATGACGGAAGGAATTGCGTTTATTAATTTCTTTGTATAGTCATTTTGAGGATTGTTAAAGATCTCATCGGCGTCGCCGAGCTCCACCGGACGGCCGTTGTACATTACGAGGATGCGGTCCGACATGAAGCGGACCACGCTGAGGTCGTGTGAGATGAAGATGTAGGTGAAGCCGAAGTCTTTTTTCAGGCGGTTCAGCAGGTTCAGCACCTGTGCCTGCACCGATACGTCGAGAGCCGACACCGACTCGTCGCAGATAATGAGTTTCGGACGCACTGCCAGCGCTCGGGCTATGCAGATTCGCTGCCTCTGACCGCCAGAAAACTCATGCGGATAACGCTGATAATGACGGGGCTCGAGTCCGACCTCGGTCAGCAGCTCGCACACTTTGTCTCGCCTTTTCTTGGCATCAGGTTCGAGTCCGTGCACCAGCATCGGCTCCGCTATCGCGTCGCCGACGCGCATCTTCGGGTTCAGCGATGAATAAGGGTCCTGAAACACTATCTGCGCATGCTTGCGGTATTCACGCAAGTCGTTGCCGCTCAGTGACATCACATCTTTGCCTTCGAATATTATCTTTCCTTCGGAAGGCTCCACCAGCCGTAAGATTGAGCGCCCTAGAGTGGTCTTTCCGCAGCCCGACTCACCCACCAAGCCGAGAGTCTCGCCCGGATAAACCTCCAGGCTGACGTCGTCGACTGCTTTCACATGGTCGTAAACACGGTTGAACACGCCTTTTTTCAGCGGGAACCAAGTCTTCAGGTGTTCCACCTTCAGCAGCGGCTCGCGGCTGTATATCTCTTTCAGATGATTCTCTCTTTCCTCTTGAGTGACAATAAGTTGCTTCTTAAAATCGGTATCCTCGCTCCAGGTGCCGTCCAAAAACTCCTTCACGACTGGAAGACGTTTCAGGCGGTAATCCATTGGCGGACGGCAAGCCAGCAAACCCTTGGTGTAAGGGTCTTTCGGATTGTTCAGTATTTCCTGGGCCTCGCCGTATTCAACTATGTTGCCGTTATGCATTACGGCGATGTAATCCGACACTTCGGAGACCACTCCGAGGTCGTGAGATATGAAGATCATCGACAAGCCATCGCCTTTTTGAAGATATTTCAGCAGCTTCAGAATCTCTTTCTGAACGGTGACATCCAGGGCAGTGGTCGGCTCGTCGGCAATCAGAAGCTCGGGGTTGCAGGCCAGCGCCATGGCAATCATCACACGCTGTTTCTGTCCGCCCGACAGCTCATGAGGGTAGCTCTTGTATATGGCTTCGGGGCGAGGCAGCATCACTTTTTTAAATAAACTGATGACGCGTGACTTCGCCTCATCTTCGGTCACGTCTTCGTGGGCAAGAATGGCCTCCGTCACCTGAAACCCGCATTGGAACACAGGGTTTAACGAGGTCATAGGCTCCTGGAATATCATGGCGATACGCTTGCCCCGGACGTCGTGCATCTCGCTTTCCGTAAGATGCAGTATATCT
This sequence comes from Bacteroidales bacterium, assembly GCA_016282015.1. Classification (GTDB taxonomy): domain Bacteria; phylum Bacteroidota; class Bacteroidia; order Bacteroidales; family F082; genus Limimorpha. The sequence continues at coordinate 41,519 of JAEEJS010000072.1, forward strand.
TTGCCGTCGAGGGTTATCTCGTCGGCTGTTATCTTCGACTGTTTCTCGTTCAGCAGCCTCATCACCGCAAGGTTGCTCACCGACTTTCCTGAACCCGACTCGCCCACTATTCCCAGCGTCTTTCCCCTCGGCACCTCAAAACTGACACCATGCACCGCCTCGTTCCATTCGCCATCGCGAAGGAAACTGATTTTCAGATTCTTTATTTGAAGCAATTCACCCATTTTGTCATTTCGAGCGGAACGTAGTGGAGTCGAGAAATCCTCCATCAACGTTAACATTCGGTATTATTTCGTCTATATTTATAATTTCATTATCATTTACCAAACTTATCCATCCAGGATTCTTTGAATTTATTAAAATCTCTTTTTTCTTTCTACTCCATTTTTTCAATTGAGTTTCTCTATCTATAGCTTGATTTATATCATTATATTTTTCATAATAAATACATGTTCCCAAATTATATTTATCAGAAAAAGAGTTTTCAATCAAATGATTTTTATGCTCATAAACTCTTCTTATCAAATCATTTGTAACTCCGATATATAAAACCGTC
>JAEEJS010000073.1 GCA_016282015.1 Bacteroidales bacterium
CTTTGGCCGAAATGAAGCGAAAAATGGAAGCCAACCCTTTCATTAACGAGCCAATTTGCAAATCCATATTGGAAACAGTAAACAAACGACAATTCAAAACAAGAGTCCCTTTCACTGCATATAAGGAATACGCATTAAGCAAAGAGCAATTATTGGCATTGAAAGACGCCATGGATAGGCACTACGACAATTTTACACAATGGATATGTAAAGATTATTCCGAGCTCACTACCGATGATATTGATTATTTGTGTCTTTACCATCTTGGTTTGAAAGATACAGAAATTTTTGTCTTGATGCAACGGGCATACCCCACAGTTGGCGAACGCAGCCGTAAGCTAAAACGCATATTCAACAGCAACAAACCACTAAATGATACCATTAAAAACATTATAGAACTTCATCACAAATCATGGTAAACAATCATAAATAATTGTATATCAATTATTTATACCCCCCCCCCCATATCAATCCATATCATGTTTTTATTGACACTTGTTCATAGTTGAAATAGTTTTGTGGAAAAAAATTATTCAATTATGTACAAACGTATCTTTTTAATCACATGCATGCTCGGAATGATGGGTCTGAGTTATGCCAACAATTATGTCGCAGAAGACAATCTGACTGTGTTAGCAAGTAAAAATGGTGGTGATGACAAAGGCTCAAGTATTACCGCTGACATCAACGGTAACACTCTAACAGTGGCTTTCTCTCAGAACCTTGGTGAGGTTACTGTCGAAATCTCCACCGCTTCCGGAGCCACAATCTTCTGTTTGTCAGTTCAAACTCCAACCGGCTACCAGTACTTCATCCCTGCATCAGGCAGCTATGTTGTAACATTCACATTGCAAAACGGCAATGAATACTATGCCGAGTTTGTGATTTCAGATTAATTAAAAGAATACAAATTAATATATAGAATTAAACTATGAAAAAGCTAACTACGTCATTAATTGCAGTTGCTCTGATGCTTGTATTGGGCCAGTGCAAGAAAAACGAAATTGCCAAAAACAACAACGTAATCACTCCTGCGACAGCCATACAACAGGGCCCTGACATCGAAAGAATCTTGAATTTCAACAAAGCGGTTCAGGCTCATCGCCAGGATCCGGATATGAGAACTCGAGAAATTGTGGACATTGAAGAGGCGGCCGACGATATTGCCGATCTCTTTAACATTACTTACACTGAGCCGATGGCATACTACACCACTACAGAAAGTCATCAGTTCAGCATCAATGTGCCGCTTACAGCAGAAGGGAAGGTGCTTGTTGACGACGCAGTTGCCGCTTATGAGCAGGCAGTTGCCGAAGCACGTGAGGTATATCATGGCAGTGCACTTGCCAATAAAGGTTATAGACGTCTTATGGTAACCTTTGAAATGCAAAGAGACGGCGAAGTGTGTCTGAATTTTGATGGTAGCTACGGCGAAAGAGGAACAACTCCACCTAACCCACAGCCTCTTGTTGACGGGCCTTTTTCAGTAGGAGATGACTGGCACTACAAAGATGGTATGGGCAGTTGTGATGGATTGCGTCCTGGAGGTGCCGACAAAGTATTACAAGATACTATCATGAGAGAAGTTCGTTCCTTATGGCCTGCTGATCCAAATGGTTGTAGAGGATTCTATACAAATTTTGTAAATGCTTACTTTTCAGGAGCAAACAATTCAGGCGTTTTTTATAGCACCAATGTCGAAGAAACATGCATCGAATGGCCTTACATGAACGCTTATCTTGCCGGCGAAAAAAGGAACATTTATCATGTCGTGCCTCAAGAATTAGGCATCAATCTCAATGGCAACCCTATGCAACAATATCGGTATTTCGTGACAAATGTTGTGATTGAAGGACTAGGAGACGAATATACAGGCCCTATCTATCACCGAACCGAAGTCGAATATGCACGTTATAACTACATCGAGAACGGAACTATCGAAAGAGGTGAATTATAACGAACAATCACTATGAAAAGATATTGTCTGACTTTGTTGGTTGCCATCGTAACGTTGGCGACCAACGCCCAGCAATGGGAAATTGACTGCGGCGACATAGCCGGTTACTCAGTTTTGAGAGCCGGTATCGTCAATGACAATGGAGAAGCTGTAATCATTGGCGAATGTGGTCCCGACGCCAATCACTACTTTCCTATGGTAATGCGTGTCACAGAAAATGGCGAATATGACTATCGTGTATTTGACACAATCGGAAGCAATGTGAGACCGAGCCACATCGTGCAACGGGAAAACGGAACCTATTTCGCATCGGCAGTAGTACAACCTAATGATTATGGAGTTGGTGATGTTGTGTTTATGATTATCGATTCAGACCTCAACCTTGTTAGCTTGAAAAGCTATGAGAAACCTGAGATGGTTATTGGCTTTGGGCAGGGGCGGCTGTTGCTTGATAAAGATGGAACGGTTGTGTTTTCTTGCGGCTATAGATATCAGGACACTTATGGTGAACGCAGCAAACCGTGTTTCTACCGTTTCGATACGAACGCCGATACCTTGTCGTGCCGTTTTGTCACGGCATCACTTCCTCATCCGGAAGCAACCATATATGAATATGACTGTGACAAATTACTGCGGAATCCTAATGGCGATGGCTTTGTTGTGCTTTGCACAGGTCTGAATAACGGTTGCTCGCTTCTGATGTACGACTACGACTTCCATTATGAGAATGGCTTCCAGTTGCGCCCTGCCTTTCACCAAAGTTTTGCATATGCCTATTCCGACCACTGGATTTCAGACAACAAACTATTGATAATGGGTCAGATGTGGCCGTATGAGGAATATAGCAAGTGGAATATTGGCATGGCAGAGGTTGGTCTTGATGGGACTTTCGACCGCTGGGACAGGGTTTATCACAAGCAGGACACCGCTATACAATCATCGCCCCACTGCATGGCATACGTAAACGACACCACAATATACGGAGGATCATGGTTTTACGAAGTATTAGGCGGGGAGAGCCACGCGAGCGTATGCCTGTACGACACGAGCATGGAGTTGCTTGGGCGGAAGGAATTCATCGAACCGGAATACGGTGACAGCTCAGGCAGTTATTTCGTTCTGCCAATGCCGGATGGAGGTTGTCTTACCGGCATAACAACTCTATATTATCCTAACAGTGCATATAGGGATGGCAGACTTATCAAAATGCGGCGCGAGGATTTCAACCCTATACCATGCAGCGTTAGTGAAGTGCAGCAAGAAGAGATACAGGCTCCTGCTTATCCAAATCCCACCAAAAATATATTGAATATAGACATTTCAGGTTTACCAGCGGACATGAAACACAGAATTCAAATAACTGATATCTCAGGACGCATTTGCATGGACCGCATTATCCGTGGAGAAGGCAATGTACTCACTTTGGGTGTTTCATCCTTGAAGCCTGGTATATATGTCTATACCATTTACAATTCGGAAAAAACTATTGCAAAAAACAAATTTATTAAGAAATAATATCAACTAATTAAAATTCATAATGAGTACAAAAATAATCAACATTAAGACAAGCATTATAACGATTATATGCATATTATCCAGCATGGGAGTCATGGCACAAGCTTATTCAAGTGGTGGTGGTTCCGAAACAGGATATAAATCGACGCTTGGAAACCAGAATACAGCAAGCGGCAATTATTCTCTTGCTGCAGGCTGGGGAAATCAGGCTATCGGACAAACATCATTTGCTTTAGGGTATTACAGCAAGGCTCAAGGGCTTAATTCTATGGCACTGGGAATGTATTCCTGTAGTCAGAATGCTTATGGCATTACCATTGGTCGTGGCCTAAGTAGTACTAAGCCGATATTGAATACCACAAACGGCATAATGCTTGGCATGTACAGTAACGTACCAACTCTATATATCACCACATCCAATGGTGAGAACCGCACTGGCAAAATTGGCATTGGCAACATCACATCACCTTCTGCCAAATTGCATATAAAATCAGATACCTCTGGTGAAAACGAAAATGCTGATATTATGTTGGAGACTTCGGCTTCAAGCCAATATGCGGCCATATACTTTAAAACAACAGATAATTTCATAAGGATGAGAAACACTGCCAGCATGGAGTTCAGTGCCACAAGATACAACTTCCTCGACGGACGAGTGGCATTAGGAAACATCAACGGCAATATACCTCAAGCCAATATTCATGTTTTTGGGAAAAGCGGCGAAAACGCCAACATCATGTTGCAACCGACCGACAATACCAAGAATGCAACGATAATTTTCCGCAATTCTTCAAACAATATTTCTGTCGGCTCCGACAATATCATGAACCTTTCAGCCACATCCTACTCCTTCACAACTGGCAAAGTCGGAATAGGATGTGTAAACAACATGAACGACTTCGCCCTCGCCGTACAAGGCGGCGTGGTGAGCACAAAGGTGTCGGTGTTGGATATCGACTCCTGGCCAGATTTCGTGTTCGGTAACAACTACAAACTCATGAACCTTTATGAGCTTGAGCAATACATCAACGCCAACCGGCATCTTCCCGAAGTGCCGTCGGCAGAAGAAGTGTCGGCCAGCGGCATCGACCTCGGCGAGATGAACTCCATACTGCTGCAGAAAGTCGAGGAACTCACTCTTCACATCATCGAACTTCAGAAACAAATCGACGAATTAAAAGCAAGATAAAATGAATAAACATATCAAAAGACTTGCAGCCATCATTTTTTCTGTGATGGCAGGGACGGTGTATATGAATGCACAGGACAGGGCATACTTCGTAAACTTCGAATATGACGCCGACGGCAACCGCATAAGCCGCACCATCACCATAGGCAACGACCGCGATGAACGCTCCTCAAAAGACACCACAGAGGTAGTACATTACACAGACCTCATCGATGAGAACCATATCAACTTATATCCAAATCCGACTACAAAAAGCGTATTCATAAACATCACCAATCCCGAAGAGGAAACCATGATAACCGCCACGCTGTTGTCGCCATCAGGAGTGTTTCTGGAAACAAAGGAAATCGGGACGGCTCCCGTGGAATTCGATTTGAGCAGCATGGCTGCCGGAGTCTACATCCTTGAACTTCGCAGCGGCAACGACACCAAGACTTGGAAAATCATAAAACGATAGAACACTATGAAACATAAAATATTATCACTTTTAGTAATATTTTTCGCATTAAGCTCCCCCATATCCTCACAAGTCCAATACGATGAAGAGCAAGAGGATGAGAGCTTTTCTCTCAACACACCGCTCAACTCAAACAGGAGCTATCATTACACTGCTTCAAGCCGCATCGACCTCAACCCCGGCTTCAGCTATGCTCCCGCAAGAGGCAAAAGCGCCTTGTTTGAGATTGATGAGATGATGGTGTTTCCGCCGACATATGGAACAGCAGTATCATCCGCAGTTGACCCTAATGGTAACTTTTCTAATGCATATGGAGGTTTGCCATATTCTCTACCAATGACGACAGATGTTAACGACAATGGCGCGGCTGTGATAACAATACCTATAGACTGCCCTCCTGGAGCTGGTGGACTAAAACCAGATTTGTCATTTATTTATAACAGTCAGGCTGGAGACGGCATCATGGGTCCCGGATGGAGCATTGGAGGAATGTCAAAAATATCGCGCGTCCCATATAAATACTATTATTCAAATTATTCAAACGCCGTCACTTTTTCAAATGATGATGATTATTCGTTGGACGGCAACAGGCTGATAAAAGGAAGTAACAACAAGTATTATCCTGAAGTTTTCGACAACTCTGAAATAACTTTCAACAATAATTCGTTTGTCGTCAAAAAACCCAATGGTTATGTTTACACTTATGGAGGAACCAATGATTCAAGATATTTTCCCCAAGGCATCACATCCAATCCCATCGAATGGCATATAAGCTCTATACAAGACCCATATGGTCACATTATTAATTTTACATATGACCACGATAATGATGGCGGATTTTTTCCGTCTCAGATAAGTTATAGTGGATATACGATTAACTTTGAATATTATCCAGCCGAGCGCAACGATACACAAAAAAAGTTCTTTATAGATAGTAACGGGCAATTAGGTTATTCAAAAATAACAAAAGAATTGTATAGACTGAATTTTAGCAGAGGCAATGAATCAATACATTCTTATCATTTGGACTATTTGCCACAAGGCAACCTTCCCAATATTGAACTCATTGCCATTCAGAAATTCGGTACATACAATGAAGGCGGGAGCAAACCATACCCAGAAAACTGTTCTGCGTCATGCCAATTTGTCTGGCACAACAGTTCTGGAGACTTACAAGTGGAAAACGTGTTCAGCTTTCTTGATACTGGAATAGAAAACAGCTCTAATGGCTATCATCAGGAAAAGGTGTTTGCCGCACGTTTTCCTGAAAGTGATAATGATGGCAGGAATGATATGGTTATGTTATTAAAACAAGGACAGAATCCTTTTTACAAGATGGTTGTTCTTAGAAATTCATCTTCAAATAGCGCTACAGGTCCGACTTACAGCTATGACTTTGATCTTGTTGACTGTGGCAATGTCAACTCTTGTCTGGCTATTAATAACAATTGTTGTGTGTTTGCTCCAATTGATATTGATGGTGATGGCTACAATGAGATTCTTTATATATACCACGATCAGTATCCACACTATCATGCGAAACTTATAAAATACGATGAAGCGACACACGGTTTTATTATAATTGACGTGCCAATAGACAGTATACTTCCAGCATCAACCAACAACCCGTATGAGTTCCATGTTGGCGACTTCGACGGTAACGGATGTTCCGATCTTTTGGTGACAAATGGAAAATTCATACGCATTTATTTAAGTGTTGATGGTGCGTTTAACACAACTATAAGCAACGTTTACGGCTATAACCTATATAACAATGCGATACATCACTATGAATATATTGGTGACTTTACTGGTGATGGTAGAGATCAACTGATTAGTTTATATGAGTATTCCACCACTCCAGGTAATTATCGAGCAAAAAGACTCAATATCAAAAAAAATCCCAGTTCGAATACCTGGATATTGCAAGTCTCACAAGAATATTCTCCTGCTTTCAATCAGCATTTTGGAGGTTCTGCCGAATGCACGCATTTTTGTCAAGGCGATTTCAATGGTGATAACAAACAGGATTTTGTGGCAATAATGCAAACAACAGAAGACAAGAAATGGTATTTCTACCTGTCAAAAGGTGATGGAATCAATTTTGAATTAAAAACATGGGGCAATGTCACTTCTTACTCAGAAATAGCCGATGAATTCATACCAGTATCTGCTGATTTCAATGGCGACGGATTCTCGGATTTAAATATTACGAAAAGGGAACGCAAAAACTATCCCCCGAATCAACTCAATAGTCAGGAGTATTATTTTTATTATAGGTACCAATATTTAATAAGAGTTGATGATGACGGTGCAAAAGTTCTAAGAAAATGTTTGGTTGATGAAAATGACGAAGAGCAATATGTTGGCATAGCACCATATGGTTCTACAAGTATTAATCAATTAAATTGGGTCATGTCTTGTGTGGGAAATTTCAGAGGCACATCATCTTGTGAAGTGGCTTATACAACCCTGACATTAAACAACAGACAATCTGTGCACATACGCATGTGGAACACCGGCGACTTCGATAACCCTCCACTGAAAGCGATAGCATATGCCCGCAACGGGCTTGGTGTCACCACTCAATATGATTATGTGCAACACACTTATCAAGGTATTTATGAAACGCAAACGCAAAGAGACAGAGATCCTGTCATCGAGTATACCAAGACTTTCACCCAACATCTCAATGTTGTGAAAAAGATGAGGGTAGAAACAAATGAAGGTGTGTCAAGAGAAATATTGCATTTCTTCAGACGTCCTATAATGCATACAAGAGGCAAAGGTTTCCTTGGCTTTCAAAAGATAAGCAATGTTGTCGAATGTCAAAGCAGTAATTCATCATCAAGTTTAATCGGCACTGACAGATTGTTCAAACTCAATACCGATTACTATGTTTTGTATCCGGAAAAAACCACAGTACATCACAATGGTAATAGATTCAATGAGTTTTATTATACGTATGATTTCTTGGATTTGAGTTCGTCATACAGTGGCATGCCACACAGCGTATTTATGCCTGTTTTGGAGCGAGAGGACAACACTAACTATTCAAACGGCACTTCAACAACAACTAAATATGAACAATTCGATGGATATGGTAATTCCCAAAAGATAACACAAACCGTTAGCACAACAAGTCCTGCTACACATTTATATACAAGATTAAGTTTATACACATATCATAATAATCCTGGTGGCGAGCATAGATTTATAGGATTGATTGGCAATATCAACGACAAATATACCTTGGGAAACAACAATGTCACAATAAATAAAAACTATACTTATGACAATTGTGGTTTCATGACAAACCAAACGTGTAATGGTGTTGCTGAAAGTTTTTCGCGTGACAGTTATGGCAACACCACACAAATAAGCCGGACTGCCAGTGGCCAGACGAGAACTGAGACCATGACTTATTCCAACGACGGCAGGCTCCTTGAAAGCCATACTGACGCATTGGAGCACACCACAAGATATCAGTATATTAATCGAAACGGATTACTTAGAAGTGTAACGGACCCCAATGGGCTTGTCACGACATACCATTATGATATGCTCGGAAATGTTACAAGCATTGATTATCCTGACGGGACCAAAGAACTATTCGTCAAACGTTGGACGATACCATATCCACAAAGCGAATACACAGAACATCCAGATATGCCTGCGACAGGACAATCGGTCTATTACACCTGGTCGAAAAGAAACGGGCAACAGGCAACCACATCGTTCTTTGACCAACATGACCGTTTGTTGAGATCAGTTACAACAGATTTCACTGGAAGAAAGATTTATTGCGATTATACTTATTACAATAAATCCGGTCTGTTACACACAGAGTATCTGCCGTATTTCAGCAATGTCGGACAAACTGGTGTAATTACATATTCGTATGATTACCTTGACAGGATAACATCAATATCAAAGCCCGGATATGCGCAATATACGCACTCTTACAATGGCAATACCGAGACAATACATGATTTTGACGGCAGTACAAAAATCGTGAAATATGCACCCAACGGCCTGCCTTACCAAGTGACAGACAACGGAACTACAATAGAATATAATTATTTCGGAGATGGCAAAATAATGAGCACAAAAGTTGGTGGCAACAACAACACAAAAATTGAATATACATACGATGCCAACAGACACCCGCTCACCATATCAGATCCTTCGCTTGGTTTGAGGAGATATTCGTATAACGCTTTCGGTGAACTTATGAGCGAGACCAACAACAGAGAGCAGACAACCACATATACATACGATGCGCTTGGACGCATGACAAACCGTGCCGATGAAGACGGCACTACCATTTGGGCATACGACCAACAGATGGCAGGCCTTTTAGATTGTTTGGCTTATGAACCCACATACGCAGGCGAGCCTAGAATCAGAGAGACGTTTGAATATGACCAACTTGGCAGACTAATAAACCAATCACAACTGCTATCACGTGAAGCCGCACCTCTCGTATTCACTTATGAATACAACAAACACGGTCACAGAAAAGCAGTAACGTATCCTTCAGGGTATTCTTTGAAATACTATTATGACCAAGACGGGAATATGCTCTCTGTAAAACACTCCGAAGACGGAAGCGTCCTATGGTCGGCAATGTCGGCCGACAAGTTTGGAAACGTCACCAACTTCCTGCTTGGCAACAATATAGACGTCAGCAGGACATACGACAGCCAAACAGGTCTTGTTACCAGTCTTACCGCCAGAAACAACAGCATAATTCAAGACTTGGAATATAGCTGGAATAACAAAGGCAACCTGACAAGAAGATACGACCATGTCTATAATCATATCGAAAATTTCACTTACGACAATTTCAATCGTCTCACAAACATTGATATTGACGGAAACAATTCACGTAACATAATATACGACAACTTAGGCAATGTAAGCATAAAATACGACGCAGGCACAATGGTATACCATTCAAGCAACCCATACGCTGTAAGAAAAATATATGATATGCCAAACGTCGCATCATACAATGGTGAACAAGATGTGACATATACTTCTTTTGACAAAGTGAGGTCTATATCACAAGGCACATATACTTTGGATGTGAGCTATGGTGCCGACCGGCAGCGAGTGCGTCAAACGCTCAGCAACGGCAACAACACAAAGACGAAACGCTATTTCACGCCACTTTATGAAGTGGTTTCAGAAAATGGAGCGACAAAAAAAGTCCATTATCTGACATCATCAACCGGATTATTTGCTATCTTTGCAGTTGATTCAAACAACAACGGCACAATGAGTTACGTTATAAAAGACCATCAGGGCAGCATGTATGCCACAGTGACTGGCAACACTGTCGAACGCTACAGTTTTGACGCCTGGGGTCGCCGTCGTAACCCGCAGACGTTGTCGTACGACAACGTCACCGCCTCGTTCGACCGCGGTTACACCCTGCACGAGCATAACGACGAGTTCGGCCTGATAAACATGAACGGCCGCTTGTACGACCCGCTCGTCGGACGCATGCTCTCGCCCGACATTGTGATCCAAAACGAACAGAACTCGCAAGCATATAACAGATATTCGTACTGCTTTAATAACCCGTTGAAGTTCACGGATCCGAGTGGGTATATTTCGGTGGGAGGATATCGCAATAATTGGCGCCAGTTATTATACTTGGACTTTTGGAACACACACTCAAACACGCATTCCTCTTTCTCAACCGATGAGTCTCTAGGAAACCAGATTCCTGTTGACGATTGGTATGAAGATTCCGACGGCAACATTAATTGGACCGATTACAAAAGCCAAGCGGAAATGGACAAAGCCGGATTGGATGGAAAGTATCTAGGAGAAATTGTGGTCGTTTTCAAAGGATCAACAACTGAAAATCTTGGTGAGAATGATTACTTGAATGGAGAAGGAGCAAATCCAGCAATAGTTACTGTTTATGGTAAATATGGAGCTGATGACATTGAAAGCTATACCGGATATACAATGTCTTCTAATTATACAAAATATGGTGCTATTGCCGATGGCTATTATGATGTTGTTTATGATGAAAAGGGTAAATCTGGAAAAATATCATCTCATTATGCAGTTAATAGTCGAAATCCCGTAGATTGTTTATATGGAAGAAATAACGGATGGTATAATAAAGTGCTGGGGGCATACAGCTCAACTCAAAAAGATGGAGTTTTTGTTCATCGGACAAATATGGATGGTTTTGCTGGAGCAAATGTGTCAACAGGATGTCCATTAATATTAGGATCTCAATGGAATGATTTTGAAAAACAAATCGGGCAAAATGGATTCAAAATGATTATTAGAAGAGAACATTTTCCAGAATATAAATGTATTTTAAAATGAAACAATTCTTAATGTTGCTTTTTGTTTTGATTAATTTTCATATGGTTTTATCACAAAATAACAGTTTTTGTTTTGTGTATAAAATGAATGAAAAGATACCTTTATATAATTCATCCATAGATTCCATTACATCATATTTCTTATATCAGGATTCTTTAAAAGAAAACTATTATTCTCTTCAAATATTAGATAAAATAGATGACAGATTTTTAGTGAATGTCTTTGAATACAATAATCTGAAATGTAATGGTTGGATTGAAAAAAAATATTGTTGTGTTTGGTGTTGGTTAATGTCCTCACAAAGCATATACTTATTTTCGGAACCTGATTTAGAAAGTTCTTACATTGAATTATTTGACAATGACCTAATTAGACAGCAAGATGGCATTGTTGCAAATATTTTAGATTATGAAAATGGGTCGTTTTGGGTGAAACTTTTAGTGCAAACAAGAACTACAACATACATTGGTTGGACATTAAATTATTGCAATTCAATATATGGATCATGTGAAGGTGAAGGTACAAGTGCCCCTTTCAACATATATAAGAGATAGTGGTTATAAGAATGGCTCTGTTTTATTAAAATAGTTGTTTTGTGACAAGATGATTGACATGCATATATTTAATCACGGTAGATTATTTGCTATCTTTGCACTGGATTCGAACAACAACGGCACCATGAACTATGTCATAAAAGACCATCAGGGTAGCATATACGACACCGAGACGGATAACTATTTTGAGTGCTTCAGTTTCGATTTTTGAGGTTGATCATTGAAAATTCACACCCCAACCGACAACGACAATAGCATATCCAACATGCTGATTTTCAATTAAAAACAAAACAATGCAAATAACAAAAGATATAAAAAATGAAAACTAAATTTTCAAAAATACTTGATAGAGAAGAAATCATTCTGTCGGTTATACTTGTTTTATTGTGCAGCACATGGATTGGAATTGCCTCTGTCTGGTATACTTTATGCGAAACACATTTAAATGATTTGTTTGATGAATTCTATCATATAATAAACGGCAACATCTTTGTCAATCTGGTTATTTGCACTATAATAATCATAGTTTTTGTCAGATGGATTGTCAGAATTATACACGACAACGATTTGCGTTATCATAGGATTTTTGTGATTGCACTTGCTTTCCTGCTTCTCTATTATAAAAACCCCTATGCTTATGCAAATATAGTATGGAAACTCGATTATCAAACATTTCTTGCAATTTTATTTGGCATTACAGGTATTATAACACTTGTCGGTTTCTTTATCAAATCACCCGTTAATGACAACCAGAACGACTCTGTCGGTTTTTCAACTGATGCCGTTGATACATTCAATAATTCACTTGATAAATACGCCGAAGAATTAGCATTACGCTTACTTTCCACCAAACTGGATGAAGGCTCTTATGCTATAGGAATAACAGGCGAATGGGGTGCCGGCAAAACACACTTCCTGGATACGCTCAAAAACAAAATTGCCGACAATGCGGAAATTGTGGTTTTCAACCCCTGGATGTGCAGAAATCCCGAGCAGGTTGTCAGCGACTTCTTCGCGTCACTGCGACATCAATTGTCACCCAAACACACTTCCCTGTCTCGGTTAATATATAATTATGCCCAAGTCGTAAATTCTTTGTCTATCACTGCAGTTAAAGGTTTGTCAATAGGCATCAAACCCAAATATAAAGAGGAGAGCCTTTTTGAAAAAAAGAAAAAATTATCCGATAAGTTTGGACATCTAAGCAAACCAGTAGTTGTAGTGATTGACGATATAGACCGCCTGGAACGGAATGAAGTCTTTGAAGTTCTTCGTCTTATTCGAAATACCGCCGATTTGAATAATATCATATATTTAGTTGCTTACGACAAAGAATATGTGACTTCAATCCTGGAAGAGAAACAAATAAAAGATGCGACTGCTTATTTGGAAAAAATCTTTCCAGTCGAAATACACCTACCTAAAGTTGATGAGGAACAACTATGGCAAACTCTATATGCCGAATTAAACGAACAGAGTGGATTAAACATTGATTTTTCCAAACTATTGTTCGACAATATTAATCAGGACAATAAAAAGCTCATGCTGTCAATATTGAACAATTATCGGCGTATTAAAAGGTTCGCAAGGTTATATATGCTGAATTTGTCTTATATACAGAAAAACATTAATAAAGATTTGAAGTATCTTGACGTCTTATGGCTTGAACTCCTTCAGATGTACGACAAAAAAGTTTACAATATCCTTTCCAATGACCCCAAACGATTGCTCTATCTTGACAACAACAGATACGTTTTAAAAGACGGTATAAGTACAAAAGCATCAAACGACGACCGCACCACATACAAAGGCAATCACATCTGGAAAACAGAGACTCCTCATTTACTTGAACTATTGTTTGGTAAATATATAAAAACAAAGAACACAAGTATATCTCAGTCAGAAAATTATGAGAAATATTTTTCATTCAGCGTCTCTTCTTACCGACTCTCGATGAAAGAATTGGATGAATTATTCAAAGAAGAAAACGACCCTGAAATTGTTATGAGCAACTGGCTGAATGATGGCAAATACTATAGCTCTATATCATACCAACTCGAACAACACTCTCTGAAAAACATCCCGGATAGAAAACTGGAAAGCTATTTGACTGGTGTATTGACTTTTGGAGTTCAAGTGTTACGTTCAAAAGCAAGAAGCAATTATTTTATTCCACTATTGCAGTCCAATCACTATGCCAATCAACAACAATCATTTGCGAACACATTTGTCAAAAATTGGTTTGATCAAAAAATCACGGAAGATTTTGATCCCATCATCATATCAAGTTTTCTTAACAAACTATATATGACGGAGTATCGTGATGACAATAACAAACAATTAAAATCAAATCCTATATTATTGAGCAATAATGAAATAGAGTTGTTATTGCAGAACCTGATAACAAGATATTTAACAGTTCATCCAGAATTGACGGCTTTAGCAGTTTTGAAAGAAAAAGAACCTTTTGGCAAACTCTTCAACAATTGTTGTGTCACTGAAATTGATGCTGAAGCTTATGATGGTTGTAGCAAATACAAACAAGTGGCTTTTGATATCGTCATCAATCATTTCTCCCAAAACGGCAAATTGCCGGTAGCCGATTACGAATCGGCAATTGGCGACATGTTTTATCAGAAAGCCCCAGCGTTCGATGATCCGCAAGAAGAAAGCGACTATATGGACTACATGGCCGAAACATACGAAAAACAAATGGAGTCATATTTTGGCAACAATTACAAAGAAAAATTAAAAGAGTATAAAGATAAGTGCTTTCAATAAAACATTCCATGCGTATAAAACCGCTTGGGCGAATTATTATATAACTGTTAGACAATTTTATTATGGAATACGCCAAACCACTGAATTGGGAAAAGCTTGAAGATGATTTTAAAAACGAACGCTCTGTTGTGCTGTTTCTGGGTACTGGCATAGATTTTGGAGCGCCTCATGGAATAGATTATTCATGGGATTCATTACTGAACCATTTACTTAAATATGCGGTAATGCAGATGCTGCCTTCTGACAATCTTGGAAAACAAGTCGCATCAGAAATGTCATCGTCAGCAAAAAAACTGTGCGAGAAATTAACAGATGACAAAAATCAAAATGATGAGAATAGGTTAAAAGAAAAAGTTTCTGAATTGAAAGAGCAAATAGACTTTGATTCACAGTTCCCTCGTGATGTGAAATCAACTATTGTGAAACAAACAATGGGCAATGAGGCGTATGTAAAACTAATACAAGATTTCCTTTATGGTAAAATGGGGAAAAACGATATAATAGAAGCAGGGGAAAAATATGTTGGTTGGTTAAATGACAAGGCTAAATCAAAGCCTGATTTTTTTTCATTGTTTAGTGTTGCCGATATGATTTTACGTAATCGAAACATCAGAGCTGTAGTTACCCAAAACTACGACCAATTCCTGTGTGATGCTATTAGATGTCTGCAAGATAACAACGAATACAAGACTTTCGTCAACTATACTAGGCAAATAAAGCCTAATATTATATGTGACTGGAAAGGACAAGTCGGTTTTACATCTGATGATATCAATATATATCATGTTCATGGCTTTATTCCTCGATATGATGTGACACAAGCTCCTCAAGACAATAAAATTGTGCTCTCGCTAGATGAATTTTATGAGGATTCTCGAAATGTATATTCATGGCAAATCGCTGCTCAACTACATTTCTTATCACAGTATACTTGTATCTTTTGCGGACTATCTCTTGATGATTATACCAATCAACGTTTACTACACTATACGAAAGACAAACATCACGGCAATTTGTATTATATAACTGCAAACTGTGGCAATGGACTAAGAAAAATAAAAGATAGTATAAAAAATAAATTTCATGAAAAAAACGGCCTTACTGTTTTATATGATGAGCAGGGATATGGTCATATTTATCAATTATTAGGAGAACTAAGAGATGGAAAAAGCAAGTAACAAGAAACAATTAAAAAAATTAAGCACACATATCAAAGGTCTTGATGATTTGTTTTATGGCGGCATTCAATTAGTACAGAATTCTGAAAACCATGACGGTATGCTAGTTTTAACTCGTGGTGAACATGGAGTTAATAAAATTCATCTTGCAATGCAAATGTGTGAAGGATTGTATATTTCCCTTAAAGAGGAAACTCTCAGTTCTTCGAAGAAAGACAAAGCCAAGACAGATGCGTTTGAGGGTTTTTATCCTTTGTCTTCATATATAGATAAAAATTTTTCATTTGATGAAATTTCAGTTTTAAAAATGCTACTCATTGAAGATGCTATAAAAATCATAAAAGAATATGCAAATAAACAAATGGAAAAGGATGAAAAGTGGAAAGCCTTGTATGAAAAATATGTTGTAGATGCCGAATTTGTTAATTATTGTGCAACCAGATATGTTGAGGAAACTTTAAACAACAATGATAAAGAATTAATAAAAAATTACTGGAGTTGCCATTATAAGATAGACACGCATAAGAACAAAACGGGTATTGAAAAAATCCTTGAGAATGAAGTTAAAGATTACAGCAAATCCCTTTTAAGAATGTTTGTTGTTGAGAAAACGACAAATGGTGTTTTAAAGAAGTTTACACGTCGTATGCAAGATTGGGTAAAAGCATATGGCGACGACAATGATAAAAAAGAATTGAAAAAATTCAATAAAGAATCCGCTTCACATGCATCATACATAGCCAGATATATTGAGGATACATTGATTAGAAATGATGATTTAATCAATCAATATTGGAAATATGATGAAACAGATAATATTGAAGGTGATATATTAACAAAAATTTTTGATGGAGATGAGAATAATTATAAAGAAAAACTCAACGAATTAAATCAAGAGAATAAGAGCAATACAAAATTAAACAAACAAACCAATGATGAGATACTTTTTATTTCTCTGAACAAAGACGGAGAATCTTTAAAAAGTAAATATTATGATTTCTATATTCAACGTTTGATACGAAATATAAGGTCGGATAATAGTTATTCCAGATCTTCTGTGGAATTATTGCAAAGAATGATCTGGTATGTTGATGAATCATGCTGCGAGTGTGACTGTCTTAAAAAAGGCTATCTATCCAAATATGGAATCCCATCTATTTCAGGATCAGCACCTTCAGATAACCAAACCGAGATTTTTTCTCGTCATATTCAAAGTGGTTTCATTTATTATAATGGTCGAACACACGGCTTTCACTTGCGACACCAAAAAGGTGCCCCAGATACTGGAAACATGTTATTATGTAAATTGTTTATTCCTGAAAATTCTATGGTAAGAATCATTGGCAGAGATGAATTGAATAATGGAAATAGGATGGCTAATGGATTAATATCGTTTAACAATTTACTGACAGTTATTGACAATTATCTTCTTGATAAAAATAGCAAAAAAAACGTCGATTTTATAATGGTTGATGGACTATCTCGATTAACACAAGAGGAAATTGGACAATGTCCATTTAACGCATTATCTGATAAATTAAGAAAGGCATGTAAAATTGGAATCATCACTGCAGATGAGAAAATTCAATCATCAGAGATAAGTACAGATATAGTCATTGACATGGCCATTAAAGAACGACCATATCCAGATCAGCTCTATCATGCATTACGTATATCAAAATGTTTGTATCAAAGAAATGCATATGGTTGGCATAGTTATAAAATGCGCATGGCTGGCATTGAGGTAATACCAAGCGTACATTTTCAAATCATTACTCGATACCTTATGGACGATATCGTCGCTGACGCTTTGTTGCCTATCGACGAAGACCCATATCCATTTTGGTTAAATGAAAGTAGCATCTATTATGATGAAAACATAAAAGAGGCTAATTTCTATGAGACGAATTATGAAAAAAATTCAGAAAAACGAATTAAATATAACACAAGTAAGAATTCCTTGAAAGGCGTTCTACATTTTGATAAACGCAGTGCTATGAAGATGATTATTGATGATATAATATCAAAAAGGTTTAATGGACATAATATCCTATTTATTGATTTAAACTTCAATAGAAGTGAATTCAAGTCTAAATACTATGATATGATTGACAAAAATAATCAAAACAATGAAAACATACATCTATTTACTTTTCAGCCAGGATATATCCATGCTGACGAATTTTTGTGGGCAATAGACCAACAAGTACAAGCAATATCAAGAACAAACAAAAAGGAGGGGTCCCCTGATACTCATTATGAACGAACACATTTGATTATAGGCGATTTAAATTACATGAGTTTCGCATATCCATGTCTGAATAAAGAAGGTCTCGTATTGCCAGCAATTGCATCTTATACAAAGAAGCATCACATGACTAATTATGTGTATGCATCTGTTCCAAGTGGGTCAAATATAAAATTGCTTGATAAAGAAACTGAAATTATAAGACAAATGTGGGCTGTTATAGGAACAGATAATATGATTAAAGCTTCTAAAATAAAACAAAAACAGTCAAAAGAAAACTAAAATAATCTAAAATAACAGAATAATGAATTGTACTTTCATAATAAGTTGAAATTATTTTGGATAAAAACAGCTCTATTTTAAACTTTTATTCGTATATTTGCAGCGTTAAAGTTTAAATTTAAACTATTGTGGAAAATATTTACATGTTAGCGGATGCCGCAATATGCCAAAAAATAGGAGGCAGGCTGAAACAAGCAAGACTGAAGCAAAACATCACGCAACAGAGCCTCGCTGAAGCTGCCGACGTTTCGTTGTCATCTATTAAAAAGATTGAAAATGGCGAAATAGGCTCGTTCGATTCGTTGCTGCGAGTGTTGCGGATTTTGGGAATGCTTGATGTGCTGCAGCCACTGGTGGAGGAAGAACAGTTGAGTCCAAGCGAATATTATAATCTGGTTCATTCTGCAAAAACGAAAACAAGACAAAGAGCCGTAGGTAAGATTGCTAAAGTTGAAAAGGAGGATTCAGAATGGTAGATGTTGCAAAGGTTAACATGTTCGGAATACCTGTCGGCACTTTCCGGTGGGATGAACGATACGAGGTGGTCAGATTTGAATACGACACCAGATTCGTTGGACGAGGTTTAGAGCCGTCACCTCTGATGATGCCCGTGCGCGAGGGGCGCATTTATTCCTTCGGCGATTTGGACAAAGAAACATTCAAGGGTTTGCCTGGCATGTTGGCTGACTCGTTGCCTGATACATACGGTCGCGCATTGTTAGACAAATGGCTGGCTCTGACAGGCCGCACAAGCAGCAATCCTATTGAAACGCTGTGCTTTTTGGGCAAACGCTGCATGGGAGCTTTGGAATTTGAGCCGGCAATGGACATCGCATACGACAAAAACGCCAAATTTGAAATCGATTCATTGGTGAATGTCGCAAGCGAAGCCTTGTCGCAAAAATCGTCTTTTGGAGTGAATCTAAATGATGACAAAAAAGCGGCAATAGCCGAAATTTTAAGACTTGGAACTTCTGCTGGAGGACAACGCGCAAAGGCTATTATTGCATACAATAAAGCAACAGGCGAAGTGCGTTCCGGACAAGTGGAAGCACCAGAAGGATTTGACTATTATCTGATTAAATTGGATGGTGTTTCGGCAACGGCAGGCTTCAAAGAAACCGGTAATCACGGCCGTTTGGAATATTCATTTTATAAGTTGGCAAAGGCTTGCGGCATTGATATGACGGAATGTTCGCTGATTGAGGAAAACGGTCGCGCACATTTCTTAACAAAGCGTTTCGATCGCGAAAACGGCAAAAAGATTCACATGCAAACGCTTTGCGGCATTGCTCATTTCGACTATCGTTTGCATCGAGCTTATTCCTACGAGCAGGCGTTTAATGTGATGCGAGCGTTGCGGTTGCCATATTCCGAAGCTCAGGAAATGTTTCGTCGAATGGTGTTCAACGTTGTAGTTCGCAACCAGGATGACCACACGAAAAACATCTCATTCCTGATGGATGAGAGCGGTAAATGGAGACTGTCGCCCGCTTACGACATGGGATATGCCTACAACCCCAACGGACGATGGACGGCCACACATCAGATGTCAATTAACGGAAAATATGATGAAATAACACGTGAGGATTTGCTGGCTTTTGCTCAGCAAAACAACATCAAGGAAGCGGCTGATATTATTGACGATACATGTGAAGTCGTTTCGCATTGGCCAGAAATAGCTAATGATTGTGGCGTACTGCCTGAAATAATCAATACCATATACCCTCATTTTCAATTGTTTTAATTATCTCTGCTCCGTAAAAAACACCTCGTCTTCTTCCTCGCACTCCTCATTGCGCTAAATTCTTCAAAAATCTCATCCAAAGTCCTCTCCGTCGTAATTTATCAGCCATAACCTGAGGGGGTATATCGACATTATTTGTCCAATAAATTATTGTCAAATTGAAAACAACTACGTTTTTCAATGATTTTTCTTTCTACTTAATGCATTTTTACTATTTTTGCACTTGACGACAATAATGATGCTATTGTCGAATAATTTTTAATTGTTTAATTAGCGATAATAACAGATTATGGATACTTC
>JAEEJS010000074.1 GCA_016282015.1 Bacteroidales bacterium
TAATGTCACTCCGTTTGTTATTCTATAATATGGATCCACACTATACCAACCTGTTACTATGAATCCATCATCAGTTTCTGTAATAGCCGTCACATTATCATCTTCGTCTGTCCCATAGCAGTTTTGCCAATCAATTCTGTATTGGCAGAAAGAAACTATTTGAACAAGCAACATTATTAGTAGAAATAAATGTTTTTTCATAGGATAAATGTTTTAACTTTGGCAATGGTCTCCAGATGTCATATCTGGAGACCAGTTGCCGATATATTATCTTGTCACGACTACTTTTTCAGTTAAACGATGTTCTTCACATTTTATTGTCAGAATATATACACCTACCGGTAGTTTCTGCAAGTCTATTACATTCTGTCCGCGCTCGCCATGCACATTCTGTGTGTAAACCTCCATACCCATGCTGTTGGTGAGGGTGATGACAGCGTTGTTGAAGCCTTCGGGGAGGGTGTAGTCGACTGCCACCCATGTGTTTGCGGGGTTAGGGTTGACTTTCAAAGACAATCCCATAGCTCTACTGATGTCGTCTTCGGTATAAGTCGTCTTGCCAACACCTCTGCCGTTGGAGGATATTGATGGTTGCGGACATTCTTCGTCAAATTCATTATAAATGGTGAGCAATGATTTTGCCATTGCCTGTGATGTGCCTTTGCCGTTATATGCTATGTCGTCAACAAGGCTCTTCTCCGCTGTGCTTAGCTGCATTGTGGTTCTGCCATCTTGTGCCAGAGCCCTATATAGAGTTATAAGTTGCATATAATCGTTATGGTCAACAAGCTCATCACCTTCGAGGTTGTACAGAGTTGGAAGCATATAGGCAAGAGTGAAAGCGTCGTCGAAATTGCCTTCTGCCATGTAAATCGATATAATGTCTCTGTCAGCTCCGATATTTTGGAGATTGCCGAGCCATGTCACGAGGTCGTTTCTGTCGATTATGCTGTCGTTCATTATGCTGCGGATGATGTCACCTGCAGCTTTATGGGCTTCGTGGTTGTAACGTGCCATATTCGACAGAAGCACCGTTCTTGCAGAAGTACCGCTTGCTACCTCATGCAGGATATCAATCATATAGTCGGGCAAAGGAGTGTTTTTGTTAGCCATATAATCGATAAGTTCGTCGTTTTTGAGCTCATCGGGGTTTGACAGGAGTATTTCAAAGAGTACCGACACAGGAAGCACATCGTCACGGTCAGCGGCAGCGTAAAGCACACTTTCAGAAAGATAAGGTGATGTGCTAAGAAGCTTTGAACGCAGATTCCACATGTCTTCCGGTTGTGCGGTTTCTACTTCCGACACAGTGTTTGTTGTACTGCCACCATCAATGCGGCTGTCATAAACAGCTTTGAGGCTATTGTAGATGTTCTGTGATTCGTTGAATTGTTGCTCTGCCATTTGACGTCTTTGTGGCGGCAATACTGGTATTACAGGCGTATTACCTCCGCTATAATTGGATGGACAGTCATTCAGGGAGGATGTATTGTGTGAACCGACCCTATACAGTTTGTTTACATCCGGTGTAGCATCTTCTACAGCAGGATTGTAGTAATAATCTACAAATATGCCTTCATTATAAAAATGATAGTCGGCATTATCGCTGAAAGTGTTACCTGCAGGAATTTCCATACTTCCTTGGGATCTTTGAATACCTTCTATTAGTTGAGCATTGACATAGAAGTCAATCTCATTGCCGTTGTTGTCATTACAACCATAAGTGAGACCATAGCGAGGATTGGTAATATCTATATTCATTCCTACAGCTATATTTCCGCAATACAATCCTTCGAAAGTGTTGCGGTATAGTTCGTTAACATCTTCTGAGTTTTTAATAATAACTCCATAGTTGTTCCCTTCAACGGCGTTGTCGCCTTTTGTGAAGGTGTTTTCTTCGATGAGGAAACCTTTTGTGCTATTAAAGAATATTCCGGCATTACATGTTCTGCTGTCATCATGTCCAACGATGAAAGTCGAGTTCAGTACCGTCGCAAAATTTGGGTCAATGGCGAACACGCCGAAGTCGTTGTTGCTGAACTCACAGTCTTTGACAGTGAATGTTTTCGGACCTCCGGCACCGTCTATAACGGAATAGGCTCCTGCATGGAATCCTTTGAATGTGGACTTTTTATCAACCTGAGTGGTTCCGTTATGATAATAGCTGTAAATGCCGTCAACAGTGAAGCCTGCGTTATAAGCAGCAATACCTTCGGTCCAGTAGCTTACGTTATCGATACGAACAGGTCCGCCACCGCCGCCACCACCATCATCCACTTCAATTGAGAAGTCGCATCCATGGAATTTTACACCCGTCACATTTGCCAAATCCACGTGTTTGTAAAATGTTGCCGTGCCGCGGTATGCTTCGTTAATTGTAAAAGTGCATTTTGTGAAAACAGCGTTATAATTTAAGATATTTCCATTTGGTGCAGTTTGATTGTAATTTATTGCGTGAATGGCTTTTGCATTGTTTAAGAAAGAGCAGTTATTGGCATGAATAATACCACCGGTAGAATTCCAATGATTTGGATCTCGTAAATCGACGGCACATATAGCATTTTTAATTTTGGCATTGTTGTTCATTTCCAAATAGCCTTGATAATAGTGCCCGTTGTGCGACAATTGGTCTTTTGTATTGTCACCCCATACTTGTATTCCTTGCCACATATCGTTGTTGCAATAACAATCTAATGTACAGCCGTCCAGAATCAGTTTGCCACCAGGCTTGACAACAATTTTTGATTCGGGAAGCATCATTAATGTGATAGAGTTACTGTTGCCTTGGGTAATGGTAAGTTTTGCTCCATCTTCAATAATGATGTCATTTTCAATAATTTTATTTGTTCCAAAATTATCTCTATTCCATACAACATCACCAGTTATTATAGTAGGATTATCATTGTGCACTAACGGTCTTATAGTAATGTTGTCAATTGCTATATCAGGATAAATCGAGCCGAAATCAATATCAGTAGCAAAACCAATCTGTTCAATATTAGAATCAATATATTTGGTATAATGCTGCCATGAATTACCGGTACTATGTTTCTCCACTACTTTAGGTATAAGAGCGTCAGAGCCTTTTTCCTTCAATAATATATATAATTTGGCATTATCTGATGGTACGTTCATGTGGTAGTAGAAATCCACACAATAACCACAATCTCCCCAACGACTAAAATCAATGAATGGAGATTTTACAACCGCTGGCGTACTAAAATTTGTATTCGTTGAACCATCTACATAAATGTAATATTCTCCATCTTGTGCTGATGAAGGACCTGTTAAAAGAGAATCTGGTGTTGGCCCTTTATGTCTCCACCAATCTTGGCCATCTTCACCTAGGAGTTCACCTTGTGTCCAACCATCCCATCCATTTTCAAAGCTAAAATTACAGGCATCTATGATTGTACATTGTCCATAAGTGTTGAGTGGACCCAAAGCAGGATTGCTATCATCACCATCTGGTTCGTCCGGGCATTGAGGACAATGTGTCGGTTTAGGACCAATACCCCAATAATAATATCCATCTCCATCCATATCATAGCATTGAATATCCTCGTCTGTCTTGTCTGGTACAATAATTGGACATACAACCTGACGTCTTTCATTTAAACCACCAAAAATATTTTGATATAATGTATATACATATCCAGTAGTTCTTCCGGAGTTAGGATCAGACGTCTGTCCAAATGAGTCTTTATAAATCAAATATGTTGATCCATAAAAACCGGATGCGGAATGATTATTCTCTGGATATCCTAACACGTCGTGTGTTGTTTCATCAATAGTTCCCCAACCAATAAGCAACAAAGCGTGATGATTAAACCCGAGAGCAACAGGTCCTCGTGTAATCAATGCTTGTCGCAATTTCTCAAGATTTGAAGCTACATTATTAATATAATTAGTTATTCTAACTCTTTCTGTTGGTTCTGGATAGACATCACAACTGTCTAATGAGGCTATATATGGCCATTCTGATTCATATGGTACACCTTCTTGTTTGTAATAGTTCATGGCTGTAGATATTTCATCGCCTTGTAACGAATTTGTAGCACAACTAATGTATTGCTCGGCAAGATCAAGATCCAAATGCTGATTGTAGTAAAGATTTGCCATTGCTTCAACACAAGCGGTGGCACTGAATATCCAGCAAGTACCAACCGAGCGGTATTCTCCATCCATTTCCGCACATTCCTGTCTTGTTGAGCAAGTTAATACTCCATCTTTCCAACACCCGTCCTGACATGTAATTGGTGAGATCCATCCTGTACCGTCTTCTAAATCGCCATCGAAATAAGGACTATTTGGATCATTTGCACCATGTCTGTTTCTCCAGTCAAAGTTGGCGACATATTGTCCTGTTTTATATGGATAACCATTAGTATGGTCAGGACCAAACAATGAATATATTCCTCTAGAATAATATTCATATCCATACGTTTTGAAGCCTTCACCAAGCATCATAACCTTCTCTGAATATGATAAATCTGACATTTTTGTGTGATCGGCAACCCAAATCAGACCGTTCTCGGAAATGTAGTTTTGGACAGCCGCTAATTTTTGATCATCAGCTTCTCTTGCGGCAAATATCCTTTGGTTTTCAGCATCGGGGTATACCGTACTACTCATATCCACAGAATTAATTGTAACAATGGCATCGTTGACATATATTTTGAATTCTGTAGGTACGTATCCAAAATAAAAACAGCTTTCTTCACATTTTTGGGAAAAACTGAAGATAGAATCCTGCTCAAATAATCGATATGATTCATAAACCAAATATTCATCATCGTAAGCGTCGCTTACAACAAATCTAACGAAACCCATTTCGGAAGTGAAACACACGTTACCAGATACACCTATTCCCGTAACAGTGTTTCCGTCAAAAGGATATATTGTGGTACTTTCAATAACCTGTAGATTTAAAGTGGTCTGACGATTGAAAGTCTGTGCATTCAATACAAATGCATATATGTACAAGACTATTAATAAAACTTTTCTTTTCATAATTCATAATAATTTATCTTGCAAAATCTCCTTCGGCATAGCCGTTGGCGTTGTCTAATATTAAAGTGTAGTTGCCACTTGATGTGCCGGAAAGAGGTATGTAAAACGTTTGCTGAACGGCTGTGTTGACAGTGTTGTTGTAAACCACGCTGCCGGTTTCGTTCATTAATGTAATGTTAACATATCCGAAATTCTGATGGAAATATACCTGAACAGAGTTTTTACTATGACATGCCTCTATGGAATTCGGGCCCGTACTTAAGATCAAATCACCATGTAATACAATTATTGTCTCGGTAGGTGGATTGTCTGGTGTTTTCATCTGAATAGGTTTTTCTTGATGGGTAATCGCTATAGCTTCGACACCATTTACGCTCAAGAAGCCTGCTAAAACTAATGGTAGGAATTTTTTCATGTTGTGATACTTTTAATTATTCGAAATCTTTTTTTGCGGAATTCCGATTGCAAAAGTATCGCAACAATGCCCCATACAAACTGCCATCCAAAAAATCAGCCGCTTACAAATGGCGTAAACGGCTGATTTTTAATGAGATGGAATTTTGGTCATCCAAACTTTTGGGTGAGAAATACAATTATTTTTCTTGTTCAATAAGCTTTTTCACTTTGCCGCGAGCTTTGTCGAGCACGCTGGTGCTGACGTCGAGAAGCAAAGCCTCGTCGAGACGCGAGAGTTTGAAATCGTTGAGCATGTAAACTCTGCATTCAAGCTCACTTATATCGGGATATTTTTCTTTTAATGAATCATAAAGACCGGGGTATATCGTATTAAACAAATCGGTCATCACTTCCCAGTGGTTTTTGTCGCCGAACATCTCTTTCTCGAGATTGCTAAGCAGAAATTTGTCTTTCTGGTCTTTACTAAGAATCTCAAGCCTCTGCATAGACCGTAGTTTCTCCGCAAGGTTATCAGATTTGTCTCGGATGAGATTCTCGTTATCTTTCATAATCCTCAAAAGTGTGGCTTTCATTTCGGCTTCTTTCTTGTTTTTCTGAACAATGCGATAATACAAAACAAGAGCTACCGCTAAAACGATGATTATAACCACAGCCATCATCATTTCAATACGATAATTTGAAATTATCCGGCGGTTCATGGTGTTTTGCAAGGTCTCATAATCGTATTGTTGCTGAATGCGATAAATGTTGTCTTTTCTTAAACTATCTTGTACTATATATTGAAGGTTTGAATAAGCTTTATAATAATCAAATGCCATCTTACAATCGTTTTGTGACACAGCCCAATTTGATAATGCAGCATATGCCGAAACAATCGTTTCAGTTTTATTATTGATTAATGGTATTAGAAGTTTCATTTTCTCATAATAATATGAAGCAGAATCATTATCTTTTTTTAATGTAAAAACTTTACCTAAATTAAGATAATTAATAAACAAGTTTACACTATCTGTTTCATTTTTAACTTGTCGAAGACAATTCAGAGCTTGTTCATAATCACCAATTACTCTATAATAAACAGAGTAATTATTCATTGTTTTTCTCCGAATTTTTTCAGAATGCCCTTTATTTGCCAAGTCAAGACTTTGTTTTAAACAAATCTCCATTTGCTCATAATTTTTCAAATCAAGACATGTAGCCGCCCATAAGTTTTTAGCCGTTGCACGTTCGGTATAATTATCACCCCAAAAACAATCGACACTCTTGAGTAACATAAATGCTTTGTCGCTTGAATATGTGTTATAAAGCAATCTCGCCACGTTGTATTGTGCTCTTGCATAAGTCAGCGAATCACCAGTAATCTCGGCATATTTTGCGGCGTCTTTGAAACAAACCATTGCAGCGTCGTCGTCGCGAAGTTCTCTTAACACATATCCGCTATAAAGTGCGCCGTAGGAGGCTCTCGGGTAATCGCCTTTTTCGGCAAAATACTCGGCGGAGCGTTCAAGTTCGGGCATGGTGTAAATTTTCTTTGCTTTTATGCGTTGGGAGAGTTCCCGTCGCTCGCCGTCGGGATGAGTGAAAAGCGCCTCTGCCTGCATCAGCGACATGTTCATTCGGATGTCGTCGTCGAGAAACACCATGATGTTGAGCACGCTGTCGATAAGGATGAGGGCGCTGTCGGGATCGCTTTCCGCAACTTCCTGCGCCTGATGGAAATAATGTTTCGCTCTGCGAAGGTCGGAGTCGCAGGAAGCAAACCCTAGAAACAGCACACAGAGTATGACTAAAATTCTTTTCATACTGAAAACGCCTGAAAATCAATTTTCTATTTTTCTTCCTTTTTTTATTTCTTCGAGATAGCTGGCTGTGATGACACCTGATGGCAGGGCGATGATTGCAACGCCAAACAGGGACGAAATCATGCTTATCACTCTGCCCAACTCCGACACTGGCGATATGTCGCCATAGCCAACCGTGGTAAGTGTGGTGGTGGCCCAATACAAAGCATCGAAGAAGGTTTGGAATACATATTCGCCATTCGGATTGGCATTGTTCATCTCAACATTGAACATTATCATAGCTGTCACCACAATGTAAAACACTGCGATACCAAGTACTGTCAACAATATCTGCCTCTCTTTCTTCAAGACGTTGAGCAAAGTGTCGATATTCTTGGAATAACGCAAAAACCGGAGGACTCGCAGAAGTTTTAGCAACCTCACTATACGCAACACCTTGAATGCCTTGTTGAATACACCCAGCGAGGGTAAAATCGACAGCAAATCGATTATGGCCATAAAGGTCACTGGGTATGTCAGAAACGCAACTACAGGAGTCTTACTGGGATTTCTGTAATCGGCTGTAATCCAACGTAATATGTAATCGATTATGAATACCGATACCGACACACGGTCAAACCAAATGAACAATGGGGTCTGAATGGAGAAAGTCAGCGGAATCACACTGATGATGATCATCACGAACATGATATGGTCGTACAACTGGCTCCAAAACGCTTTGGTACTGTCCTTCTCGACAATAATAAACAACTGTTTTCTGGTCATATTTAAAAAATTATACTTCGTAAATTTCCGATTCGTCAACTAAATTGTTAAGCAGTGCATAGACCGTAAGACCCGACACCGACTTGATACCTGTCTTGCGTATGATGTTCTTGCGGTGAGTGATGACTGTGTGCACCGAAATGAACAGCTTGTCGCTGATTTCCTTGTTGGTCATGCCCTTGGCCAGCGCCACCAGAACGTCAATCTCACGGTTTGACAGCTCCACATTCTCGTTCTTCTCCTGAGTGGAGCTAGTGTCGCTCAGCAGACTGAATATCTTTGAGACCACCTTCTGCTTGTTGTCGTTCATCTCGATGACATCCTTAAACTGTTTGAGGATATTCTTATCGACATATGAAGTCACCAAGGCCACAGTGACCATGCCCGGATAGTCGCGTAAAAGCTTTGTCAGAGAGCCGTCGCCGTAAGCCGTCAGCAGCGGGTTGATTATCAGTATCTCCGGATTGTATGCTGCCAGCTTCTCCTCCAAGCGGTCGACACTGTCAAGCTGTGACACCACGCTCAACTGCCTTGTATCGTCGAAATACTGAGCGAGGCCGGCGCTTACCATAGGCGACGGCTCCACTATGATTATCTTATTGTCCGATTTCATGGTTTTCAGTCTTCAAGTGATCTAACAAAAGGTATCAGTATGCGTTCCTCAATGAGAGTGTGGCTCATCAGATCGGCTGACAGCTCGCTAATGTCCAAGGCTATTTCAACGCGTTCCTTTGGGAAAACATCGGCCGGAAGATACTTCACCAGAATATTCAACAGGTCGGAAAGCTTGTCTTCTATGTTGGTGTGGTTCTCATGGAACACTTTTATCTTGTAGTCGGTCTTGACATTGTCGTCGGCAATTTGCTGAATGTACGGGAAAACGTGCTGCTCCTCGTAAAGGAAATGATCGACCACCTCGTTCTTGTATTCCTGGAAAAAGCGGCTGAGAGTGTGCCCGTCTTTGGGAATGCAGGCGTTGACGATATGGTTGAGATGCTCCTCAATATGCGGCAGGCGCTCGTTGATGTAGTATTTGTGCGACTCGAGCAGGTAATTGATGAGAGTCTTCGGATCGACCGACTTGATGTCTTCGGATGAAGGCGAAAAGTCGTCGTTGCAATAAACGTTGCATATCATCAGGAAAAACTGGGGTGAGACGTTGTTTCTGCGACACACCTCCCCTATGCTGCGGTCGCCAAAGCCGAGGTCCATTCCGAAACGCTGAAACGTCAGCAACAGCTTTGAATTGCCGATGATCAGGTCGGCCATCTTCATGTTTTCCGAAAAAACTGTTTTCATTGTTCAGATAATTATCTGCGCAAAATTACGAAAAGTTTTGAAACTCAAGAAACTTTTCAGGACAAATGACGCATAATAGCCTAAATAAGGTACTGATTTTACAGAAAATCATCAATTATGGTGAGGTGCCATGTCGGCAATTAGGTATAATTTTGCATCCAGAATGAATGACAAATAACAGGCCATATTTTTAGTTTAGGTTAAAGAAGCCCTCACAGCGTGGGGGCTTCTTTATTATGCAAGCTTATTTATGAAAACGGCTCGTATTGTCAATCAGTTCACCATCCACCACCTTGTAGAAGCGTTGGTTGGTATCGGGTGACTTCAGCCCTCCCCTTTCAGGAATGTACGGACCCATCTTGATGTAGTCAAAGTCGTTTATGTTAGCCGGCTTGTCGTAGCGGCCGGTATACCAGGCCATCTTCAGATTGAGTTTCTCCTTGATGTGCCTGGCCATGGCCTCCACCTCGCTTTTGGCCGCGTCTCCGCCCAAGATGCAGATGCATGTTATGTCGCCTTTGTATATTTCGGCCAGCCTGTCGAGCTCCTGTTCGGTGAGTTCGGTGCCTATGTCCTCCCACAAATGCGGGCTGTGACAGCCGTTGCAATGGTTAGGACAGTTGGTTAAATTAATAGCCAAAGAGGTCTCATCAGGGACCTCTTGGAATACGATATCGTAATTATAGTACTTTAGCATTTCTTGTTTTCTTCAAGATTGCCGTAGAAGCGTTTGCCGGCTTCCACCTGGCGTGCTTGCGAGAAGTTGCTGATGCGTTTCATATAGCCGATGACACGTGTGAGGTAGTCGAGGTTCTCGCTGCCGCACTTCGGACATTTCTTGAGATAACGCTTGTCGATGTGTCCGCAGTCGTTGCACACTGTGTTCGGGATGTTGAAGGTGAAGTAGTTGCAGCCTTCGCGTGAAGCCACCTTCAACAGGTTGCGGTACTGCTCCTTGCTGAGATGCTCCTCGAGGTTGCAGTGCAAGGCCGAGCCGCCTGTCAGATGCTTGATGTAACGCTCGCCGTGCAGTTTGAACTTGTCCAGAACGTTGGTGTTCGGGTTCTCTACGACGTAGAAATAACTGTTGTAGCAGTCACGAGGTACGAAGAATCCGTCTTCCTTGTCCCACTTGGCGTGCTTGACACCCACGTTCTCGGCAGGAATCATTTCGCAGTTGAACATAAGACCAGGCTGTCTGTACTGCTTGTTGTATTTCTCGACCAGGCTGAGGATCTGCTCCACGAAGTGCTGATACTCCGGATTGTCGCTGATTTCAATGCCTTTGAACTCGGCTGCCTCGACTATGCCGTTGACACCTATTGTGAGGTACTGGCGGTCGATTGCGATATAACCGGCATCGAACAGCGGAAGCATACCCTTGTTGAGGAGGTAACGCAAGTTGGAGTCGTAAGCCATCTGCACCTTGTGCATGAGGTCTATCACCTCTTCGACGAAGCTGAGAGGCTCCATGCCGTTCTGCACTTCGTACTGAATGCAACGGTTGATGTTGATGGTGAGCACGCTCTTCGAACCTGTCGACACACCGCCGGCGCCGAGGGTGTAGCTAAACTCGTTGTCCTGAATCTCGTTGCGCAAACGGCAGCATGAGCTGAGTGAATCCGGGCTGTCGCTGACGTATGTGAAGAACGAATGTCCCTCAGAGTACATCTCGGCTGTGAAGTCGCCATATTCCTTATCCTTGATGTCACCGTTCTCGGCAAGGAGAGCCATGGTCTCAACAGGGAAGGTCAAAACGGTCTTCAAACGCTCGGCGTTGAACCACTTCATGAAGCGTTTCTGCAGCCAGTTGAGTGACTCCCAGTCAGGACGTGTGCCGTCCGGGAAGTAGAAGTTGCCGAAGAGACTTTCGAAATAATATTTGTCGTAATATGATATATTCCAGAACACCGACTGGTAGTTACGTGCGCCGGTAGGCTGGTTTATGGAGTATACTATCTGCTCGAAGCAGTCTGTGATGACCTTATCGAGAGTGCGTCTGCGTTTTGATATTTCAACCACTTCATCAGCGCGGGTGTAGTAGTCGTTGCCGTATTCCAGACCTATGAAGTAGTTCAGATACATCAGGAATTCAGGTGTAGCGCAGGCGCCGCTCAACATGCTGGAGACCATGAACACCATGTTGATGAAGCCGCCGCAGAACGACTTGAGGTTGGTCGGGCGTGTGGCATTGCCGCCTATCGACTTGGTACCTTCCAACAGCCAAGGATACATGGTGATACTGGCGCAGTAGTTGGCTATGCTTGTCTCATCATTCTTGTAGATGAAATGATGATTGAGCAGACTGATGTATTTGTCGGCCACTTCTTTACCGTACATGTCTTTGATCTTGTCGCAAAGCATACGACGGTTGAGGCGGATGAAGTTCGACTTCGGCAGCTCTCCGATGAGAGTGGCGATGTTTTTCTTCTCCACGTTGGCGTTGGCGTCATACTTACTGCCTGTTGCAGCGTTCGACGCGTTGCAATAGTTGATGAGGAAGTCGAGTTTGTCTTTAACTTCACGATCCTCGTAGTGACGCTGACGGTACAGGATGTAGGCCTTGGCCACGTTGTAGTAACGTTCGGCCATCAAGCCGTTTTCCACCTGGTTCTGAATCTCCTCAACGGTGATTCCGTCGTGAATGCTGACTCGGCTTAAAATGTTGGTCAAAACTTCGTCTGATGCAAAGCTTCCGACCGACAAAAAAGCCTTCTGGATAGCGTTTTTAATCTTCTCTACTGAGAACGGCTCGCGCTTGCCGTTCCTCTTTACGATAAAGGTCTGGTTGAGCTCCATAATCTATTAAAAATCAATGATGAATATATTTGTTTGTGCCCGTTCAGTGACAATGCAAATATATGTAAAAGTATGGAGACAAAGACTAAAATTTCAAACTTTTTTTATCAACAAGTTATCAACTTTTTGACATTTTTAGGGCGTCGATTTTGATGAGATTTTTGCCTTCAGCGAGAGCCTTTTTCACCTTGTCCGAACCCTTGATTACAACAAATTGATTGTCATTATTTTTCTCAACTTCGAGGGGTTGGTCGGCATATTTGTCATCACCTATATTAATAATTAATGACTTTGGAGACAGCCATATCCTGCCATATTCCCTACCCTCGTCAAAAGCTTTGAAACTATTGTAAACCAATTCATTAACCTCATCCTTGGTAGCATGACTGGTATCGACTATGAGGTCGTAGTTGTTGTAGTCGTCGAGGTTGCAGTGGTAGAATGTCTGGTAGCGGAGCAGCTCGCTCTTGCGGCGGTCTATGATCTCCTGACGCGCGGTAGCCTTGTCGGTGTAAGACTCGCTGACGCGGCCCACGTCGTTGAAAATGCGCTCGGTAGCTGTATCCACGTCCACATAGAGGTAAATCTTGAACGAAGATGGCACAAAATGCCAGGCCATTCTTGAGTCGAAAATGATCTTGTCATCGGTCTTGCCGAGCTCGGCCATGGTGTCGTCAACATAATGGTCGTATTTGGGGTCGTTCTCAATGAATTCGTTGAACTCCTTGGCCGACATGCCGTGTTCTGCCGCCAACTGACGGAACAGCAATCCGGCTGAGACTATTCTGAAAGGCATCTTGCTGATCAAATAATTGGCGACAGTGCTTTTGCCGCTGCCCAACTCGCCCGACAATGTGATATGATTCATTTTTCTTCTTTAAAAGGGTTTATTTTTTGTGTTTCAATTTGAATTCTATCCTTAATCTTGGCCACCACACGCAGAGGCGCTATTATCAGAACCATCGACAGCTCGAGTATGTACGACAGCCAAGCCGGCGGATTGGTGGTCTGTATCTGTATGCCTATGAGGACAAGGGTGAATATCATGAAAAGGAATTTTCCCCATCTCTGTTTGAAAAAGATGAGGAAAAGACTGGTCACTATCACGCCCAGCGACACCCATTGCACCAGGAAAAGATCGTAGTGATGCTCCACCACCAAGGCGTTGAGCTCACCCTTGAAATAAGCTTTGTCGAAAACAGTGTTATAGGTAAAGATGACGTAAGTCATGAAGACGAAATAGAGTATGTAATAAGTGATGGCGAAGGTGCACACCAGCTTCATGCCCAGCGTGACATGCTTACGCTGGACAAAAATACTCTGTTTCGGTTCCTTATCCTGCTTATTCGACATCTTTCATGTATCGTTTAGACAACAGGTAGTATGCCAGTATGAACAGGGCCGTCAAGACCACGTTCAATCCGGTGACTGAGGTGAACATGGCTGCAACAATCATGATCAGAATCTGAGCGATGGCATAGATATGGAAACCGCGTTTCTGCATTTTCCACATATAGAGCACTCCTACGAAAGAGCCCACAAACAGCAAAGCTGTCAGCAGATAGTAAATCCTGTCGACCGACAGCAGATTGCCGAAAGCCGCTTCCGACATTTCACTGTCCATACCGAATTTTTCCATCATTTCCAGATAATCTTCATCTTCGGACAAGGCAACCATAGTGTTGTATGACATGAATGTGAAGATATTGGAGATGAACTGCAATACTGCGTTGATGAACGAGAATACGCACAAAAACGTCAGCGAACCGGGCCTTTTCGGCTCTGGGTTTTCAAACTCGCTGAATGTCGGGATCTGATTGTCGTCTTCCATAGTTTTCAAGTTTTATTTCTCAAAAATCTTCTCGCCAAGATTGTAGTTCTGCAAGAACTCGACTGATTTAGCGATTTCAGTGTACATCACCTTGTCGACTTTCACGAATTCGACATTCTTGCGGTATTCGGCAACGAAGTTCTCAATAAATGCTGACGATTTGATAGGCTTGCGGAAGTCGAGGGCCTGTGCTGCGTTGAAGAGCTCGATGGCGAGGATGCGCTCGAGGTTGTTGGCGACGCGCAAAGCCTTTGTTGCTGCGTTGGCGCCCATACTCACGTGGTCTTCCTGACCCTGTGACGACTCAATGCTATCAACAGATGCCGGCGTGCAGAGTTGTTTGTTCTGGCTGACGATAGCCGCTGCGGCATACTGAGGAATCATGAAACCTGAGTTGAGGCCTGGCTCAGCGACGAGGAACGACGGGAGGCCGCGTTTGCCTGCGATGAGCTGGTATGTTCTGCGCTCAGAGATGTTGCCGAGCTCTGCCATGGCGATTGCCAAGAAGTCGAGGCTCAATGCCAGAGGCTGTCCGTGGAAGTTACCTGCCGAGATTACCATGTCCTCATCCGGGAACACCGTCGGGTTGTCGGTCACGGCGTTGATTTCCTCACCGAGGATCTGCGACACGTAGGCGATGGCGTCTTTCGAAGCGCCGTGCACCTGCGGGATGCAACGGAATGAATAAGGGTCCTGGACGTGCTGTTTCTCGCGTGCAATCATCTCGCTGCCTTTCAGGAAGTTACGGAAACGCTCAGCGGTGACAATCTGTCCGCGGTGATGACGAATCTGATGAATCTGGTCAAAGAACGGCTCAATTCTGCCATCGAAAGCGTCCAAAGAGACAGCGCCAATCATATCGGCGAGGTACTGCAGACGGAATGCCTTGAGCAACACGTAGGTGCCGTATGAGCACATGAACTGTGTACCGTTGAGCAGTGCCAGACCTTCCTTCGACTGAAGGGTGATAGGCTCCCAACCGAAAATCTTGCTGACTTCAGCAGCCGGACGGATCTCGCCTTTGTAATGAACCTCACCAAGGCCGAGCAATGGCAGCATGAGGTTGGCCAAAGGTGCGAGGTCGCCTGAAGCGCCAAGTGAACCTTCGTCATAGACAACAGGCAGAACGTCGTTGTTGAAGAAGTCGATAAGTCGCTGAACTGTAACGAGTTGCACACCCGAATTACCGTACGACATGTTCTGAATCTTCAGAAGGAGCATGATGCGGATGATCTCTTCCGGAACGAGGTCGCCGGTGCCGCAAGCATGCGACATCACCAGGTTTTTCTGGAGAGTGCTGAGGTCTTCCTTCGAGATGTTGACGTTGCAGAGTGAGCCGAAGCCTGTTGTGACGCCGTAGATTGGGGTCTTCTGTGTCTCCATCTTCTTGTCGAGATAGTCGCGGCACTTCTGGATGCGCTGTTTTGCATCTTCTGACAATGCGAGTTGGTAATGCTCGCTGATGATTCGGTTGACTTCCTCAAATGTGAGGGTTTCTGTTGAGATATAATGTGTCTTCATTGTATGTTATTTTTTGATTATTTCGATTAAATTATCAGCTTTCACGCTTTCCTGACGACCTTCCTTCATCCATTTCACAGTGAAGGTCTTGTCGTTGACCTCGGTCTCCCCTGCCATCACCACCACCGGGATATTGCGCTGGTCGGCATATTTCATCTGCTTCTGAATCTTGCTTGCATCGGGATAAATCTCGGCGTTAATGCCTTGACGGCGAAGCTGTTGCAGATATGGGAGGCAGTAAAGCTCTTCGTTTTTGCCGAAGTTCAAGAAGATGACCTCGGTGTTTTCGGCGTTCTTCTCGGGGAAGAGGTTAAGCTCGTTCAAAACGTCGTAGATACGGTCGGCGCCGAAGCTGATGCCCACGCCTGAGACGTTAGGCAGACCGAATATTCCTGTGAGGTTGTCGTAACGTCCGCCGCCTGAGATGCTGCCCATAGCCACGTCTTTCGCCTTCACCTCGAAGATGGCTCCGGTGTAGTAGTTGAGGCCGCGAGCGAGGGTCAGGTCGAGTTCGTATTCGATGCGTAAGCCCATGGCATCCAGGTAGTTAAAGAGTGTCTCGAGCTCCTCTATGCCTTTGGTTCCGATTTCGATGCCGCTCATCAGAGATTTCAACTGCGCCATCTTCTCGCGGGCGCTGCCTTGCATGAAGAGGATAGGCTGAAGCTTAGCGATGGCTTCACTGTCAAGACCCTTATCGGCGAGTTCGGCGTTCACCGCGTCGATTCCGATCTTGTCAAGCTTGTCGATAGCCACGGTGATGTCGACCAGAGCGTCAGGTTTTCCGATATATTCGGCTATTCCGGCGAGCACCTTGCGGTTGTTAATCTTCAGCACCACGTTGATTTTCAGGTTGTTAAACACCTCATCGACGATCTGCACCAGCTCAGCCTCGTTGAGCAGTGAGTCGCTGCCGATGATATCGACGTCGCACTGGTAGAACTCGCGATAACGGCCTTTCTGAGGGCGGTCGGCGCGCCACACCGGCTGCATCTGGTATCGTTTGAACGGGAACGCTATCTGGTCGCGGTACTGCACCACGAAACGCGCGAACGGCACTGTAAGGTCGTAGCGAAGGCCTTTTTCGCAGATCTTGCTTGAAAGCTTCTGAGAGTCAAGCGGCTGGCCGTTCTGCTCCACGCCCGACATGAAGTCGCCGGAGTTGAGGATGCGGAACAGGAGTTTGTCGCCTTCGTCGCCGTATTTGCCCATCAGGGTGGAGAGGTTCTCCATCGAAGGGGTCTCAATCGGCTGAAAACCAAAGCGTTTGAACACGGTCTTTATGGTGTCGAATATATAATTTCGGCGCATCATGACATCCGGAAGGAAGTCGCGAGTGCCCTTAGGAATTGACGGTTTCTGTGCCATTTTTTGAAAGTTTTGCAAACTGCAAAGATACAAATTTTAGATAAAAGATATGAGATAAAAGATAAAAGTTTTCAAACGGGCTGCGTGAAAAGATTTTTTCATTATTTTTGCAAAACAAATTCATGATAATATGGAATATACAATTTTGATTCATAAGGACGAAAAAAGCGGCTGGTATTGCGGTCAGTGCGAGCAGTTGCCCGGAGCTATTTCGCAAGGTGCCACTTATGAGGAGCTTATGGAGAACATGAAAGAAGCGATTTCACTGATTTTGGAGTACAACAAGGAAAAAGCCCGCGAGAATTTCAAGGGCGAACGAGTCTTTTACAGAAAGTTAGCCATGGCATAAAATGAAAAGAAACCTTTTAATTAAGCATCTGCAACAAAATGGATGTGTGTTGCGACGCGAAGGCTCAAACCATAGCCTCTATGAAAGTCCGAACGGAATTATTGTCGCCGTCCCCCGTCATCCGAACATTGTTGATTACACTGCAAAAACTATTTGCAAGCAATTAGGGATCCCTGTTATTGGAAGTAATTGAGAAAAATTTCAACTCATTTTATAGTTTATTACAAAAAATCTTTATCTTTGCAAGTGGTTTAAGCAATTAAACCTCTGATTTATTGAAATTCACGAAGCGTTATGCTTGGCTTGTAAGTGAAAACGTGAGAAATTTTCGTAGGCAAGACGGCATAAGGTTCGCGCTATAGCGTGGGCTGTTATTCCTATATCTTCCTACAAAGGTAATCTCACGACCTTCACTTAAAGACATGGTATACAGTGCCACGCTTCTTTTATAGAGTTAAATGTCCTTAATGGTACTGGAAGGAAACGAAGTTGCGCCCGACACGATATAAGGGAAAAATAGATGAACGACCT
This sequence comes from Bacteroidales bacterium, assembly GCA_016282015.1. Lineage (GTDB taxonomy): Bacteria > Bacteroidota > Bacteroidia > Bacteroidales > F082 > Limimorpha. The sequence goes on from JAEEJS010000074.1 coordinate 17,696, forward strand.
ATTTTCATTCATCAACGATGTTTTGGACGATTTCGACAACAACATCACCGATGCGGTTTTTTGTTATCTGCAATGCAACAGGGAACTGATGACGAGATACTTTGCACTGATAAGACAATACGAAAACGGTAAACAGGTTATTAATAGCAGGTTGGCGCAAGCTATTGCAAATAGATATGGTTTACGAAATGCGAATCGTAGAAATGACATGCCCAATAGCATGTTGATAGATAGTTTTTCAGAATTGGAGGAGATATGATGAAAATTAATCATAGAATTATTCTGATGTGCATCGTGTTTCTTATGGCGCATCTGTCTGTTTTTGCGCAGGATTTCCTTTGGGTTTCGGGTGAAGGAAAACTTATTGACTATCCGCCTATGCCTATTTATGGTCAACTGCCAAGTGTGATTCACCCAAAAGTGAAACCAAACACTAAGTCAATAACGGTTAACAGGTATCTTTTGGTCAACAACATGGGAGAATTACACCGTTGGGCTGATCGTGACGGCCAGTATATCATGCATTACGACACTACAGGAAGGCTTGTGCAAATCCAAGGCTCACCGAATGACACACATGGCACCAACTTCATTTATGATGGAGAAAGAGTTGTCGAGGTTGACGGCAATTATGGTTGCAGATTCCTATACGACAAAACTGAAAAACTCAAGACAATGCACAACATGCATAACAGCACTTTCCAATACACCCTTGACAAAAATGGGAATATCACGAAAATTGATGAGTATGCTGGCTCAAAGCTCTTCCGCACTCACTACTATAGCTTTGACAAACAAGGAAGAAAGGCTGAATACCATGCCCAGTACGGCATCTGGAAGTTTGACATTGTTCAATACTTCAACAACGTTGGTGATGTGGCAACAATCATGTACTATGAAGAACAGGAACGTATTGACGGAGGTATCCAATACATCCATAACGAATATCGGTTTGAGTATGGATTGGATGGAAATCTGTCAAGATGTGTCGAAATTGTGATTGGCGATGTGGCCTATGAAAAAAGAGGATTTGAATATGAATACACTTATGAATTCTATCCAACAAAAGAAGAATTGGAGAGACAGGCTGAAGAAGAAAGAAGAATTAAGGCAGAGAAAGCGGAACAGCAAAGAATAGCTGCACTAAAACAAAAATATTCATCATGTCAGTTCTTGTTTGACAGCGAGGAAGCCTTTGTGTCATGTATAACCAATGAACTAGAGGCTGAAAACATAATCAACGAGCTGCTTGGCAGAAAAATCGATGAGATTTCGCAAGTGGTCAAAAATGGCAAAGAACTTCATGAACCCAATAGTAAATCGAGCCGCGACATGTTATACATCTGCGCCATAAGCTTACCAGGTTCTAATATCTCAACATTTAGAGAAAACAAGCTCAAGGATTTTGTGACGGAACGAAAAGCCCTGAACAAGGCTTACAAGAAATCAGCAACGGACAATTATACGGTGTTTTTAAGGTATTATATTCAGAAAAATAATACTCGTTGACCAATGAAAGCAAAAAAGCCAGAAAAGTCACAGCTGTGTTATAATTATTTCAAAATCTCATCCAAAACCTCATAAATCTCCTCTTCCCTCTCGTAAGGATGAATCTTGAAATATGGGTTGCCGGTGAGCATGGCGGAGAGTTGGGTCTTGGTTTTGTTGTAGAAGATATGGCACGGGATGCCGAAACGTTCGGCGTAGGCGAGTTCGTAGCCGACACCGAGCGACGGACAGGTGCATTCACCTATTAAAATGTCGCTTTCGCGGAGCCAGGCGGTGTCTTGGTTGTAAATCTTTGAGTCACGCTCGAAACCTTGCTCAGTAAGGAACAGGTTTTTGCTGCCGACGTGCTCTGTCAGAACGACATCAGTGCGCTGGATGTACGAAATAATCCTATTGTAAAGCTCTGCATCGACGCGACCGCCACGGATGGAACCCGCGAAATATATTTTCTTGTTCATAATTGTAGTTTTAAAGCGATCGTGTTATAAAAACACGCCAGCCACCAGTTTCATCTTTTTCAATATAACCGTTCTTCTGCAATGCTTCAAGCATCTTCTGAATAGCTGAACGATTTATCCCCAAAGCCTCCTGCAAATACGAATATGACGCATTCTTCTCAATTTGCAGTTCATCAAGTATTTTGGCATAATTTGGCGAACGGAATTCTATGCGCTCACCATCGTACCACCATACATTTTCATTTCTCTCCGTGACAAAAAGAACGTTATTCTCAATCTCTTTGGTGATTATATTTGTCATATATTTATGAAATGGACGTATGTTTTTCAAAGAGGCATGCGCGCCTTCAAACGGTCCGTCACCTACAATCAAATCTGATTGATGCAATGCTTCGAGATAATCCTTTTTCAAACGGCTACGAACGACAATCATCGGATAGCCATGACGCGACAAAATATAGTTGAGCATCAATCGGGCAATACGGCCGTTTCCATCCTCAAACGGATGTATTCTAATATAACGGTAGTGGAATAAAATAGCCAATTCTATAGGCGAAAGTTTTCCTTCTATCTCAGCTTTGTTATACCAATCGACCAAATCAGACATCAAAGACGGTGTTTCTTTCGGTGAAGCATAGTCAAAACGCGTTCCATAACGAGTGATAACACTGTTCGGGCGGGTTTTATATTGCCCTGCATGTACGACATAACTTGTTGTGAATCCACCTGGAAGATTACGATATACCGTATAATCCTCACGCAACAATGTGCGATGCAATGTTCTGATAAAGTTTTGTGTCAGAGGCTGTTGCGATTCAGTCGCTTCAACCGTCATCATTTTCAACCCCACATTACTCGCCTTCATCTCTTCGTAATCACGAAAATCAGCTTCACCCGACACTTTGCCGAACAACAATAGCAATTCCGTCTGACCGTATGTAAGAGTGTTTCCCTCAATATGGTTAGAATTGTAGTTAAAATCTACTGTGAATCTACGACTCAACCTATCTCTGTCACGTTGCTCCAATGGCTGAATTTTTTGCCATTTTTCCAACGCTGTTTGTAATTTCTTATTCTCCATATCATTCAATTTACCACCTAATTTGGTGGTAACATTACCACCTTTTCGCCCACTAAATTACAACTTTTTTGGATATCCAAAGCTTTTTTGCCAAAAACTTTTATCAAAATCACAATAACCACAAAAACCAGTCGTTACATTTTCAAAAATCATCACTCTATGGCATTTTTACGTTAATAATTTCTTCAAAATTATTATTAACATCTTAAATTTCAATAAAAATGACAGAAAAAAGCACAAACAAGTATCAAAAACCTTTGACAAAAGTTTTACTGATCGGCATTTTAGTCTTGGTTTTGCTCATTCCGATGGAGATGATAAAGGGTCTGATAAGGGAGCGAACTGCCATTGCAGAAGACGCCACAAGGGAGGTTTACCAGAGCTGGAGCGGACCGCAGACCATCACCGGGCCAGTGCTTTCGATGACTCTGAAGATTCAGAACAAAGACGCTGAAGGCAAAACCAACATCGAATACAACACCTATAACATTTTGCCTAACGAATTGAATATCAACGGCAATATCGACACCAAAGAGCTGAAACGAGGTATCTACGAAATCGTGGTTTACAATGCACCAATTGACATCACAGGCAGTTTTGTTTGCAGTGATGAGCTGAAAAACATCATGAACAACGGCGAAATCGCAGAACTGATAAACACATCTATATATCTGGGTATCAGCGATTTACGTGGCATCAGCGACGAGGTGACACTGAATTTCGGTGAACAACAGCTGAGTTTGAATTCCGGCATGCCTAGCTGCGCCTTGAGCGAATCGGGACTGTCGAGTACCATTGACATAAGCTCTCTCCTTGAAGGAAATGTTATGAAATTCTCGACAAAACTCACGCTAAAAGGTTCAATATCAATCGATTTTCTGCCGTTAGGCAAAACAACAACGGTCGCATTGACATCAAACTGCACCACTCCAAGTTTTGCAGGCTCGTTCTTGCCGGCGAACCGCGAAGTTACAAAAGACGGCTTCACCAGCGACTGGAAAGTGGTACAAGTCAACAGAAACTATCCGCAAGTCATCGCTGGCAACGCATATTATAGAGCCGTCAACGATTCAAAATTTGGTGTCAATGTGCTGATTCCACTACAGCATTACCAAAAGTCGATGCGCACGGTGAAATACGCGATTCTCATTATTTTGCTGACGTTTGTGGTGAGTTTCTTTGTGGAGATGATACAGAAAAAAGACATCCATCCGGTGCAATACCTGCTCATTGGCTTGGCTCTGTGCCTCTTCTATTCGTTGCTGGTGTCAATCTCCGAACACACTTCATTTACAATAGCTTACATCATCGCAGCTCTGATGACCGACGGACTCATCACCTGCTATCTGGCTGGAGTTTTGAAGATTAAAAAGACCGCTTTGGCAATCGGCGGACTGCTGTTGGCACTCTACGCTTTCATCTTCGTGCTGCTGCAACTCGAGTCGTACGCCCTCCTCGCCGGAAGCATCGGATTGTTCGTGCTCCTCGCCGTCCTGATGCACTATTCACAAAAAATTGATTGGTATAAAACTAATTGATAATCAATCAAAAAGAATATTTCAAGTCCTTTTGCACAGCAGAAGGACTTTTTTTTCGCCTTGCATCGTCGTGCCGAAAACGAAATTTTCGTCGCTCTCCTTGAAATTTAATGATTTTCGTAATTCATTAGCACTCAACGGAAAATTACGAACAGCAACCGAGGCTTCGTCGACATATTTCAACAATTCCTTTTTAATCTTTTTGTTAAAAGGCGCAAAACCCACGACCTCGAAAACGCGACCAGGGAAATCGGGAATCAGGTTGTCAGATGTGTATAAATGGCTGTTAATGTGCAACTTATCAATACCAAAACGCTGCGAAACCAATTTGAAGGCACCTGCTTTCATAATGGCAGCGTTGGGTTCGTAGAGGTATTTTTGGATGGTGGTGGCGAAGGTCGGGATGGCGGATTTTTCTTCGGATTCGGTAAATTTGAAGGAGATTTCTCCACTACGCTGCGCTTCGGTCGAAATGACGAGCGGTTCCCCGTTGTATTCCGGGCGCAACAGAACCAAAACCTCCTTGCATTCGTTTTTCACCGCCACGATATGGATTTCCGCAATGTTAGGCAATTCATTGATAATCACAGAAATATCCAACATTGGGGATAATTTGATCAGCATGGTGGTACCATGTAAAGACGCACGGCCGTGCGTCTCAACCAAATCGACCACGTCGGGCGAACAGTCATGCAAAGATACCATCTTGCGGTTGTAAATATCTCTTCTAGCTGGATCAATAAAAATCAAATCGAATTTTTGATTATTTGATAAAAATGATTCAGAATCATCATTTACAACCGTGATTTTTCGGCCTAAAACCGTAAAATTATGTTCCGCCAAATCACATAATTCCTTCTGATTTTCAACGTAATACGCTGTTTTGAATTTTTCCGAAAGGAAATAGGAATCAATGCCGAGACCACCGGTCAAATCGACTAATGTATCACCACTTTCGATGATTGAGGCTTTGTATTTTGCGGTAAGCTCGGAAGAACATTGCTCGATTGAGAGATGTTTCGGGAACAGCAAATCGGGATTCGAAGCCCACGAGGGCACCTTCTTCGATAGAATCTGTCGCGCCTCTATCTGATTGAGTGCCAACGCTTTATCGACATCATCAGGAAACTTCGACAACGCCAACTGGCGCACGTCGTCGTTCAGATGCGACTCGATAAACTGTCGTGTGGCAGTATTCATCGCGTTTCTAAATAGATTTGACGTTTTTCTTACGCCAGTTCCAGAATAATGCCGTGAACAATACCGCGATGCAGCCCGCGATTATCGGGGCGACAGTCGATGAGAATCCGACTCCTTCGATGTATTTTCCGGCAGGGAACTCAAAAATATATGTCATCGTGACCATCGTCATGAACATAGCAGGAATCAATGTCACGAGGTATGCCTTCTTTTCTTGTGCGAGATAAACCGTTATAGTCCAGAGAGTTACCATCGCTAGCACCTGGTTAGCCCAAGCGAAATAACGCCAGATGATGTCGAAACCTTTCGCGTCGGCGAGGCTATAAACCAAAATCAAGGCTGTCACCGCAAACATCGGGATGGCGATGATGAGACGATTCTTGATAGGCTTCTGGTCGTAATGCAGGAAGTCGGCGATGATGAGACGCGCCGACCGCAATGCAGTGTCGCCCGAAGTGATAGCTGCCGAAATGACGCCAAGAATAGTAATCACAGCAATAACAGGAGTAAACCAAGTGTTGGCAATTACGCCCACGATGGCGGCTCCACTCTTACCTGTGACGTCAACGACGCTGTCGGGACCGAAGAAATATGCTGCCGCTGCTGCCCAAATCAAGGCGACGACGCCTTCAGTGATCATCGCACCGTAGAAAATCGGACGTCCCTGTCTCTCGTTGACCATACAACGCGCCATCAGAGGCGACTGCGTAGCA
>JAEEJS010000009.1 GCA_016282015.1 Bacteroidales bacterium
CGTTGTATTTTCAATAGTCTCAACCGGCTTTCTGCACTGTGTCAAGCCGAGTAGCATCAACAAGGCGAACATGAGTGCAGCACCTTTCTTGGATGAGCGTTTGCGTTTTAATGCCACATAGCCTGCACCTGCCAGCGACATTATCAATAATCCGGAGCCAAGCGGCGCTCCAGCTCCAAACGGCTCAACTGTAAAACCGCTGGTAATGCCGATGACGTCTCTGGCGCCAAATACTTCCGGATTGTAAAAAAAGAAGTCTGTCTGGGCATTCATTTGTATTGATGCCATAAACATAAAACCTAAAACCACGATGGTTTTTACCAAACTATATGCTTTCATAGTATTGTTTTAAATGTGCCGCAAAAATACAAAAACTTTAAATCCCGTCATCCAAGCTTCAAACTTTTTTTGTACATTTGCAGCGAAAAATTTTTGGAACGTGGCAGACATTCTCGAACATTTAAATGGGCCTCAACGTGAGGCTGTAACTACGATTGAGGGGCCGGTAATGGTGATAGCGGGAGCCGGCTCGGGCAAAACCCGTGCCCTCACCCATCGTATCGCATACATGATAGAACAGGGTATCAACCCATTCTCTATTATGGCTCTCACGTTCACCAACAAGGCTGCCAAAGAGATGAAGGAGCGTATTATGCAGCTGGTGGAACCGGGAGCTGCGCGCAACGTGTGGATGGGAACCTTCCACTCCATCTTCGCCAGAATTTTGAGAATAGAGGCTGCCAGTTTGGGCTACACTCCTGAGTTTACAATTTACGACACAGACGATTCCAAGACGCTTATCAACACCATATTGAAAGAAAGGGAACTCGACACCAAGGCCTACCCTGCCAAGTACGTGCTTCACCGCATTTCCATGGCTAAGTCGGCCCTATACACTCCGGAAGACTATATCGAGAACGCCGACATTCAGGAGCAGGACCGCCGCGCCAACAAGCCGCTCATAGGCGAGATTTTCAAGACCTACAACAGCCGCCTGAAACGCGCCAACGCCATGGATTTTGACGACATACTGTTCAACACCAACGTGCTGCTGCGCGACTTTCCCGACATACTTTACAAATATCAGCGTCATTTCCAGTATATTCTGGTCGATGAGTATCAGGACACCAACTACGCCCAGTATCTCATCATAAAACGCATAGCGGCCATGCACGAGAACATTTGCGTGGTGGGCGACGACGCCCAGTCGATTTACGGATTCCGCGGAGCCAACATACAGAATATTCTGAATTTCAAGATTGACTATCCCGAAAACAGACTCATACGTCTGGAGCAGAACTACCGCTCCACCAAGACCATAGTCAACGCGGCCAACAGCGTCATAGCGAACAACAAAGACCAGATCAAGAAAAACGTTTGGTCCGACAAGGAGGAAGGTGAGCTGATCACTTTGTTGAGAGCCACTTCCGACAACGAGGAAGGCACCTTGGTGGCCAACTCCATATTCGGCTACAAGATGTCGCGTCAGCTGGCCAACAAGGACTTTGTCATTCTGTACCGCACCAACGCACAGTCGCGTTCGCTTGAGGAGGCTCTGCGCAAACAGGATATACCTTATAAAATTTACGGAGGTTTGTCGTTCTACGACCGCAAGGAGGTGAAAGACCTGCTGGCCTATTTCAGGGTAACCATCAACCCTACCGACGAGCAGGCTCTGTTGCGTATCATCAACTACCCTGCCCGAGGCATAGGCGACACCACCAAGCAGAAGCTTCAGGTGTTGGCCGACCAACGCAAATGCACCGTTTGGGATGTGTTGACTTCGCTCGACAACCAGTCGACCGACCTCAACATGGGAACAGTGCACCGTCTGCGCGACTTCGTCACTCTGATTCAGAGTTTCCAGACCCAGCTTAACAAGATGAACGCTTTTGAGCTGGCCAAGCATATAACAGAGACCGTGGGCATCATCAAGGTGCTGAAGGAAGACGAGAGCCCCGATGGAGTGATGCGAGTGCAAAATATAGAGGAATTGCTCAACGCCATCATGGAGTTTTCAGACAAGCAGGTGGACGAGGTGACAGGCGAACAGATGGCTGTAAGCCTGCCGAAGTTTATGGAAGACGTGGCTCTGCTCACTGACCAGGACGAAAAAGAGGAAGAAGGAGCCGACTATGTGACCATGATGACCATACACTCTGCCAAAGGTTTGGAGTTTCCATACGTTTACATCGTAGGTCTGGAGGAGAATCTCTTCCCAGGCATACAGTCATTGGGCACACGCGAAGACCTCGAAGAGGAGCGCCGTTTGTTCTACGTGGCTCTGACACGTGCCGAGACCAAACTCATATTGAGTTATGCCGAAAGCCGCTACCGCTGGGGCAACATGACCATAAGCGAGCCCTCGCGGTTCATAGAGGAGATAGACCCAAATCTGATTGAAAGGACGCGCAAGGCTTCGTTCAGAGGAGCCACCAAAGTGGAAGGACCGAGCTACAATCCGTTCACTTCTGGAAAAGGCAGCTGGACATACAGCGGCGACCGCCGTTACGAGACAAAGAAGACCGAAACTTCAGGTTTAGGCGAAAGACCGTCAGTTGGTATGAGTGAAAGGCAGGCTGCAGGAGCCTCCGCCCGCTACAACGGACCCAAGGCCTCCCCTAACGACTTTGTTCCGGCAGATGCCGAAGATATTGAAGCCGGAATGCGCGTGCTGCACCAGAAGTTCGGACAGGGAACCGTGGTAAAAGTGGAGGGCGTAGGGCCAAACCGCAAAGCATCGGTCGACTTCGACGAAAGTGGCAACAAGATGCTGATGCTCAAATTTGCAAGGCTGAGCATTTTAAAGCAATAATTATATTAGTTTAGAGTTTAAAGATAACAGATAATAGACAAAGGTATGGAGTACAATACTGAACGTGAAAAGATTGTGATTTCGGAATATGGCCGCAACATTCAGGTCATGATTAGGCATCTCATGGACATAGAAGACCGCCGTCAACGCACCGAGGCGGCATATTTCATAGTCAGCGTGATGGCTCAGATGAATCCTCAGGTCAAGGAGTCGAACGACTACATGCACAAGCTGTGGGACCATCTTTACATCATTTCAGACTACAAGCTCGATGTGGACGGCCCTTACGACCCGCCTACACCTGAGATGCAGAAGAAGAAACCCGATCACGTGGGCTATCAGAAAAACAACATCCGCTACGGACATTACGGACAATATATATATGATGTGGTCAAGAAGGTGAAGGAGATGGAAGACGGCCCGAAGAAACAGGCCATACTCATCAACATCGCCAACCAGATGAAGCGCGATTACCTCAACTGGAACCGCGACACCGTCAACGACCTGCTCATTCTGGACGACCTGTACAAGATTTCCGGCGAGGAGATAGTGCTCCCGATGGACACCAAGCTCATCCCGACAAACGAGATTCTGAACAAGCAGCCTCAGCAGCAGCAACAGCAGAAAAAGAAAAACGGCAAGAAGAAAAACAACAACCAGCCGCAGGCAAAACAGGTCAATCCAAACCGTCCCAACAAAAAACAGTAAGTCATGGCATCATTCAGAGTAACCGGAGGCAACAAGCTCAATGGAGTGATAGTGCCACAGGGCGCTAAAAACGAGGCGATGCAGGTGTTATGCGCCGCCTTGCTCACCGACGAGCCGGTGACCATCACCAACCTCCCCGACATCCTCGATATAAACAACCTCATCGACCTGATGAGCGGCATGGGCGTCAAAGTGGACCGCAAGAGCAAGAGCGAGGTGACTTTGCAAGCTCATTCCATCAACCACGATTACTTCGACACCGACGATTTTCATCAGCGCGCTACACGTCTGCGCGGCTCGGTGATGATACTGGGTCCGCTATTGGCCCGCTTCGGCATGGGTTATATGCCCCGACCGGGTGGTGACAAGATAGGACGCAGACGTCTGGACACTCACCTTATCGGATTGCAGAAACTCGGCGCCACCATGGAGACCGCCGATATGGACTACTGCTACCGTCTGGTGGCGCCGTCCGACGGCCTGAAAGGCACTTACATGCTGCTTGACGAGGCTTCGGTGACAGGTACGGCCAACATAGTAATGGCCGCAGTCATGGCTAAGGGCGAGACCACAATTTTCAACGCCGCCTGCGAGCCATATCTGGTGCAGCTTTGCCGCATGCTCACAGCCATGGGTGCCCATATAGAAGGCATAGGCTCCAACCTCCTTAAGATAAAAGGTGTTGACAAACTTCACGGCACCACACACCGACTGCTTGCTGACATGATTGAAGTGGGTTCGTTTATCGGACTGGCCGCAATGACAGGCTCCGACATCACCATCAAGGACGCCGGCATCAAAGACCTGGGCATAATACCCAACGTCTTCCGCAAACTGGGCATCAAAATGGAGTTCATTGGCGACGACATTCACATCCCGGCTCAGGAACACTATGAGGTTGACACCTTCCTGGACGGCTCCATTCTGACCATAGCCGACGCTCCGTGGCCCGGCTTCACCCCCGACCTTATCAGTATAGTGTTGGTGGTGGCAACACAGGCCAAGGGCACCGTACTCATCCACCAGAAGATGTTCGAAAGCCGTCTGTTCTTCGTCGACAAACTCATCGACATGGGAGCCCAGATCATTCTTTGCGACCCTCACCGTGCCAATGTCATCGGACTGGACCGCAGCCATCAGCTCAAGGCTCTGCGCATGGCTTCGCCCGACATACGTGCAGGCGTCGCACTGCTCATAGCGGCACTGTCGGCCGACGGCACCTCCATCATAGACAACATCGACCAGATTGACCGCGGCTATCAGGACATAGACGGCCGACTGCGGCAACTGGGAGCTCAGATTGAACGTCTTTAAACAAACCATTTGAAAGTACATTCGTGCCAAACTGACATAAAGTCTGCTTTGGCACGATTTTTGACATACCCTTCCGAATTATGAGTATAAAGTAAAACAAAATATATCATGGGAGAAAATAAAAAGCACAAAAAAGATTCTCAACACGTTGAGGACCAAAAGATTAAAGATGTAAAAGAGCAGGAAGTCAAAGAGGCCGAAGCCGAGACAAAGGAAGAGAAGACTGACAATTTTGAGGAGAAATTCAACGAATTGAATGACAAGTATCTCCGTTTGTACTCGGAATATGACAATTATCGCAAAAGGACTGCCATCGAGAAGATGGAACTTCTCAAGACCGCGGCCGAAGGCACCATCAACGCCCTGTTGCCTATACTCGACGACTTCGAGCGCGCCCTCCCCACCATGGAGAACCGCGAAGACAAGACCGACTACGAAGGCATCTTGTTGATTTACAATAAATTCAAACGCACCTTGGAACAGAAAGGCCTTGAAGAGATAGCGGCACTCGGCGCTGACTTCAACACCGACGAACACGAGGCTCTCACCCAAATCCCTGCCCCTGACGAAAGCCAGAAGGACAAAGTGATTGACGTGATTCAGAAAGGCTACAAGCTGAACGGCAAGGTGATACGTTACGCCAGAGTTGTTGTAGGTTGTTAAATTATTGAAAAATGGCAGAGAAAAGAGATTACTACGAAGTGCTGGAGGTGCCTAAAAACGCCACAGCAGACGAGATAAAAAAGGCTTACCGCAAGAAAGCCCTGCAGTACCATCCCGACAGAAATCCAGGCGACAAGGAAGCTGAGGAGAAGTTCAAGGAGGCTGCTGAGGCTTACGGAGTGTTGAGCGACGAGAAAAAACGTGCCCGTTACGACCAGTACGGCCACGCCGGTGTCAGCGGACAGGACTTCAGCGGAGCGTCAATGAACGACATATTCAGCCAGTTCGGCGACATCTTCAGCGACCTGTTCGGAGGCGGTGGCGGTGGCTTCGGATTCAACTTCGGCGGAGGCGGCTTCGGAGGTTTTGGAGGCGGCGGCTCGCAAAAGCCGGTCTACCGTGGCTCCAACCTGCGTCTGCGCGTCAAGTTGTCGTTGGAAGAGATCAACACCGGCGTCAAGAAAAAGGTGAAGGTCAACAAATATGTCACCTGCACCAAGTGTAACGGCAGCGGCTCCGAAGACGGACAGACCGAGACCTGCAAGACCTGCGGCGGCAGAGGCCAGCGCATGATGCGTTCGGGCTTCTTCACCCAAGTCAGCACCTGCCCTACCTGCGGAGGTGAAGGCCGTGTCATCAAGAAGAAATGTCCTGCCTGTAACGGCGACGGCATAGTCAAAGGCGAAGAGGTTATCGAACTCGACATCCCGGCCGGCGTGATGGAAGGCATGCAGCTTTCGGTACGCGGCAAGGGCAATGCCGGCGCACGCAACGGAGTGCCGGGCGATTTGCTCATCATCATCGAAGAGGAGAAGAACCCGTTGTTCGAACGCGACGAGGCCAACCTCATTCACAACCTGTTCATCAGCATGCCACAGGCGGCCCTCGGATGCAATGTCGAGGTGCCATGCATAGGCGGCAAGGTCAACATCAAGATTCCGGCAGGCACTCAGAGCGGCGACATCATGCGCGTCAGAGGCAAAGGACTGCCTATCATCAACAGTTACGGACGAGGCGATCTCATCATCAACGTCAACGTGTGGACGCCTAAGAAACTGTCAAAAGACGAGGAGAAAATCATGAAAGAACTCCTCGAGAGCGATAATTTCAAACCCAAACCCGGCGCCAACGACAAGAGTGCGTTCGATAAAATAAGAGATTTCTTCAAATAAACGATGAACTGCCTGGAAATAAATAACGTCTGTAAGACGTACGGCACCAAGCGGGTGCTTGACAACATCTCGATAACGGTGCCTCAAAGGAGCATATACGGTCTGCTGGGTCCTAACGGAGCCGGCAAGACCACGCTCATCAGAATACTCAACCAGATTACCATGCCCGACTCGGGAAACATTCTCCTCAACGGCCAGCCGCTAAGCCCGACCGACATATCCAACATAGGATATTTGCCCGAGGAGCGCGGCCTATACAAGAAGATGAAGGTGAGCGAACAGGCCATCTACCTGGCCCAGCTCAAGGGATTGGACGCCCGCGAAGCTGAGAAACGCCTGCGTCACTGGTTCATCAAGTTTGAGATTCAAAACTGGTGGGACAAGAAAGTGGAAGAGCTCAGCAAAGGCATGCAGCAGAAGGTGCAGTTCATAGTCACCGTCATACACGAGCCCAAGCTGCTCATATTCGACGAGCCTTTCTCGGGCTTCGACCCCATCAACGTCAACCTCCTGAAAAACGAGATTCTGGAGTTGCGCGACAAAGGCGCCACCATACTGTTCTCCACACACAACATGGCCTCGGTCGAAGAGCTTTGCGACAACATCATGCTCATCAACCACGGCCAGAAGATTCTGGAGGGCAGCGTTTACGACATCAAGCAGCAATACAAGAGCCACAAATTTGAAATCGTCATCCGTCCGTTTAAGGAAGCCATCAATATTCCTGACAATCACACCATTTTATCGACTGAAAGGGATGCCAACGGCGAGATGCACATCATGGTTTCTTCAACCCAGGCCAACGACCTTATCACCGATGTCATACGCGAAGGCGAAATAGTCTCCTTCAAGGAGGTGCTGCCGTCTATGAACGATATTTTCATCAATCTTGTTTCATCTTCAAACAATTGATTATCAATAAGCCATGAAAATAGGTATCATCATCAAAAGAGAATATCTGACACGAGTCAAAAAGCGCTCGTTCCTCATATTAACCTTGCTCGCTCCCCTCTTCTTCGCGGCCATCATGTTCCTTCCGGCCATACTGATGGAAAACTCGGAAAAATTCGATCAGAAGAAAGTGATAGCGGTGCGCGACGAGTCGGAACTGTTCCTCGGGAAGTTCGAAAACACCGACTTCAACACCTTTATTTATATTGACAAGGACTTAGACGAAGCCAAAACTCTGGTGAAAAACGGAGAATACGACGGGTTGGTCTACATCCCGGGCACCAAGCTCAACGTGCCGGTAAACGCTGAAATCTACAGCGTGCGTCAGCTGCCGATGACCTTGGTCACGCACATACGAGCAACCATGAAAAATGTGGTTGAACACGAGAAACTCATGGCCTCGGGCATAGATCCGGCCGTAGTGAAGGCCGCCAGCACCACCATCAACGTGCAGTCGATAAGAATGAGCGAGGACGCCGAAAAAGAGTCGTTCAGCGAGTTTGAGTTTTTGATAGGCATACTGCTCTGCACTTTGATTTATTTCGTGGTGTTCCTGTTCTCTTCTCAAGTGATGCGTGGAGTAATCGAAGAGAAAACCAACCGCATAATCGAGGTTATTGTCAGCTCCGTCAAGCCTTTCGAGCTGATGATGGGTAAAATCATAGGCATAGGTCTGGTGGGCTTGACACAGTTCCTGATTTGGGTGGTTCTCACCTTGGCCATAGCCGGTATAGGCTCAACCTTCCTGCCCACACAGGACGTGTTCTCGACCGGCACCGTGATGTCCGAACAAATCACTGAAACAGCTGAAAACTCCGACACTCAGGCAATGCTGAAAGAAGTATTCAACATTATAGATTCCATCAATTTCAAGACCATATTGTGGTGCTTCCTGTTGTACTTCTTAGGCGGATATTTCCTGTATTCGGCCATCTTCGCCGGCATAGGCTCGGCCGTAGACAACGAGACCGACACCCAGCAGTTTGTCACTCCTATCAGTTTGATACTCATAATACCGCTCATTTGCTCGGGATTCATATCCAACGCTCCCGACAGCTCGTTCGCGGTATGGCTTTCGATGATACCGTTCACCTCACCTCTGGCAATGATGCTCAGGATACCCTACGGGGTGCCAATTTGGCAGGTGTCAGTATCGGTAGCCCTGCTTTTCATCACCTTTATCATCTTCACCTGGCTGGCCAGCAAAGTGTACCGCACAGGCATATTGATGTACGGCAAAAAAGCCTCCTGGAAAGAAATTTTCAAGTGGATCAAATATTAATAAAAAAATATTTTGTCAGCTTCAAAAATTGTCGTATCTTTGCACGCTAAAAATTTTTGTAGAATTTAAAGAAAAGTTTAATTAATAAAAAAATTCGATTTACAATGCAAAACAAAGGAGTTATCAAGCTTTTGGCTTTAATGTTGGCTCTGTTCACAATCTACCAACTGTCGTTCACAGTTGCTACAAAAGTGGCAGAAAAAAGAGCAAGAACATATGCCGCCAACTATGCCGAGAGTAAAAAGTCGTTAGCCACAGAGATGGCTAAGGGTGACAATGATGCCGCTGTTTATTTCCAGGATTCTATCAGAGCGGCCAGAGAGACTTACTATCTCGACTCAATCGGAAACATTTCATTCTACATGTGGCAGACCTACCGTGAGTGCAAGGAGCAGGAGTTGAACCTCGGCCTTGACCTTAAGGGCGGTATGAACATTATAATGGAGGTTTCGGTGCCGGACATCGTTTACGCTTTATCAGGCAACAGCACCGACCCAACCTTCAACGAAGCCATGAAGATTGCAAAACAGCAGCATCTGAGCAGCCAGAAGGAGTTCGTCCAACTCTTCGGCGAAGCTTATCAGAAGCTCGATCCTAACGCACGTCTTGCCTCTATCTTCTACTACAAGATGAAAGACAAGAAAGACAGCCGTTACGAACTCACAATCAACTCATCGAACGAGGAATACCTCGCAGCTATCCAGAAGGAAGCCGACGACGCTATCGACCGTTCATACCAGATTTTGAGAACCCGTATCGACCGTTTCGGTGTGGCACAGCCTAACATCCAGAAGCTGGAAAGCTCAGGCCGTATCCTCATCGAGCTCCCAGGTATCAAGGACCCGAAGCGTGTTCGCAAACTGTTGCAGGGCACAGCTCAGCTCGAGTTCTGGGAGACTTACAACTTCAACGAGATTTATCAGTATTTCGACCTCGCCAACCAGCGCTTGGCTGAAACCGAGAAAGCTCTCAAACCTGCTAAGGAAGAAGCTGTGAAAGAAGACGGCGACGTTGCCCTTCTCAACCAGATGACAGCAGAAGACTCAATTAAGAAAGCACGTGAGGCTTACGAAGAGAACAATCCTCTCTACACTATCCTCCAGCCTTCACTTTATATGAACTCAGCCGGTCAGGTGGTTCCAGGCGAAACAGCCCGCGTAGGTATGGCAATGGTGAAAGATACAGCCAACGTCAACAGAATGTTGAAGCAGGTTGCTTCTATCTTCCCACGTAACCTCAAGCTCGCATGGTCAGTGAAACCTAACAAGAGCACCACAGGCAATGTCGAATTCATCGACCTCGTCGCTTTGAAGGGTGACAGCAAGGACAACAAGTGCGCCCTCGTTGGTGACTGCATCACCGACGCCCGTCAGGACTACGACCAGAACGGCCGCGTTGAAGTCAGCATCCAGATGAACAGAGACGGTGCCACAAAGTGGAGACACCTCACAGGCAGCAACATCGGCCGCCAGGTGGCTATCGTTCTTGATAACTACGTTTACTCATACCCTGTCGTTAACGACGAGATCCCGGGCGGACGCTCACAGATTTCAGGCGGCGACATGACAGTTGAAGAGGCTCAGGACTTGGCCAACATCCTTAAGGTCGGTCAGTTGCCAGCTCCTGTCAGAATCATCGAAGAGAACGTGGTTGGTCCATCACTCGGTCAGGAAGCCATCACATCAGGTTTCTGGTCATTCATCATCGCTTTCTGCCTGGTGCTCATCTACATGGTGTTCTTCTACAGCAAAGCCGGTATCGCAGCCGACATCGCATTGTTGGTCAACATCGTGTTCTTCTTCGGCGTCATCGCTTCATTCGGCTCAGTGTTGACTCTGCCTGGTATCGCAGGTATAGTTCTTACTCTGGGTATGGCTGTTGACTCGAACGTTATTATCTTCGAACGTATCAAGGAAGAAATCGCTGCCGGTAAGGGCTTGCGTCTGGCTATCACAGACGGTTTCAAGGCTGCTTACTCAGCTATCCTCGACGGTCAGATCACAACCTTCCTCACAGGTTTCATCCTGTTTGAGTTCGGTACAGGTCCTGTCCAGGGCTTCGCTACAACATTGATGATCGGTATCTGCACATCACTGTTCACTTCAATCTTCATCACACGTCTTATCCTTGAAGGTTGGCTTGACAAAGGCAAAGAGATTAACTTCTCAACCAACTTCACACGCGAATTCCTGAAGCACACCAAGTTCGACTTCATCAAGTTCGGTAAGACCGCATTCATCATCGCCGGTATCATGATAGTTGTGAGCGGTGTGTCACTCGGCACCCTCGGCCTCAACCGCGGTATCGACTTCACTGGTGGCCGCAACTACGTTGTCCGTTTCGACGACGCCCGTCTGAAAGACGTTGACGTGAAGAACGCTCTCGACAAGGTTCCGGAGTTCAAAGACGAAGTCATAGTGAAGACTTACGGCCAGAGCCGTCAGTTCAAGATCACTACAAAATATCAGATCGAAAGCGAAGATCCTAACATCGACGCCGAGATCCAGACCCTCCTCTACAACGGTTTGAAAGACCTCTACAACAGAGAGATTTCTTACGAACAGTTCACATCAGACAGTGAGAAGAGCGACATGATGTACGGTATCCTTTCATCACAGAAAGTGGGACCGGCCATCGCCAACGACGTCACACGTAAGGCTGTGCTCGCCATCGCTATCTCATTGGCTGTGATCTTCATCTACATCGCTATCCGATTCAAGAGATGGCAGTACGGTGTGTCTTCAATCATCGCATTGGCACACGATACCATCATCGTGATCGGTATGTACTCACTGTTCTACAAACTGTTACCATTCTCAATGGAGGTCGACCAGTCATTCATAGCCGCCGTGCTGACCATCATCGGTTACTCAATCAACAACACAGTGGTTATCTTCGACCGTATCCGTGAGAACGTCACTCTCTATCCTAAGAGAAGCTGGTACGAAAGAATGAACGACGGTGTCAACAGCACATTGCTCCGTTCAGTCAACACATCAGGTTCAACCTTGGTGGTGTTGCTGGCCATCTTCATCTTCGGCGGCGAGACCATCCGCGGTTTCGTGTTCGCATTGCTGGTCGGTATCTTCGCAGGTACATTCTCATCACTGTTCATTGCTTCACCAGTAGCTTACTTACTGTTCAGAGGCAAGACAGAAGATGCGAAGCTCATCGAAGCTGGCGACAACAAGAAGAAAAAATAGTTATTGACACATATTTGATGTAGAGACGCGCCTTGGCACGTCTCTACATTTTTTATTTATTTTTTGACCTTAATACACAATGATTTTGTATCTTTGTTGTTTATAAAACAAAAAAGGTATCTTATGTTGAAGAAACTGTTATTCATATTGACCGTACTGCTGATAGGGATATCTCAACCCCTTGAGGCTCAACGCCGTCAGCCTGCCAAAAGTGCCGACCTCGCCTTTGAGAGAGGTCAATACACTCTTGCAATAGAACGTTACAAGAAGGCCGTCAAAAAGACGAAAAAGAAGAAATTCGAGGCTGAACGCACCCGCATCACCTACCAGCTTGGAGAATGCTACCGTCTCACGGAGAATACCAAGCAGGCTGCTGTGGCGTACAAACGCGTGGCCAAGACTGAATTTCCGAAGAGCAACCCCATTTTCTTCCTGCATTACGGTGACGTGCTGAAACGCAACGGTAAATATGAAGAGGCTTTGGAGTGCTACAACACCTACACCGAGCTGGTGCCAGACGACCCCCGCGGACAGCGTGCGGCCGACGACATAGCAAACATCAAGGAATGGCTGGAATATCCTTCAAAATATGAGGTAACCCGCATGAAAGCCCTCAACTCCAAGTCGTCAGACTACGGAGTGGCATGGATATCGAACAGTTTCAACGACATCATATTCACCTCCACCCGCGAAGGCGGTATTGCAAAAGAAAAGGACGCAATCACCGGACAGCATTTCGCCGATTTCTATTACACCCGTCAGGACAAGCAAGGCAATTGGGAAAAACCCGAGCTGGTTGACGAGGAAGGCGGACTGAACAGCAAAGGCAGCGAAGGCTCACCTTTCTTCAACTCTTCGTTCTCGGATGTGTACATCACACGCTGCCCCAACGAGAAACGCCGTCAGTCGGGCTGCCAAATTATGAAGTCCAGACGTACAGGCACCTCGTTTGCAGAGCCGGTGCTGGTTGAGATAGCAGGCGTAGACTCCCTCGAAATAGTCGGCCACCCCACCCTCAGCTCGGACGAAAGCATAATGTACTTCGCCTCGGAACGTCGCGGAGGCTTCGGCGGCAAGGATATCTGGGTGACAATAAAAGGCGACGACGGTAAGTTCGGACGTCCGTTCAACCTGGGCGACGTGGTCAACACCCCTGGCGATGAGCTGTTCCCCTACATGCGTAACGACTCCACCCTCTATTTCTCATCCGACGGACACGGCGGCATGGGAGGCCTGGATATATTCATGACAACAATTGACACAGCCGGCAACTGGTCGGTGCCTGTCAACCTGAAATCGCCCATCAACTCTACAGGCAACGATTTCAGCATAATGTTCCACCCCACCGAGGAACGCGGTTTCTTCGCCTCTAACAGAGACAGCCGCAACGGCCTTGACGACGACATTTATTACTTCATGGAGCCTCCTATCCTATTCACTGTCAACGGTATAATCAAAGATCGCAACAGTTTGCAGTATGTGGGCGGCGCCAACGTGACTGTGATGGGAACAGACGGCACCAGAGCCACCACATTGTCGTCAGACAAGGGTAACTTCCAGTTTAACGAAGGAATCATAAAGCTCAACAACATCTACGTCATTACAATCGACAAGAACAACTACTTCACAATGACCGACACCATCAGCACAGTCGGTCTGGAGTTTAGCCGCGATTTTACGCCAAGTTATGAGATAGAGATGATACCGAGCGGTTCTATCGTACTTCCGGAGATTCAGTACGAACTCGGAAAATGGGATCTTCAGCCGCAGTTTGAGGATTCATTGCAGGGACTTATCGAGATTTTGCAAGTCAACCCCAACATAACCATAGAATTAGGTTCTCACACCGACTTCCGCGACAGCGACGCCCGCAACGACATTCTGTCGCAAAAGCGTGCCCAATCGGTGTGCGACTATCTGGTTATCAGAGGTATAGACCCTCTGCGTCTGACAGCTAAAGGCTATGGCGAGCGCGTGCCCAGAACATTGAAGAAAGACTTTGTATACAACGGCTACACCTTCAAGGAAGGCACCAAGCTCACCGAGCAGTACATCAACAGCCTGCCGTCAGAAGAGCTTAAAAACTACGCCCACCAGCTGAACCGTAGAACAGAATTCAGAGTGCTGAGCAAGGACTTCAAGAGCAGAGAAAACATTGACGACAATCATATGGCCAACATCAAGCTGAATCCTGAGGATAATAAAGTTTCATTCTCTCAGGATAAGATGGGTTATCTCTCGTTCAAGTCGTATATCAACGCTTACACCGAGACAGTGACATACGACCGTGACGCCGACTTGAGCGTATCGCAGTCAAAGGTGATGGAATTGCTCAACAACGGCATAATCACAAAGAACGACTTCATAGGCGACAACATCGACATGATTATCACAGCCGGTGCTGTCAAAAACCGTGCCACCTTCATAATCAAGGAGATGCGCATAGCCGACCGTACTGTTGAAAATCTCGAGGTGGTAGTGGTCAACAGCCAGAGACAAGACTGGATGATTGGTCAGAAAGACTTGAGAAAATTCGGCAGTTTTGAGTTTAATACAGACGAACATAAATTGATTTTCAAATAATATGCCAGTAGAAAAACGTTATCAGCTCCGTGGCGTTTCAGCCGAAAAGGAAGACATCCACAACGCCATCAAGAATCTTGACAAAGGCTTGTATCCCAATGCTTTCTGCAAGATTATACCCGACATCTTGGGTGGCGACGACCAGTATTGCAACATAATGCACGCCGATGGCGCGGGCACCAAGTCGTCGTTGGCGTATCTTTATTGGAAAGAGACAGGCGATTTGTCAGTTTGGGCAGGCATAGCACAGGACGCAGTGGTGATGAACACCGACGATTTGATGTGCGTGGGCGCCACCGACAACATGCTCCTCTCCTCCACCATCGGACGTAACAAAAACCTCATCCCTGGCGAAGTGATTTCGGCAGTCATCAACGGCACAGAGGAATTCTTGGCCAAGCTGCGCTCGCTGGGAGTAGGCATTCACCTCACAGGCGGAGAGACAGCCGACGTGGGCGACCTGGTGCGTACCATCATAGTGGATAGCACAGTCACCACCCGCATGAAACGCTCCGAAGTGATTGAGAATCACATCAAACCTGGCGATGTCATAGTAGGCTTCGCTTCATACGGACAGGCCACCTACGAAGACCGCTACAACGGCGGCATGGGTTCAAACGGTCTGACATCGGCACGTCACGATGTACTGGGTCATTATCTGGCAGAAAAATATCAGGAGAGCTACGATCACTCCATTCCGGAGAATCTGGTTTATTCTGGCAATCACACTCTCACAGAAGCGACCAAGGTTCCTGGCGTAGATGTCGGCAAGCTCATACTCGCCCCTACCCGCACCTATCTGCCTATGATGGTGCCGATTTTGGAGAATCTGAGAGGCAACATCAACGGCATAATCCACTGCAGCGGAGGCGCACAGACCAAGGTGACTCATTTCATCGACAAGCTGCATATCATAAAAGACAATATGATAGAGCTGCCGCCATTGTTCGAGATGATTCAGGAGTCGTCGGGCACCGATTGGCAGGAGATGTACAAGGTGTTCAACATGGGTTCGCGTCTTGAGATTTACACCGACGAAAAATCAGCCGAAAAGATGATTAAGATTGCCAACTCATTTAACATTCAGGCCCAGATAATCGGCCATGTGGAGGCATCCGACAAGAAACAGCTCACAATCAAGAGTAAATACGGAATTTTTGAATACTAATGGAAATAATTGACAAATTAGAAGCTATTAAAGAACGCTGGGAAGCGCTGCGTGAGCAGCTCAACGACCCGGAACTGATGAACGACATGAAGCGTTACGTCAAGGTCAACAAGGATTACAAAGACCTTGAACCAGTGGTGGATGCGTTCAACCAGTATAAGACATATCTCGCCAACATCAGCGAAGCCAAGGAATTGCTGAAGACTGAGAAGGACGAGGACATGCGCGAGATGGCACAGGAAGAGCTAGACGAGGCTACCGAAAAGGTGGGCAAACTCGAAGAGGATATCCGTTTGATGCTCATTCCTAAAGACCCAACCGACGGCAAGAACGCCGTGATGGAAATCCGTGCAGGTACAGGCGGCGACGAGGCTGCCATTTTTGCCGGCGACCTCTACAGAATGTATCTGAAATTCTGCGAAGCCAAGAATTGGAAGGTCGAGACAGTCGACGCCAACGAAGGCACAGCCGGTGGATTCAAGGAAATAGTGTTTAACGTCATAGGTGACGGAGCCTACGGAATATTGAAGTTCGAATCGGGAGTGCATCGCGTGCAGCGTGTGCCTAAGACTGAGACACAGGGCCGCATCCACACCTCTGCAGCTTCGGTGGTAGTGTTGCCGGAAGCCGAGGAATTCGATGTGGAACTGCTCGATAAAGATATCAAGAAAGAGGTTTACTGCGCGGCTTCAGGACCTGGCGGACAGTGCGTCAACACCACTTACAGCGCCGTGCGTCTCACCCACATCCCTACAGGCGTGGTGGTGAGCTGCATAGACGAGCGCTCGCAGGCCAAGAACATGGCCAAGGCCATGAAGATATTGCGTACCCGCATCTACGAAGCTGAGTATAACAAATACATGGAGGAAGTCTGCTCGAAACGTAAGACCATGGTTTCCACGGGCGACCGCTCAGCGAAAATCCGCACCTACAACTACCCTCAGGGCCGTGTCACCGACCACCGTATCGGATTCACTGTCTACAATCTGACCTCAGTGATGGACGGCGATCTGACAGCTTTTGTAGAGAATTTGCAGATGGCGGAGAATGCTGAAAGATTGAAAGAAGGACTCGATGAATAGTTTAGAGTTTAAAGTTTGAAGTTATGAATAAACAAGAGATTATAAATCAGATCAGAGCAAAGAAGTCGTTTCTTTGCGTCGGCTTGGACACCGACATCAAGAAGATTCCACAGCACCTGCTGAACGATGAAGATCCTGTCTTCGCTTTCAACAAGGCCATAATAGACGCTACGGCAAAATACGCCGTCGCCTTCAAGCCTAACACCGCATTTTACGAGGTGTATGGCGCAAAAGGTTGGTTAAGTCTCGAAAAGACAATCAATTACATCAAGGCAAACTATCCTGAGATGTTTGTCATTGCCGATGCCAAACGTGGCGACATAGGCAATACGTCGGCCAATTACGCACGTGCTTTCTTCGAGACCCTCAAGGCCGACGCAATCACGGTCGCGCCTTACATGGGTGTCGACTCTGTGGAGCCTTTCCTCGGTTTCGAAGGCAAATGGGTGATTTTGCTCGCCTTGACATCGAACAAGGGTTCGCGCGACTTCCAGTATCTGAATGCCGAAGGCAAGGAACTGTACAAAAACGTACTGCTGAAATCGGCTGAGTGGGCCGGCAGCGACAAGATGATGTACGTGGTCGGAGCCACCCATCCCGAAGAGCTTGGCGAAATCCGCCAGATGATGCCAGACAGCTTCCTGCTGGTGCCGGGCGTTGGCGCACAGGGCGGCGACCTCCAGGCAGTGGCCAAATACGGTCTCAACAAAGACTGCGGACTGTTGGTCAACTCGTCCAGGGGTATAATTTACGCCTCCAACGGTGCCGACTTCGCTGAGAAGGCCGCCGAAGAGGCGTTAAAACTCCAGAAACAGATGGAACAGCTGCTCTAGAAGCTGAATCCGAGCATAAACTTATCGGCCTCAGGAATTTCCATAGGCACGTTCTTGGCTCGGTCGATACAAACAATAACGCTGTGACAAACGGTTAAAATGTCGTTTGTCACAGCGTTTTTTAAATACTGACGCATTTTAAAGCTGGTGCGTCCTACCTCGTAAGCCTCTGTCTCACAAACTATTTGCTCGTGAATCTTGACAGGCTTCTTAAAATCAAGCTCCACATGAACCAGCACGTAGCTGAACTTCATCCAATCAATCTCATGATTGAAAAGATGCTCAAAATACTGGCTGCGGCCGTAGTCGAACAGATTGCACTGCGCCCCGTTGTTGACATGGTCGAACGGGTCGAGGTCGCTCATGCGGATTTGTATCGGACAAGAGAACATAAAGTCTTAATGTACAATTGACACTTTTTGAGTTGATACAGCGCCTTCGCTAGTGAGCACTCTCACCACGTAGATGCCGTTTTCGAACGATGTGGCGTCGATGGCTGTATTGGCTGAGCCTTCCACCGAGGTCACCATCTGGCCGACAGAGTTGTACACCTCAACAGTGCTTATGCCTGCGCCTTCCACATAGATCTTGCTGTTGGCAGGATTAGGATAAACTTTGAAGCTGGCTGCTGTATTGTCAATAACGCCATCATCTTTCTTCTTGAGTGAAATCAGATGTGAGGCTTCCTCTCCGAAGTTGCCCTCAGCATCTATCAGGAAGGCGGTGCCGTGTTTGATGTAATAATGTCCGTTGCCATAATTGCAGCAGATACCGTTGCCTGCCGAGTCATAAATTCTGAACAGATAGCATTCGTCTGTCGGAAGGTCGCTCAAAGTTGTTACGTTAGGCAGTGTTCCGCTACCAGCCAAATTGTTGTACGGGCCACCTTCGGCAACCACTTCTCCGGCCGAGTTGATAATGTCCCAAGTGGTCTCCTGACCCATCTGGTCTTGGATGACAAACAACTTCAGGGTAACAACGTCGCCTTCAACCTCATATTCCACCCATTCGTCGCATTTTGCACCGAATTTGGTCGAGTATTCGTAAGTCACTCCGTTGACTTCAGTAATGCTCAAGTTTCCTTCGTAAGTGCCGAGCGGAATGTCCATATCGAATTCCACATTCACCACATTGCCTGATGTCAGGTTGCCGTTCCATTCATAGTCAGCAACGGCATCACCCACTGTAACTGTATATTTTACCGTATTGAACGCATCCAAACCTCCATTGAAAAGGTCGAATTTGAAGGTTTTGGTGTGACTGCACGAAGCATTCACCAGCTGAGCCATATTTCTCACGAACGGATGTATAGGATCGTTTGTCATGGTGGTGCAAACCAGTTCGCAAGCATTCAAAATCGGACGTGTAGGGGTACCCTGATAACGTTCCGAAACAAATGCCACAAAATGAATGTTGTCGAGATCAACCTCAACACCGTTAGGGCTTCCAATGCTTTCTGGAATCTGATATTCGTATGTCTTTGTAATCAAAGTGCCTTGAGTTGTTGGAGAAATAGCGTCACCCATATTGGCTGTGATAATGTCACGGAAGATGTGCATGTGGCAATACTGTCCGTTCACCCACTGGGCCGGATTGTCTGAGCCGCCTGTCTGGCTACCCCAAATACTGTCTTGCAACATCATGATTGTCAGATAGTTCTCGTCAGCGGAGCTGTTACCTGTATAATAAACCTCAACGATGATGTTAGCTACGCGTGTGTCAGGATTAATCTGAGCTATACCGCCCAAATTGCACTCTGCAGTCTGGTTGAACTGAGTGTTGGCCTGGCCTGTCCATTCTCCACGGCCCACAGCCGCTGCAGTTGTACGGTTCACCACTCCGCTTGGGAATGAGGAGGCGTTGAAAGCCGCACGAATGGAATTACCTTTTGTTGTATTCAGGTTAGGGTAAGATGTGGCTGAAAAATATCCGTCAGAGTGGATATTCACCGACCAGAATCTGTCAGGATGACTGCTGGCAATGTTGTTAGCGATAACGTGACCCGAAGGGCACCATGTGCAGGTACGGCCTGTGAACTCCTCAAGAACGACGTTCCTGTTGGCCGGTTCTGTCGATACATACTGCTGTGCCTTGACTGTGAAAGCCATCGAAAGCATAGCAAATAATGCAATAGTAAGCTTTTTCATAGTGTAGATTTTTTAATTATTTTCAATATTTAACATTTTGAACTCACAAAGATATGAAAAATAAAAAAATACGCCATCAAAAAATGGCGTATTTTTTCAAAATTAATCTGTCAACTGATTTAGATTCCTTCTACGTATGTGATCCAACCGAACTCATCAGGCTCAGTACCTGTCTGAATGCCACGGAGTTTGTTGTACAGTTTCTGGCACCATGGACCTGGTTTGCCATCACCGAAGGTGTAGCTCTTGCCATTCTCAGGGTCGTCGATACGTGAGATAGGGCTGATGACGGCTGCTGTGCCGCATGCGCCTGCCTCTTCGAACGATGCGAGTTCCTCTTCAGCGATTGGACGACGCTCGACCTTCATGCCGAGAGTCTCAGCCAACTGCATCAAGCTCTTGTTGGTGATTGAAGGAAGAATTGATGATGACTGTGGAGTGATGTAAGTGTTGTTCTTCACACCGAAGAAGTTAGCTGCGCCAGCTTCGTCGATATATTTCTTCTCTTTTGCATCGAGATAGAACTCGCAGGCATACTGTCCGCCATGGCAAGCTTCAACGTGTGCGCGCAATGATGCGGCGTAGTTGCCACCGACTTTGTAGATACCTGTGCCCAGAGGAGCTGAACGGTCATACTTACGTGTAATGACGTATGGGTTAGCCTGGAAGCCGCCCTTGAAGTATGGTCCCACCGGTGTTGCGAACACGAGGAACAGATACTCTGTGGCAGGTTTGACACCTACCTGGGCGCCCATACCGATCAGCAATGGACGAAGGTACAATGAAGCGCCGCTCTCGTACGGAGGGATGAACTCAGCGTTCAGCTTCACACATTTCACGATAGCCTCTTCGAATTTCTCAATAGGGAATTCTGCCATCATGATACCACGGCTTGATGACTGCAAACGCTTGGCGTTCTCGTCCATACGGAAGATACGCACTTTGCCGTCTTTGCCACGGAAAGCCTTCAAGCCTTCGAAAGCCTCTTGTCCATAGTGCAGACATGTAGCTGCCATGTGGATGTTGATTGTTGTTTCTGAACTGACTTCAAGTTCGCCCCACTGACCGTTCTTGTAGTAGCAGCGGACGTTGTAATTTGTTGGATAATAACCAAATGGGAGTGATCCCCAATCGATGTTTTGCATGATATTATTTATTTTGTGTTATGTAATTTCGTCGTTTTCCTGGATTGCAAATATACGATTTATTTCAATATGAAATAATTTTTTAGTCTTTTTTAAAATCCATAGTTTTGAACAGATGTTTCCACAAGTAATGCTCCCCTATTCCGTACTGTTCAAGCAGTGCGCGAATCTGTGCCGCCACAGCCTGTTTGTCGACAGCTTTGTCGCTTTTGCGGCCCACCAGAAGCACATTTTTCGGGGTGTTGTCTATCTCTATAAACTCCATCACCTGGGTCTTGTAACCGCAGTATTCCAGCACAAGGGCACGGATGGCATCAGTCACCATAACCGCCTGACGCTCAAGGAAAATACCGTATTTTGTAATAGAGTCGGTCTTGCCTGATTTTTCCATCTCTCGGCGAATCTGCTTGTGGCAGCAAGGGGCGCATATTATCAGCTTGGCATTGTTGCGTATACCTTTTAAGATAGCGTCGTCGGTGGCTGTGTCGCAAGCATGTAGAGCTATAATCACATCCAGTTGCTCGGGTTTGTAATCTTCTATTGAATTTTGCACGAAACGCATGGTTGAGACGCTTGGCCAGGCTTCTTTACACTTTTCAATGATAGTATTGATTTTTTCTACCAGTTCCGGACGGATTTCCACCCCTTCCATCAATATTTTCTTGTCGTAATTGGCAGTGAGATATTCGTAAAGCGCAAAAGTCAGATAGCCCTTGCCGGCTCCCATGTCAGCTATATGGATAGTGTCGTCAAACTTGGTCTGACGCATCACTCCGTCCACTATCTCCACATACTTGCAAATCTGTTTGAATTTATGCTGCATGTCGGACATCACCTTGCCGTCGGCTGTGGTCAAGCCCAGCAGATGCCACCAAGGATTCTTAGGGTCGATCAGACGCTGCTTCTCATGGTCGTGACTCAGGTCGAGGTCACGGTTTTCCTGGGTCTTCTTGCAAAGAACCGTCGGCTTGCCCTTCTTGCTGACAAGCAGTGTCACATCTTCAGTCATGGTGAAAAGTGTCACATTCTGAAAAGCCTCGGGAATCATATCCTTTAAAACTTCTAGTGTTTGCCCGACATTATGGTTTTTAGTCTCATCACGGCGTTCATATCTATAGGTAAACTGATACATCTTATTGTTTTTCAACAATATAGGCTTGACATAGACATTGCGCAGCCCGTTGTTTTTATCGACCGGCTTCGACAAGGTCATTTTCACCAAAGTGTCGTTTTTGAGTGCCTACTCAAGCTTACCGAAGAACTTTTCCATCAGAATATCTTTTTTGCAAAAATACAAAAATAAATGACAAGCGACAAATTGTCAGACATTATTATTCGGCATGGTTTTTGATGCCGCTGTTTAATCATTTCGAGAATTAACAAAATTATAATATTATGGCAAACGGATCAATTGGAGTTAAAACGGAAAACATCTTTCCGGTAATCAAAAAGTTCTTATACTCGGAAAACGAGATATTTCTGCGTGAGATAATCAGCAATGCCGTGGATGCCACGCAAAAGCTGAAAACTCTCGCCTCTGCCGGAGAATACAGCGGCGAACTTGGCGACCTTACCATCAAAGTTGAGGTCGATAAAAAGAAAAAGACCATCACGGTGCGCGATAACGGCATAGGTATGACCGAGGCCGAAGTCGACAAGTACATCAACCAGATAGCTTTTTCGGGAGCCACTGAGTTTATTGAGAAATTCAAAACCAACAGCGAAGCTGAAGCCGCCAACATCATAGGCCACTTCGGACTGGGCTTCTACTCGGCTTTCATGGTATCGTCGAAGGTATCGTTGATCACCAAGTCTTACACTCAGAAAGCCGACGAAAAGGGTGTCATCTGGGAGTGTGACGGCTCGCCAGAGTATACCATGAACGCCATAGCCAAAGGCAATCGCGGAACCGACGTCATCCTTTATGTAGCCGACGACTGCGCTGACTTCCTGGAGGAAGGCAAGATTCGCGAACTGCTCAACAAATACTGCAAGTTCATGCCGGTGCCGATTCAGTTCGGAACCAAGAAGGTGCAGGAGCCTATAGAAGGCGAGACCGACAAAGACGGCAAGCCGAAGACCAAAGAGGTTGAAAAGCCTTGGATTATCAACGATGTGGCCCCTCTGTGGAAAAAAGCCCCGTCAAGCATAGAGGACAAGGAGTATGACAGTTTCTATCACACCCTCTACCCTATGAACTTCACCGAACCTCTGTTCCACATTCACTTGAATGTCGACTATCCGTTCAATCTCACGGGTATACTCTACTTCCCTAAGATCAGCAACCGCTACGAATTCCAGCGCAACAAGATTCAGCTCTATTGCAACGAGGTATTCGTCACCGATTCGGTTGAGGGTATTTTGCCCGACTTTTTGAGTCTGCTGCACGGCGTCATCGACTCACCTGACATCCCGTTGAACGTGAGCCGTTCATTCCTGCAGAACGACCAGAACGTGAAGAAAATTTCGGGCTACATCACCAAGAAAGTGGCTGAAAAGCTCGAGGAGCTCTTCAAGAAAGACCGCGCTGACTACGAGAAGAAATGGGACGACATCCGCATCTTCATAGTCTACGGCATGATAGCCGACCCGAAATTCTTCGAAAGAGCCGAGAAGTTCATGCTCTTCAAGGATACCGACGGCAAGTATTACACTATTGAGGAATACAAAAAATTAATTGAGGAAAACCAGAAGAACAAAGACGGAAATGTCGTATATTTGTATGCTACAAACCAGGACGAGCAGTACGCCAACATCGAGAAAGCTAAGGAACACGGTTACAACGTTCTGATGCTCGACGGCATGCTCGACTCACACTTCATCAGCGCTTACGAGCAGAAGTTTGAGCACACCTCGTTTGCACGCGTAGACTCCAACACCATCGACAAACTCATTGAGAAAGAAGATGTTAAAAAGGAGTCAAAACTGGACGACAAGCAGAAGGAAGAGGTTAAGAAAGCCTTCGAAGAGGTCATAGACAAGACGCATTTCAACGTGGAGTTCAGCACTCTGGGCGAGGACGAGGCTCCTGTTGAGATCATCCAAAACGAGTGGATGCGCCGTTACAAGGAAATGAACCAGATGGGTGGAATGCCGATGTGGGGCGACATGCCTGACAACTACACCCTGATGCTCAACACCAACAACGCAGCCATTGCGACCTTGCCCGACAAGACTGAAGATGAGAGAAAATCCATCATCAGCCAGCTGTACGACTTGGCACGCTTGTCGAAGAACCTGCTGAAAGGCAAAGAGTTGAACGATTTTATAAAGAGAAATTTTAACAACATCATTAACTAATAAAAACAGAAACAATGAAAAAGAAAGGCATTATCACAATCATCGTTATCGTTGCGGTGCTTCTGCTGCTCTTCATTTGGGTAAAGAACGCATACAACGGCATGGTTAAAAAGCAGGAAGCAGTTGAGGCTCAATGGGCTCAGGTTGAGAACGTCTACCAGAGGCGCGCCGACCTCATTCCTAACCTCGTTGCAACAGTGAAGGGCTACGCGGCTCACGAGCAAGGCACTTTGACAGCAGTGATCGAGGCGCGCGCAAAAGCCACAAGCATCACAGTGGATCCGAGCAATATCACCCCTGAACAGCTTGCAGAGTTCCAGGAGGCTCAAGACCAGTTGTCAAGCGCATTGTCACGTCTGTTGGTCAGCGTTGAGAGATATCCCGACCTGAAGGCTAACGAGAACTTCCTTGCCTTGCAGTCACAGCTGGAAGGAACTGAGAACCGCATCACTGTGGAACGTCAGAAGTTCAACGACAGAGCACGTGAGTACAACCAGAGCATCAGAATGTTCCCGCGCAACATAATCGCAGGCATGTTCGGATTCGAAAAGATTGGATATTTCAAGGCAGCAGCGGGTTCGGAAGTGGCTCCAAAAGTTGAGTTTTAATGAAGCACATCCTTTGCCTTGCGGTGTTATTGCTCAGTGTCGCCGGCTTTGCCCAGAAAATTCCGGCAAGGCCCAACCCGCCGCGTCTGGTCAACGACTTTGCCGACATACTGTCGCCCAAGCAGGAACAGGCTCTGGAGCACAAGCTAGTGGCTTACAACGACACCACTTCCACTCAAATCTGCGTGGTTACTGTCAGAAGTCTAAACGGCACCACATCAGACGATTTCGCCTATCAGATTGGCGAACAATGGGGTGTCGGAACCAAGGACAACAACGGCGTGGTAATTCTGGTCAAGCCCAAGACTGCAGACGAGCTGGGCGATGTCTCTATACAGGTAGGCTATGGCATGGAGCCTTACATAACCGATGCAGTCAACTATGTCATTCGCACCAAAGAGATGATTCCTGCCTTCAAGGAGGGCAATTATTACAAAGGTATAAACAATGCCGTGGATGCTATCATTGGGCTGGCTTCGGGCGCTTTTAAAGGAGAGGATTATGTTAGAAAGAGCGATGCCGGCAAGTCAGCTTTCAGCATTTTGATACTAATCTGTTTCCTCGCATTCCTCGTTGTTTTGGCTAGTGCCACACACAAAGGCGGCAAAAATGGAGGCGGCAAGTCATCGGGAGGCAACAGCGATATCTGGAAGATATTGTTCTGGGGCAGCATGCTCTCAGGCCGAGGCGGTGGCCGCAGCGGAGGCAGCTCCTGGGGCGGCTCAGGAGGTTTTGGCGGAGGCGGCTTCGGTGGAGGCGGTTTCGGCGGCTTTGGCGGCGGAAGCTTCGGCGGAGGCGGCGGAAGCAGTAAATGGTAAAACACTAACACTATGGCAGCAGTTATTTCAATAAAAAACGGCAGCGTGTTTCAGCACGAGAACCAGATTCTGAGCAACATCAATCTTGAAGTTGGTGAAGGCGAGTTCGTATACCTGATCGGACGTAGCGG
The DNA here is from genome assembly GCA_016282015.1 of Bacteroidales bacterium. Lineage (GTDB taxonomy): Bacteria > Bacteroidota > Bacteroidia > Bacteroidales > F082 > Limimorpha. Next base: position 25,924 of record JAEEJS010000009.1, read on the forward strand.
CTCGGGCAAGTCGTCTCTGCTGAAGACTCTCTATGCCGACCTTCCGGCCAAGGACGGCCTGTTCAGCATAGCCGGATTCAACCTGAACGAGATAAAGCGCAAGGACATCCCCATGCTGAGACGTAAAATCGGCATAGTGTTCCAGGATTTCCAACTTCTATACGACAGAAACGTGGAGCAAAACCTCTCGTTTGTGCTCAAAGCCACAGGTTGGGAAGACGATAACAGCATCAGCCGTCGCATTGACGAGGTGCTGCAACTGGTGGGTCTGCGTGACAAGAGGAAGGCGATGCCGCATCAGATGTCGGGAGGCGAACAGCAAAGCGTTGCCATAGCCAGAGCCCTGCTCAACAGCCCGAGTGTCATTTTGGCAGACGAGCCTACAGGCAACCTCGACCCCGAAACCACCAACGACATCATGAAACTGCTCATGAAGATACGCAACAACAAGACCACCATTTTGATGGCCACTCATAATTACAATCTGATTTTGAAATATCCTTCGCGAGTGATCAGCTGCGCCGACGGCAAGATTACCGAATCAACCAAGTAATTCGACCAGTTTGTCGGTGTTACGCGAAGAACTGTAAAAATCGTCCATCCTACTCTTGCGATGGGCGATTTTTTCTGCATCGAAAGGTTTCGACATAAGGTCAGCCACCACAGCTTTCATCTCGTCAGCTGTATTTGCCACATAGCATAAGCCCTCCACATCCAAGCCTTCAACCATCTTGTCGTTGACCACGCAGTAACGTCCGTTGTACAAGGCGTTCAGAAGCTTCAGCTTCAGTCCGGTCGACTGTGCTGTTACCAGTATGTTGATTTGGGCGTTGCTGATTAGATTCTGCAACTGCTCATCATCCGGATTAACTATCAGCTCGACGTTAGGCACTTTCTCGGCGCAGGCCACCAAGTGCTTAGGCGGGTTCATGCCGGCTATCTTAAGCTTCACATCCGAGCCCTTAAACACCTCGTTTATCAAGAACCCAGCGGCATTATAATTTTCCGAAACCTCCAGATTTCCATGATAAAGCACGTAATCGCCCATGCCTTCCATTATATCGACTTTGTCAAAACCGTCGTAAGCGGGAATAAGGTATACATTGTCGTATTTCTGCTTGAAATACTCATATTCTTTCTGCGATATGGCCAGAATTCCCGAAGCCTTCGCCAGAATAGGCTCAAACCTCCTAAGCTTGGCTGACTCCATTCTCAAGAAAGTCCTCTTCCGGAAACTCTTCTCAGTTTCGGCCAGATACTGGTAATAGTCGTGCTCCACATTGTGGGCGCGCACAAAAATCTTGCGGCCGGCCATCCTCTTGTCGAGCAACACTCCGCAAGAATGCAAACCTTCCAGAATAATCGGATAGTCGTCTTTTAGCAGATTCTGTATCAGACTCTCTGATATTCTTGACTTTACGATATACGGAATACTGTTCAGGATTTGCCCAAGCCACATATTGCGCTTGTAATAGTTGACCGATTCGCAGACAGCTTCCACCCTCGGAGAATGCTCCCTGCCATATTCAAAACAGTGCAGATGGATTTTATAACCTCGTTCAGCCAAGGCCTTCAGCTTGAAAAACACGTCTATCACACCGCCGTAATTAGCAGGACAAGGGATGTCAAAACTAACGATGTGTATATGCTTGTCAAACGTATTTCTCATAGATTTTGAGCAGGACCCCTTCTTCATTCTCCCAACAGAGGTTCTGAGCCGCAAAGATAAGATTATTTTTCCACAACGACAAAATCTTTTCGTCATTTAAGGCATTTTGAATGGTGGCGGCTATGGTCTTAGGCTCATGATTATCTATGAAAGTACCTATGTTATAATCAGTTATGATTCTTTCAATTTCCGTCAGATGGGATGCTATAATCGGCACTCCGGCCTGAATATAGTCGAAAAGTTTGTTAGGCAGACTGAAACGGTAGTTCAGATTGGTGTCCTTATCGAGTGTAAAGCCCAACTCGGCAAGCTGAGTTATGGCCATCATCTGCTGATAAGGCATGCGTGGGAAGAACTTCACCCTATCGTCCCAATGGTTTGCCGCTACCTTCTCCTTCAGAATAGGCAACACATCTCCCCCACCTATTATAACCAACTGACAATCATCCAGATACTGCATGGAATCCACCAGTTCCTCAGAGCCACGGTGTATATTGATGCCCGAGCCTTGAAGCACCAGAATGTGCTTATTCGGGTCGAGGCCGACCTCCTGGCGGGATGCCGGTGCAGGCAACATTTTACGCATCGGGATGTTGCGGATGATATGCACCTTTATGCCGTATTTCTCATGGAAAAGATCAGCTATCGACTGGTTGACTGTTATCATCTCGGGCAATTTCGGCACCACATATTCCTCTATCCGTTTCCAGACGCGCTGTACCTTGGGCCTGCTCACCAATTCAGGCACTTCTGTAAAATACTCATGACTGTCGTAAATAAGCGGTATGCGTTTCAACTTTGATATCCAAAAGTTGGGCAAAAGAGTGTCCAAATCGTTCGACAGCAGGCAGTCGCAGCGATGGAACAACAGGAAAATAAACAGTCTGATATTGAAAGTGGCGTAAAACATGGGGCCTTTCTCGAACAACAGCTTCATGCGGTGCGACTTGTACGGTCGGTCGTCCATGGGTGGCGATTTGCGTTGACGACGGCCAACCAACAGCACTTCAAAGCCGGCCTTCTGCAGGGTCAGACACGACTTGTTGACTCGCTGGTCGGTCACCAAGTCATTGATTACCGATACAATAACACGTTTCAATACGCCTATTTTTTTGAGCCATAAAATTACAGATTTTCCGTTGTGGTTTGACAAAATTTCTCTATTTTTGAAAAAAATTTCAGAGATGGAGAAGAATTTTTCGCTACTCGGGCTCAACACTTTCGGATTTGACGTGAAGGCCAAGTTCTTCGAGAAAGTCCAGTCGTTGGATGATGTACGCAATTTGATTGGGAATCAGGATTTTAAGGATAACCTCAACAAATCGCGTGTTTTGGTTTTGAGTGGCGGCAGCAACATACTCTTCTCCTCCGGGTTTTACGACGGTTTTGTAGTTTATCCAGATTTCAAGGGCATAGAGACGCTTGATGAGACTGCCGAACAGGTGAAAATACGCTGCTACGGAGGCGAGGTTTGGAAGGATTTCGTCGACTACACCGTATCGAAAAATCTGTACGGTTTGGAGAATCTCGCTGACATTCCCGGTAAGGTGGGCGCTGCTCCCGTGCAAAACATAGGGGCCTACGGAGCCGAGGTGAAAGACACTATTTGCCAGGTGCATACCATTGATTTGTTCAGTGGCAAGGTGAGAGTTTTCAGCAAAGAGGAATGTGAGTTTTCTTATCGCAATTCCATATTCAAAAAATCGGGAGTTGGGAGCTTGATATATGCCGTCGATTTCATCTTAAAGAAACATGCCGAGCTGAAACTGGATTACGGCAACATCCGCAATTATCTGGCAAGCAACGGCATCACCCATCCCACATTGCAGGATGTGGCAAAGACGGTAAAAACGATTCGTGCTGAGAAATTGCCCGAAGTAGGCGTCGTCGGCAGCGTTGGCAGCTTCTTCCAAAATGCGATAGTTTCAATAGAAAAATATCAGGAAATCAAGCAGTTGTATCCGGAGGTGCCAAGCTATCCAGTTGAATCGTCAACCGCTTCCACAGCTATGATTAAGATTCCATCCGGTTGGCTCATCGACCGTGCCGGCTGGAAGGGCTACCGTGAAAACCACGTGGGTGTCTGGGACAAGCAGGCTCTGGTTTTAGTGCATTACGGCGGTGGCAAACCACAAGAAATCCTGGATTTAATGCACAAAATTCAAGCTTCCGTCAAAACCAAATTTGGTATAGAAATCCATCCGGAAGTTAATATAGTGTAAAAAAAGAAGGACGATTATTCGTCCTTCTTTTTGATAATTGCGTATCCTGCACCAAGAGCGCCAAGGATAAGTAATCCACTGCCGAGAGGTGCGCCGGGCACATCACCCATACCACCATGTTCTCCAGGCAGGCCGGGAAAGATTACCAGTCCAAAACCGCTATCACGTAGCAAATCACTCGATCCCCAATCATTGAGAAATGCGTCCGACAATCCTATCTGGGCTTTTGCGCCAAGCCCGATGGCTAATACCAATGCTATTGCAAATACTATCTTTTTCATTTCACAACAATTTTTTGGGTTTTAACTTCGTTTCCATTAATCATGCGTAAAACGTATACGCCATATAACGGTTTTTCAACCATTTGCATGCCATTTATTTCAACAGTATTGATGACACGACCTGTCATGTCAATTAATTGCAATGTACCTTCGCCATTCACAACAATATTTCCTTCACTTACGTAGGCAAACATTGCTGTCTCAGCGTTTTCTCCTATGCCGGTGTTATTTCTGCAAACGAGATTGAAACGCTCAGAATATTCACTGCCCGTTGCATGGAATGTGTAGCTCTGTTCAATGAGCATATCGACGTCCTCACCTGTGATTTTATCGATGAGATGCAGATAATCAAAATCTTCAGCACCTTCTATCGTGATAGTGTAGTCGGCATTTTTAGTATTTTTAAAAACGATATCCATTGTCTCACATTCCCCACCGACATGAGCGATAGCGTAGTTGTTCTCATTGTTTATAATGGAGATTTGGGCTGCGCTGCTTGAGAAATTATCAAGCTTATCCAAGCCATCGCCTTCGCTGAAATAAGCATATGTACGGTCTTCACTGCCGTTACCATTGACTTTTATTTTGAGACGTTTAACATCACCTTTAGATGCCGATTCCGATGTAGCTTCAGCATTGGTTTTGGCAATGGTGACATCAGCGTTTGCCTTAGCCACGACTAAGATACCTTGTCCCGGTAAGATTGGGTCATCAAATGTATGGGCGATCCATGCGCCAGAATAAGTAAGCTCATAATATCCTGACTCAAGATTAGAGTTGTCGATAGCACCGCCAGCACCTTTATAAATATTATGAGGGAACGGGTTGCCTATGATATTGATACCTCTTGATGAAGCTGCCGAAGCGGCTGCTGTAACCTGATATGTCACGGCTGCGTTGTTCAGTGTGCCGACAAATGCAGGTGAAATGCCGTTGCTATTGGCATAGAGATAACCTCTTCCCTTTTCAAATGTGGTGAAGTCGGCATGACCTGATCGATAGTTCTCCCATGTCGTCGAGCTTTCGTTGTAGCGATACAGGTCGTAAGTCTCTGTCAAGAAGTCGCTGCCAGCAATAAGCATATCATTTACTGAGGATGAAATGAGATACCATCCGTTGGAGTCTTTGGCAGTGTAGGCTGTGATATTTTTCTTCGCTGTCGCTTTCACTCCAGCAGACACATTTATCACTTGCGCGCCGTCTTCAATAATGAGACCATCTTCATCGTTGCAAACCAAAGCGTCAGTAACAATAAGCGTTGAACCTGACTCTATTGTTAGAGTATTGCCGTCTGTAACGGTTAATCCTGCGACTGTCACCGTGACAGCTCCGCCATCACCTATTGTCAAGTCATCGCCAAGTTCGACTATGGCATTGGCATCAGGTACGACGCCGCCCCATGTATTCGGGTCACTCCAGTCACCTGAAGTAGTGTTATGAATTACCGGTGTAGTAAATGCGAACTCAAACCAGTTACCTATGTTACCGATTTCAGTATTGTGCTCAAAAGTAACATGATTCACACAGTCAAGATTAAGTTCCTCGTCTATTGAATGGTCATAAATCCTAAATGTGATATCTTCTCCGCTATACTGATTGCTCACGATGGTGAGACTACCAATAATAAACTCCTGTGTAGGTGGGAAAAACTGCTGGCACAAGCCTATCGAACGGCATTCGTCACCACAGAAAGCTGCAACCTCAAGCGTCGTAGCCGTCTGCACTACTCCGTCGATGTAAATCTTGCCACTAACAAGCATATTGTATTGCGTACCTGTTATCGGGGTCCAATGTTGAGCGTTAATCATACCGAAAAACGCCATCATAATTATCAAAAACAATGTCTTTCTCATTTTTAAATCTTATTTTACGACTAATTTTCCTTTATAAATGTTTCCTGAAGCAGTGTTTATTTGAATGCTGTATAATCCAGCTGTCGAGATGCCGTCGATGATATGTCTGGTAGTCGTCTCATGACGTACTTTAACACCCATAACATTGATGACAACAACCTCAGTAATTATTTCATACGATGGTATATCTATCGAGATTGAAGCATCTTTCTCGACAGGATTCGGATACAGAATAAGTTTATTATATTCATCAGCGCCAGTCTTGAAATCAACGACATAAGCATTATCGAGCGTTCCAATAACAGCATCGGTTTTAAAGGTAAGATGAGTATCGCATGAATAATTTGTATTTCCACTGTTGCGATCAACAAAGGCAAAATCAATTTGATCACCGTCCTCTCCTGAAACTGTCAAAACTGCAAAATATCTGTTCAAAGGCTCGAAATATTCAAGTTTCACGCTTCCACGGCATTCTCCATTGACAAAAGCGCCAAGTTCAACATCATCATTTCTGATTTCTTTATAATCCTCGGATAGCACTGCAATAATAACAAGATTATTCGCAAAAGCGTGACAGTTGCTGTGCCAATAATGCCGGTTATCAGTCTTAGGAAGCTGTCCGTTTCTGTTTAATGAGAATGTTAGCGTCTTGTTTTCAGCAGCATTCGATTTGTAATTATAGCCAACCCCCGGTGTCATTGTAAATGCAGGGAACCAACCATACCCTTGATAATATGTCGTTGCTGCGTTCTGGACTTTGATTATATCGTTGCCTGACGGGGTAAATCCCGACATGGCGTCATCCACACTCTGCTGGATGTTGACAGGATAGCCTATCCAGTTCCAGTTTGGTTGTATCGTTATTGGGTGATTAATAGGTTTGTCTGGTCGACCTGTTATACCAACATTACAATCAGTTGACACATTTATCAGATAACTTTGCTCATTCTGTATACCTACTGATGAAAGCGAACCATACCAATAGTTATAATTAAGCATCGGATAGTAGTTTTGTACAGCCAAAGTCTGAGATTTGATATATAATCCGTTGTTTCCTAATGCGTTCTCCAGCATAGTTAATCCATCAATATCTTCTTGCTCTATGTATGTTGAATACCAGTTCCAACCTGCTACCAGTTCTGATGCCTGAGTCATTGAAAGAGTATAAGTGTCGGATACATCATCGCCCGAGAAGATATTAACACCATCGGAACCGCTCAACACAATATTGGAAAGCGATACGGTGTATTCCTGATCGATAGGATTTCCTATCGGATGCAATGAAATGTTAATAATAGCACCATCATTGCCTTCAACGGCGCCATTTTGCATTGAGAAAACAAGGATTTTATAAACTGATTCGCTAACAGGTATTGCGTATAGCGTATGATTACCAAAGCGTTCTGTGAGTTGGAAATCTGATGCAGCTACTGAATAATTTTCATAAGGATATTCAAAATCGGCCTGCAATGCAACGATGTTTGAATAGTTATCCATTGCTATTGCAACAGCCACATCATTATCATCCAAAGTGAAAGGATCAGCTTCAATACTAAGGTCGTTAGGCTCATAACGATTGCCACTCAACGCCACATTTTTCAAGCCGTTCTGCGGATCATTGCTATAAATCTTCATAGTAGCAGTGAAATCGCCTTTCTGCTCGCGGCTGTAGCTCACATGCAAAACAGTATTGGAATACTGCTCCACCGTAAGTGGTAACGTCTCCGCCACAGACCAGTCTGGCTGGTCGAAAACAACATTATCGATACGCATCTGGGCGTTACCGTTGTTCGTGACATTAAATTCACGGGTAACCGTCTCAGTGACCGGCGAAGAACCCATACTTAGCGATGTATTGCCTGAAATTTGAGGACTGCGAATGTTGACATAGCCCTGATATTTCTCAGAAAGCACGTTCTCGCCCACAGCATCGGCAAGGACAGCCTTGAACGGATTTAGATAATAATATCCGTACAATCCATGCAGACGTACATTCAAGATACCGATAACGCCGTCATCTCCAGTAAATGCAGCGCCTGAAGGCGAATAAGCAATCAAACGCAGAGTGTCGTTCTTAACAACACCGATAGCCAAATGGTCTGTTTTACGGTTGCTTAGCTCAAAACTAACATATTCCAAAGCAGCAGGTATCTTCACATCGATCTGGAAACCGATAAGATTTTCCATGTTGTTGACCGTCATTGGCACTGCCGCGATGCTATCGCAATAGCCGCTGACATTGGTAAAATGGAACTCGTTTACAGCAAATGGGTCTGCTACAAGATTGATTGTCGCATTACCTGATATAGAGTTCGACACTATTGTCGCCGACGCGTTTACAGCACCTTTCACCATCGGAGCGAATTTGAATGTAAAATTAGCGCTATTACCTGGCTGCACTGTCGTTTCTTCAAATGTCGGACAGCTGAAAACCGCATCGTTAAAACTGATTGCAGTGATAGTGAGAGGCTCGTTGCCAACGTTGGAGACAGTAGCATTAGCTGTGTATTCGCTCCAAATTGGCACATGGCCGTAGTCTATAGTACCAGTGTTGATACTAATTTTCGGCGAAAGAATCGTAACCGAACCATTATTGGCATTAAAATCCACAGAAGCACCTAAAGCATCTGAAAGCTTTGAATTAGTAATGTCAATAGCATTATCTCCTGGCTCATTTTTAAGCTTTAAAGTAAAGCTCACGAGTGTGCCTTCGTTTCCTACAAATGGCGTGAGGCTGAGGGAGTAGGCAAAAATTCTAAGATTGCCATTTACAACAGCGGCTGTAACCGAGTGGTCTGTGATGCGGTCGGCATTGAGCGCCACGGAGTTAGCCACATACGAGAGGTTGTCGCCAAGCGGAATCTCCGTCTGGAACGCCACCACAGCATCGCTGTTAGCCAACGCGATCTGCAGCGTAACCTCGTCCTGCGGATGCCCGCTTGCCGACGACACCGAAACAACGTTTTCGGCAGCCGTGGCAAACGTGCAACAGCAAATTATTAATATTAAGATTAGCTTTCTCATTTCACATAAACCACTTTAGATTGTTGAACTTTACGGCCATCGACGTGCATAACAATGGTGTAGATGCCAGCTGCCATACCATCGCCAGGGTTCCATTCATAACTGTATTCGCCACGAGCCTTTGAGCCGAGCTCGATGCGTGCAACAGTTTGTCCCATGATGTTTGTGACAGTGAACGAAACGCTGTTTGCACTTTCATCACCTATGATGAATGGGATTATTAAGGTGTTATTGAACGGGTTCGGATAAGGCATTGAAAGGAATATCGTCTCATCTCCAGGAGTTTCGCTCTCTTTGAACACAGCCATAACGTTATGTCCGGTTGGGTCTGATAGGGCGACATCTGATATTGAAGCCTCACCTATTCTCAACAAAGCATGCTTGCCTGCTTCAAGTTTTTTGCCGCTCATGCTGTAAGCAAGGAACAAGGCGCCATCGTTAGTGTTGACTTTCACTTGCTCGAAACCGTTCATTGCCTGCAACGGTTCGAGTTCTCTGAGCTCTCCGACATTTCCGAGCAAAACTTGCACACCACCCAATTCAACTGGAGTATCCACAAATAAAATACCATCTTCTATTGTGTAATATGCCGTTGCTATCGGATCTTTCTCAGGAAGCTCTCCCCTATTGATTATCAAATTAATAACCGAAACAATGTCCAGAATGTCGATATTCCCATCTGAATTGGCATCGGCCGCCTCAAAGATGAAAGGCTGAGGATTGCCGTTGGTGAGGTAAGAAACTATTGTCACCACATCCGCCACATCCACTGCCATGCTGCCGTTGGCATCGCCTTTGGTTGCGGTAAGAGGCACTGTTGTAACTGTCAATGAAGCGTCGCTTTCTGTGAGATTTGTACGCAACACCTTATAATAATAGTAGTAACGCTTACCAGGAATTACGTCGTAATCTGTAAACAATGTATCCTGAACAAGTGATGTATTCAATTGAATTGAATCTGTAGGAGCCCAAATAGAATCACAAACCCAGTTCCAATTTTCATCATAATGCCAATTTGTCGGTACTGAATCATATACATAGCGATACATGTTATAACCCAAATAATCCTCAAAATCTCCTTCATTATTATTCCACTCCAAATCAACTTTACCTAGGCCTGGAGTTGCCATAAACTCATTGCTTAATGAGCCAGCCGAAGCGACTTGAACATTGAAACGCATATTCTCAATAGGAATTTCAAAATGCTCATCGTCTTTTGCATTAGCAACATATATTCTATTCAAACCATCTGTTGCCGTTGAACCATTGATTGTGAGATAAGCTGTATAAATTGTACCTTCTTCGTTCCATGAACCATTCTCTGAAATAGCATGCTGTGTATAAGGCGGACGAACTCCCATTGCGACAAATGGTGTAACCGATTTATCCATAGGACGATTAAAATATACTTTAAATTCATGAGTACCGCAACCTAAAGGTGGCAATTGCTCAAACTCATCTTGAGCATCATAACCGTTTACTACAACTTTCCAGACAATGCCGTGTGCTTCAGATGAAGGTTGTTTAAGAACATGATCCAGATCAACAATTGAATATCCTATTGAATAATATGGATTATATAGGTCTAATATATTCCTTCGCAATATCAGATCAGATGATGCTCCAAAATACGAAGGTTGGTCTGACACATAAACACTTATCTCATCATTAATATATGCTGCACTAATAGTCAAATAATCCTTACTTGATCCAAGAGAATTACAGAAAGCATTACTATTTTTAATATCATTAATCTTAATAAAATATGAATTAATTATATCAAAATCTCTACATTCCTGCCAATTATTGACAAAATTACAATTATTAAACCCTGTGTACCCATGAAACAATCCTGTATTTGCCTTATTGTTATAAAAATTACACTTATTAAACTCATGACTATTGTCAAAAGAGAGTGCAAAATACGGAGCTGGCTGGAAGCCTTCAAATACACAATTTGCATAATGACCTTCTATTGTAGGCCAAGTAAAACCAAATTTAAAACCTTCAAACCTAACATAAGATATTGTATCACTAAACAAAAACTGTCTAATAGCACCATTTTCCATATCTGCTTTCTTAAATACAATCAAACTATCAGGTTTGCCTTGAACAATAACATGACCACTTGATTTAATACCTGTATTTTCTTTAAACTTAAGAACTGTACCTGGTTTAATTGTCAAAGTTACATTTTGTGGAATTGCTATTGATTGTGTAACTATATAATGAACATTGGGGTATAAAATCGTATTTTCTGTGATTATTCCGCCTATTTCAACTCCATTCTCCACTTGTATTGTAAAATGTACATTCAGTTGGTACTGAGTTGGGTTAGCTGTAAGATGCAAAACCAAACCAATTGTACGTCCATCAGCGCAATCTTGGTCAATAGTAAAGCGTAATGGATTTGCAGATTTGCTCTTTGCATAAGCTGAAAGGCTTTGTTCAAAAGCTACATGGTTTTCATCCAAGAATGTCACAATATTAGGATCTTCATAATCTTCAACTGTCAGCCACATCATAATATTGTCGGTGGCACCCCATGTGCTGCGAAGTGTAGGATACATATAAATGGTTTCACCTGCATCTGGGCGATAATCGCCATCACCTGAAATTGTATCGTTCAATTCCATGCAGACGAAATCAAGTTGTGCAGGAGCATCACCCATGTCATAGCAAGCCTTAAAGTTAACATGGTTGCCGGCTGTGTTAATCAAATCACCCCAAAGCATCTCCTGCGAGGCGTAAGGTTTTGCATGAAGCAAGGCTGATATACCGCCAGCCACCAAAGGACATGCCATAGAGGTTCCGCTTAACGCTTTGTAATAACCACTAGGCACGGTGCTGTAAATTGTCGCGCCTGGTGCTTGCAACTCATAATTATAAAGCTGTTCCTCTCCATATTGAGAATATGAAGGGCCATCGCAGTCGGTGTTGCTCCACGATGTCACATAACCGTTAGATTGCGTGGCTTCTACACCAAACACAAAAGTATAAGCCGCGGGGAACATCGGGGCATCCATCATAGCATGTGCTGGATCAGGGCAGCATCTTGGGTCAATATGTTTGCCATCGTTACCTGCTGCTGCCACCAAAACAGCATTTTGGTATGCTTGTCCAAGAGCTTGTTCCAATGCGATTGAATTGCTATAGCTACCGAAGCTCATGCTAAGCACGTTGGCTCCATTGTTTTTAGCATAGTTAATACCTTGGATAATGGTTGCGACGTCACCAGTTCCGTTGCTTTGCAAAACTGCAATCGGCATAATATAAGCTTTCGGGTTGGCGCCTGTCATACCCACATTGTTGTCGCCAACAGCGGCCGCAATACCTGCGCAGTGAGTACCGTGGCTGTTCCAGTCGTGCATCTCGCCTGTATGATTCACGAAATCCCATCCGTGGATATCGTCGGCAAAGCCATTGTTGTCGTCGTCGTAGCCATTGTTGGTTTCACCTGGGTTGGTCCATATGTTGGCTGCGAGGTCAGGGTGTTCAATATCCACACCAGTATCAAGAATAGCGATAATGGCACGGTCATCATTGTTATTATTATCAGCAGCCCAAAGTTCCGGGAGATGCACAGCGCTTATGCCCCACTGAAGTGAATAGAGCGGTTGGTGGGTGTAAGCCCAAACATTGTGGTAGTTGCCTGGTTTTGGGTCTCCTGCCGGAGCTTGGTAAGGGGCAGCGGCAGCAGCTCCACTAATGGCGTTAAAGCCATTAACGGCATTAAGGCCATTAATGTTGCCGCCTAATGCAAACGCCATATAGTTCGGCTCCGCAAACTCAACTTCTTCAAGTTCATTCAAAGCTTCAATCATTGAGTATGTCTGCATCGGGTCTTCCATAACGAAGCGACAGAGACGGCTGAGGTCGCGCTCAACTACGTCTGGTCCATTATATGATTTTGAAACTCTCAATTCACGTTGAGGATCGTCATTCGGGCAGAGACGTTCAGCTCTTGCCACAGGATATTGCTGCAAAAGAGCGTCAACTCGCTGCATACCAGTAGTTTGCAATACTCCGCGGTTGTTGTTTTGCAAAAGCATAGGGGTGCCATCAGCAAACTTCACGATGAGTTCGCCCTCTTTGGTGGCGTGCTGGTTGTACCAGTCAATCTTCACCACCTCGTCTTCGTTGTTGTTGCTTTGTGCAAATCCTTGCGTTATTCCAACTACATTCATCAGTAGGATTAACAGCATAACATTCAACACACTTTTCAATTTCAGTAAATTTGTTTTCATAATAAATAGTTAAAGTTAATAATTAGTTGTCAATTCCGAGTAAGACATAAAAAAAAGCGTGGAAACCAACTTGCCGAAGCTCGGGTTTCCACGCCCACCAATCTAACAAGTTGTTCCACGCCGTAACGAAATACGGCGTTTGTGAACTGCCCCTTGATTGGTTTGTCATTAAAGACTTGTGGAAATTGAGCTTCAAGGAATAGCTACAAACGCTATTTTATGTATGTTTATAGTTTTTCTACATTATATGTTGTTTTACTATGCGACTGCAAAGATAGAAATAAAGATTTAAAATTGCAAGAAAAAAATCACAATTTACGCATCCACAACCTGAACAGCCTGTCTGAGACAACGTATCTGCCATCTTCCACAGATATTATCTTTTTTGCTGTCAATCCTTTTAGCGATGCTTGAATTGAACTTGTGGAACTTAAATTGTATTTTTTCATAAATCCAGCTGACGTAATCTCACAAATTTCATCCTCTTTAGCCAATGCAAATAAAACTTCTTTTTGTCGAACCGTCAACTCTGAAAGAGTATTGGTATATACAAACGACTGCTTGTTCAAAAGAGTTTCCAACGATTTGTCATAAAGCACTTGTGTCACTTCACCATTTTGAGGTATTATCTGATATAACTCATTCATTATAAATTGAATATACAAAGTAACACCATCAACCGAGTTGTAAGCGGTTTCAACGAATGATTCTGCGATTTTTTTCTTGTTTTCTTCAAAAAGACCTGCCACAAATTCTGTATATTTCTCCAAATCAATCTTTCCAATCTGCATGAAAGTCGCGCTTTGGTAAAATGGCTTGTCTGGCGAGTTGAACATGTTGATAAGCATATCTTTCTCGCTACCGGCAAAAATGAATTTGCAGTTCGGACAATGCTGAATTTTTGTCCTCAAAAGCGCCTCCACATTCTTTTCAGGATAATATCCAATTTGCTGAAATTCATCAATGGCCACAACACAAGGCTTGTCGGCAGTTCCGAGATACTTGAAAATTTCATCTAAAGTGGTCTCCGGCGAGTCAATATCACCCAGAGAAATTTCAAAAGTAGGATCGCCAGTTTGTGCATCTATCTTAAAACCGCCTCTCAAAGATGTAAAAATATTCTTTAAAGAATCAAAAAAACTGCTGCTTTTGGGCTTCAAACTTTTGACAATCTCCTTCCCCAATGCCAAAACAAACTCCTGCAATGACATTGTTGCAAGTATATCTACAAAGAAAACATTATATTTTTTTCTGATTTCGGGTCGCTCAAAACAATGACAAATCAAACCCGTCTTGCCTATTCTTCTATGAGATACCAGAACAGTATTTCTGCCATTCAAAATATTGTCAATCAATTCTTTACTCTCGGAAACTCTATCACAAAAATAGTGCTCTCCTGCATAGTTTCCTATCACAAAAGGGTTGTTTAATTTTTCCATTTTTATCATCTTTTAAATTATTGCAAAGATAATAATTATTTTTATAATAATCACAAAAATAATAAAAAAAATTAAGACGCCATAATATGACGCATCATACATATTAAGGTTTCATTCATGTTTTTGTGTTCTCTAACCACGTCAACATCACAATTGAGAATATTCTCCAAAAATTGTTTCAAACGAATGCGGAGAAACATATCCGGCTTTATGACCACACAAACATCGACATCGCTGTCAGCAGTCTGTTCTTCTCTAACCACCGAACCGAACAAGCGCAACGAACTTACCCCAAAATCTTTTTTCAAAATATCGGAATAAGACTTCAATTTTTCAATAATAATCGTTGCGAGTTCCCATCGTTATAGTGTTAACGATGCAAAGATACAATAAATCTTATTGTTTATCAAGAGTTTTTGAAAATTTCCTATATGATCAATCCTCCAACCAACTCATTAACATCCTCCACGCCATGCTTCTCACAGTATTCCACAATGCCTTTTGCGACCTTTGCGGAGATTGCGGGGTCTATGAAGTTGGCTGTGCCTATCTCTATGGCGGAGGCTCCAGCCAAAAGGAATTCTATGGCGTCGGTGGCCGATGATATACCGCCAAGGCCGATTACCGGAATCTTCACCGCTCTTGACACCTGCCACACCATACGCAAAGCCACAGGTTTCACGCAAGCACCCGACAATCCGCCGGTAACCATCGAAAGCACAGGCTTACGGGTCTCGGCGTCTATGGCCATGCCAAGCAAGGTGTTGATAAGCGACACTGAGTCGGCTCCGGCAGCTTCGGCTGCGAGAGCTATCTCGGCTATGTTGGTGACATTGGGCGAAAGCTTCACCATCAGGTGTTTGTGATAAACCTCACGCACTGCCTTGGTCACCTGCTCAATGCCCGAACAGGTCACGCCAAATGCCATGCCTCCCTGTTTTACATTGGGGCACGAGACATTCAACTCAATGGCGGGTATATTCTCCAATGCGTCAATCTTAGCGGCAGCAGTAACATAATCGTCTATGTTAGAGCCACTTACATTAACAAGAACATTGGTTTTATAATTTTTGATTCTCGGATAGATAGTCTCAATGAAATAGTCTACGCCCTTGTTTTGCAGACCGACACAATTAAGCATTCCCATAGGGGTCTCGGCCATGCGCGGATAAGGATTGCCTTCTCGATGATGCAGAGTTGTACCTTTCACTATGATGCCGCCAAGCTCGGAAAGGTCGACAAAGTCGGCATATTCCTCACCGTATCCGAACGTTCCGGAAGCGGTCATGACGGGGTTTTTCAGGGTCAGGCCCTTCAGTTTTATCTCAGTCTTTACCATAGCAACCTCTCTATATTAAATACAGGTCCTTCTTTGCATACGCACACATTGCCTTCGGTGGTGTTCTCCACGCAGCACAGGCATGCTCCTATACCGCAGGCCATCTGGTTTTCGAGTGACACCTCGCACCACAGGCCGCGTTCACGCGCCAGCTTAGCCACAGCCTTCATCATCGGCATAGGTCCGCAAGCGTATATCTTATTGATTTTCTTTGTATTCCACAAGCTATGTTGGGTTACGAATCCAGCCTCGCCCAGGGAGCCGTCGTTGGTGGTTATGGCAACCTCGCCAACCTCACGGAAGCGGTCCAGCAACATCAGGTCGTCCTTGCTGCGTCCGCCCAACAAGAATGTAGGAGCGCAAGTCGGCACGTCCTGACAAATAGTCTTTGCAAAATACAGCAGAGGCGCTATGCCGATACCACCGCCAACCAACAGCACGTTATCGCCTTTTTCAGGCATGGTGAAACCATTGCCCAAAGGCAGCACTACGTTAACATTAGCCCCAACAGGCAAAGCGCAAAGCGCCTTGGTGCCTTCGTGTTTCTCCTGGATTAACAGATCTATTGTATTATTCTGATAATCAACATCATGGATGGAGATTGGGCGGCGCAGATAGGCCTTGTCGCAACCGTCCACGCGCACCTGCACGAACTGTCCGCCGCGAATCGCCGGCAGAGGCTGGGCGCAATGCAGGCGCAACAACGCCGCCCTCGGAAACGAGCGCTTCTCGATTACTTCAAAATCAATAATTTTCTTCATCTCGACTAAAGTCTAAAGTCTAAGGTCTAAAGTCTACTACACCTTCTTAGGCTTCTTTGTCGACTTTGTCGCCGGAGCTGCTGCAGCCTTCACGTTTTCCTTAGCTGCTGCCTTAGGTGCGGCCTTCTTTGCAGGGGCTTTCTTCACCTCTTTCTTCTCGGCCGGAGCTTCCTCGGCTTTGGCTTCCTCTTTTTTATCCTCAACGGTGAAGTCGAGAAGCTTCTTGTCGTTCAAAAGCTGATACCATTGGAACACCTTCTTCATATCCGACTGATAAACAGCGTCTTCATCGTAATCAGGAAGCACGAGTAGGAATTTCTCTCTCAACTCGACCGGTGATGCCTTCTTAGGGTCAAAATCGAGCTTGTCGCCAAGTTTCTCATGTATCGACATGAAGACTTCTTTCAGAGGCTTGTCCTCCCCTGTTGTGAATATGCTAATCTCTTCGAGAGAGCTTATTTTGTCGTTAGCGAAAGCTGGAATGCGCTTTCCATCAATCAATGACTCAACAATGAGTTTTCCTCCGCCGTTGTTTGTGACGAGGAACAGACCCGGTTTGCCGGAAATGGCAACTACTTTACTCAAATCCATTTTTTCTTCTTTTAAATTTTTTCAAAAAGTTATTTTCAGTTTAAATCCTTCATTTTCAGTTGTTGAACGACTGCAGGTCGGTGAGTCGTTTGTAAACTCCGCCCATGGCAATCAGTTCCTCATGTTTGCCTCTTTCAACCACATTACCCTTCACCATCACCAAGATCTCGTCGGCATTCTGAATGGTCGAGAGACGATGAGCTATGACTATGGATGTACGGTTGGTCATCACCTTGGCAAGTGCCTCCTGCACTAGGCGTTCGCTTTCGGTGTCGAGCGAAGAGGTTGCCTCGTCCAGAATCAGGATCGGAGGGTTCTTAAGCACCGCGCGAGCTATGCTGATACGCTGACGCTGACCGCCCGAGAGGTTCATTCCGCGGTCACCGATATAGGTGTCGTAGCCGTTTTCCATCTCCATGATAAACTCATGGGCGTTGGCAATCTTGGCCGCTTCGATTACGGCCTCGCGTGTAGCGTGCTCCAATCCGAAGGCTATGTTGTTGAACACAGTGTCGTTAAAGAGTATGCTCTCCTGCGAGACTATGCCCATCAGGCCGCGCACATCGCTTATGCGGTAGTCGCGCACGTCGTGTCCGTCAATTTCCAGACGGCCGGCGCTGACATCGTAGAATCGTGGCAACAAATCCACCAGAGTCGACTTTCCGCCTCCGCTCTCACCCACCAGCGCTATCATCTTGCCCTTAGGAA
The DNA here is from genome assembly GCA_016282015.1 of Bacteroidales bacterium. Classification (GTDB taxonomy): domain Bacteria; phylum Bacteroidota; class Bacteroidia; order Bacteroidales; family F082; genus Limimorpha. The sequence goes on from JAEEJS010000009.1 coordinate 44,058, forward strand.
TGGTGATATTCACATTCTTCAGAACATCATGCTCGCTGTAGTGGAAACTCACGTTGTCGTAAACAATAGACTCCTTGAATTCCGGCAGGCGCAAGGCATTCTCCTTTTCCACTATAACTTCCTCGGCATCAAGCACTTCGAATATACGGTCGGCCGATGCCATACCTTTCTGCAGGCTGTAAAAGCCTTGCGAGAACGACTTGGCCGGCGATATTATCTGCGAGAACACCACTATGTATGCTATGAAGTTGGCCGCTGTTATGGCTGAGTTGCCCGAAAGAATCAGGGTTGAGCCGAACCACAGCACTATGGCTATGATGATTGAGGACAGGAATTCGCTAATAGGCGAGCTGAGGTCGCGCTTTCTGTTGACGAATTTTATGACGCGTGTATAATTGTCGTTCTGCTCCTCAAATTTACGGCTGGAATAGTTAATTGCATTGAATGCCTTGATGATACGCAGGCCGCCTATGGTCTCCTCAATGGTGGCAAGCATTCCCGCGAATCTGTTCTGGCCTTCAAGCGAGTCTTTTCTCAACGATTTACCGATGTGGCCTATGATGAGTCCACCTATCGGAAGCAGCACCACCACAAACAAAGTCAGCCTCCAGCTGACGCCCAGCATGTAGGCGAAATAAGCTATGATGGTGAGAGGCGATTTGATGAACACATCCAGGTAGCTCACTATCGAAATCTCTATCTCCTGAACGTCGGTGGTTATGCGGGCCATGATGTCGCCTTTCTTGTTTTTGCTGTAGAAAGACAAAGGCAAAATCATGATTTTCTTATACAAATCGTTACGGATATCCTTCAATGTACCGGCCCTGACTCCCACCATAAAATACATGGCGAAATAGCTGGTGATGTTTCTGAGGAAGAAGGCTATGACAAGCAATATGCATATAAAAATCAAGGCCTTACCCTGTCCGTAGTCGTTGATGATAGTTCCAACGTAATAGTTCAATGTCTCCAACATAGAGTCGGTGTCGAGTGCAAACTCAGGCTTGACCATGGTGATCTTGTCGGGGTTGAACAGCAGGTTGAGGAAAGGCACCACCATCGAGAATGAGAACAAAGAAAACAATATTGCCAGAACATTGAAGACGATGTTCATCACCACGCTAAACCAGTATGGCTTGATGTAACCCAGTATCCTGCGGAAATTCTTGTTTTTTGCCATGTTTAATCGTCAAAATTAAAACCGGTGTAGTTTTCCGGAGTTATAGCATGCATTTCTTTTTTAACATTATTGCCAACAGGCAGCTGGTCGATAAAGGCGTCAATCGACTCACGTGTCACCTTCTCGTTGGTGCGGGTCAGACCCTTGAGCAGCTCGTAGGCGCCTTCCACCTGCTCGCGACGCAGAATGGTCTGTATGGCTTCGGCCACCACAGCGTAGTTGTTCTGCAAGTCGGAACGCAGCTTGGCCTCGTTGAGGATAAGCTTGTCCAAACCTTTCGACAGAGAGCTGGTGGCAATCAGTGTGTGTGCCAACGGCACGCCAATGTTACGTGTCACTGTAGAGTCGGTAAGGTCGCGCTGCATACGGCTGATAGGCAGCTTACGGCTGAGATGCTCGAAAATGGCGTTGGCCATGCCGAGGTTGCCTTCAGCATTCTCAAAATCTATAGGATTCACCTTGTGAGGCATAGCTGATGAGCCAACCTCGCCGGCTTTGATCTTCTGCTTGAAATAATCCATGGAGATGTACAGCCAGATATCGCGTGAAAGGTCAATCAGTATGGTGTTGATGCGCTTCAAGGCATCGAAATACTCAGCCATCACATCGTAATGCTCAATCTGAGTGGTTGTATCCTGACGTTTGAGCCCCAGTTTCTTGATGAATGAGGCGGCAAATGCCTTCCAGTTGAACTCAGGATAAGCCACTTTATGAGCGTTCATATTACCGGTCGCTCCGCCGAATTTGGCAGTAAACGGTATTCTGTCGAGCTCAGCGAGCTGATTTTCCAGACGTTCCACAAACACATAGATCTCTTTGCCGAGATGCGTTGGGCTGGCTGGCTGACCATGGGTGTGCGCCAGCATAGGTATGTCGCGCCACTCCTGTGCCATGGCCTTCAACTTCTCAACCACTGCTGCGAATGCCGGACGCACCAGCTCTTTGTGAGCCTGCATCATGGTGTAAGGCACTGCGCTGTTGTTGATATCCTGTGAGGTCAAGCCGAAATGAATGAACTCCTTGTACTGAGTAAGTTTCATCTCGTCGAAACGGCGTTTGAGGAAATATTCCACAGCCTTCACGTCGTGGTTGGTGGTCTTTTCAATGTCCTTGATTTCCTGTGCGTCAGAAACCTGGAACTTTTTCACTATGTTTCTGAGTTTGCGGAAATCGTTTTTGTTGAAGCCAGCAAGTTGCGGCAGCGGCAGCTGGCACAGTGCGATGAAATACTCCACCTCCACCATGACTCTGGCGCGTATCAATCCAAATTCTGAAAAAAATTCGTCAAGTCTTTCGACTTTTTTGCGGTAGCGACCGTCTATGGGCGAAATCGCTGTAAGCTCTGATATTATCATTTTAAATTATTATCCTTTTAACCTGCAAAGATATGAATAATATCAATTAGGTCGGAAAATAATTTGGCTTATCAGAGGTAAATTTCCTGTATCTCCATCTCAAATCCTTGTTTTTCAACATTCTTCATCATGTTTTCCAAAGATTTTTTATCGAATGGCAACTTTCTGGAAAGCACGCAGGCACGGGTCTTTCTGCGGTTGGCCAAGGCCACAAGGCCAGCCTCCCCGTCATAATCCAAAACCACAAGTTTTTTGCGGCATAATCCATGCCAAATGATTAAAAACCTGTCACTTTTTTTGATTAGAAACTTGCCATGATAGCATTTGGTGAGACGTCTGTTGAACTGATCGCATGAAACGTACAAAAGCTCGAAAGCATTGTCGTAAGTGGTTGATAAATAAACGAATACATCCATTTTCTTCAGGAAGCGGCTATCGCGGGAACGAGCCACTTCGTACCATTTTTGGGTCATAATACAATAAATTTTGTGTGAAACAATTAAGTCGGGAGGCTCCCGGCCGTATTAACATGAAGAAAAAGTCTTCACTAACAATGTTGCAAAGATAACAAAATTTTTTGTAATTTCGCCCGTCGATTTTCAGATTTTTGAAGATTAATTTAAAATAAACATAAACTATTGATTATCATGAAGTACGATGTTATTGTCATAGGCAGCGGTCCTGGCGGATACGTGGCTGCCATCAGAGCTTCACAGCTCGGAAAAAAGGTCGCTGTTGTCGAGAGATCAGAAATCGGCGGCACATGTCTCAACTGGGGCTGCATCCCGACCAAGGCTTTGCTGAAGAGCGCAGCTGTCTACACTTATATGCAACACGCTGAAAACTACGGCATTAAGTTCGAAGGAGAAGTGCATCCTGACATGGAGGCTGTAGTGGCCCGCAGCCGTGCTGTTGCCGACGGCATGAGCAAAGGCGTTCAGTACCTCTTCAAGAAGAACAACGTTGAGCTGATAGCCGGATTCGGCTCACTCACAGCCAACAAGACAGTGAAGGTTGTTGACGCTGAAGGCGTTGAGACAGAATACGAGGCCGACCACATCATTCTCGCCACAGGCTCACGCGTACGTCAGCTTCCAGCTATGCCTATAGACGGCAAACGCATCATCAGCTACCGTCAGGCTCTGGTGTTGGACAAACTGCCGGAGACCATGGTGGTTGTCGGTTCTGGCGCCATAGGCTCGGAGTTCGCATTCTTCTTCACCTCTATGGGTGTGAAGGTGACTCTGGTGGAGTTCCTGCCTAACGTGGTTCCTAACGAGGACGAGGAAGTTTCAAAACAGGTGGAGCGCTGCTTCAAGAAGATGAAGATGACAGTCATGACAGAGGCTTCGGTCACCAATGTTGACACCACTGGCGAGAAATGCGTCTGCACCATCAACACCAAGAAGGGTGACAAAGTGGTTGAGGCTGACATAGTGCTTTCAGCTGTTGGCGTACAGACCAACCTCGAAAACCTCGGCCTTGAAAACCTCGGCATAGCCAACGAGAGAGGCAAAATTACAGTTGACGATTATTACAGAACCAACGTCCCTGGCGTCTACGCCATAGGCGATATAGTTCACGGTCCGGCTTTGGCCCACAAGGCTTCGCACGAGGCTATCATCTGCGTTGAGAAGTTCTGCGGCATGGATCCTAAACCATTGAACTACAACAATATCCCTGGATGCACCTACATTACTCCCGAGGTGGCTTCAGTCGGCCTGAGCGAAGCGAAGGCCATAGCAGCCGGCTACGAGGTGAAGGTCGGCAAATTCCCGTTCACAGCATCGGGTAAAGCCGCTGCAGCAGGCAACAAAGACGGTTTCGTGAAAGTGGTGTTTGACGCCAAGACCAACAAATGGTTAGGCTGCCACATGGTTGGCGATAACGTCACCGAGATGGTGGCCGGTGCAGTGCTGGCACGCGAGCTCGGAGCCACAGGACGCGACATCATTGAAAACATATTCCCGCATCCGACCATGTCGGAAGCCATCATGGAGGCTGCAGCCGCAGCATACGGAGAGGTAGTTCATCTGTGATCTGGCACGAGGACGAGTTTATAGAGATTTACGGTGCGCGTGAGAACAATCTGAAAAACATTGACTTGCGCATTCCGCGAGACAAGCTTGTCGTAGTGACAGGCTTGAGCGGCTCCGGCAAATCGTCGTTGGCCTTCGAGACAATTTATGCCGAAGGCCAGCGGCGCTATATGGAGTCGTTTTCGGCATACGCGCGCCAGTATATCGGCAGCATGGAACGTCCCGACGTGGACGAAATCCGTGGACTCTCCCCCGTTATCAGCATTGAACAGAAATCGGTGAACCGCAACCCGCGCTCAACTGTGGGCACAATCACCGAGATATACGACTTCCTGAGGCTTCTGTATGCCCGCGCAGCCGAGCCATACTCGTACAACACTGGCAAGAAGATGGTACGCTATTCCGAAGAGCAAATCACCACTATGATTTTGGAGCATTATAAAGACAGAAAAGTCAACATTCTGGCTCCTGTGGTGAGAGGCCGAAAAGGACATTACAGAGAGCTGTTCGAACAGATTCGCCAGCAGGGTTACATCAAAGTACGTGTGGACGGAGAGATTCGCGAGATAACTTTCGGCATGCAGTTGGACCGCTACAAGACCCACGACATTGAGATAGTTGTCGACCGCCTGCTGATAAACGAAGGCATAAGGGACCGCATAGTGAAGTCGGTCGAGACGGCCTTCCGCAGAGGCAAGAACATGCTTCTGATTCAAGAGGAAGGCAGCAACGAGGTGCGCTATTTCAGCAAGCTGCTCATGTGCCCGACTACCGGCATAGCCTATCAGGATCCGGAGCCTAACATGTTCAGTTTCAACTCACCATACGGAGCATGTCCAAAGTGCAACGGTCTGGGCACCATAGTTACAGTCGACATGCACAAAATCATTCCCGACCCAAGCCTGAGCCTGCGAAAAGGAGGCTTGGCTCCTCTCGGTGAATACAAGAACAACTGGGTGTTCAACCAGCTTGAGGCCATAGGCATGCGCTACGGATTCACCCTCGACACCCCCATCAGCGAGTTTTCAGAAAACGCTTTGAGCATCATACTCTACGGCAGCAGTGAATCGTTTACCGTCAGCAAGGAGTATCTGGGCACAAAATCCACCTATTCCATGCCTTTCGAAGGCATAGTCAACGTCATCAAGAAGCAGAGCGAGGACAACGCTCCGGCCTCCATCATGAAATGGGCCAGCAGCTTCATGAACGAGTCGGAATGCCCTGAGTGTCATGGACAAAGGCTCAAAAAAGAGGCTCTCTATTTCCGTCTCAACGGCAAAAACATAGCCGAGGTTGCCGACATGGACGTCAACTCTCTCACACAATGGATTGACGATCTGCCGAACCATCTGGACGACAAGCAGAAGGAGATTGCTCACGACATCCTCATAGAAATCAAGAAAAGACTCAGTTTTTTGCTGAATGTCGGCATAGACTATCTGAATATGAACCGTCCGGCAAAGAGTTTGTCGGGAGGAGAGGCCCAGCGCATCAGGCTGGCCACTCAGATAGGCTCACAGCTGACAGGCATTCTGTACATACTCGACGAGCCTTCCATAGGTTTGCATCAGCGCGACAACCACCGGCTGATTGAATCGTTGAAGGAGCTCAGGGACATTGGCAACAGCATAATAGTGGTGGAGCATGACAAAGACACCATGCTCGCCGCCGATCACATTATCGACATTGGTCCTGGCGCAGGCGTCAACGGAGGCGAGCTGGTGTTTCAGGGCAGTCCGGCTGAAGCCATTCATGGCAAAGGCCTCACCTGCGACTACCTCAGAGGAAAAAAACGCATCTCTGTGCCAGCCACACGCCGCAAACCTATCGAGGGGCAACACCTTATATTATATAACGCCAACGGACACAACCTTAAAAACGTCACTCTCGACCTGCCACTTGGCGTGATGGTGTGCGTGACAGGCGTTTCAGGCTCGGGCAAGTCGTCCCTCATCAATGAGACCCTCTACCCCATTCTGAGCAAGCATTTCTACCGCTCGGAGAAGAACCCTTTGCCATACGACCGTATCGAAGGCCTCGAATTTATTGACAAAGTCATAGAGATTGACCAGGCTCCCATAGGCAAGACCCCACGTTCCAACCCAGCCACTTACACCAAGGTTTTCGACGAAATCCGCAAGCTGTACGGCGAGCTGCCCGAATCGAAAATCCGCGGCTACAAGTCGGGACGCTTCTCGTTTAACGTCAAGGGGGGCCGCTGCGAGACCTGTCAGGGCGCAGGCGTCAGAGTCATAGAGATGAACTTCCTGCCCGACGTTCAGGTGCAGTGCGAGACCTGCCAGGGCAAGCGCTACAACCGCGAAACCCTTGAGGTCCGCTTCAAGGGTAAGTCTATCAACGACGTACTCAACCTCACCATTGACGAGGCTGTGACATTCTTCCAGAATTTCCCGAACATACTCCCGAAAATCAAGACCTTACAGGATGTAGGTCTGGGTTATGTCACTCTCGGCCAGCCTTCCACCACCCTTTCCGGAGGCGAAGCACAGCGAGTGAAACTGGCTACCGAACTGGCCAAACGCGACACCGGTCGCACCTTGTACATACTCGACGAGCCTACCACCGGACTGCACTTCGACGATATCAAAGTGCTGATGGAAGTGCTTAACAAGCTGGTCGACAAAGGCAATACAGTGCTCATAATAGAGCACAACATGGACGTCATCAAAATGGCGGATTACATAATAGATATGGGTCCTGAGGGAGGAGAGCGCGGCGGTCAAATCCTTTGCGAAGGCACACCCGAAGAGATAGTCAAAAAAGCTATAGGCTACACAGCCAAATACCTCAAACCCGAGCTGTAGTCTTTCAAGCTATCGGAGTCTGATCTCCTGCCCCACTGACAATATTGAATTTTCGTCAAGGCCGTTCATCTTAAACAGCCGGTCAAGTTTCACAGCGTAGAGTTTTGACACATAACGCAGGGTTTCACCCTTCTGTATCACGTGCTTGTTGTAACCTGCCGCGGCGCGACGGCGCTTAGGCCCGATGTAGAGCACTTCACCTTCAGAGAAAGTGGCGTTAGGGCTGATATTATTATACTTAACAAGCTGATATTCAGCCATTCTCAACTCCTTAGCCAGAGTCTTCACATTGTCGCCTTTTTTAGTGAATATGAACTTAACTCCGAAATTCTCGCGGATATAATGGTGGTCGTCGGTCATTTCCACCACCTTACAGTCGGCCAGCACCGGAATTGAGTAGTTGTCGGCATTGGCTTTCACCGGAGACGCTTTCACCGGGGCGGCTTTAGGTGTCTTGGTTTTCTTTGGCTTTTCGGGCTTCGTCTCCTGCTTTTTAGGCTCCTCCGCCTTCTTTTCGGCCTTGTGTTTCTTCGGCTTGAACTTCCCCTTGACAACCATCTGGTCGAACTTGTACAACTCGTAGGTTTCTATATTGTTTATCAAGACGTTGGCATAAGTCGGCAAAGTGGCGTAGCCGGCTTTTTTAAGCCCTCTGGCCCAGCCTTTGTAGTCGGTGATTTTCAAGTCGAACAGTGATGCGTAACGGGAGCTGTTACTCAAAAATTTAGAGTGGTCACGATATGACTCCTCGGCGTTTTTATACACCCTGAAACACTCTTTCGGAGCATCGTCGTCCATACGCATGGTCTTGCCCTTCCAATCGTTATGGCATTTGATTCCGAAGTGGTTGTTACCCTGACGGGCCAGTTTGCTCTTGCCGTTTCCAGACTCCAGCATACCCTGAGCCAGTGTGATGGATGCCGGGATTTTATATTTCACCATTTCGGTCATGGCGACATCCTTGTATCTCTCAATATAATCTAGAGCGTCCTTGCTTCTCTGCTTGTTTTGCGAAAGCATAGGGACACTGCTGATTATCAATATTATACTGATGAAATATCTGAAAAATCTCGCCATAATTGCTTTTAAGAACGTGTAAAATTACAAAAATCTTGCATTTAAATATGAATTTTTCATATTTTTTCTTAATTTTGCACGCTTATGTGTGAATCATAAAAATGAATTCTCAGATTATAAAACGATACTTCCCATCTCTGACAGACGCTCAGATGGCCCAGTACGAGAAACTTGCGCCCCTTTATGAGGATTGGAACAGTAAAATCAACCTCATCTCACGCAAGGATATGGACAATTTCTACGAACATCACGTACTGCATTCCCTTGCCATAGCCAAGTATTTCGAGCTTCTTCCGGGTATGAAAGTCATAGACATAGGCACAGGCGGAGGCTTTCCTGGCATTCCGCTGGCAATCATGTTCCCAATGACCGACTTCCTGCTTGTGGACAGCATAGGCAAAAAAATCAAGGTGGTTCAGGATGTGAAGGAACAGCTTGGCCTTCAGAATGTGACAGCCGTCCAGGAAAGAGCCGAGAACATAAGGGAGAAGTTCGACGTGATAGTGAGCCGAGCGGTGACGCAGCTTCCCGACTTTGTGAAATGGTGCAACAACAAGCTCCGCATCACCAACGACATTGAAGCCGGTGGCATCTTGTATCTGAAAGGCGGCGACATAGAGGAAGAGCTGCGCAACGTGCCTAAAAACTGGAAACGCAAGTCAACCCCTATCAGCAAATGGTACGAAGAGCCTTATTTTGTTGAGAAATACGTGATTCATCTGTTTTAGTTTGAAGTTTAATAATTTAACATTTAATTAATAAAAAAATGAAAAAGTTAATCTTATCGGTATTGTTCATTGCCACAATGGCAGTGACCGGCTTCGCCCAAATGGTGCAGCCCTGCCCTGTTGATCCAAACGTGAGAATCGGAAAATTGGACAACGGCATGACTTACTACATCCGTCACAACGAGAAACCAGCCCAGCGTGCTGACTTCTACATCGCACAGAAAGTTGGTTCAGTACTCGAAGAGGAAAGCCAGCGCGGTCTTGCTCACTTCCTTGAGCACATGGCTTTCAACGGAACCACCAACCTTCCAGGTATGATGCTCCGTGAATATCTGCAGAGCCGCGGTATTAAGTTCGGTGAGAACCTCAACGCCGGCACAGGCATAGACCAGACAGTCTACATGGTGACCAACGTCCCAACCGACCTTCCGGGTCTTGTCGACACCTGCCTGCTCATACTCCACGACTGGTCAAGCTTCATCGCCCTTGAGGAAGCCGAAATCGACAACGAGCGCGGCGTCATACTCGAAGAGCTCCGCACACGCGAAGACGCCAGCGAGCGCATAATGAAGGAAGTTCTTCCTGTCATGTATCCCAACAGCCCTTACGCCAACCGTCTGCCAGGCGGTCTGCCGGAAGTGGTTGCCAATTTCGAATATCAGACATTGCGCGATTACTATCATAAATGGTATCGTCCTGACCTCCAGGGTCTTATCATAGTCGGTGACATTGACGTCGACGCCATTGAAGCCCGCATCAAAGAGATGTTTGCCGACATCAAAGCCCCGGTCGACCCGGCTCCGAGACCGCGCTTCATGATTGAAGACAACGTAGAACCTATAGTCGCCATCGGTTCAGACCCAGAGGAGACCAGCTACGAAGTCTGCTTGTTCTACAAGACAGAGGCCACCCCTGACTCACTGAAGAACGACCTCAACTACTGGATGTCACAGTATGCCCTCTCGCTCATCACCACAATGCAGATCAACCGTCTGCGTGAGCTCACACAGAAAGCCAATCCTCCGTATGTTTACGGATATAGCTACTATTCAAACTATTACATCGCCCCAACCGAGGACTCATGGACCAGCATGGCAATGGCGAAAGACGCCGCCGGCATTGAAGAGGCCTTAACAGCCCTTGTTACAGAAAACAAGCGCATGCAGCTTTACGGATTCACCGACTCGGAATACGAGAGAGCGAAAGCCGACTTTATGAAACAGATTGAAAGTCAGTATAATGAAAGAAACAACACTGAAAACAGCAAGTATGTCAGTGAATGCCTCGAAAACTTCCTCAGCAACGAGCCTATGATGGGCATCGAAACAGAATATGCTCTGTATCAGAACATTATGCCTAATCTTCCTCTGCAAATCATCAATATGATTGCTCAGCAACTCGTTCACGACGACAACCTCGTCATCATGGTGACAGCCCCTAAGAAAGAAGGCGAAACATTGCCGACAGAGGCTGAAATCCTGAAGATTTACGAGACAGCCAACGCTCAGGAAGTAGAGCCTTATCAGGAAAAAGTGTTCGACGGTCCTATAGTCGCCAATATGCCAAAACCTGGCAAAATCAAGAAAGAAGCCGACTATCCGGCATTCGAAGCCAAAGAGCTCACACTCAGCAACGGCATGAAGGTCATCTACAAGAAGACCAACTTCAAGGAAGATGAGATTCGTTTCTCAGCCAAGAGTTGGGGCGGCATCTCAGCCCTCAAGCAGGAAGACTTCGTCACCCTCAAAGCTCTGCCGGAGCTCATCACCATTGGCGGAGTTGGTGAATTCAGCGCCACCGACCTCCCGAAGGTGCTCGCAGGCAAGAAGGTGCACGTTTCACCTTACATCTCAAACTACTACGAAGGCATGAGCGGCAGCTGCTCACCTAAGGATCTCGAGACCCTGATGCAGCTCGTATACCTGTACTTCACATCTCCTCGCGCCGACGAAGAGGCATTCCAGTCGTACATCAACCGCTCCAAGGCAGCCCTTGAGAATCAGGAGCTCAGCCCAATGACAACCTTCTCAGACTCATTGATGAAAGTTTTGTACAACAACCATCCGCTTCGCATGAGAACCAAGGTGGCCGACCTCGAAAACATCGACTATGCCAAGGCCATGCAGATGTACAAAGATCTCTTCAGCGATCCGAACAACTTCACATTCTACTTCGTGGGTAACATTGACGAAGATGCTTTCAAGCCATTGGTTGAACAGTATCTGGCTTCACTCAAGAAGAACAAACGCAAGGATAATTGGAAGGACGTCGGTCTCGGTATCCCTGACAACGACAACATTTGCCACTACACCAAGGAGATGCAGAACCCTAAGGTTACCATCTACAGAGTCATCAACGGCAATATGGATTACAGCTACCACAATGAGATTTACATGGACGCTCTCAGCGAGGTGATGGATATCTACTACACCCGCACCATCCGTGAGGAAGAAGGCGGCACATACGGCGTCAGCACACTCGGACAGGTCACCGACAAGCCTAAAGGCAGCTACCTGTTCCTCATCGCCTTCGAGACCAACCTTCCTATGTACGAGAAGCTTCTCAACAAGGTTCAGGACGGCTTGAACGACATAGCTCAGAACGGTCCGGCACAGGAAGATCTGACCAAAGTCATCGAGAACCTCTACAAGAAACGCAGCGAGCGCCTTGAAGAGAACGGTTTCTGGTCAACAGCCATCCAGACTTACAACGAAGACGGCATCAACATTGTCGACGAGTTTGACGGCATTGTCAAGACCATCACTCCTCAGAGCATAGCCGACTTCATGAAAGAAGTGCTGAAGGGCTGGAACAAGGAAGTCATCCAACTCCCGACTGAATAGTTTAGATTTAGAGTGTTTTAAAGTTAAAAGTTTATATTATGACAGAAAAAATTCAAACTTTACGCGACAACCCGGCCATGAGATGGACTGCGTTGCTGCTGTTGGCGTTGGCAATGTTCTGCGCCTACATCTTCATGGACATCCTGTCCCCTATCAAGGACTTGATGCAGACACAACGTGGTTGGGACAGCCTCGCATTCGGTACGATGCAGGGTTCTGAGACCTTCCTCAACGTGTTCGTGTTCTTCCTCATCTTCGCAGGTATCATCCTCGACAAGATGGGAGTTCGTTTCACCGCAGTACTTTCAGGTGCTGTGATGCTCGTGGGCGGCTTAATCAAGTATTTCGCCATCAGCGAGAGCTTCATGGGCAGCGGCCTTGAGAGATGGTTCACCGAAAACCTCAACTACATCCCGATATTCGAAGAGCTCGGCGTGTCGCCATTCTACAGAGGCATGCCTGCTTCAGCCAAGATGGCAGCTGTCGGCTTCATGATCTTCGGCTGCGGCACCGAGATGGCTGGTATCACAGTCAGCCGCGGTATCGTGAAATGGTTCAAAGGTCGTGAGACAGCATTGGCAATGGGTTCAGAGATGGCTTTGGCACGTCTCGGCGTTGCTACATGTATGATCTTCTCACCTTATTTCGCAAAACTCGGCGGAACAATCGACGTGAGCCGTTCAGTGGCATTCGGCGTGGTACTTCTCTGTGTGGCA
>JAEEJS010000010.1 GCA_016282015.1 Bacteroidales bacterium
CTTTGAGCAGTTTTGATGTTCTTGTTTTTGACTGCGGAAACGAGCGCGCGTTTTTGAACGGTGCTGATGTTACGAGAGAACTAGAATACAGACAATTCCCGTGTGTCGAATCCTCCGCACGGTTCGGTGACAATGCGCACCTTACGTGCGAACTTGCAAGCAATGGTACGGGTAAGGTTGTTTGTGAGGTTCGGAATGCTTATCTTTAACATGTTTTAAAACAGGAATACAGGAAGGATAGAAAAGATGGCTGAAAATACTACGGGTCTCGGCATTGCACCGCTCTCGACAACAGGCGAGGGGGTTACGCCTCTTATGCACCGCCGCACGATTGCGGGAAGGTGGGCGAACATTGGAATAGTAAGCGGGCTTACATTGTCCACGACGGACAGCATGGCTTATCGTGTTTCAGACGGCGTTGCGGTCGTGTCCTCCTCCTCATTAGACGGCATGGTTGAAATGCCGATAAACGCGCAAGAAATAAAAGTATCCGCGGGAGACTCCACGTATTCGAGAATAGACGTAATCTATGCGTACCAGGCGAACACTGCAACAGACAATACTGTTCACGTGGAATGTTTGGAAGGTACTCCTGCCGCAACCCCCCAACGCCCGGAAGTCCCCGCAAACGGCGTAATGATCGGAGTTTACACTTTGCCGGCTAAAGCCACGTCCACTAAAGCGGCTAAATTCGCATATTACGGTGTTAAAGCGTGCTTGAAGGGCGCAAGCCTCGGAATGCTTGGCCGTAACTGGGAGAAGCGCGACGGCGATTATGGCGGCGGCGTGCGTGAATGGTATTACGAGTTGCCAGTATCGTTTACTGTAGGGTGCGAACATCTTATTATGGCTCAGTTTGAAATGACTGCGAACGCTTGGAACGGAAGCTTTAACACTCAGCTTGTGTCGTTTCAATTGGACGGTGCGGAGGTTGAGGCGAGCGCGTCCGAACGACGGTTCGGGACGGATTGGGAGGATTGGTCGCCGTTCAAAATATTTAAAGTGTCAAAGGGCTATCATACGGTGCGGATTCGTATTGGGTGTACGAATAAAGAAAAAGAGGATACGGGCATTTCATATCATTATTCGAACGGGTCTGATCCGTTCACTTATAAAGGCTATTGCTTGACTGTCTACGATTTGGGAGCAGTTTAGATGGCGTGGCGAATATGGCTTTTTGACGGTTTGACCGGGGTTTTAGACCGTGAGATTAATATCGGCTCTTTCTCGTGGAAGGTTACAGTCTCCGATTCGTCTTTCGACACGGCGAAAGACAGAAACGTCGGAAAAGACGAGTTCGGAGGCGTAAGCTTGCCGTGGGAGGTTTTCGGCGATGTTTCGGAATCGGAACGGCGAGACCTTGTAGCACCTTATCGGCGCGGCTTGTGCTTAATGTGGGAGGACAACCGCAAACGCTTGTTTCCGATCGTTGCAGGAATTATTTCTAGCTTGTCGGAAAAAAGAACGGAAGCCCAAATCAGTTTAGATTCGCCGTTAGCTGTTCTTTCACGCCGTTACATGGTGCATGATAACGAGTTCGGAACGAACGCGGAGCATACGGCCCCGGGGGTTTTCGAATATAAAGGCTTATCGCTCCGTGCTATTGCTTGCAATGTGATAGACGTTTGCACGAATCGACGCAAGAACGGGCGTTTGCCGTTGGAACTGCCGTACTTGAGGGAACAGGGGACACACGAGCGCACATACAAAGACAATGACATTCAGAATCTCTCGTGCGCTGATATTCTGAAGAAAATCGCGAACGTTCAAGACGGGATAGACATGCAGTTTCGTCCCGTTTACGATGAAACGTCCCGCCGCATTTTCTGGCGGTTTGTTGCGGGCGACGATGTGAACAAGACTATCAGCACAATAAACACGCATTATTTTATTAATTCGCAACGTCTTCAAACTCTCCAAGATATAACGATAGACCATTCGAATCACTGCAACCGGATTTACTCTGTCGGAGCGACACCCGAAAACCAAGAACTGTCGACAGTAGCAATGGTCGAGAATATGAGCATGTGCGAAAACGAGAATCCTTATATCATGACGGAAGCGTGCGTCTCGGATTCTGAAACAGAAAATTACGGACTGTTGAGAGAGCATGCTTTGAACTTGCTTAACGCTCAAGCGCGTCCGCTGATTCAGATAAAAGGCTCTTTCAACTTATCGGACATTTCAGACGCAACAGGAGAACCCGTTTACAATATCGGAAAAATTTTTGCGGGAGAACGCGCAGACGTTCTCATAAAAAATTTTCCGACGATACGAGAACGCTTGTTTGAATGCCGTATTATGGAACTTTCAGGCAACAATTCTGACACGGTTAATATCGTGTTTGATGTTATGCCTGACCCGTTTTTCGAATAACACATTATATATAGAGTATGGTGAAAAGAATATTATGCTCCACTACAAGCTAAGACCCGAACCGGAAGAACTGCCGTACATTGCCGCTGAAACAGCTTTCGAGCGGGCGGCGGCGGCTGAAAACGCTTCACGCAAAACCGTTTCCGCGCTCTTACGTCAAACCGCGCAAACACTGCGGCAAATAGTATTGCAGCCCGAACAAGAGCCTGTTCTTACAGGTGCAGACAGCGCAAACGGGGAGGAATGGCATGAAACAGGCTTCCGTGCGCTCACAGATTCTGAAAGCGCAGTATCAGGTTCAGCCTGCTACAGTCTCTCTGAGGGAGGGACGGCGATATTGGAGCTTGTGAACGGTTGCGGTGAAATTCGCAGAATCAGGCTCGGAGAATCCGGCAAAGACGAACGAGTTGACCGTGCTTTTTTTACTACTCTCACCGTCAAAAAAGGGTATAATAATATAAAGATTCGCATTGTCGGCGGCGAGGGGGAACACGTCAAGCAATGCGCAGAGAATCCGGGTTTTGTTTTATCTGTTTGCGGGATCGGAGTGTGCGAGAAATGATAGATTTTTTCTACTGTCTGTTGAGTTCGGGGACGCTTGGAGCAATAGTTGCAAGACTGTTGAATATGCGAACCGAAAAACGCACGAAAGCTCATATTGAGAATACAGCCTTAACCGCTTTTAATGACACCGAAAAATATGCGGAGGGTTTGCGCAAGCTTCTGTATTTGAATATCGAGCAAATATATGAGAAGTCAAGTCTTGTCGGCTATTGTGCGTCACACAGTTTGAGAGAAGCCGAAGAACTGTATACGCTTTATAAACACCTCGGAGGCAACGGGATGTGTGAAACGCTTATCCGTCGCATACGAAAAATGCCTACCCGTGAAGAATACAATCGTGGAATCATTCGGCAAACAGAGGAGGGGAACGAGAAATGACAAGCACAAGCTTACCCCACGCGAACGTGTTCACGCCAAACCATTATAATGGGCGCAACGGATACACTGTAGACCATATTACGCTCCATATTATGGTCGGCACGCTCTCCGGCACGGACACGGTGTTCATGAATCCGAACTACCGCGCAAGCTCCCATTACGGAATCGGCGGCAACGGGGATATACACCAGTATGTGGATGAGGACAACGGCTCGTGGGCCGACGGAGACATGGCTTCTGATTGTTCGGGAATCACAATCGAACATGAAGGAGGCAGTCCGTCCATTCGTTGTACGGACGCTTGTGTTGAAGCGTCGGCTCAATTGTGTGCTGACATTTCACGCAGATATAATTTAGGATTCTTAAAGCACGACGGTTTGAACGGGAACGTGTACCTGCACAGGGAGGTTCCGGGTACAGACCATGCCGGTTGTCCCGACCTTGCCCCCAACGGTTTGCCTGTGGACAGGGTTTTGGCGCGTGCGAACGAGATTTTGACAGGACAAGAAATACAACCTATTAAGGAGGAAGATATGCCATTGAACGCTTTTGTTCGTCTCGGAGACGAGCCTGGAATATGTTATTTTGACGGGTGCGGGCTTAGGTCTGTAGACCACCCTGACGAGATGGAAGCAGTAAACATTATTGCCCGTGAGACGGAGGGCAAGGATCTGCCTTTGGTGAGCGTGGGAAGCCCTGAAGCTCCTTATCACGCGAGGCTTCTCGGACTCCTCCAAAGAGAATATCGTTGACGGTTTCTGCCGGTTAAAAAATTTTTTGGGAAGGATTATAAAAAATGGCTGACGTTGCAGACAAGGTTATAACTTTAGGCAGTGTTGTCGGAGGCGCGGGCGACGGCAAGCCCGGGCGTGACGGGTTCAGTCCGATTACAAAACTTGAAGACCTCGGTGATTCTGTGCGGTTTACGGTTACGGACGCTACGCACTCTGATTCTGTCGAGATTGCGAAAGGCAAGAACGGTAAGGACGGCAAGGATGGCAAGGACGGCAAGGACGGCGAAAAAGGCGAAAAAGGCACACAATTGACTGTCACCAAAAACACTGACAGTCTCACTATAAGAACCTCTGACGGGTCAACGGCCGTAATCCCGTTTCCCTCATACGTTGCAGAACTTACAATAAACTGAAACAATACACAGAGAGAAGAGCACAAATGCCCGCACCGTTAAAATGGTCTTACAAAACAGGTACTGAAACTGACTGGTGTAAAAGCACAGCAGACCAAAAAACAAGAACGAAAGCCATCAACAAGATTTTCAGCGCGTCCATCGGACAGAATTGTGTTGTCCTCGTTGACGATAAGAGCGACAAAGGCGACGGAAGCACTGTCAAGGTGAACATTGACAGCGGAGATTGGAAAGGCGAATATTTCCTGAGTTTGCCGACGCAAAACGCCGCCGATTCAGTGGACGTAAGATTGTGCGCGTACTGGAAGAATGACGTGTTTTTCTTAACTACGGACGCGACTGCCACGGCATGGGACGGGGGAAGCTATAATATTCAAAAGTCCAGGCTTAGTGCACACATGCTTATGTATGCTTGCAGAATCGTCGAACCTGACGGGACGGTAAAAATCTACTATGTTTCAACAAAGTTGAACGCTGACGGTAAGGAATCTCTTCTGCTTGACGTTTTCCCGATGTTAAACAGGTTTCTGCATTACAGCGATACGGCTCAAGACTCCGCACGCCATCCTGTGTTGCCGGCATACCCGATTCCAAGTTCTGTGACCTCGGCTGGGAAAACAGTTTCTCCAGTTTTCGGGAATCTGCCGAATCATATGCCCGGCGTTTTCTATTCGCCAGACGGCGAAATCGGACACGATAAAAACTACAGTATTATGCTGAACGGGCGAAGCATTAGAATGTGTGCTACCGGTTCGGTTTTTTTCCTTGTTGACGCATAAAAAAACGGAGGAGCATATGAACAACATTGAAAATAAGGTAATTAACATTGGGCGTATTGTCGGCGGTGACGGGACAGGCAAGGACGGAAAAGACGGTTTCAGTCCGATTACAAAACTTGAAGACCTCGGAGACTCTGTACGCTTTACTGTGACGGACGCTACGCACTCCGATTCCGTCGAAATTGCGAAAGGCAAAAACGGCGAAAAAGGAGAAGACGGGTTCAGCCCCGTTATAACGGTGGACACTGACGGCCGCAAGTGCATTATTCACATACAGAATAAGGACTCGGAACAAACAACCGTTATACCGATTTATGAAGCGCCGGATTTTGATACGGTTACGATTATAGAGCCGTCGCACGATTCTATGCGCGAAAGCGACACGGTTGCCGTTAAGGAGGAGCAGAATGGCTGAATGGACACGAGTTACTGGAACGCTCACGGCGTGGAATGAAGAAAACGCGACGGATGAAGATCTTCTTGCGGCCGTGCAGGAAGTCCTGCCAACGGATGTTTGCCCGACGTGGTTTAACAGAGACAATGTTAAGTATACGGGCGGTATAAGAGTGTTTTCAACAGAGTATTCCAATTGGAATTTTAGTCTTCCGATAGTGAAAAACTCAAGAGTCCCCGAAAGCAAGGACTTGACTGTACATCTTGTTTCATATGTGCGCGATAATGCGGTGTTTATTGGGACGGACGTTGACGCTTCTGTTTTGGATTCCTACAAGCCGTTTCCGGGTGATAGAGACTATGTGGACAGTTGGGAGACTAAACTCACATCGCACTGCATAACTTACGGTGAGGGTTTTAAAAGTGACGTGCAGGAATGGTTGGGTGCGGCGAATTATGACACGCAACTGTATACTAGCGTTATATCGTTTTATAATGTGCGAATTAACGCTGTGGATCCGTGGAGGGATAAAAGGACTCTCTTGTATACGCCGCTCTGCAGAAGGGGTGCAGAACTTAATAAGCCTAAGTATTTTAAACCAAAATATTTGGCGATATCCCCTGCGTACAAGTATCACTGGTACAGGCCTTTTACGTACCAGAGCGTGGACACTCCAAACAAGGTCTACACGCAGACGCACGGCTGTTTCTTCCTGATTGGGGATGCCGAAGATTATGCGCCGAAAGCCGAACCCGCGCAGGGTTAACGCGGCTCGGCGCAACGAAGTGTGCAAGCGGGTTCTTGCGGCTTATGACCGTTGTCACTTGTGCGGCAGACCGGTTGATAAGACGCTTAAGAACCCGCACCCTCTTGCGCCGCAGGTTGACGAGATTATTCCCGTTTCTTTCGGCGGTTCTCCATACGATTTTTCTAATTGTCGGCTTGCGCACAGGCAATGCAATATTTATCGTTCTAACCATTCGGTGGAATGGGCGCAAGCCCGATTGCAGGGCATAAAAAAGGAGCGTGCGGCTCTGTTGCCCGTAATAGCCTCAGATTTCTAGGTCTGCCTTCGCATGTCGGACGCAATGACGCGCGACACGCCGAAGAAACTTTTAATTTTAAAATGTTTTGAATATGCTTTAATGCCTTATTTTCAAACAGTTCAGCGGGCAAGAATTTTTAGGCGGCGCGCAAAAACGGCGCGCGCGTCGTTTTGAATAATGCTACAATATTAGTAATATATGCTACGCATTAAAAGGAGATCGGAAAAATGGCAATAAGCAAAGCCGAAACAAAATATATTCGTGAAAGAACAGGCACGGCGCAAGACGAACTCTCAGAAATGTTCGGAATGAAAAGCGTTTCGCGGATTCAAAGAATAGAAAACCCGGACACTTTCGAAACGCCTACAGATCGGGAAGAAGAAATCTGCAGAGAACTTTTTAGAAACCATGTAAACGGGACGCAAACAGGCAGAACGGGTTTTTACTCGAGCAAAAACGATTACGAGAAAGCAGAATCCCACGCCTTTACTGCAAGAGGTCAATTAAACGCGCAATCAGAAGAATTTGCGCTCCTTAAAATCATAAAAGGAGAAGAACCGGAAGACTTCTATATCGGGCATAGGAAAAACGATGAGAATATGAGGAGAGCGAAATTAAAACGGCTCAGAAGCAACTTGAAAATGACTTCATACGACTGCGCAAAGCTTGTCGGGTTAAAAACACGCTCTATTCTTATCTACGAGACAGCGGACGGAAGATCGATTCCGTCCGATGAGCAGTTGGAAAAAATGGACGCAATGCTTAAACAGGTTATTGAATATTGCCGCGATTTGTCGCGGCATATCGGCGACAAGACTGTAGCGGTGCGCGGTTACAGGAACGAGGCGCATTATAGAAAATATAATTTAGAATCAGATTCTCCGTTTTGGCTTCATTCTGCAAAAATAAATATTCTGGAATTGTTTGAGGAGCAGAAAAAAGACTGTAAAACAGGGACGGTGATAAGAATGTTTTATCCGGAAGAAGTCCCCGAAGAAAATGAGGATTTGCAGTGGATTCCGCTTTCAGTTTAGTGTAGAATAGGTTTTGCGCAGATTATCCTTAAAATGTTAAAACCCCCTTTTTTAGGGGGTTTTATTTTTTTTGTTGAGGGGATACTTTTGTGTTATAATTTCTATTTTTTAAAATACGAAAATATTTTTTCGTTTTTGACTTGACTTTATCAATTTTGCATAATATAATATTAAATATGAAGAGTTACAGAACAGGAAACATTATAAAACAGCTCAGACGAGAAACAAGAGCAGAACAATTGACTCTGCAAGAGCAAGCCGAAAATATAGGCGTATCAACATCTACGATGTATCGCAGGTATAAAACAGGCACACTGCTCTTAAACGATTTTATATTGATTTGCCAAAAATTGAATATCTCACCAATCCAAATAATCGAAAAATCAGAAAAGAGCGCATAAAAAATGGAATCCCTTACGAACAACAGCAGAACAGAAAGAAGCGTTTCAGCGAAACGCGAAGCCCCCGAAGTCTACGAACGCAGACAGGACAGCGTGCTGGCCGCAACAGGACTGGGAATCATGTGCAATTCATGCGCTTTTTATGCGCTTTTTGACGTTATGCCTCAGAATGTAGCGTTCGCGCTTTTCAATTTCGGAGCATGGCCGACAGCGTTCGCAATCTACCGCACGTGGCGGCGTTGGAAAGAACAGGACACCAAACAGGGAGAACAGGACAAGAACAGCGCCGAATCTTTCGACGAGGAGAGGATGGTTGAGTTTTGAGCAGACAGAAACAGAAAGGCACGGCGTTTGAAAGTGCTGTAGTCAAGTATCTTCAAGCCGTTTCAAACGATGAGGAGGGGACGATCCGCCGCGAGGTTTTGCACGGAAAAGCCGATGAAGGAGACATTAAAGGACTTAAAGTCAACGGCAAGCCCGCAATTCTGGAGTGCAAGAATTATTCGAATTATGCGGGGCATTTGTCCGATTGGATCGAACAGGCGATAACCGAAGCGGGCAATGCAGACGCCGAATATGCTTTTGTGGTTTTCAAACGCCGCGGAAGCGGCTTATCGACGCTCGAAAGTATCGGCGACCAGTATGTTTTGACGGATTTGCGCACGCTTGCAAAGATTGCAAACCTTGGCATTCTTGCACCCGTAGAACGATTCAGAGACTAGCTTTTAAAAAATCGTTTTTAAGTTTTGCCCGTGTCCCGTTACATGGTTGATATAACGATACGCGCGGCATTTGGCAACGCTCAAACCAACAAAAAGAAAGGAAAACTAAAGTGAGCGGAAAAACAGAAACCGCAGAAAAAACAGCAGACAATCAGATAAAAGAACCACCCCTCAACTATCAGATCGAAATACTGGCAGGCGTGATTCTTGAAAACAAGAAACAAGCGGAAGCATGCGCAGAAAGAATCAAGCTGGCGCAACAAGAAATATTAAAACTCTTGAACGGAGTTATAAAACCTGTTGACACGCCGACGGCGTATGTGAGCGTGCGCAAAGGGGCAACACGTTTGAACGCGAAAAAAGCGGAAGCGTTGTATACGCCTGAAAAACGCCCGGAGTTATACAAGATTGTGCCGGATTCGGCGGCGTTCAAGATACTTTTGTCGGACGAGGAGAAAAAGGAAGTGTACACGGAGTCTGATCCGGTTGTTACCGTGACCGCGAAAACCGCAGAAACCGCAGAAACAAAGGAATAATACTAATGGATCATTCTGAACTTTTAAAAAAGGTGGCGGCTGCCAAAAACCTGCCGCACCTCGGCGAAACAGAAAAACATTTGCAAGCTTGGAACGAGTACAAGCGGATAATCGAAAACAATATTATAAACCGTCCCCGTTCTAAACAGCGTGAAATCGGGGCAAGCGAACTGGGGACGGATTGTCTGAGGTGTCTTGCTAAAAGGCTTCTCGGCTATGAGCGCGGACAGTCTGCGGCTTGGTTGCCCGAAATCGGCACGGCGGTTCACGCCGAACTTGAAAAAACGTTCAACAACGCAGACCCGGACAAGAAAAGATTCTGCACTGAAAGAGACTTGTATATCGGGCATTTGAGTATGCCTGATGGGTCTAAAATGCGTGTCGGAGGACACGCGGATCTGTATGACCGCGAAACTTGCACGGTAGTCGATTGGAAGATTGTCGGCGAATACACACGAAAAAAAGTTCAGATTAAAGGCATTTCACAACAGTATAAAGTACAGATAAATCTTTACGCGGCCGCGCTTCAAAACGAAGGGGAAGCCGTAACCCGTTGTGCCGTCTACTTTCTGCCGCGCGACGCGGCAACACTTGAAGCCGCGCAAGTCTACGAAGCGCGCCCCGACCGTGACATCGCGGTCTGGTCGTTCGATCGAGCACAGACAATGCTTGACTGTTTTGCACTGATTCAAAACGAGTACGGGCAACAAAATTTGGCGACATGGATAGACTGTCTGCCCAAAAACGATTGTTTCCAATGCGAGTCTTATGCGCCGCGCCCGTTCGTAGACGCGTCGAAACTGCCGTCGAAATGTTTTGAATTGGAAAAGAATTTCAGAGCAGAATATGCTCCTGAAAATTAAAAAAAAAAAATTAGAGAAAGGAAAAAAAATAATGGTTGAAGAAAACACAGGATTCGGAGTAGACACGAACAAAAGCTTAAGCGATGTTCTGGGCGTCGGCGGCGATGTTTCCCCGTTTTTTACGGGGGATAGCGTCCCCGGCGACGAGGTGTCGGGCAAGATCAGGAGCGTTAAGGTGTTTCAGCCGTTTGTCTATGGGACGCAGACTCCCGCAACGTTTCAAAAGTCGGGCAAACCTAAATTTAAAGCAGTGTTCGAAATCGAGAACGAGGACGGCGTGTTCTCAGTGTTCGTGAACTTGTGGGGGTTGCAGAGGGACGCGCTGATGGCGGCTAAAAACCGTTTCGGACGTTTTCCGGTAGAAGGCGATTTTATGCGTGCAAGGTTCGCGGAATACGTCCCCCAAAAAAACGGGCTTAATCCTGCTAAGAAATACGAATACGAGTTCAGTATAGGGTCTGCGGCTGAAAACGCGTTAGAGGCGGAGAAAACGCCCGAAATTGGAGCGGCGGGCATTTCTGATTCACGCAAACAGAAAATTATCAAGCTCTCTAAGCTGGATTGGAGTCTGTCTGAAATCGCGGACATGACGCACAGCACCGAAGAACAAGTGAGAGAGATTTTGGCAGAGGATTCTCAATCTGAACCTGCTCCGGAGTTCTAGAAGTTGAAAAAGGAATGTAACGTGTGTAACGCGCGCGCACGCGTATTTATACGTAAGTATCAAAACATAAAAATATTTATGTATAAAATAGGCGTTACTGGCGTTACATGCGTTACATCCCTTTATTTACAAGGGGTTAGAGTGTTACGTCTAAAAACTTTTAAGCGTTACTGCGCTAATTTTAGGCGTTACCTTCTGAAAATTTGAGAGAATTTGTACATATGAATACTCAACAAATATATTTGTTCGACAATGTGCCGAACGCAAACAAATACGTTCAAACGGTTTACAATAGGCTTTGTTTGGACACTACGGGCGAAGATTTTGACTTTTTTGACAGGTACGCGCGGTGTGTCAAATGCCCGCAGTTTAAGGACGGAAAGAATCGGGATTTGGGTTTAATACTGCCAGTAGAATGTTGCCGCATTCTCTGGGACTTAAAACTGGGGGCGTTCTGCGTGTCCGAAGACGGGCAAGAACTTTGGGTGCGTGAGGTGGACGAAATGCACGGCCGCAAACTCGAATCGTGGAAGCGTTGCGAGGACGTATGCAGCGTGTATGACGTGCCTAAACAGCAGAGCAACGCGGCTTGGCAACATCAAATTGTCCGTGAGTGTTTGAAACAGCCGAAGCGGATGGTGCGGGGAGTCAAATTCAAGTATCATGCGTTCGTGTTCGACCGTGAGCGTGTTCGGCTTCTGAACGTTGAAGACCCAAGGTTCAATAATCCGTTCGAGCTGACGATTGACGCGGACTTGGACGAACTGGACACGGACACGGCCAGAGAATTGTTGGCTGAATGCTGTGCGGATTCTGCGAGCGCGGCGAACTTGCGGCGAATGTTCGCCTGTCCGTTCTTGGAGGAATACAAGCATTTTTCTTTCATTTTGAGCGGCAACGGCGGCAACGGGAAAGGTATCATTCTCAACGCATTGGCAGCCGCGTTTAGCGACACGTGCAGGAGCGTTGACGCTTCACGTTTGCTCGGCGGTCGGCAAGGCAACACTGCTTCTTTTTCAGCAGAACAGGAAGCCGCACGAACTCGGGGAGCGTTTTGGATTTACGATGAGGACGCGGACGAGATCGGACTGCGTCAAATGTCCGTCCTAAAGAAAATCAGTACGGGCGACACGCTCACCTCCCGTGAAATCGGGCGTAACGCCGTGTCTTTCCGCAATCGGGCAACCTTGATTATCGCGACAAACGACGATGTTGTCACAAGCCTTAACGCGGCTTCAGACAGGCGTATTGTCCGCGTTCGAATGAGGGACGGGCGCAAGGGCGAAGAGTTCGAGCCGCTGATCAGGTTTACACGCAGAAAAGAGGGAGCATACGCGTTTATTGCATTGTCTTGTTTCGAATGGCTGAAAAACGGGCAGGAGGCTCTGCAAGTGGCCGCTTCCAACGCCGCATTGTCAGAGGCTGAAGAGTGGATTGCAGACGAGATAAACGAGAACGGGTATGCGTTTAACAGGTTTAACCCGTTTAAGCCTAAGAATCAGGAGACGCGCACGGCGTGTGCAAAAATGGGTCTTAAAAGCGTTGTTCGACGGATTGACGGACAGCCGTGTCGTGTGCTTGTCGTATGCGACGAACACAGATTCGCACCGTACAGAGAACAGTCGCAAACATGCGAAACGGAGAATACAAGCATTGTCGCGTTGCCTGACCCGATTGAGAATGTCGATCCTGCGGATTTAAAACAAATGTTTGACTGCTCGTTCGTCCCGTGCGGGCGAGACAAGGTTGCCCGAAACTGGAAGCAGAACTCGGAAAACGGGGGATTGTCCGCAATTCCCGAAGACGGGACACCGTACGGAGTCGTGCCGGGCGAAGGATTCTGCGTCATAGATTGTGACACACCGAAAAACGGCGGCGAATATGACGGGTTCACCGCTCTTAACATGCAAGTCGGCGAATACGGTAGCGAAGCCTTGCCCGAAACATGGGCGGTGAAAACGCCAAGCGGCGGCTTGCACCTCTACTACAAGATACCGCCGGCTTTGCGGGGGAAACTGAAAAACTGCGTGAGAGCGGGAGGAATCCCCGCAGACATTCGCTGTGAGGGCAAGGGTTACGTGGTCGGTGCAGGTAGCGTTACGGATAAAGGCGAATATCGGCTTTGTGGTTTGCCCGATTCAGACAGTGTGCCTGAACTGTCCCCCCAATTGTGCGATTGGCTGAAAATCGGAGGAGCGGTCGAAACCGTGAAACCGTATACGCCGCAGAATATGCGGGATTTGAACGAGCCGCGCCCGTCTCTCAGCGGCGGCGAACACGGAGGAACGCCTGACTTGTCACCCGTACCGAAAGGACAGCGGAATAATACGCTGTTCTCGTGGACGTTGGGGCGGCTGGTACATTATCCGCAGAATGCGCCGCAGATTCGTGAAGACCTTAGGACGCGGGGGCGTGTTTCGGGGTTGAGTGACCGTGAATGTGAGACGATTTGGAACAGTGCAAACAAACATGCGTTAAACGTTTAACCGCAAAAAAAAAAAAAAAGAAAGAACGGAGGGTCAATAAAACATGTCTGTCAAGCCGAAATGGGTATCGCAATACTTGGACGAGACGGCGCGAAAGTGGCTTATAAAACCGCGGCGGTGCGGCAAGTGCAGGGCATGGTGCTTGTGTGTGAGGCTTTGTGACGAGTACGGGGAAACTTTTGAAGAATTGTTCGACCCCGAAGTGTTGACAACCTCTCGAGAGGTGGCTACGGCGAGAGTTTTAGAACGCACGATTGTAGCCGCAGAAGTCGCGCCTGACAAGCCTTTGACCGTGCTTACACGGTTTCGGGAAACCGTGAAGCCGCCGTCTAATGCGGTCGCGTTCGCCGCGCACGACTGCGGGAAAGCGCGGATCGGGAGCGGAACACCGCCAAAACAACGGAAATGGTGGGAGTTGAAAGGATTTGAACACAAGAAAGACGTTAAGCGTCCCAAGTGTCCCGCGCGTCCTGCGAGCGCAAAACCGCGCAAACAGAGTATCGCAAAAACGGGGGCGCGGCAAGGAGAAGACCCTTGGAGCGCGACCGCGGAAAACGCGGAAACCGCGGAAAACGTCGAATGGAGGGGAATGTTCGAATGAACATCAGCCGAAAATACAATATAATCACGGGCGATTTTGCCAATATTGACGTTGACAAGTCGATGGTCGCCGATTTCCAAGACGCGCAAACAGTGCTGATGATCGGATTAGGTTCTGACAGCGGGGAAGCCGTTCTGTACGCCGAATGTTTGAATGAGCCGCTGTCCGTGCGCGAACGCTTAAACTTGCCCGCGTCCCGTTTTATTTGGACGTGCGCAGAAGCCGCAACAGCAAACACGGACATCAGACTTCACGAGAGCGGACTGGACGAACAGTTCAAAAAAGCCGCAGAAGCTAATCCCGAAAAATTTTTCGAAGAAAACGGGCAACTGCTTCAAAACCGTTTAACGCTTGCACAAAACGTGTGCGAAACCGTGCGAAACCTTGCAAAGAAAACAAAATCAGAAAAACAAGTGAAAAGGGGCAAATAATGGCGAACGTTCAAAAATACGACAGCTACACGTGCACTGTCAAAGAGTTTAAAAATTTAAGCTTAAAAAGTATTAAGATTATTGATTTTATCGACCGCAAAAACGTTTACGCAACCGTCAAAGATACGGACGGCAATATATGCCTTATCCGCTATGAACTGGACACGGCTTTGACGGCTAAAGAAATGCTCTTGTTGCCTGCTTGGCGCCCGATCCTTGCCGTATTCGTTGCAAGAGCCGAAGCGTTGAGCGAACAGCAGAAAGAAGAAGCGTTCAAGCTGTTTTACTCGGCGATAGAACGCAACCGTTCTATCTTTTTTAAGAAGAAGGGCGGACTGCTCCCTTGCGTGTTTGCTTTGTCTGACGCGGCCGCGGTTTACGCCGAAAGGGCGTGCCGTAAGGCGGCTCAGGCTTTGCGGGGCTGACCTTTCGCCCTCTGTCCTGTTTTCTCTTTTCAGTTTTCAATGTTTGGGGAGGGTTGCCGCGTCGTTGAGAGGGCGGCGCGGCTTCTCCTCGTCCTTTGCCCGTTTGGGGCGTGCGTGCTGATTCTGCCGTACCGTCCGAAGTTTCGGGGGTTTTGCCTTGCCGCATTACTGCGGCTTGGCGGGGCGAGTCAACTCTGTTAAGTTTTCGGATTTTTCGGTGCGGCGGCTTTTCAGCTGCGCGGTGCAATTGCTAATATACAGTATACACAATAAAACATGTAATTGTCAATCCTCGGCGTGTCGCGCATAAAAAAAGTTCTGGACAATTGTCCAGAACTAAAAACTGTAAGAAAGTAACCAGCAATAAAAACCAGTAAATTCAATTATAGCTTTTTTATCTTTTGTTTGCAACAAAAACGCGAAGCGCGACCTTTCAGCCGCGCTTCATATTTTTTTTTTTTTAGTCCATATCTTTGAAAGCTTTTGCAAGTTCGCCGATATCGATACAGTCCTTCATCAGGTCGACAGCTTCTTCCGTATTGTCAACGTTGCTTTTCGAGATTATCAGGCGAAAAATATATAAAGCTTTCTCTATTACCGAATCAGAGGGGATATAGCTGTACAACCCCTTATCTGCTCGGATAGAACTGATTGCAGTTACTAATGTTAGCAGTTCAAATTGTTTGTCCTCAGAATCTGACACGAATTTTTCAAACCGTTCATATAATTCGGCAATTTCTTGTTCGGTCATGTTGCTGTAATCCATTACTGGCTTCTCCTTATTTATTAATTTACTTTCTTGTCTTGCCGATGTCGTTTAACATCAACAATATATATTGTACACGATTAAACATGTAATTGTCAATCCTCGGTGTGTCGTGCTAAAACTATTGATATTACTTGCGACACGCCGAACTTTGACAACTGATTATAAGAATGTGTACAATGTATATTGTTGATGTTGAACAACACCAACAAGAACACGCAACGAAAGGAAAATAAAAATGAGTTTCGATATGAACAGCGGGTACAGCGGATGGTCAATGAGCAAGCGCGCAGAAACAGCGTACGACAACGGTTATAAGCCAATCTCAAAATGGACAAAAGCCGCAATCATCGAAGCTGTCTATGAGTATGCTGACGATGAATTGCTTGACCACCCCGGCGAATACGCCGAAGCCGCAAAAAAATTGACATTACGCGAACTGAAGGAATTTTTTATCGAATACAAGGAATGGCATCACACCTCGAAATTCTGCAATGCAACCGATTTTTACGGGCTTAACGAAGACATATTCGAAGACTACAGTCTTGAAGATTTTAAGCGTGCCGCCGAATTGAAATCATGGGAAAAAATGCGCGCCGAAAAAATCGAAAAAGAACGCGAAAAAGCAACAGCAATTCTGGATGAAGTTAAGAAAAGCATTGAAGAGAACGACTTTATCGAGTACGCCGAATATAAGATTGTTTGTACAAAATGCGGAACCGTGATCGATTTAAACAATCGTCTTGAAAAATTTGATCCGTTTAAATATAAAGTAACTCCAGACGGATACTGGGACGGGAATCCGTACGAACTTGTCCGTAATCAGGAAGGCTATATCGTCGCAAACAATGACGCATTCGATATAGTGTTGCGTGCTCTTGTTCGCAAAGATTTAGGGCATTCATTACGCAGACACTTGTGTCAAGAGCATTCAATAGCATATGCTGACACGTCCAAGTATACTGGATGGTTTATTCTTACAACGAGAGTAACTAAGGCTGTTTACGGATTCGCAAGAGAAAAAGAAGCAGAATGTGTTAAAAATAATTGCGGTTGGAGCAGTTACAAAAAGTTTACAGAAAAGCTTGACGCATTGCTTCACAGCCAAACCTCCGAAGCATTATTTTTGAATACTTCAGGCGAACAATGCCGTATGGATTTTAGCAAATTCTACAAAAGATTTCTGGTTAAAGACGCTTTCGAGTCTGTGTTTGAATAAAAAAAAAAAAAAAAACGGGGCGCAAGATTTTTTGCGTCTCATTTTTTTTTTTTTTATTATCCTTGATATAAGGATATACCCCCCGCGGCTCAAGGCATGGGGGGGGGAGTCGGGGTTTCACGCTACAAGTCCCCCAAACCGTGCCAAGGGCTGAAATCTCCCCGGGGGTTTTCAGGAATCGGCAAAAAAGGGCAATCTCCCCACTTTTTCTCGGGAATCGGCAAAAAATAGGGAACAAGACCCCAAAAAAGGTATAATTATATGTAAGATTCACCATTTAGAAGGGAAAAGAACAATGGCAGAAGAAACTGAAAAACGGATGTGCAAAATATGCGCATTGCCCATTCCTCCGAACAGGAGAAAGGGTGCGGTGTACTGTTGCGCCGAATGCTCCGAAAAAGCCAAGCGGGATATACTTTTCAATAAAAAGCGGCATAAGAAAGCCATGCAGAAAGCCGAAAAGCGCGTAACAGAGGAATTGTCCGAACAGGCGTTCGAAAGAATGACGGACGATACGCAGTTGGACATGCTCCGTTTCTGTCGAGAAGTGCTTAAAACAGCGATGGCCGACGCAGACACATCGCCCGCATGCCTTGCGGGATTGTGCAAACAGCTGATTGAAGTTAACAGCGAAATAACCGCAATCAATGAAGCCGAAGCCAAGAGCGAGAATGTTTTAGAACATTTGAGCGGAGGAGACGTTGAAACGCCGGCAGAAGATGAAGCATTCCAAGGCGTATAGAATATGGCTGAACTTTCAAAGATAGCGAAACACTGCATATACCCTCAAACAATCACGACCTCGAGAATGCCTTACGTCGCAAAAGTTGCGGAACAGTTCGGCATACGCTTTGACGAATGGCAAAACGATATCGGCTCTCTTATCCTCGGGAAAGACGCTACAGGCAAATACGTCGCGGGCGTAGGCGGCGTGGGTTTGAGCATTTGCCGGCAGACAGGAAAAACGTTTCTCATCGGCGGACTAATCACATGCTTGTGCATTATCGACAAGAACACCACCGTACTGTGGACGGCTCACAGGACACGCACGAGCGGCGAAACATTCCGAAGCATGATAAGCCTTGCAAACAATAGCAAAATAGAACCGTTCGTGCAAACAATCCGCAGAGGAAACGGTAAAGAGGAAATCAGTTTTACGAACGGTTCGCGTATCTTGTTTGGAGCGCGCGAACAGGGGTTCGGGCGCGGTTTCCAAAACATTGACATTGAAATTTTTGACGAGGCGCAAATCCTGACCGAGAAAGCTTTAGACGATATGCTCCCTGCAACAAGCACGGCGCATAACGCTTTGACCGTGTATATGGGTACGCCGCCGCGCCCGTCCGATCCGGGCGAGGTTTTTAAGCTGATGAGAGAAAACGCTTTAAACGGTGAAGCGTCGGACTCGGTTTGGGTCGAGTTCGGAGCAGACCGCGACGCGAAACCGGAAGACCGCAACCAGTGGCAGAAAGCGAACCCAAGCTACCCGCATCGAACCTCGGAAGCCGCTATTTTAAGGCTTAAAAAACAGTTGGGCGAGGACTCGTTCAGACGCGAATGCTTGGGAATCTGGGACGAGACGGCAGAGTCGGAGGGTTTGCCGCTCAAGCTTTGGAGGGAATCCGCGGTTGAAGATCCGCAGGTCGCGGGGTTGCCTGCGGCGTGCGGTTTGGACATGTCGCCCGACAGGCAATCATTGGCGATCGGAACAGCGTTTCTCAATCCGAATGGTACGGCGCACGTTGAGCTTGCAAAGTTTGAGGACGCGCACGCTAACGGGATTGCGTGGGCGGCAGACTGGGTAGCAGAACATTGGCCCCGTTTGACGGCTTGCACAATAGACTCGTACAGCCCCGCAATGGTGTTGTTGCCTGAACTTGAAGCGCGACACGTTAAGGTGACGGTAAGCCGCACGCGGAAGACTGCGGACGCTTGCGGGCGGCTCGTGGATATGCTGAACGCGGGCAAGCTCACTCACCGCCCCGCACACCATGCGCAAGCGTTGGAAAACGCTGTAAACGGGTGCGCCCGTAGGACTTTAGGACAATCAGGATTGTTCACGTGGTCACGCAAGAACGCGGATGTTAATATTTGCCCGTTGATTGCTGTTACGTTGGCTCTTGACGGGGTTTGCACGTCTAAACGCCGTCCGGGCCGTAAAATGCGGGTAATGCATTAAAATGTTTGTGTTGATTGGATTTGTTGGAGGGTTTGCGAATGTCACAATTTTTTGCAGGGCTTGCGAACGTGGAGAAGAACGCGGCTTTAAACGGGTTTCAATGTACGCCCGTGACGGGTGCAGTGTCGGAAGCCGAAGCCGATACGGTGAACAGGCTTGTATCGCTTTGGCGTGACAAGTACGAGAAAAACCGTGTTAAAACCGCCTATTTTAACTGCGAGCAGGAGATTAAAAACCTTAACGTGTCGCTCCCGTCGGATTTTGCGCGTCGTTGCCGTGCTCGTGTGGGTTGGTGTGCGAAAGCGGTTAAAAGTCTTGCCGATTTCACTGTTTACGACGGGTTGGACGGAATCTCGGAAGATTCCCCGTTTTATTCGCTTCATGCTGTAAATGATTTAGAGTCCGTGATTTCTCAGGCTGTAACATCAGCATATAAGCATGGTTTTAGTCTTCTCACGGTTTACCGCGGCTTGTCGGGCGCGGCTAGAGTTCAAGCGCGTTCGGCTTTGTCAAGTTCTGCGATATGGGATTTTGAATCGCAATCAGTCCAGAGTGCATTTACCATAACCGGATACGATGCCGAAGGGCGTGTAACCTCTTTCTGCGTGTTTGTGCCGGGTGCGATTCTCCAATTCGCGAACAACGGCGAAAAATGGACTGTAAAACGGGTAAACACTTTGCCGGGCATTGTAACGGCTGTCCCGATTGTCTACGACCCTCAACTGGATCGTCCTTTCGGACGGTCGCGAATCACGAAAGCGTTGAGAAGCTATACGGATATGGCTGTGCGAACGCTCGTAAGAATGGAAGCTAGCGCAGAGTTCTATTCTGTGCCTAAACTGTGGTTTCTGGGTCTTGACCCCGAAGCGATGTCGGGTGACGGGTGGAACAGTCTCATATCGCAGATCAACGCGATATCGCGGGACGAGGACGGGAACACGGCAAGCCCGTATCAGGTTCAGCAGGCGAGCATGAGTCCTCACGCTGAAATGTTGCGGACGCTTGCCTTGTTGGCGGCTTCTGAAACGAATCTGCCCGCCGCAGATTTGGGCGTGAATATGGCTGTGCCGCAGTCCGCAGAAGCGTTAGCGGAAGCAGAACGCAAGCTGACAAGGGAAGCGGACAGGCAAAACAGTTTATATTCTAAAGCCGTTAAACAGGCTCTCGTCTGCGCGGCGAACCTTGACGTAAGCGTAAACGCCGATCCGCAGACAGCGGAGGATTCGGCGAAACTGCGCGTCTTGTTTAAGCCTACGCAGGAGCAGAGCGCGGGGGCGCGCGGGGATATGTTCGCGAAAATCGCGGCAAACGTGCCCTCTTACGTGTCCACCGTGCAGGCTTGGCGCGGACTCGGTTTTTCAGATGAGGATGCGCTTGCGATTTTGCGTGAAGTTCGGAAAGACAATGCGCTCTCGTTTTTGGAGCGCGCGGCAAACTCTGGGGGGCGCGTTTCAACTGTTGCAGAAAATGCAACTGTTGCAGAAAATTCAGATGTTGTAAAAAATGCAACAACTGAAAGCACGCTGAACGAGAGCGAGGAGTGATGGCTTCAGCGGCTCAACGCAGACAATGGCTGATCAATAACATGCGCCGCGCAGTCGCGGCTTGCGAAAAACGCGGAGTAGACGATTTCCTCCAAGCATGGGACGGTGCGGCATTGTTGGACGAGGACACGGCAACGGGATTATTAAAAGATGTTGCCTCGTCAATCGTCGCACGGGAAAGCGAAGCCGTAGGAATGGCGGCGGCTGAATTCTACGACGAATTGAGAGCCTTAGAAGTTGCGGAGGACGGTTTTACGGCTGAACCCGTGTCCGCAGATTTCGGAAGAGTGCAGGAAGCCGCAGAAAACCTGCTTACACGCTACGCTGAATCGGAGGAAGCGCGGCGTATCGTGTTTAATGCGCTTAAAAACGCGATTTCGGGTTGGATTGCGAACGCTGAAAAGGAAACGATAGCTGAAAACGCGAAACGGGATAAGAAGAAAGCTTTGTACGCTTTTGTGCCGTCGTCGTCGCCGTGTGCGTTTTGCGCGGTCATGGCTTCACGGGGCCTGATGACTAACAGGAAGGCTAAAGAATACGGGAGTGCGCGTATGCATGATAATTGTTCGTGTCTTGCCGTGCCGGCTTGGAGTGCGTCGGTGAATGTGTGGGGGAAGGGTAAGCGTCCCGAATTTTGGGAGGATTTCTACTATCAGGCAGAAGGCAGGTTGAGAGAAAACGGGGCAACGAATATTAAGATTCGTGATGTTTGCGCGGAAATGCGCCGACAAAACCCGTCAAGGTTTACAAGCTGAAAAAAAAAATGCTCTTGTTTCCGGGGGTTACGTCCGAAAACAAGAGCATGCTTCTTTGCCGTTGGCAGGGACTAAAGAAGGTAAAAAATATTATACGCAACAGTTGACGAAAGGTCAAAACATGGCAGAAAACGGTGACGTGTTCAAGGTTGAGAAAAATGATGCAATAAGCTTTTTGCAATCATTTGAAGCTGAATCGGTGGATACTATAATTACAGATCCTCCGTATTGCAGTTACGGTGTCGGAAGTTCGGGAAATAAGTATGCTGCTAAAGAATCTGAAAGATCTTACGTGTTTGAGTGCGGTAATGATATTTTGTTTGACAATAAAGATTTTTTCAGCAATTTCATGTTTTTCAAAGTTTGGGCGGCCGAATGCTTGAGAGTGTTAAAAGATGAGTCACGCTTGTTTGTGTTTTGCGACAGGTACGGTCTTGCTCAAACAATTTGCATGGGGCAGATGGTCGGATTTACTTATTTAGGGTTTGTGACTTGGTGTAAAACGTCGGCGAGACCTCAGCCTACAAGATTCCGCAAAGCGTGTGAATATGCGGTTGAGTTTTGCAAGGGTACGCCGCATGTTAAGACTCGAAACTATCCGAACGACTGGTGGCAGGGTGCAATCGTGCAAAAGGACAAGCGTGTTCATCAGACGCAGAAGCCTGTAGATCTTATAAAGTATTTGCTTGATTTTTGCCCCGAAAACGGGCTTGTTGTTGACCCGTTTTGCGGTTCGGGTTCGACGGGCGTGGCGGCTTTGGAATTGGGTATGAGGTTTGCAGGTTGCGATCTGAATGAGAAATGCGTGAACGTTGCGAGCCGTTTGTGCGGTGAAGCCGCAGAAAATTTTGAAGAAAAAATAGAAGACGATACTGCTGTCTGATGTTTTGTATGATATTATATAAGTGTGCTCAATCCGATATTTGCCATTTCGGGTTGGCGGCTTTTTTCCTAAAGCGTTGCTGTTACTTAACAGAATTTGGGCAGAGGAAAAACAAAATAAGAAGGCTTGTTCTTTTTATCTTGTTTCTCCTCTGCTCCTCCCTTATTAAAGGGTATACGGCATGCTTTACGAGGATTGGTTGGGAAAGGATTTTAACGAAGATGTCGGACGCAGAATCTGCGGTGTCGGAAGCAGAAAAGAACGCCGAACCCGTCGAAACCGTAAAAGAACAGCCCGAAGCCGAAAAAGCGGCTGACAAGGCTGTTCAGAATGAAGAACAAGCCAATAAGAATACGCTTGAACTGGTGCGCGAAGAGTCCAAGAAGTGGGAAGCGCAAGCACGCGAAAGCAGTGCGAAACTTGAGGACTTGCAGAAACAGTTAGACGAGGCAAGAGTCAAAATTTCAAGCATTCAAAACATCGCGGAAATTGACCGTGCAAGATTTACGGCGGCCGAAAAATTCGGGGTGCCGTCCGATTTTCTGCAAGGATCAACCGCTGAACAGTTTGAAGAATCTGCAAAGCGTTTGAAAGATTGGAAGACTCATCAGGATTTCAGCCGAACAGACACGCTCAGTCTCGGCAACGAGCCTGAACCGGCTGAAACAGAAGAACGCAAGTCTCAGCGTTTCCTGCTCGACGTTCTGAAAAATTCGAGACACTGAATTTTTAAGTTTTCTATATATTTTGCCTGATTTTTTGATGGAAAGGACACAAAATGGCAGAAGCAATTAAGACAGACAGATTCGACTTGCCGGATCATCTTGTCGGCGAGATTCTCAAACAGGTCACATCTGATTCGGCTGTTGCCCGTTTGAGCGCTAAGAAGCCGATGAAGTTCGGCAATCAGCACCTTATCAGTTTTACTCAAGCACCGCGTGCCGAATTTGTCGGCGAGGGAGACAATAAGTCCGCGTCCGGCGCAGAATTTAAGAATTTCAAGGCCGTGCCGCGAAAATCGCAGGTAACCGTTCGCGTAACCGATGAGGTGGACTGGGCAGACGAGGACTATCAGCTTCAGATTCTCGGAACACTTGTGGACGCGGGCGCTAACGCGCTTGCCCGTGCGCTCGACTTGGGATTGTTCTACAGGCTGAACCCTCTCACGGGTTCGGAGACAGACTGGACGAATTATCTTAACGCAACAACGAACCGCGTGACCGCTACCGCTTCTCCTTCTGATGATATTGAGAAAGCGGCTCAGCTTGTTCTCACTAAGAACGATGAAGGCTACGATGTCAACGGTTTGGCGTTCTCTAAGCAGTTTGCGAACAGTCTTGCGAATGAGAAGGATAAGCAGGGTCGCAGGCTTTACCCCGAACTTGGCTTGGGTGTGAACGCTACCAGTTTTAACGGCATTAACACGGCTGTATCGTCTACCGTGAACCCGCCTGAAGCGGCTGTAAAACCGGGTGTGAACGCGATTGTCGGTGATTTTGTGAACGGTGCGTACTGGGGTATTCAGCGCAGTTTGCCCGTGACGGTTCTCAGGTCTGGCGACCCTGACGGATTGGGTGACCTTGCGCGCAAGAATCATCTGGCGTTGCGCATGGAGGTTGTGTATGCGTGGTATGTTGATGTTGACCGTTTCGCCGTCATTGAGAACGCGAAACCGGGTAAATAAATGCTGATAACGCCTGAAATGTTTAATACGAACAGTGAAAGCGTGTTGAATCGTTTGCCGCTTGCCGCCGAATTTTCGGCGGCGGCGGCTTCACCTTTTGCAACGGTGGAAGACCTTGAGAAGCGTTGGCATGCGCTCACTCAGGAAGAACGCGAACGCGCGGAAATTCTTCTGTCTGACGCTTCAGAGATCATTCGGACTCGATACCCGCACTCTCCCGACCGCGTGTCGGCAGAGGTTCTCCGTGCGGTCGTTTGCGCTATGGTTCGGCGTGCCATGACCTCAGCAGACCGTGAGGGAATAACGCAAGAGACAGAAACTACAGGGCCTTTCTCAAACTCGTTCACTTACGCTAACCCGGGGCAGAATCTTTATATTACAAAGGAAGAGCGCGAACTTCTGGGGCAGGGCTTGAGAGCCTTTCACGTTGATATAAGCGGGGGTCGTTATGCTGATTGAGGGCGAGTGGATAACAGTGTATCAGCCCGAACAAAGGTTCGATGAGGACGGCAACCCGGTTGCGGGGAAGCTTAAAAGATTTATGGATACTACCGCTTTTATTAAACCTTCTGACAGTTTGCCTACTGTTGACGGCAAGGGTGAGAAAGCGGCGTATTCTTGCACCGTGTACGTTCGTTCTACTCAGTCTGTCCCGATTCAGAGGGGCGATGTTATCGAGTTTGCGCGAGACGGTATCGTCAAGCGGGTGCGTGTGCGGTCTGCTAGTTCGTGGCGAGATTATAAGCGCAAACAGCCGATGGGTGCGGTGTTTGAATGTTCTGACTGCGGTTACGGGAATGACGGAGAGTAAGAATGCGTGCTAATCCTAAATTTGTTTTGAATCGTCCTCAGGTTAGAAAGCAGGTTTTGCAGAACAAAGAAATGCAGAATATTGTTTTTAACGCGGTTCAGGAAGCGAGGGGAACGCGGGCAAGCGTGCGCGTTTATAGGAGCGGTTCGAACGTTTCACGCGCAAGCGTTTATATTTCGCCGTGGCAGAATAGTCCCGCGGGCGCGGCCGCGGCCGCCTCAGTCGCGGGGAGGGTTCGCCTGTGACATTGCGCCCCCCGTTTAACGCTTGCCGTTTCGCTCCGAAAGTTTTGAATTTCCTGCGCTTAAACTTGCCTGAATTTGAGTCTTTGCCCGTAACGTATTCATCTGTGAGGACACACCGCACAAACGGGTTTGAGGTTGTGTGTGAGCCTGCGGGCGGTTCTCCCGTGACTGAAATAACGCGCAATGAGCGGCTTGTCTTCACAGTTTACGACTGCGGAGAATCCAAAACGGCGGATATTGTCACGCTCGAAAAACTGGCGTTCGAGATTGCCGCAATGCTCACGAGTGAGAAAGCACAATCGGACTCGGAATTGTCGGATTCTGTGGACGCGGTTTTCGAGTCAGGAGTGTTTCGCACTGCGGACGGGGAGCGGCTCTGCGCAAGCTTTATAATGCATTATAATGTGCTTGCTTATACTGTCTAATTACTGTTGCTAGATGGTATAATTGTTTTTGTTTAGAACTTATGGAAAGGGTTGTAACGTGGCAGACAATGACAAGACCGTCGAAAAAGCCCCGCTCGTGCAGGGGGATTCTGCACCGAAGAAATTGACGGCAGACACAGACTACATTAAAAAGAACAATGACGCAGGCAAAGTACGGCTTATTAAGCAGTATGCACTGTATCTGGCGGACTCAAACGACACCGCGTTTGTAATGCCTACAAGCACGGACTGGACGCCCCCGGAGGGTCATTTCCCGATCGGATATTCGAAAGAAGACGGCGCGGTATTGCACCCCGAAACGGGCGATGAGACGGAGATTAAAGCACATAACGGCGATATTGTTTACAGTTCGGTAGACGGCGGTTATTGGACGCTCCAGCTTGGTGCGATTGAATGCAAACGCAGAGTAGTCAACGTGTATTTTGATCAGACACCTGGCGTGGACGCTGTTCATGTTAACGGCGTTACGGCAAACAAAGAATACAAACTTGTGCTTGCAGGTCTTGACCAATCGGACAAGCCTTTTATTCTGTGTGCGGAGCGCGTGAAAGTATCTGAACGCGAAGACTTGACTTTCACGTATTCGGATACGCTCACTTTCAGTATCACGTTTAAGATTTTGACTCCTGCGGGAACAGGCAAAAACCAGTTCGATATTTACGGATTGGCTGTCGATTAAAATTTTATTGTTCTTGGGCGGCGGCTTGTTTTTCTGCGGTTTTGGAATGTTTCGAGTTTTCTTACCGGTTTCTTTCTCGGAGGATTCTGACCCCTTCAAACTGCGGGAACGCCGCCGCCCGCTCCTATAATTTTGGAATCAAAAAGGATATAAAATGAGCGTTAAAAACGATTACACTCAGGTAACTGTGGACGATGAGAATCTCGGAAACGATATCCATTTGGAGTGCTTGGGTTGCAAGCTTGATTTGCCGTCATTGTCGGGCGGCGACTTGCCGTTGGACGTAATGGAGGTCATACTTCAAATACAGTCGAATGGCGGGGATCTGAATAATCTTTCGGACTCGGAATCATTCAAGTTTGCGGGCGCGCTGTATGCATATTTTAAGCGATTCTACCCCGTTTTTTGGGAGAAACTCAGGGGAGAGAAAAAGGCGGTTGCATATATTAACGCGCTTGTTTCTGCGTGGTGGGAGCAGTCCGAATCAGACCCAAAAGCCTGATTCTATGCTATTTTTTGGAGGACAGAGAAGCACGCAACGCTTTTGACTTTGACTGTTTAAGCCGTTTCGGGCGTGTTTTCCGTTTTCCGAAAACATGCAAATACGCGCAGGGCAAACGGTCGGACTGTTCGTGGATGTTTGTGTGGGGTCTTCTCTGCGAACTGCTAAGAGAACGAGAGTCACATTGTTTCGCAGTCCTTGCCGGATACTCATACGTGCCTACAGGCGCAGAACGAGTATATTGGGACGGTCTTGAACTTTCAGGCAAATTGAAGAAGAAAGGCTACCGCCCGTACGCTGATAAGCGTTCGGACTTGTTGCGGCGTTTGGCTCTCAGACAGTCTACAGGCAGAGAGCATGCGGAGCGGGAGAAGCTCAAAAAATTTTTTAATATTCAGGATATGCCCGAAAGTTCGGGCGGCGAGTGAGGAGCGCAGAAAATGGCGGGCGCGGGTGCGAGTTCGATTGGAACGCTCTATTATAAGGTCGAACCGTCCACGGAGGGGTTCGGCAAGAAAATCGAGTCTCAGCTTGCGGGGAGCGTGTCTAAGGGTGCGGCCTCGGGTGCGCAGTCGGGCGGCGCGTCTCTTCTTTCGAAAATCGGGAGCGCGTTCGGTCGTGTCGGTTCAATCGGCGTAAAGGCTATTGCCGGGGTAGCTTCTGCGGTGGGCGGCGTAGCCGTGCAGGGCGGTATCAGCCGCGCGCTGAAAATTGAGCAAGCCCAGGCGAACCTTAAAGGCTTAAAGCACGATACAGCCGATATTACGGAGATAATGAAGAACGCGAACGCGGCTGTTAAAGGTACTGCGTTCGGCTTGGACGAGGCCGCGTCCGTTGCGTCGCTTTTATCGTCTGCGGGTGTTAAGAGCGGAGCGGAACTTGAAGGAGTTCTCACAACTATCGCGGATACCGCAACGATTTCTGGCGATTCTATGGAGGATATGGGGCAAATTTTCGCCAAGATAGCGGCTAAAGGCAAGATTCAGGGCGAGGAAATGCTACAGCTTAACGCTCACAATATTCCGATCCTTGATATTCTTGCCAAGAAATTGGGCGTGTCTTCTGAAGAAGTCTCGAAAATGGTGTCGAAAGGTCAAATTGATTTTAAGACTTTTTCGGAGGCCATGCATGATTACATGGGCGGCGCGGCTCAAGCGTCGGGTGAAACGTTCAAGGGCGCGCTTGCGAATGTTCGCGCCGCGCTCGGACGTTTCGGCCAACAATTGGGCGCGTCCCCCGTATTGAACAGTCTCACCAAAATTTTTGGGAGCATTACTCCTCTTATAGATAAGATAACAGCCAAGTTCTTGGAGGCTTCTGACAGTATCAGCGAGGTCGGAGAGAACGGGCAGAGGACTTTTACGCCTTTAGAACGCATTGTGAACGCGGTGTGTTCGGGCATTGACAGGCTCACGGCCGCTATTGATTCGGGTGACGTGAGCCTTGCTAGTATCGGTAAAAGTTTTGCGGGGGTTGCGGGCGGTTTTGGTACTCTTGCCGCGGTGGGCGGCGGGGTTTTGCCTAAGATTGTGAAGAACGCGGATTCGGTGTCGGCCGCGTTCGGATTGGCGGGCGGCAAGGTTAAAGGCTTTGTGTCTGAAATGCTGAAAGCTAAGCCGTCTGAAATTCTCGAAGTTGATTTTTCGGAAAATTTCGGGTCGGCGGAACTCAAGAAAGTCGGGGAACAGGCGGGTGCGGCGGCTGATTCGATTAAAGGCAAGTTCGCGAGCGTTTTCGGAGGTGAGATTCCCGAAAATTCGAAAAAATCCGTTTCGGGGTTGAACGAGTCTGCCGCCGCCGCGCAGAAGGCCGCGGCGCAGATAAACTCGAACATGAAAGCCGTGAAAGACACGGGGAAAGCCTCGGAGGAGGCGAAAGAAAAAACAGGCTTGCTTCAGAAAGCGTTTGAAAGCCTCAAAAGCGTCGGGTCTGGCGTGTCAGGAGCAATGGGCGGTATTTCTCAGGCTGTGAGCGTTTTCGGCGCGGCTCTCAAGGGGTTGAGCATTGTAGGCGCAGTCGGAGGACTTGTCGCGGGTCTTGGAATGCTTGAAAGCACGACGGGTGGCATGCTGTCAAGCATGTTGGATAATCTCACATCCCAACTACCGGGCATGTTGGAATATGTTGTAACGTTTATAAACAGTCAATTGCCCGCCTTCATCTCATCAGGCGCAGGACTTATACAAGCACTTCTCAACGCTGTAATAACAACGCTCCCCGAACTTGTCACCGTGTTTGCCGAAGGCTTGACAACCTTGGTGCAGGGCGTGAGCGGAATGTTGCCCACCTTGATTCCTCTTGGCGTAAAGCTTATTTTGACGCTTGCGCAGAGCATTATCGATAATTTGCCTACGCTTATTACCGCTGGTTTGTCTCTTTTCGAGGGTCTTGTGCAAGGGTTCACGCAGGCTTTACCGGTAATTATAGGCATGCTCCCAACCCTGATTTCGTCGATCATTGAGAGTCTCATAACAATATTGCCCGCACTTTTTGCGTCTGCGGGCAGGATTTTTGAAGCCGTGTTTGACGGCCTCATACAATGTGTGCCTGTGCTGTTAAACCTTCTGCCGGATTTGGTGGCTGAAATTATAACCGCTCTGGCCGATCTCAGCGTCATGTTTGCGGACGCGGCTGTTGCTTGGGTTGAGGGTTTGAGCGACGGGTTTGATTTCGGCGAATTTATCGGCAATTTGGGCGAGTTTTTAGGACAGCTTTGGGAGAAGATCACGGAAGCCGCACCAAAAATCGGGGAAGCGTTCAAAAAAATATTCACCGAAGCATTTCCCAAACTTTGGGAAGCGTTGACGGAACTGTTGCCGAAACTTTGGGAGAACCTGCAACCGCTTTTGAGCATGGCGGGCGACTTGTTGGTTCAGCTTTTAAGCAAGCTTGCAGAGTTTGGCGGCATGGCTTTGTCTTGGCTTGTTGAGAACGCGCCGAAAATGGCGGCGGCGTTCGCAACGTGGTTTGCTGAAATGCTCCCGAAAGCAGTATCAGGTTTGCTCAGTCTGCTCACAAAAATTATCGAATTTGCGGGGCAGGCGATTGCATGGCTTGTACAGTCCGCGCCTGGAATGGTTGCGGCTTTGGGCGAGTGGTTTATTCAAATGTTGCCCTCTCTTGTTTCTGGTTTGGCGAGTCTGATATCCAAGTTGCCCGGCTTTGTTGCCGACGTGCTAATGTGGATTGGCGGTTTGGCTTGGCAACTTGCAGGTGCTGTAGGCTCATGGTTTGTAGACATGCTGGCCGCGTTCGGGCGAGGTGTCGCTGACATGCTTTCCGCGGTCTGGAATTTCGGCGGCAATATTAT
Source organism: Bacteroidales bacterium (assembly GCA_016282015.1). GTDB lineage: Bacteria > Bacteroidota > Bacteroidia > Bacteroidales > F082 > Limimorpha. Next base: position 29,871 of record JAEEJS010000010.1, read on the forward strand.
CAGTACACTTGCTGATTCATTGTCGGGATTATGGAACGGTATTAAAAGCTGTTTTGACAAGCTTGTAAACTTCTTCAACATTTCAAACTGGATAGAGAAAGGCAAGAGCCTCGTAAAAGGCATTGCCGACGGAATCACGAATGCGGCTTCTATGATTTGGAATGCGATTAAAGGCGTTTTCGGCGGCATGTGGGGTTGGATTTCCGACAAAATGGGCTGGGGGAGCGGCGAGGCTTCTGTGTCTTATTCTGCGGAGGTTGAACCGGTGTTGCAAGGCATGCCGTCATTGTTTGCTCCCGTTGTTTTCGCAGGTTTGCCGTCGGGAGCGGCAGAGGCTGTTGTGCCGGCTTATGCGGACACGCAAAACGTGAGCAAAGGCAATACTAGCGGCGTGAACGCTTCTGCCGGCATGGTGAATCAGAATTTTAATATTAAGGTCGTTCGTGCGGAGGACGATCTGTCTAGCGCGGCAAGCGTCTTGTACCGTCAAGCCATGCGCACTGCGCGAAACTATGGAGGTTTGAGAGTTGGTTAAACATGTTACTCGTTTAAGCTTGTACAGGCTCAGGAACGGGGTTTGTGATTCTAAGCCTTACGCCGTTTTCGACGGCTACTATGGCGAGGAGCGCGAAACGCCGTACTCTCTCTACCTTGGAGAGGAAGGTGCGGAAGGATGGTATTCTACGCCCTCCGCGAAAGTCGCGTCTTCGGATAAATGGGGGGACGGCAAGCACCCGGTGCAGGCTGAACAGGTGTTTTACGAGTCTAAAACCGTGGTTTTTCACTGTGTTGCAGTGGACAGGCGTGAACCGTTTAATCGGGCGCATAATGCGTGGATTCCCGCATTGTCGGGGGTTTCTCAAATAGTGCGGGCAAGGTTTGAAGACTCACCCTACTCGGACAATAAAACAAGGATTCTTGACGGCTCGTTTGACACGTTTCTGGACGGGTATATTACGGTTGATATTCCCGAATCCGCACCGAGTCGGGCGTTCTCTGAATTTGAGATTACTTTGACTGCAAACAATCCGCGCCGTTTCGCGTGGACTCCGCAAACCGCGGAGATGAATGCGACGGAGGAACGCGGCGGCTCAGGTTTGGAGTACGGGGAAAATGCGGCGGGTCTTAAATATCCTCTCGCATACGGGGTTCTCTCTTGGACGCACCGTGCTATCTTGAAGAACGAGGGGACGGCGAGAAGCTGGCCGACATTCAGAGCGCAGGGCGCATTCCCAGACGGGGTAAAGCTTCTTTTCTCGGATAACACGGGTCAAAAAAATTATTGGCTTCAATATTCGAACTCTTTGAGCAGTTTTGATGTTCTTGTTTTTGACTGCGGAAACGAGCGCGCGTTTTTGAACGGTGCTGATGTTACGAGAGAACTAGAATACAGACAATTCCCGTGTGTCGAATCCTCCGCACGGTTCGGTGACAATGCGCACC
>JAEEJS010000011.1 GCA_016282015.1 Bacteroidales bacterium
AGCATCTTGCGAACATGTTCCCGAATCAGATTTATTCCGTCGCCTTCACATCCGGTGGCGGTGAAGTGGGGTATTTTTATCAAGACGAAAGCTATCCTGTTAAGCCCGATTCCACTTCGGTTGAATTCGCTTTGCTGCATCACGACATCAACTACGGCTATCTTGATTTCGGCACTCATCCCGAGTTTGAAGATGTTCCGTTCCACAGCATCCTTCTTGGTTATCATAACAAAATCGGGAAATGGGCAAAGTCATTCGATGCGATATTTTACATCAGAGAGCAACATCGGGCGACACAAGACATTGAGGAATGAAACACTCAATTTTAACTCTCATTTTTTCCCTGCTGTGCGGACTATTGTCCGCGCAGCAGGACGCTTGCGTAAAATCCATCACGCTCGACGCTGTGTCAATTACCGCTGATAAAATCACCTTTTATTATAACAAGCCAAATTTCGTGATGTTCGATTTTGAAATTCTGGATGACAAATTCTTCATCCTGCAAAAGAAATTTGGCATAAAGACCGATTATTGTGTTCTTATTACCGATTTGTTTTACGAGCCAATTGACACAATAGTTTTACCTAAACACATTGAACCTGAACACATTATTATCGACTGCATGAATAACTGCCAGATAGTGGGGCAGGACTCGGTTTATCAGATTGTCAATGAGAAAAACGACTTTATTCTTGCTTTTCCAAGTGAAAAGAGGTATTACAAGAAAGTTATGGACAATATTCTTTTTGTAACTGATAAATATTTGTATCTCAATGAGTTAAAACTTGATGGATATGTTTCAAGATTTTATAGAATCAGTCTGGAAACAAAGAAAAAAGAAAATTTGTTTTTTAGTGACGACTCAAAATCGTTTCGTGAAGTTCAGCGAGAACTTAAGTGGCATGAAGCACATATGCATGTTGTTGATAATATTTGTCACAGCCTGTCTGTCGAGGATTGGGAAGTTTTTATAAAAAATGCGTGGTATCACACAAAAAACTGTTATCTTGCGAAAGTGGCTGATACTCTTTACTATTTCGATCATCTTAACTGCAGAATTGAGGCTTATGATGAGACTATGAATCTGCTTAATAGTTGCGAAATATCTTATCCTGAAAAACAAAACTATTGGCGTCATACTATCTATCAAGATCGCGCCTGGGGCACTTTCTACACCATCTTCGGCACCACTTTGAACGAAATCGACATCAAAATCGGCAAAACAATCCCCAGAATCAACGCCAACAACTATCTAAGCCAAAAGATGATCATCTATAAAGGAAATCTTTATTCTCTGAAAAAGCGCAGAGATTCTGGCAACACCGAAATATCATTTATCGAAAAAACAAAACTTTATTAAAGTCTTATGAAAACGCCATCGCTCATATTACTCCTATTTGTCTTATTAGCCCTATCCGCTATTAGTGCTTCCGCTCAAGAAAACATCGCGTTTAAAGTCGAACTCCCAGAAGCCACAGTCACCGCCCAAAACATCCCTCACATCGCTTATAATAATAAGGTGGTAAGCATCGCCGATTTCGAAATCAACGACATGGGAATTTACATCCTCGCACATCGCATAAGGAACTACTCTCTGCTGCATCTCTCGTTTGATTTTGACACCATAGCTGAAATAAATCTGCCTAGAAAATTCGATAAGCTTTATAAAGATGTTTACAATCAGATTCATGTGATCAGCTATGACTCAGTTTATTGGGTCGGTACCATGAAACGTGGCGGCGAAATCGCTGGAATGGCTCTGATGATGGGCATCCGCAAAGACCAGTTCGATTACATCCACGAGCACGTATCAGCCGCCACCGATAAGGTGATAATCACACATTTATACGCCAACGGAAACCAGGAACTCTATTATTTCGATATCGGAGGTTGCGACGGAAAAGTTGATACAACTCTTCTCGAGCACATTCGTTGGGAAGAGGGATGTGACTTGATGTTCAACATCCGCATGTTCGGTCCGATGGGCTTGAAAGGGGAGGCGCAGTCTCTCTTCCTGAAACAGATTTATGACCCGGTTTTCAATATGAACAATGAAATTTTCGTGTTCAATTTCGAAGACAACATCATCAATCTTTATGATAACTGTGCGCAAAAACTAAATTCGTTTCCGCTCTCGTTCCACAAACGCAAAAGTTGGGGCAACAAAGTCCGTCTGGTCGAAGGCTGGAACAAAAAAGTCCTCATGGATGCCCAAAACCAGACCTTGCGATGATTTCGAAGAAATTATCCGGACCGATTTTTGCATATCCTTAAAACTTAGCCAAATATTTTAGGATTTTTAGGAATTTTTTTAGGGTTTTAGGAATTGACAAACGAAAAATAGTATTTAATTTTGCAACATGAAAATTAACTTTACTCTCGTGCTTTTGTTTTTCTGTGGGCTAACTATGTCCGCGCAGCAGGATTTTTCTGTCAATACAGGCAAAGTGGGAGAGGGTGACACCTGTGTGAAGAATATATTCCTTGATCAGGTGATGGTCACAGCCGAAAAGATTAAGGCATACCGCGACTACAAATATGTGATGGTCGATTTTGAGTTGGTTGACGATAAGTTTTTCATTCTTCAAAGAAAAGAAAATTCGTTGAAAAACTTTAGAGTATTGGTTACAAACATGGTTTTTGAGCCTCTTGACACCATCGCCATACCTGAAAAAATCAAGCCTATTAATCTGGAATTCGACATTGCCGACAATATCCAAATCGTGACGCAAGACTCTCTCTATCAAATAGTTAAGATTGAAAACAAGCATTATTATGCATTTCCTATAGAGAAAAACCATTATCGTGAGGTGCTGCGGAACTGTCTCTTTATGACTGACCGTTATGTTTATTTTTGTGACATTCGAGCCGAAGGCTATCTGCTCAATTTTTATAGGATCAGTCCGCAAATAAAGGAGCGGGAATTGCTGTTTTGCAATAATGATTTGCAAAAATACAATTCAATATCCCAAGAGGTGCAATGGCATGTGGCTCACTCGTCGCGCAATGGTAGTTTGTGGTTCGGTCCGAATGATGATGACTGGCAGTCTTTCCTGAAAAAAGTCTGGATGCGACCCGAACAGGCATATCTTGCACATTCTCATGATACTTTGTTTTATTTTGATCATCAAAACCGAAAAATAGAAACTTTTGATGAAGATCTGAATCTGCTTAACACTTGCGATATCGATTATCCAGAGAAAGAAGCTTTCTGGCGTCATACCATCTATCAAGACCGCACCCGTGGCACTTTTTATACCATTTTCGGCGCTACCTTGAACGAAATCGATGTAAAAACAGGAAAAACCATCCCCAAAATAACTGCCAACAACTATCTCAGCAAGAAAATGATAATCTACAAAGGGAATCTTTATTCTTTAAAAAAGAGAAGGGATTCCAGCAACGCCGAAATATCATTTATCGAAAAAACTAAACTATATTAAGAATAATCCCATGAGAATCAATCAGATACTTTATTATGTCTTATTAGTCATATTGCTGTTTTTGTCGCTTATCGGTTATGCCCAATCCAATATCATCAACGGCATCTGCCTCGATAGCCGCAACAAGCCGATTCGTGATGTCGGTATCTATACCATCGACTCGACAATTCTTACCGTAACCAATAACGACGGACTGTTTTCGCTGAAATATTCCAATCCTGGCGATACGATTTATGCGAGCCACGTGGCATTTGAAAATGTTGTTTATATCATTGACAGTCTTGATGTTAACAAGAGGATAGTGCTGAAGATGAAACCGACCAGCCTGCAGCTGCCTGAAGTTGAAATAGTTGGCAATGCGCCTCATGTGGCTTATAATAATAAGGTGGTTAGCGTCGTGGATTTTGAGATAAACGATAAAGGCATCTATCTCCTTGCGCGACGCCGTCGTAACAACTCTCTGCTGCATCTCAACTTCAGCTGCGACACTATCACCGAGCTGAAAATCAGCCCCGATTACTACAATATCTACAAAGATGTTTATGGCGAAATGCAACTGGTTTCTGACGAAGACGTGTGGCAGATAGGGCATAAGACTATCCGAGACTATGTTTTTGAGATGGAACTGATGTACCGCACTCCAACAAGCCGTTTTGTAGGTCTTTTCAAAAATATAGCGTGTGCCACCGACAGCCTTCTCATAGGCGGTCGATATGTTTTCTTCGGTCAGGAGATTTACTATTATTACTTCAATATCGGTGGCGACCAGCAAGCTCACGAGCTGCATCACTGCGTCAACGAAGAGAACCGTGATCTGATGATAAACCTGCTCAACCTTGGCACGTTTTACCGCTCGGCAGGATTTCTTGATCCTAAGCCCACCTACGACCCGGTTTTCGCTTACGACAACAAGATTTATCTCTTCTCATTTGATGAAGATAAGCTGTTTGTTTACAATAATTTAGGAGAAGTCATTGAAGAATATCCTTTAACATTTCATAAATACAAACATTGGCGTGGCGACATGCGAGTTATAAAGAAATGGGACAAGAAAGTGATCTTGGATTGGGCAACCGGCAAGTTTTACACCACCTTCACCGACGGAGGCGTGACAACCATCAAGCGAATCGACCTTGAGGCGGGTACTGCCGAAACCGTATACACCATAAGCGGTTACGCTTTTGTCGAGAACCTCCGCATATACAACGGGAAGGCTTATTTCCTTTATAAAAACGACAACACACGCAACAGTCGGCTTTACGAAGTAAATATTGATTAGTCAGGTTGCGAAATCCGCAAGCCTGAACGACCTTGATGATTTTGGAATAAAAAATCAGCGATTTCTGCGAGATTTGCGTGAAATTTTTATTATCTTTGCACTTTAATGCAATCAATCAAAATCATTATAACATGAAAAGAAACAAAATCGTTGCCGGTAACTGGAAAATGAACCTCGATTTTGAGGAAGCCCAAACCCTTATTGAAGACCTCGAAAACCTCCTTGACGAAAAACAGCCGTCATGCGAAGTGATAATATGCCCTCCGTTCCCATACCTTGAGCTCGCTACCGATGAAGCTTCGGAGCATGAGCTGTTTGAAGTGGGCGCACAGAATTGCGCCGCCTGGGAATCGGGAGCTTACACAGGCGAAGTGTCGGCCAAGATGCTTGACTCTATAGGCGTGAGCTGCTGCATTATCGGTCACAGCGAGCGTAGAAAGTATTTCGGTGAAGACAATGCTGCTCTGGCAGCAAAGGTCAATCTGGCTCTGAAATATGAAATCGTCCCTATTTTCTGCGTGGGCGAAGTCCTTGAAGAGCGTGAGGCCAACAAGCATTTCGATGTGATCCGCAACCAAGTGGAGGAGGGCCTGTTCCATCTCGACATAGCTGATATTGAGAATGTTATCATAGCTTACGAACCGGTGTGGGCTATAGGAACGGGCAAGACAGCCACTCCGGACCAGGCTCAGGAAGTGCATGCTTTCATCCGCGGCCTCGTGAAAGAGAAATATGGCGACGACATAGCAAGCCAGATTCATATTCTCTACGGCGGCAGCTGCAATGCCAAGAACGCCTCTGAACTGTTCGCACAGCCTGATGTTGACGGCGGTCTCATAGGCGGCGCCTCGCTCAAGGCCGAAGATTTTGTCAGCATTTGCGAACAGGCATCCAAATAATTGACAATGAACTATCTCGCATACACCTTTTCGAACCCGCAGAACGAGGCTCTGAAAGACATGCTCGCCGAGCTGCTCGGCGCCGCCGGCTTCGACAGTTTCATGGATGTGGACGAGGGTTTTACAGCCTATTGCGCTGAAAACGCATTCGACAAAATGGCATTCGACGGCATTCTTGCGATGGAGCAGTTTGCAGATGTCAAAATCCTCAAACAGGAACTGATTCCCGACCAGGATTGGAATGCCACATGGGAGTCGTCATACGAACCGGTTGTCATAGACGGAACTTGCCGCATACGCGCGCCATTCCATGAGCCTGACAGCAGTTATAAATACGACCTCTGCATAGAGCCTAAGATGTCGTTTGGCACTGCCCATCACGAGACTACAGCTCAAATCATAAAGCTGATGCTGACCGAAGATTTCAAGGGCAAAGATGTGTTGGATATGGGCTCCGGAACAGGAGTTTTGGCCATACTTGCCAGAAAACTCGGCTCGGCCAAGACTGTGGCTATCGACAACGACGAATGGGCTTACCGCAACGCCCTTGACAATGTACGATACAATGACGAGACTGATATAGTTGTCGAGCTCGGCGATGCCAACTCTTTAAACAATCGCCAGTTTGACATCATCATTGCAAATATCAACCGCAACATTTTGCTTCGCGACATGCATGAGTATGTGAAATGTCTGAATAAAGGTGGCAAAATTTTCTTTAGCGGTTTCTATGAAGCTGATTTACAGATGATTAGAAATGAAGCGGAGCGGCTGGGTCTGTCTTACTTGAATCACATTAAGGATAACGAGTGGACGGCGGCTGTATTTATCAGGAAATAAAAATATTTGTAAAATAATCGGCTGCATATCAAGAAAAAGTTGTAATTTAGCAGTTCGAAAAAATTATAGTGAGCTATGAAGTTTATTCTTTCGAGTTTGAAACTCTTAAAAGCGGTTCAGGCACTCAGCGGTGTCATCAATTCAAGCAACACTCTGCCGATTCTTGACGATTTCCTCTTCGAGATTAACGAAGACGAACTCAAAATCACGGCTTCAGACCTTGAAACTACGATGACAGTCAACATTAAGCCTGATATGGTTGAAGGTAAGGGACAGGTTACCATTCCGGCACGTCTTCTTATCGATGTGATGAAGAATTTCCCAGACATTCCGGTGTCGTTTAACATTGATGAGTCAACTCTCGCTATAGAAATCACCACAGGCGAGGGACGTTATAAAATGGTTGGCCATAAGAGCGACGAATTCCCGCAGGTTCCTGCTATTGCAGAGCCTTCAGTATGGGATATCCCGGCCGACGTGCTCGCTTGCGGTTTCGAGAAGACAATCTTCGCCACAGGCAGCGACGAGATCCGTCCTATCATGACTGGTGTCTACATGGCAATGAACGACACATGCCTCACTTTTGTGGCTACCGACGCCCACAAGCTCGTACGCTACAGAAGAATGGATGTCAAGTCAGACGCCATGGCAGCATTCATAGTGCCTAAGAAACCTATCAACCAGCTGAAGAACATCTTAGCAGGCCGTGCAGACGAGCCGGTGCACATTGAGTTTAACAGCACCAACGCTTCGTTCTCATTCGGAGAGTATAAGCTGATCTGCCGCCTCATCGAGGGACGTTATCCTAACTACGAGGCAGTCATCCCGACAACCAATCCTAACAAGCTTATCATCGACCGTCAGCTGCTCAACTCGGCTATCAAGCGTGTGGCCATATTCTCAAGCAAGGCTACACACCAAATCCGTTTCAAGATTAGCGGTCAGGAGTTGGTGCTCACAGCCGAAGACCTCGACTATTCCAACGAAGCCAAGGAGCGCCTCACATGCAATTATTCAGGTGAGGATCTGGAAATCGGTTTCAGCTCGAAATTCCTTCAGGAAATGCTTGCCAACCTCAGCCAGAATGAGATTCAGCTCGAGATGTCGGCACCTAACCGCGCAGGTATCATCACTCCAGTCGACAATCAGAATGCCGACGAGGACATACTGATGCTCTTGATGCCGGTGATGCTCAACTAAGGTGCAGCATTACGATACAAAAAAAGACCGGACGAAAGCCCGGTCTTTTTTATTTGCATTCATTGCTGTTGTTATTTCTCAACAACTGTGATGCTTGTGGTGCCTGTTATAGTTGTAGGCAAGGTCATTCCTTGCTCTGATATTGTCAGGGAGATGTTGTTTTTTAAAGAGGCTGACATCACTATGCCTGTCGCAGGGCTGATGGATGCCGTGCCTTCGTAACTACCTGTAATTTCTTGGGAATCTACAGTCCCGTTAAAGCTGACTTCAACGTTTTTCTTTGAGATGCCGGTCACAGTGTATGTCATGTTGACATTGAAGCTGAAATCGCTTACCTCCTGAGTTTTGATACAGGTCCATGTGCTGCCAACATTCAATTCCTCTTCTGGGAGTTCGATGATAACACTGCTCAGTTGATTCATGTCAAGGTCTGCCGGATTTTCGTTGTGACCCAACTCGTCGTACGATATCAAAGTCGGCTGGTTGATGAGTTTGTCAATCTCTTTGGCCTCGTTGGCTATCATAGGGCTGTTGTTTTGAGGATTTTCTGAGTCGTATGTCAGGTTCATGCCCATCTGAGACATGTTCATCTTAACAGCTTCAAGTTTGGTTTCCACAACAACTTTATTGTCAGAAATCTCCTTTGTTATGAATGACTGACGGGTATCTAAAGCCTGTGTCATTCTCATGGTCTGACTCTGAATCTTCATCATGGTTGTCTGGTTTGATTTGGCTTCAATCACATAAGTCTTGTCCTTGTTTGGCTTAAGTCTTAATGTGACGCCTTTGCCTGCTGTAAATGACAATGTTGTCAATGCAACTATCATCAATACAATCGGAACAATTACTTTTTTCATATTATTAAGATTTAGCTGTTATTATAAATAAATGTAGAGACGTCATGTTATGGCGTCTCTACTGATTTGAATCGTTTAGAGCTGTGGACCGGCTTTTACCAATGCCTTTCCGGCTTCGTTTGTGGTGAACTTTCCGAAGTTCTTGATGAAGCGGCCGGCGAGGTCTTCAGCTTTCTTGTTCCAATCCTCAACGTTTGCATAAGTGTCGCGTGGGTCGAGAATGTTAGGGTCTACGCCTGGCAATGCTGTAGGCACTTCAAAGTCGAAGTATGGGATCTTCTTGGTCTGGGCTTTCTCAATGCTGCCGTCGAGTATGGCATCGATGATGCCACGTGTGTCGCGGATTGAGATACGCTTGCCTGTGCCGTTCCAGCCGGTGTTGACCAGATAAGCCTTGGCGTTGCTCTTCTCCATGCGTTTCACCAGTTCCTCGGCATATTTTGTAGGATGCAGCTCGAGGAATGCCTGTCCGAAGCAGGCGCTGAATGTTGGAGTAGGCTCGGTGATGCCGCGCTCTGTGCCTGCCAACTTGGCGGTGAAGCCGCTCAAGAAGTAGTATTTGCACTGGTCTGGAGTCAAGATTGAAACTGGAGGCAGCACGCCGAATGCGTCAGCTGAAAGGAAGATGACGTTCTTGGCTGTTGGGCCTGAAGAAACAGGACGTACGTTCTTCACGATCTTCTCGATGTGCTCGATAGGATAGGAGACACGTGTGTTTTCGGTCACGCTCTTGTCTTTGAAATCGATCTTACCCTTGGCGTCAACTGTGACGTTCTCAAGCAATGCGTCGCGTTTGATGGCGTTGTAGATGTCCGGCTCGCTGTCCTTGTCGAGGTTGATGACCTTGGCATAGCATCCGCCTTCGAAGTTGAACACTCCTTCGTCGTCCCAGCCGTGCTCGTCGTCACCAATGAGCAAACGTTTCGGGTCGGTCGAAAGGGTGGTCTTGCCTGTGCCCGAGAGGCCGAAGAAGATGGCTGTGTTTTCGCCCTTCATATCAGTGTTGGCTGAGCAGTGCATGGATGCAATGCCTTTCAGAGGCAGGTAGTAGTTCATCATTGAGAACATACCTTTCTTCATCTCGCCGCCGTACCAAGTGTTCAATATAACTTGTTCGCGTGATGTCACGTTGAATGCCACGCAGGTGTCGCTGTTCAATCCCAATTCCTTGTAATTGTCGACTTTAGCTTTAGAGGCTGTGTATACTGTGAAGTTAGGCTTGAAAGTCTTCAGTTCCTCAGCAGTAGGCTTGATAAACATGTTGAGCACGAAGTGTGCCTGCCATGCCACCTCCATGATGAAACGCACTGCCATGCGGGTGTCTTTGTTAGCACCGCAGAAAGCGTCCACAACATAAAGGTTTTTGCCGGAAAGCTGTTTCTTGGCGAGGTTTCTGACTTCCTCCCAAACTTTCTCACTCATTTCGTGGTTGTCGTTTGGATAACCCGGAGTGTTCCACCAAACAGTGTTCTTCGAGTTTTCATCCATCACTATATATTTGTCCTTAGGTGAACGTCCGGTGTAGATACCAGTCATCACGTTGACAGCTTTAAGCTCGGTTTCAACGCCTTTCTCATAACCTGTCAGTGCAGGATCCATCTCGGCTTTGTACAGAGCCTCATATGAAGGATTGTAATAAATTTCCTTGACATCCTTGATGCCGTAAGAAGCCAAAGCCTCTCTGATTTCGTTGGTGTTTGTTGCCATATATTGTTATATTTAATGATTTGTCATTACAATTATGCAAAGTTCGTAATAAAATCTCAATGTATTACAACTATTTTTAAAAATTATTTATTTTTGCACGTTAAAAGCTTTAATCATGACTTATTTTTTGTTTTATTTCATACTATATCCGCTTTCCATATTGCCTCTTTTTCTGTTGTATCTGATATGCCTCCCGTTTTTTCTGATAATGACATTTATAATAAGGTATAGGAAAAGAATCATTGACGATAATTTCCAGAAATCATTTCCCGAATGGAGCAGGAGTGAGGTGGTTAAAGCCAGATACAGATATTACTGGCATTTTGCACAAATTGCGGCTGAGATGATAAAAATGCTCACTATGAGCCGCCACAATGTGATGCGCCGCTACCATTGCTCCAACCCGGAAGTGGTTAACAAATATTTCGACCAGGGTAAGAGCGTCGTTCTGATGTCTAGTCATCACAACAACTGGGAATGGATGGTTTTGAGTGTCGACATGCAGTTCAAGCACCACGGAATAGGAGTGGGGGCTCATAATACAAACAAGGTATTCGAGAAACTGATCAATCGTGCCAGAACACGTTACGGCGACCAGGTTGTCTTTCATGACAATGTTCGCGAGGTGATGGCTTATCATGAGGAAAACCATATTCCAGCCGCTTACATGATTCTTTCAGACCAAAGCCCTAGCAATGTAAACCGCTGCTATGTTACTGATTTTCTGCATCGTAAAACAGGTTTCATCCGCGGCTCTGAAGGCTTCGCCCGCAAATACAATCTCCCGGTTCTCTATTACGAAGTAATCAAGGAGCGCATCGGCAAATATCGTCTCGACGTCCATGAAATCTGCGAGAATCCCAACGACCTCCCCGAAGGCGCTATCATGCAGAAATACGTTGAATTACTGGAACAAACCATCAAAAACCACCCATATTACTGGCTGTGGAGTCACAGAAGGTGGAAACATAAATTTGAGTAGGATACTTTACAAAAAGTTCTTGGCTGGAACATGCCTAATAACTCCGTCATCACCACATACAATGAGGTCTTCATTGTTCTTGGCTTTCTCTTCAAGCATCTCTCGTTCGGCAATTTTTAAGCCTTGAACGATTCTGTCTATCATCTCTTTATGTTCTTTGGTTGACATATTCTTCGAATTATAAATAAACCACCCATATTACAGGGTGGTAGAGTGATAGTAGATGTATGTATGAGTTTAGGTAATTTGGACTTTGCACCGATTGACACTTATGACCAACCTGTTTTATCTTTATTATTTTCATCACCAAAGTTTTAACTCATCCATTATATCATCCCAATCACCATAATTTTTATAATCTGCATTTTGTGTCATTTCTTCAAATCTTTTCTTTAATATTTCTTTTTCTATTTGATTTTCCGTTTTTGAAAGTTTATCATTTAAATTTGAGATACAAGCATCATTATAGTCTTTTTTGTTTTTAAGCATTTCTCCAAAATAATCACGATGTTGTTGCTCTATGGTATCAATCTCATTATTGATGGCACCATTTAGCTTTTCAGATAAATCTTGTAATTCTTGGCTACTTCTTTCGTAACATTTTCTGCTTTCTTCGAATTTTCTTTTAAGTACTTTTATTTCTTCTTTTGTATACATAATGAATGATTTTTATTTATTACTCACTATAATATTGTCTTTACGGATACTCAGTTATTCTTATTCTGATATAATATCATCTATTATAATAATCCTTTTATCAACAGAACTCCATCCCGCTTTTGTACCTCTTGGTATATGTATCATTTTACCTTCAAATCTAAAACAAGTTGGTGGTTCTTGGGTATAATACCATGCATTGTCGGTTGTAAATTTGTAGCCACAACACATTCTTTTCAATCCTTTAGGAGCCTTAAATACTGTTACGTGGCAATTTTCAAAACTTTCTTCGGGAAATTCCGTTATTTGGGTATTACTTAAATCTAATTCATCAATATTGCAGCCTTTGAATGAGTAAGACTTTATAGACGTAACTGAAGATGGCACTAGTATGGTTTTGAGTTTTTTGCAACCACCAAATCCGCCAATCTCTGTTGCCATTGGAGGGAGTGTTACTTTTTCTATGCTTCCAGGCAAACTGACGCAAGCTGATAATAATTGAACCGGATAAGCAAACTCTTTTAAAACAGACAATCCTTCTAACGCTTTATATGGCATCTTGCAATTTTTATCTGCAACAAATTGATTATTATCATACAGTTTTTGAATCTCATCAAGATAGTTTTTAACTGTATGGGTTTCAAGTACAGTTCCGATAGATGTCTCACCTCTATTATATTGACGTTCTGCTTCCTCGGTGGCTAAGCCATACAGCGCTTGCAAAATTGCTAATTCAGCTTGTTCTTTGTCCCTTTCTGCTTTTTGTGTTTTTTCTGATATGATAGTAAAACAATGAGACATGTCTAATTTATTTAAATTCTTACATTTTTTCAAAGCTTCATAATCTGTATCATCTAAAAAACCTTTCAATGTAAGATTAATGATATTTGATGCATTTTCGTCATTTATAAAATCACTTAAAGTTCCGGGAATTTCGATTGTAAGCTCATAATCTGTTTGAGCCCCCGCTTCTCTTATATGTAATTGCTTCCAATCTCCAATAGAGTATCTCTCTTTTGTGTCTTTAGGTATAATAAATTGAATGTCTTTTATGTTTTTTGATTCGCATATACTTCTTTGGGGATACTTATCATACTGATAGGGTTTATAATCTGTATATTTGTCTTCAATAACTGGAGGATATTCGCTTTCTATAATAACCTCTGTTATTGAAGAACTATCAAATGCGTATGGACTAATTTGCTCTATAGTTTTAGGAATGGTTACGCTTGTGATATTAGTTCCAGCAAATACATAAGCTCCGAGATATGTCAATCCGTTTACATTTAAATCTATACTATCAATTTCAGAATGACCATAAAAAGCATATGGCTCAATTTCATCTATTCTATCTACATATTTCTCATAATCAGATAGTTTAACTGTGGATGGTGTTCCGCTATGATTCACTAAACTTATACAATCTTTTTTTAATAGAATTAAAAAAACTGGCTCTATTATATCACTTGTATTAGAATTATCGTTAGCAATCAAAACATGTGTATTAACATTGTGTTTTTTATCTAGTGTTCTATATCTATAAATATGTTCTTCGGCATAAATATCATGGCCTCTTTCACCATTAACTATGATTGATAATTTATCAATACCGTCTTTTTTTAACGGATAATTTTCTGGTATAAACTGTGTGTTTGCATATATACGTGGTCGAAAGTCTAATTCATAAAATATTTTGTACATGTAGCCATATGTGCTATAATCGGTATCATCTACATAAAATATATCAACCTTTGTTTCTTTTCCTGTGATTGTACGCAATCTTTTACCTGAAAGAATTTTCAAATCATTAGAACTTTGATTTTGAAGTGTTTTGCATGTTTCTGGAACTCCGAGCGTAGTTATTTTTGAATAACTTGGCAGGCAAAAAACATCATCGCTTAGTTTATTATCAGCTTTTTTTGAAAATTTATACGTTTTAGGAAGCGTTGCTCCCGACAAATCAAGAGCTTCAAGATTTGTCAAATGATCAAAAATAAGCTGAATATCTTTTTCTTTTAGAGGTCCGCTAACTTTCAACTGACTAATATTTGTATATTCTGTCTTGTCAATAAGCGATTTTAATGCTTTAGGATTCTGTTGATCTATGTTGATAATTAACGCACCACTTTCTTTTTTCTCAATAGTTGTTTGAGCTGATAATCCGCAGAAGAAAAATGCAGATAGGAGTAATAAAATGACTTTTTTCATAATTGTAATTTTTAGTTAAACATTGATTTGAATAATTTCTTTTTAATTTTGACAATAAAAAACCGTGAAACTTTTTGTTTGTGTGGAGGTTCTCGACTACCTTTACCCTAAACAAGAAAGCTCACGGTACAATCCGCGAGCGTTTCTGCTTTCTTTTAGGGTAATTGAAATTGTCGAGATTTCCACACACCAAGAAAAGCGAAAACGCCTTTTATATGTCTTTATACTTTATTTAACTGTCTGTTTTTTAATCTGTTTTATTTGTTTAACACTGCAAATATACAAAAAATCAACATACAGCCAACAATTCTCTGCCAATTTCATGGACCCCATCAACAATACGCTGGCGTTGTGCCGGACGAGGATTGCGCAAACCATTGGCATAATGCGACAAAAGCCGTTGGTTAATTCCAGTAACACGGCTCAATGCTGCTATTGTTGCATACGGTTCACAAGCGTGAAGCAGCGAAGCCACATCAATATAATTGTAGTCAAAAGTATAATCACCATCAACTAACCATTGAGGAACAGTATCTCCGTCACGAAGCATGCCGTCAACATGAAAACGTAGTGTGTCGGCAATTTCTTTCTTCAACTCATTGATATCACGAGCGGTAACAACAACAGAACCTGGCACATTGTCACCCAATGCCGCACAAAAGTTCTTTTCAATCCATTCAACATTAACTTTTATTGTTTCCATATTATCATGATTTTATTATTTACTATTTCCAACCGGCCTGTTTCCAAATACTATTAAGAATAAACTGACTTAAGTCGTCACTTTCCTTACCCCTGACGGTAACCTTGCCTTTCTTAACCGGATGCTTGAATTGCCTGTGATCTCCTTTTGAATAACAATATACCCAACCGTCTTTTTCAAGCATTTTGATTACCTCAAAAACTTTATACCTTTTCATAATTAATCCATCCATAAAATTAACAATGCAAAGATAGTAAAAATAATATCAAAAATAACAAAATAATAAAAAATTTTTTGAAGGGCATAAAAAAACGTAGAGAAGCACACCCGTGCTTCTCTACGTCTCTAATGGCTAATAGCTAATAGCTAATGGCTATTTTCTGTTAGCTTTAATTGCAGCCTGTGCAGCAGCCAGTCTTGCAACCGGCACGCGGAATGGTGAGCATGAAACGTAGTTCAAACCTGCGCCGTAGAAGAACTCTACTGATGCCGGGTCACCACCGTGCTCGCCGCAAACACCGCACTTGAGGTTGTTTCTGGTTGAACGTCCGCGTTCAACTCCGAGTTTCACCAGCTGGCCAACGCCTTCCTGATCCAATGTGTTGAATGGATCGGCAGGGATGATCTTCTGGTCGATGTAGCTGTGAACGATTGAGTTGACGTCGTCGCGTGAGAAACCGAATGTCATCTGAGTCAAGTCGTTTGTACCGAATGAGAAGAACTGTGCAACTTCAGCGATCTTGTCAGCGACTAATGTTGCGCGTGGGATCTCGATCATTGTGCCGTACATGTACTCAATAGTGACTTTGTATTTCTTTTCAATCTCAGCCTTGACGCGTTCTGCGATAGCTTTCTGATTTTCAAGCTCTTTCACGTTGATTGTGAGAGGAACCATGATCTCAAGATGTGGATGTTTCTTCTCCTTCATCAACTGTGCTGTAGCCTCAAACAAAGCACGGAACTGTGTCTCTGAAATCTCTGGATAAACGATACCGAGACGAACGCCGCGGAGACCCATCATCGGGTTGACTTCCTTCAACTCTTCGATACGCTTCTGGAGCTTCTTGAGAGTGATGTTGTACTCTGGATCTGCAGCAACAGCTTTCTGCTTGTCGAGTGTATGAGGCACGAACTCGTGTAATGGTGGGTCCATCAAACGGAAGGTGACAGGTTTGCCGTCCAAAACCTTCATTGTGGCCTTCACTGACTCGAGGATGTATGGCTCGAGTTCTGCCAAAGCAGCCTTACGTGCTTCTGTAGTGTCAGCAAGGATCATCTTACGGAGTTTAGCAAGAGGTTTCTCGCTGTTCTTGCCGTAGAACATGTGCTCGATACGGAACAAGCCGATACCTTCAGCGCCGAAGCTGACAGCACGCTGAGCGTCGTCCGGGTTATCAGCGTTGGTGCGGACACCCATCTTACGATATTTGTCGACGAGCTTCATGAACTCCTGGAAACGTTTGTTCTCTGTAGCGTCGATGGTCTTCACTGAACCGTCGTACACATAACCCTTTGTTCCGTTGAGTGAAATGATGTCGCCTTCTTTGTATGTCTTTTCACCGATCTTTACAGTGCCTTCTTTCTCGTTGATATGGACAGCCTCGCAACCTACGATGCAGCATTTACCCCAGCCACGTGCAACCAAAGCTGCGTGTGAGGTCATACCGCCACGCTGTGTGAGGATACCGTCAGCAGCGCGCATACCTTCAACGTCCTCAGGGTTGGTCTCTTCGCGGACGAGGATGTTAGCCTGCTTGGCGCTTCTGTATTCCATAGCTTTCTCGCTGCTCAATGCGATTCTACCGACCGCACCGCCAGGACCTGCCGGAAGACCGTGAGCCAAAACGCTCTTGTTCTTCTCGTCTTTAGTGTCGAGGATAGGGTGGAGGAGCTCGTCAATCTGGTTGACACCGAGTCTCATGACAGCTGTAGCCTCGTCGATTCTGCCTTCGTGAAGCATGTCGAGAGCCATGTTGACTGCTGCAACGCCAGTGCGTTTACCGACGCGGCACTGCAACATGTATAACTTACCGTCCTGAATTGTGAACTCTATATCGAGCATGTCTTTGTAGAAGTCTTCCAATGTGGCGCGAACGTCGCACAGTTCTTTGTAAGTCTGTGGCATAAGCTCTTCCATTGAAGGCATCTTCTTGTTTTTCTCGTTCTTGGTAGCTTTGTTCAATGGGTTAGGAGTGCGGATACCTGCCACGACGTCCTCGCCCTGAGCGTTGATCAGCCATTCGCCGTAGAACTTGTTGTCACCTGTTGCAGGGTCACGTGTGAAAGCAACACCTGTTGCTGAGTTTTCACCCATGTTACCGAACACCATGGTCTGAACGTTGACAGCTGTTCCCCAATCCTCAGGAATACCTTCGATTCTTCTGTATGACACAGCCTTCTTACCGTTCCAGCTCTTGAACACGGCTCTGATACCGCCTTCAAGCTGCATTTCTGCGTCATCCGGGAACTCTGTTCCGAGTTCTTTCTTGATGATCTTCTTGAAATCCTCAGCTAAAGCCTTGAGCTCGGCAGCTGTGATTTCTGTATCTGACTTGTAGCCTTTCTTTGCCTTGAAAGCATCGAGTTTGTCATCCAAAATCTTACGGATGCCTTTACCCTTGACAGGCTCTCTGTCTTCAGCCTTCTCCATGACGACGTCGGCGTACATCATGATAAGACGGCGATATGAATCGTAAACGAAACGCTCGTTCTGTGTTTTAGCGATCAATCCAGGGATAGTCTTTGAGCAGAGACCAATATTCAAAACGGTGTCCATCATACCAGGCATTGACTGACGCGCGCCTGAGCGGCATGATACTAAGAGAGGATTCTTAGCGTCACCGTATTTCATACCCATTATTTTCTCCATGTTCTTGATTCCTGCATGAACCTCGTCCATCAAACCTGCTGGAAGCTGGCATTTGTTAGCATAATAAGCTGTGCAGCATTCAGTTGTGATTGTGAGACCTGCTGGAACCGGTAAACCTAACAGACACATCTCTGCTAAGTTTGCACCTTTTCCGCCCAACAAATTCTTCATTGTTGAGTTACCCTCGGCTGTACGGTTGCCGAAAAGATAAACGTACTTGGTTTTTCCCATTTTTTTAATGTTATTTGTTGTGTTACTATATGATTTTCAATATTATAGCAAAAATTGCCACTATTTTTTTTGAAAATCGCAAAATTAGGAAAAATTTCTGAAATTTCATAAAAATTTTTAAGATTTTTGTATTTTTGCAAAAAAATTAAAAATGGGTAGAATTATTGCATTATTAGCTGTTTTCAGCGTTGTATATATTGTTTTGAGAGTATTTAAGGCTAACAATAGAGGCTCGGTCAATCAGCTGAATGCCAACGGAGGTTGCAGTTCGGGTTTGATAGGAGCGGGCATAGGTTTTATCATTGGCGGAGGCCCAATAGGCGCCATAATAGGATATGCTCTCGGAACCATATTCGGAGGCAGTTACACCAAGGAAGACGTACAGTTCATGGGCAACAGCCCTCGTCAGCGTGACTTTTCGGCCAGCTTGCTGGTGCTTACGGCTGCAGTGATGAAGGCCAACGGCGTT
Organism: Bacteroidales bacterium; assembly: GCA_016282015.1. Lineage (GTDB taxonomy): Bacteria > Bacteroidota > Bacteroidia > Bacteroidales > F082 > Limimorpha. The sequence goes on from JAEEJS010000011.1 coordinate 18,345, forward strand.
GTGAAAAAGTCGGAGCTCGACTATGTGAAGCGTTTCTTCATTTCGAGTTTCGGTCAGGAGCAGGCTGAAAAGTACATACTCACTCTGCGTGAAGTCCTCAAGCAAGACATACAAATTGCCGAGGTTAGCCAGCAAATAGGCCGTTACATGGACTATTCGTCCAGACTGCAGCTGTTGCACTATCTGTTTGGCATAGCTGCCGCTGACGGTCAGGTTCAGGATTCTGAAAGCACTCTGATTCAGTCAATTGCCAATTACATGGGCGTTTATGCATCCGATTTCGATTCCATAAAGGCCATGTTTGTCAAGCAGGTTGACGACGCCTATACCATACTCGGCATTGACCCTTCGGCCGCGGACGATGAAGTCAAGAAAGCTTACCGTGAAATGGCCAAGAAAAACCATCCCGACAAAGTTGCTTACCTTGGCGATGACGTCAGAAAAGACGCTGAGAAGAAATTCCAGGAAATCAACGACGCTTACGACAGAATCAAGAAGCAGCGCGGCATGAACTAGCCTATTTGTAAAGTCTCCACCTCAGTCCGAACATAATCTTTGAATCGCGCATAGGATAATGCGGCGTGGTGAAATATCTGTTGTCGTTCGATAAAGAATAAACGTTGGTGTAAGCCACATACAGATTTGCACGTTTCAGTTTTATGGTCAGGTTTATGTCCAGGAAAGGATAATTTCCGATTTTCACATCGTTTTGCAGATGGAAAACTCTTAATGCCGGCATGTACGCGTCGGCGTAATATTCTGTGAAATAGTTAATCACCACTGCCGGTTGCAGTATGGAAACTCCTTTCACCAAGCGTATGTTCCAACCGAGTTTCAGCTTTCCATATACCAGAGGCAGATGTAAGACATTGTCATTATCAGTTACTTGCATTGATGCCATACCGGCAATCTCAAAATGACGCAGTTTGACGTCAAATTTGGCGTAGGCAGATGTGACATTGAGTGTGCCGGTGTATTGTACAGGCTTGGCATTCTCTCCAAAATAAATGTAATGATCTATTGTAGTCTGCTTTAACCCTAAGGTAATCCAGCGTATTTGATATGAGCCGCTGAGCCGCATGTAGGTGGCCGGACTGAAATCGTTCTGCCATCTGAAATTGTTTGAATAATAGTATTCTTCAAACCAATCGGGCGATTTTCTTGACAGATTCACATCGAATACAAGTGCACCAATGTTTTTCGTGTAAGTTCCCAAAAACTGCTTCCACTGACCGCTCAAAATGAAATCTCCAGCTTGATAATCGCTTAAAATCAATTCACCTTTTCCGGTAATTCTGGTCGATTTGAATAAATTGATGATTATTCCGGCCTTTACTCTGATATTCTGATAGTTGACTTTTCCGAACCGCTCGCCGGTCAATAGGTCTGTATAGCCATTGTGCTGAGTGTAGTTGTGCTCGGCGCCGAATGTCAGGTAAAACGGTATGTCGTTGTTATATTTGCCGTATGTTAAGGAACTCCAGCTTATCTCATTCCTGATTGTATAAAAACTCAGGCTGTCGAAGGTTTGCGTGCTGTCGAGCACAGCATCATAAGCGCTGTAAAATGACGATAAGGGATCTTTATCGTTATAAACATAGCTGTTTTTCTGGAAATCGAACGAATAGTTTATTCTGCCAAGTCCTATTCTCCGTCTGTTTACAGTGTCGTTAGGCTTGTCAGAGTCGCTAAGTACAAAATGCTGGTTCAAACCGAATCCGGACACTCTTAAAAGATTACTGGCGCTAGACAGATTTACATCTATGACGGATTTGTCGGTTTCTATCAGATCTGTGAATATGGAATCGTGAGTTATACCGCCGTTTTCGTAAACGTCTACCTTATTGGTGAAATAATAGCCGTTAAGGCCATAACGTCCGTTTCTGGTGTTCCAGCGGAAGTTTCCCATGAAATAATAGTTCTGTGCATAGCTTCTGATGTATACAGAAGGCGCAAAATCTATATTATAACAGAGAGTCAAATAAAAGCGGGGGAGTAATTGACGGCAGAAAAGCACACCCAGATGCTGTTCTTTTTTGCTGCCGACCATGTATTTAATCTCTGTAAAAGGCTGATATACAATTGGATATCTTATTTTATCCTTTGTGATGATGAATTTTTCGTATGAGGGCAGCCTGTCATTAAACCCGATAAAAGCAGGGAAAGAGAACTCCATATTGTTATGGGCATGTCCGGAGCCGCTAAGTTCCTGGTAATATTCATAAAGTTGGTTGGTCGGGTCGTAGAACGAGGCCAAAAGGGTAGTGGTGTCCCAAATTTGAACATTCCCAAGCTGCTGATTCTCAAGCCTATCGTAAAAATACCGCACGGCTGTGGAATCCACTCTTGTAGAATCGTTCACATGTAAAAGGGCAGGGGCGGCCATTAAAATATGGCTGGATATTACACCTATTAATAATAATATGCCCTTTAGAAATTTCACGGTGCAAAGATAGTAAAAAGCTATTAGCTATTAGCCATTAGCCATTAGTTTTTTTTAAAGTAAGAATGGATTCTTCTCAATAATCAATAACTAATAAACAAAAAAAAGGAACCGTCAAAAAGGCGGTTCCTCTATGGGGGTGGCGACGACCTACTTTCCCACAAGCTAATGCAGTATCATCGGCGCGGCAGGGCTTAACTTCTCTGTTCGGAATGGGAAGAGGTGGGCCTCTGCGCTATAG
>JAEEJS010000012.1 GCA_016282015.1 Bacteroidales bacterium
CCAGAGGAAATACAAGCACCTTCTTGTAGCTCCGGTTACGCTCAAATCCTCTTTGCTCAAGAAGATCGACAACGAAATCAAGAATCATGAGACCAGCGGAAACGGCCACATAATCATGAAGGCAAACGGGCTGGTCGATCAAGACATCATAGCAGCGCTGTACAAAGCATCCATTGCAGGCGTCAAGGTCGACCTGAACATAAGGGGTCTCTGCTGTCTCCGTCCGGGCAATCCGGAAGTATCAAAGAACATCCGTGTGATAAGTATCGTCGATAGGTTCTTGGAGCACTCCAGAATCTACTATTTCTACAACAACGGAAAGCCTGAGATGTACATGGGGTCGTCCGATATGATGCCGAGGAACCTCCTGGCCAGGATAGAGGTGCTTTTCCCTGTACTCGACAAGGATCTGATGAAATCCATCAAGGAGAACATTCTGGACGTTCATTTTGCTGACAACGTCAAAGCGAAAGAGCTCAGAGAAGATGGAACTTACGTCCCCGTCAAAAAGGATGGAAAGCCTCTGCGTTCCCAACAGTGGTTCATAGATCACAATGGATGCTGGCAGTACAGGTCGCAGAAGAATTGAAAGGGTTTGAATCGGGAGGAATACCTCCCAATTCAATCATCCAGAGCCTTTTTCAAGGTGTCGACTATCGTTTGGAGGACCTTGATCCTGCCATACCTTTTATCGACGCATTCCACATCGATCCAGGGAGCATAGTCCGTGTTTGTCTGTTTTATCATGCTGTTGACGTATTTCTCGTAAGTATCCCACTTCTTTCTGTTACGCCAATCCTCGTCCGTGAGTTTCCAGCTCTTGAGCGGGTCCGCTTCACGGTCTTTGAAACGCTTGAGTTGTTCCTCTTTGGTAATGTCAATCCAGAATTTGATGAATATGACGTGGTCCTTATGGAGTGATGACTCAAAGAGATTGATCTCCGCTGCCGCACGAGAGTATTCCTTCTCTGTGCAGAATCCCTCGATTGGTTCCACAAGCATCCTCCCGTACCAACTCCTGTCAAATATGGTGATCTGGCCCGGGTCCGGCATGTTTTTGGAGAATCTCCACAGATGAGTATGCGCTTTTTCTTCGGCAGTCGGTGCAGGTGTCGGGAACGTCTTGTATCCACGGGGATTCAGAGCCTGAGTTACTCTCTTGATGCATCCTCCTTTGCCTGCCGCATCCCAGCCCTCGAACACCAGACACAGTGCCCTATCGCTGTTGGCCAGTTTTACTTGGAGCTCAGCCAGTTTATTTTGAAGTTTGGTGAGCTTCTTCGAATAGTCGCTCTTGCTCATTTCCTGGTCGAATTTGACATCCTCTCTGGGATTGGGATAGATTTCCATTATCTCATAGGTCTCAGGTTCTCTGGGCATAGTGAGCAGACTGGACAATCTGGCCTCTAATATGGATGCTATCTTACGCACGGTATCCTTGAAGTCCCCTACCTCGATAACATCCCATTCGGAGTAGGTAGAGTTTGTCTTTTCCAAAAGGTTTCTGATCTTTGATTTGGTAATGGAGAAATCCTTGAGTTTTCCTATGTTGTTGAAGACTTCGCTTTCACCGTTGATATCAACAGGATAGGATTTCTTGTTCTTCTTCAGGGTGTCCTCATCTATGTCTAGATAGAATTTGATGACATTAACGCCGTTGTTGTATAGGTATCTCTCAAAGGCATTGGCCAGACTTATGTTATCAGCTAGTTTTTCATCGCCTTCGGACAGTATTCCGCTGTACCACCCTCTGTCGAATATCGCTATCTGGCCTTTGGGTGCTACGTTGACGAGGCAGTATTTGATCCAAGGCATGTTTGAAGTACTGATTGAATGGTATCTGATGTTCCTAGGTTCGAAAACGGCTATGATCTGGTTGACGATATGTGACATCGCCATTCCGCCGACGCCCTCGAATAGAATCACAGTACTCATTTGGCGCTCGCTGAGCTTCAATTCCAGCCTGGCAAGCGTCTCTGCCTTATCCTTTGAGATCAAAAGGTCCATGGTGTCGGATTCCTATTGACGGATTAAAACGTATTCAATGGAAGAAATGGCTGTTTACGAATTTCGTAATCGGTACAAATCAAGTGATTAACTTTTCCTTCTTTATATATTATCCCGTAATACTTGGACTAACCTAATCTATTAGGAGATGTTTAGGAGAAGCGGTGAACATGTTCTGGAACCCGAAGATCGAATGCATGCCTCAAGAGGAGCTTAAAAAGCTCCAGTATGAAGAACTGAAAACGCTCGTTGCGAAGCTGTACGAATCCAATCAGTTCTATCGCGAGAGGATGGATTCAAAAGGCGTCAAGCCCGAGGATATCAAGTGTATCGAAGATATTTCGAAGCTCCCGTTCATGTACAAACAGGATCTTCGTGACAACTATCCAACCAAGATGTTCACGGTCCCCAACAACCAGATCGTCAGGTACCACGTTTCGTCAGGTACCACCGGAAAACCCACATTGGTAGGGTACACGGAGAACGATCTCGGATATTGGACGGAGGCTTTGGCAAGATCACTGACCTCGGCCGGTGTTGGTCCCGAAGATACCCTCCAGGTCTGTTATGGATACGGTTTGTTCACCGGAGGACTCGGACTTCACTACGGAGGAGAGAAAGTAGGTGCTACAGTTCTTCCCGCAAGTACCGGAAACTCTGAAAGACAGATCGAGCTCATGATGGATCTGGATGTAACCGCAATCGCCTGTACTCCTTCATATTTCATCCACCTGATGGATGTGGCCAGGAAGATGGGTGTCGACATTAGGAAAGATACGAAGCTCAGGGTCGCGTTCCTCGGAGCTGAGCCGTGGTCGGAATCCATGAAGAAGAAGATCGAGGAAGAGACTGGAGTAGAGACGTTCGATATCTACGGAACCTCGGAGCAGGCTGGACCAATGTTCACAGAATGCGAATGTCATAACGGAATACACATCCCTGCCGACATCATGTATGTGGAAGTCATCGATCCGGAGACAGAAGAGGTCCTTGGACCGGGAGAAAAGGGAGAACTGGTCGTAACCATGCTCAAGAAGGAAGCATTCCCTCTGGTGAGATAC
>JAEEJS010000013.1 GCA_016282015.1 Bacteroidales bacterium
CTGCTCTCGGCTACCGTCAAGGTAGTTATTACTATGAGTACAATTACCACTATAATCCGAGTGGCTATTACATGTTTGGTAATTATTGGACGGCCACTGGTGTGACACAGCAACCTAATTCGACAGTAACTCCACAAGCGAAGGCTTTCCGCTTTACAGAAGACGCATTTGATTATGCGTCTTCCCCAAAACGCGATCTTGGCATGTGTGTCCGTTTGGTGTGGGATGCCAACTAAACGGTTGTGCGGTGAACCCCGAAAGTTTTTTTACCAACTTTCGGGGTTCACTTCATTTTTATACCGTATTTTTTTATTTCAACATTTTTATTGCATTTTGTTTTGAAATCCGTTGACATGTTGCCCCGACGCAGCTCTCGACATATTAATACTGGTTTTATGTCTTACTTTGCTGGGCTTGGACAACAAGCACATTGCCGCGGTCACAGGCAGCTCATATCACAACGTCTTCGTGCATTCACAGAAGTGCCTGAAAGCACTGGGTGAAGGTGAAGACCTGTATGGTGTTATGGTATCATTAATGAATCAGCACCAATTCGCTCCATCTCGCGGTTGAACTTCTTGCGGTTTCGCTGCAGCTTTCGCTTGAAACGCTCTCTTTTATTGAACCTATTGTAAATCAATGAAATGGGATTGATGGAGCTCGCTTTCGGTTCTCTGACAGGTTCCTGATTTATTATTTTTTCGTAACCTTCTTTCGAAACACCTGGTACAAAAAACGGCTTCCGCCAAGGCATATTGATGATTTCCTGCTTGAAAGTCTCATAATCCGGCCAGGGATAAATATCCACCGAATCGAGCATAATATCACTTCTGATCAGCCTGATTATCAATTCTTTATCTAAAATACTATCTCGATAAATCGAAACTCGTTGACGGTCGAATCCTACACAGCTAATCCAAAGAGTATCAATTTGTTTTGATTTAATCAAAAACCATCCGTCCCGATTTGAGGTAGTTCCATAACGCGATAACTCGCTGACAATGTCAACATTAGGAATTGCCGTCAAGCTGTCGTTCGAAAAAATCCTTCCTTTTACTATGAAACATTCTTCCTGTGCTGTTATTTTTAAAGCACAAAACACCAAAATCAGCAATAGGAAAAAGTTTTTCATAAAAAAATAACGATGCGATTATTAGTTTATTATAGTTTAGAGTGTAGTGTTTAATGTTTAAAGTAGTTTTATAGTTGAAAAGTTTAATAGTTTAATAGTTTATAAGCTTAATAGCTTAAAATTTCATACAAAAAAAGAGGAAGCCTCGCTTCCTCTTTCCTATAAAAATACACTTTAAACTTTCAACTTTAGAACTTTAGAACTACTCTAAACTCTACACTCTAAACTCTCCACTTTAAAGCGCCAGCTTTCCGTTGCTTCCCAGCACGTTCACAATCTTGTGCATATAAAGCTCTTTCATGTGGTCGCGGGCCGGTCCGAGGTACTTGCGAGGGTCAAACTCTGCAGGTTTCTCGGCCAAAGTCTTGCGGATGGCTGCTGTCATGGCGAGACGGCTGTCTGAGTCGATGTTGATCTTGCACACTGCCGACTTGGCTGCCTTGCGGAGCTGTTCCTCAGGAATACCGACGGCTGCCTTCAAAGCTCCACCGTATTTGTTGATGGTGTCTACATCTTCCTGAGGCACTGATGATGAGCCGTGAAGCACGATTGGGAAGCCTGGAAGCTCCTTCTCAACAGCCTCAAGCACGTCGAATGCCAGCGGAGGAGGTAACAGACGGCCAGTCTTAGGGTCGACGGTGCACTGCTCAGGAGTGAATTTGTAAGCGCCGTGTGATGTTCCAATTGAAATAGCCAATGAGTCGACACCTGTCTTGGTCACAAAGTCGACCACTTCCTCTGGCTTGGTGTAATGGCTCACCTCGGATGAAACTTCGTCTTCAACGCCTGCCAGCACTCCGAGTTCGCCTTCCACTGTCACATCGTATTTGTGAGCGAAATCAACAACTTTGCGTGTGAGAGCCACGTTTTCGTCGTATGGAAGTGCCGAGCCGTCAATCATTACCGACGAGAATCCCATCTCTATGCAGTTTTTGCAGAGTTCGAATGAATCGCCATGGTCGAGGTGAAGCACTATCTCAGGATGAGCGCAGCCGAGTTCCTTGGCGTATGCCACAGCGCCTTCTGCCATGTAGCGCAGCAGGGTCTGGTTGGCATACTGACGTGCACCCTTTGAAATCTGCAGAATAACCGGCGATTTTGTCTCGACCGAAGCCATGATGATGGCCTGCATCTGTTCCATATTGTTGAAGTTGAATGCCGGGATTGCATATCCGCCGTCCACGGCTCTGGCAAACATCTCGCGGGTGTTGACCAGTCCTAGATCTTTGTAGTTAACCATATCATAAAGTTTTAATAATTTTCTATCCGCAAAATTACACAATTTTCTTATCTTTGCAAAAAGTATTTTATGGCTCAGCGAAAAGTACCGCATACCTACGTCATTGTTTTCTGCATAATAGTGATTGCCGCCATCATGACCTGGTTTATCAAGCCGGGAATGTATGTGGACGGGCAGTTTTATTATCAAAACGAGCTGCCTGCCGAATATCAGGAGTCTTTCCATCCGGAAGCCCAGACATGGCAGGTGTTTTCGGCACTTTTCAACGGCTTCGTGCAGCAGTCGAAAATCATCATTTTCATACTGATGATAGGCGGAGCGTTCTGGATTATGAACAAAAGCCGGGCCATAGACATGGGAATCTTTTCCTTTTTGAGATTCACGCAACGACTTGAAAATAACCGGGTCATACGGTTTTTAGGCATAGACAACATCATCATAGTGCTGATAATGCTGCTGTTCAGCCTCTTCGGGGCGGTCTTCGGCATGAGCGAGGAGTGCATAGCCTTTGTGATTATCGTCATACCGCTCGCAATATCAATGGGTTACGACAGCATCGTTGGTCTTTGCATGGTGTATGTGGCGGCGCACATAGGCTTCGCCGGAGCCATTCTGAACCCGTTCACGATTGGCATAGCGCAGGGAATTGCAGGCGTGCCTCTGTTCTCGGGCATAGGCTACCGCATCTTCTGCTGGGTGATTATCAACATATTCGGCATAGCTTTTGTGTTGCATTACGCCCACAAAGTGAAGAAAAACCCTAAGTCGTCAATCATGTATGACGATGACGCTTACTGGCGTCAGCACAGCGCTGCGCAAGGGCAGGAGTTTGAGCATTATGTGCCACGCGCGGCTTGGTTTGTGTATGCCTTCCTGCTTGTCGCCATGGTGATTTTCTCCTATCTGAACCCGGTGACGACCTTGACTATAGGCTCTAGCGCCTTTACCATGCCGATTATCCCGATTTTGACTGGATTTTTTGCGGTTTTGGGAGCGGTTTCACTGAGAAAGACAGTGCATAACTTCATCTTGCTGCTTCTGCTTTACACCATTATTTATTTGATAATCGGAGTGATGGGCTACGGCTGGTATGTGATGGAGATTGCCTCGCTCTTCCTTGCCATGGGCATCTGTAGCGGCTTGGCTATAGGCAAGAGCGCCAGCGACATAGCACGACTGTTCATTGAGGGAATGAGCGATATCTTGTCGGCTGCGGTGGTAGTCGGTTTGGCTGGCGGCATAGTAATCATCTTGCAGGACGGAGGCATCATCGACACTATTTTGTACGGCCTGTCGAAATCGATGTCGGACTTCGGCAAGGTGGCGTCGGTGGAGATAATGTATGGTATTCAGACACTTATAAACATCATCATACCGTCAGGCTCAGCTAAGGCGGCCATCACAATGCCTATCATGGCGCCTTTCAGCGACCTCATAGGGGTGTGCCGTCAGGCCACAGTGATGGCGTTCCAGTTCGGCGACGGCTTCACCAACATGATAACGCCGACATCCGGCGTGCTGATTGGAGCCCTAGGCGTAGCGAAAATCCCTTACCAGAAATGGTTTAAGTGGGTGTGGAAGTTTATATTAATGATGATAATATTGGGTGGAATATTGCTAATACCAACGGTTTTAATTCCATTGGAAGGGTTTTAGTCGTCATTTCGACTGGAGTGGAATGAAATGGAACGGAATGGAGAAATCCTTATTTTAACGTAAACATGAAAGAATATTTTATATACATTATAACTAATTTTGACAGGACGGTTTTATATATCGGAGTTACAAATGATTTGATAAGAAGAGTTTATGAGCATAAAAATCATTTGATTGAA
>JAEEJS010000014.1 GCA_016282015.1 Bacteroidales bacterium
GCATGGGTGAAGGAACACGAGCCCGAGCTTTTCGATAAGATACGTTATATCATGCTTCCAGGCGACTACCTGGCTATGCGCCTCACAGGCACACCTGCCACCACCGCCTGCGGACTGAGCGAGATGATGCTGTGGGACTTCTCAAAAGGAACCCTGAGCTCCGAGATGATGGACTATTTCGGCTTCTCGAGAGATATCATACCGCCACTGGTGCCTACCTTCGGCGAACAAGGCCGGGTGAGTGATGCTGTCGCACAAGAGCTGGGTCTCAAGGCCGGCACACCTGTCACCTATCGTGCCGGCGATCAACCAAACAATGCCTTATCATTACGTGTGCTGCATCCGGGCGAGATAGCCTCGACAGCAGGCACTTCAGGCGTCGTCTACGGAATTCAGGAAAACACTGACACGGTGTCACAGTCACGTATCAACACATTCCTACACGTCAACCATACCCTTGGCCTGATGCACTGCATCAACGGATGCGGCATCCTCAACTCTTGGCTGAAACATAATGTGGCCGCCGACTTAAGCTACAACCAGATCGACGACCTCGCCGCCACCGTCGCGGTGGGCAGCGAAGGCATCAGCATCATACCGTTCGGCAACGGCGCTGAGCGTGTGCTTGAAAACAAGAACATCGACGCCTCCGTCCACGGACTCAACTACAATTGTCACACCCGCGCACATCTGCTGCGTGCAGCCCAAGAAGGCGTCGCTTTCGCCTTCATGTACGGGATGGAGCTGATGGGCGACATCAAAGAGATTCACGCCGGCCACGCCAACATGTTCCTCTCCCCTATCTTCCGCGACACCCTGGCATCTGTCAGCAATGCCACCATACGTCTCTACGACACCGACGGCAGCGTAGGAGCAGCACGTGGAGCAGGACTCGGAGCCGGCATATATGCCAACGAAGACGAGGCATTCACCTCGCTGAAACAGCTGGCGACAATAGAGCCTCGCAATGACTATTCAGCCCCGCTGAAAGAAGCTTACAGACGTTGGAAACAGATATTGGAAAATCAATTAAAAACTAAATAATATGACAAAAGAATATTTCCCACAAATCGGCAAGATACCTTTCGAAGGTACTGCATCAAAGAACGTTTTAGCTTTCCATTACTATGAACCCGACCGCATCGTCATGGGCAAACCGATGAAAGACTGGTTCCGCTTCGCTATGGCATGGTGGCACACGCTGGGTCAGGCCAGCGGTGACCCTTTCGGAGGTCAGACACGCACCTATGAATGGGACAAGGCAGAATGCCCCATCCAACGCGCCAAGGACAAAATGGACGCAGGCTTTGAGCTGATGGACAAGCTGGGCATCCGCTTCTTCTGCTTCCACGATGTCGACCTCGTCGAAGAAGGCGCCACCGTCGAGGAATATGAAGAACGCATGCGCATCATCACCGACTACGCATTAGAGAAGATGCGCCAGTATCCCGACATACACCTGCTTTGGGGCACCGCCAACGTCTTCAGCCACAAACGCTATATGAACGGCGCCGCCACCAACCCCGACTTCGACGTCGTAGCCCGTGCTGTGGTGCAAATAAAAAACAGCATCGACGCCACCATCAAACTCGGAGGCGAGAACTACGTCTTCTGGGGCGGCCGCGAAGGCTATATGAGTCTTTTGAATACCGACCAGAAACGTGAAAAAGATCATCTCGCCATGATGCTGACAAAAGCCCGCGACTATGGCCGCGCCCACGGCTTCAAAGGCACCTTCCTCATCGAGCCTAAACCGATGGAGCCGATGAAACATCAGTATGACGTCGACACCGAGACCGTCATCGCCTTCCTGAGAGCCCATGGCTTGGATAAGGATTTCAAGGTAAATATCGAAGTCAACCACGCCACATTAGCCGGCCATACCTTCGAACATGAACTGGCATGTGCTGTCGACGCCGGCATGCTGGGCAGCATCGACGCCAACCGCGGCGACATGCAGAACGGCTGGGACACTGACCAGTTCCCTATCGACAACTACGAACTCACCCAGGCTTGGATGGAAATCATCCGTGGCGGCGGCTTCACCACAGGAGGCACCAACTTCGACGCCAAGCTGCGCCGCAACAGCACCGATCCGGAGGATATCTTCATCGCCCACATCAGCGGCATGGACGCCATGGCACGAGCACTGCTAAGCGCTGCCAACATCCTTGAAAATAGCGAGATTCCAGCCATGAAGAAAGCACGTTACGCCTCTTTCGACAACGGCATCGGCCGCGATTTCGAGGAAGGAAAACTCTCTTTCGAGAAGATTTACGAATACGGCAAACAAATCGGCGAGCCGAAGACTATCAGCGGCAAGCAGGAGAAATACGAGACTTTAGTGGCACTTTACGCCAAATAAAAAAAGATTAAGATGTTTGGTTTTATCGATGCCACCGGTTCCGCCCGTAAAGATGACCCACGCCTGCGCGACGTGGAGGCCGAGATGATTCGCAGTCACGCTTTGTGCCAAAAGATATCGGCCAAAAAACCCACCGACCCGGATTACAAAGGACTTCTCGAAGAGCTGTTCCAATGCGAAATCGATGACAGTGTAGCCATCGTCTCCCCTTTCTATTGCGACTGCGGAAGACGGATGAAACTTGGCAAAAACATCATTATTAACAAAGGAGCGACGATATTATCTCCAGGAATTGTTGAGATAGAAGACAACGTCCTGATTGCGCCTGAAGTAAAAATCACGACAGTCAACCACGACCTTCACGACAGGCATAATCTGCTTCATTTCGCAAAAGTGACCATCAAAGAAAACGCCTGGATATGCATCGGCGCCATCATCTGTCCCGGAGTGACGATAGGCAAAAACGCCATCGTCGCCGCCGGAGCTGTCGTAACAAAAGATGTCCCCGACAACGTGGTGGTTGGCGGCAATCCCGCCAAAATCATAAAAAAACTTTAAATTATGGAGAAACAACCGTCAACAGAACAATCGGTGAGAATCCAGACTTCATTCTTGAACGGAGTGGAAAAAAAAGCGCTTTTATGGCTAGCGGAACGACAGCCGAAATGGGCTGACTCCGATATGCTGACTTTCATCGGATTTATCGGCGCCGTGGTCATTGCGGCTGGTTACATCTTGTCGAATTACAACGTGCATTTCCTGTGGCTTGCCTCGCTTGGTTTTGTCATCAACTGGTACGGTGACTCACTTGACGGCACCTTGGCACGTTTCAGAAAACAGCAGCGCCCGCTTTACGGTTTCTATATAGACCACACCACGGATGCAATCAACGAGGCTTTCATGTTTCTAGGCGTCGGATTGTCGCCTTTCATGCGTTTCGACCTGTCGTGCATACTGTTAGTTGTCTATTTGATGCTGACCCTCAATGTGTCGATGAACGCCCATCTGAAAGGGGAATTCAGACTGACTTATGCCAAACTTGGACCCACAGAATTCAGACTGATATGCATAATCGCCAATGCCGTGTTGGTTTTTGCCAAGCCATTGAGAACCTTTGTGTTGGAACTGCCTTGGTTCTCATCCACACTTGAGCTGCATATACTCGACCTTGTCGGCGCCGTCATTCTCATAGCTTTGACGCTGATATACATAATCACCATAATACAGGACGCTCGCTATTATGCGAAAATCGACCCTAAGCACAAGAACGAATAAGACAAAGCCATGGCGCTGATTACGATGAAAGATATTGAAGGCATTTCGCCGGTATTTAAAGGCAAGTTCGGCAACGCATTGGCACGTTCGCTAATGCGTATTACCGGCATCGACCAGATATCGGAAAGATACGGCCGGTGCGAAAACCTTACCGGTCCGGAATTCGTCAGTGCCTACCTGAAAGACCTGGATTTGAGCTATACGGTGCAAGGTCTGGAACACTTGAGACCTGTACTTGACAGCCCTTTCATAACAGTCAGCAACCATCCGTTCGGAGGACTGGACGGGATAATTCTCATCGACATGTTTGGGCATCTCCGTGAGGATTATAAAGTGATGGCAAACAAGTTCCTATCGTTGGTGAAGACTCTCGAAAACAATTTCATCAGCGTTGTGCCCAAGACAAAAAGTTCCAAAGGAATAGCAATTGACAGTATCAGTGGAATAAAAAAAGCCATTGAGCATGTAAAGAATGGGCATCCTTTGGGACTATTTCCTGCAGGAGCGGTATCGGACTTCCGTTTTAGGAACTTCTGTGTGCAAGATAGGGAATGGCAAGAGTCGGCAATTGCATTAATCCGTCGCTTGAAGGTGCCGGTGATTCCAGTGCGCTTTTTCGATAGAAACTCCAATTGGTTTTATTTTCTTGGGGCTATCAATTGGAAACTGCGTATTTTAAGGCTTCCACGCGAAGTACTCAACAAGGCTGGTAAGACTGTCAAAGTAGGAATTGGCAAGGTTATAAGTATTGAAGAGCAGATGAGAGTTCCCGAGGCGGACTTCGCCTCTATGCTGCGCTCATCGGTCTATGGAATTGTTGAATCTAACGAAAAATGAAAGTAATGAACATTACTGTAAAAAAGGTCAGAAATAGAAGAGATTTGAGGAAGTTTGTCCATTTTCCGAATGAGCTTTACAAGGACAATCCTTATTATGTCCCGCAAATTGAGTCAATGGACCGTGACACTCTGACACCGTCTAAAAACCACGCTTTTGAGGTTTGCGAGGGACAGTATTGGCTTGCTTTTGACGAAAAAGACTGTGTAGTGGGACGTGTAGCCGCCATCATCAACCGTCGTTACAACGAGAAGGTCGGTGAAAAGATATGCCGTTTCGGATGGATTGACTTCATTGACGATAATGGGGTTTCAGAAGCTCTGATGCATGCCGTGGAAGGTTATGCCAAGGAGAAAGGAATGGACATTGTCAGCGGCCCTACGGGTTTTCTGGAGTTTGACGCCGCCGGCGTGCTGGTGGAAGGCTTCGACCAACTCCCTACTGCCTACGGCAAATACAACGCCCCCTATTATGAAAAGCATCTGTTGGCTTTAGGTTATATGAAAGAGATTGACTTTGTGGAGTTCCGCATAATTGTTCCTGATGTCATTCCTGAACGTTATGCCCGAATGGCTAAAATGGTTGCCGAAAAGTACAATCTGCATCAGGCTCCGCTTAGCGAGCGCAACGATATCGACCCATATCTCGACGGAGTGTTTAAATGTTTGAACGCCGCCTATTCAAATCTGCATGGTTTTTCAGAATTGACACCGGGCCAATGTGAGGATTTGAAGAAGCAGTTCCTCACCAACATCAATGTCGACTATATATCAATTGTTCTCGATTCAGACAACACAGTGGTCGGCTTCGGCGTAGCCTTGCCATCGCTCTCCAAAGCCATGCAAAAAGCCAAGGGCAGCCTCTTCCCTTTCGGATTTGTCCATCTCCTAAAAGCCTTGAAGCACAACGACACTATCGATTTGCTTTTGATTGCCATCAATGAGCAATACCAGAGCAAAGGCGTCAACGCCATGATTTTCGACAAGTTTGCTCAAGGCATCACAAAGAATGGCATCAAGTACATTGAATCGACGCGAGAACTGGAAGACAATACCGAGGTGCAGAACCTCTGGCATCCGTTTGATCACTATATTCACAAAAGAGCAAGAGTATACATAAAGAATATTTCCAATTAAAATTAACGTTATGAAAAACTACTTTGAAGACATGATGCCTGCCGAAGAACTTGCGCAGGTTAAGTACATCCCGACGATTCCTGAATTCGTCACATGGATTGAAAGCAAATGGGGAGAGCTGCCGGCCCTTTCCGACACTGTCAACACATACACATACAAACAGATGTGTGACGCTATCGCACGCAAACGCGCCATGCTCAACGCCATGGGCCTTGCCAAGGGTGATAAGGTTGCCATACTCGACAACACCACCGTTGAGGCTGTAGAGATGTTCCTTGCTGTCACCTCAGCAGGTTATGTGGTCATCAACCTGCCTGCACAGCTGCCGGCTCCTGCCGTCGCAGGATGCTGCATGAAGTTCGGCGTGAAAGTCCTCGCCGCAGGTGCAGGTTTCATGGAGACCGCCAAAGCCGCATCATGCAAAGTTATCGACATAGCTGACATGGCCGAACAGAAGGCTCCTGTAGCCGTAGTCGGCAAAGACGAGCCAGCCGCCATTTTCTTCACCGGAGGCACAACCGGAGCTCCGAAAGGTGCTGTTCTTCCTCACAGAGCCCTTATGCGCGGCGCTTTGAACGGTGTCTACGCTCCAGGTCATCAGTTGGGTTGCCAGCGTTACGCCAGCGTGCTGCCGCTCAGCCATGTGTTCGGTCTGGTCCGCGGCACTCTGTCAGTGTTATACGAAGGTGGCGCATGGTATGCAGCAGCAAACACCAAGGAAACCATATCCAAACTCCCGATGATTAAGCCTACCTGCCTTGTGGCAGTCCCTGGCATCTGTGAAATCCTTCTGGGTCTCATCAAGATGTACGGCAAGCCATTCCTCGGCGGCAACCTCAAATTCATCATCGCAGGTGCTGCCAACGTTCCTCCGAAACTCATAGCCGAGTTCGACCAGCTGGGCATCAGCCTGTTTGCAGGCTACGGCATGACCGAAGGCGCCAACCTCACCTCAGGCAACATCGACGTCAAGGAAAAACCGACCTCAGTCGGTAAGATTTATCCAGGTCAGGAGACCAAGGTGGTCGACGGCGAGCTGTGGTTCCGCGGCGACAACGTCTTCCTCGGATATTACGGCGACCCTGAAAAGACAGCCGAGACACTTACCCCGGACGGTTGGATCAAGACTGGCGACCTCGTACGCTTCGACGAAGAAGGTTACATGTACATCATCGGACGTATCAAGAACCTCATCATTCTGTCAAACGGCGAAAACGTAAGCCCTGAAAGCATCGAGGAGCCATTCTACAAATGCGACAAACTCCGCGACTGCCTTGTCAAGGAAGACGAGCTGGACGGCAAGAAAGTGATAGCCATAGAAATTCTCCCTCGTATCGAAGAGTTCGGCAACACACCATGGGAAGAGGTGGAAGCTTTCTTCAAGAAGCTGGTTGACGACATCAACGCCACACTGCCTACAACCCATCGCATCAACAAGATTACAGTGCGCAAGGAAGACTTCAAACGCACAGGAGCAATGAAAGTTTCACGTAACTAGTTTTGTATCATGGACAGAAAGGAAATTTTGGAAGGTCTCAAGGAGATACTTCTTCTTATAAAACCATCGCTCGACCTTTCGGCAGTCACTGAGGGCAGTCAGCTCATCAGCGACATAGGTCTCGACTCACTTACCATAATGCTTTTAAGCCTTGCCATCGAGAACAAGTTCAAAATCAAATTTGAAGGCACTTTGAAGTTCAACACCGTGGGTGAGGTCATTGACTATATACAATCAAAGGCATGAAGATAACGACGCACATAGTGGAAGGCCTGACGGCCTTCCTCGTTAAAACGCTGCTCAGGCCCAAGGTTTATTACGTTGAGCCTCCTAAACGCAGACGTAAGCTCGACAGTCCGTCGCTGCTCATCATCAATCACACCAGCCATTTGGACGGGCCGATAGTGACTACCATTTTCCGCAAGGACAGGATACACAATCTGGCCGCCAAAGACCGTTTCGAGCAGCGTGGCTTCGGGTTCTTCCTGCGTAACACCCGTTGCATCCCCATCGACCGTCAGAACGCCGACCTGTCTTGGATTCACGAATCTATTAAGATCATACAACAAGACAAGGAATGCGTGGCTATCTTCCCTGAGGGACGTCACGGTGAGCACAGAAAGCAATTGCCCTTCCATCCGGGAGCGGCCATGCTAGCCACTGTGTCACAGGCTCCGCTGGTTATGGTCTACATAGACGGGCCGGTCAAGATTTTCGGCCCACGCGCCCGCCTCATAGTGTCACCAGAGTTCCATCTAGCGCCACCGACCCAAGGCATTAACTCCGACTACATCAACGAGCAAACCGAAGTGTTGCAGCAAAAAATGAAAGATTTAATGGAAGAGTTGATAAAAAGGCTATAATTTTTGTAATTTTGCAAAAATTATCCGATAATGAAAAAATTACATCTGAAAATTATCGCAGCAGTCATCTTATGCTGGATGACTGCTGGAGCCCAAGCTCAAACTCCATTACAACCAGATTTCAATGCCAAATGGAGCATTGGTATAAAAATCGGACCTGACTGGACAAGTATCTCGCAATCCAATCTGGGTCGAACAGACGAGACCTATACCCCACTGCACGGTTGTGACATAGGTATTCAGGCGAGGTATGCCTTTACCGACTGGTTCGCCCTGCGCGCCGATTTGAGTTATATGACTCGTTCATACCGCATGGACCGCAATCTCCATTACCTTGACCCTGTCTACACCAATCACTGCAATGTCTTTATTACTCTTCCCATCATGGCAGATTTTTCTTTCGGAGGGAAGCAGTTGCAGGGTCATGGCTATATCGGCGGCTATGGAGCCTATTGGGCAAGTGCCGGCAGAGAAGGCAGAACCTATTGGATGACCGATTATTATGTTTATTTCGAGAACTTTGACGAAAACCGCTCGTTCAACAGTGAAGACCAGCGTCTCATCGGAGGACTTGTAGGCGGATTTGGTTTCAGTTATTCATTGTCAGGTCTGAGCAAAAAAGACATAGTCAGCCTCGACCTGCTGTATTATTACGATTTGGCAAGCCATCACAAAGGTCACGCCAACCTCAGCGACCCCCGCTACTTCAACACTCTTTCAGTTACCATAGGTTGGGCATTCAGCTTCTGAGTTAAATCTTAAATCGTTACAAACATGAAAAGAAATATCATAATTCTGGCAGTTATCGCTCTGATTTTCAGCGGTTGCCGCAAACAGGCAGACTATCATCCTTATATAGGCGAAACCGGTGCGCTGGCCTACGACAGCTATTCCACACAATTCGAATACCTTTGGAAATGCATCAGCACAGGCTATGTGTTCTGGGATGTTGACAAAACCAATTGGGACGATGTTTACGACGAATACATGCCTAGATTCCAGGCTTTGGATGACAAGCATACAGCCGAGCAGGATGTGACATTGGACGACCTGAAAGAACTGTATCTGGGTGCCATGGGAGGCATGCAAGACCATCACATGAATGTTGTGATAAGAAACATTCATCCATCACCGAACGACATCGCCAGTTATCTGATGGTCCGTCCGGGAATGATGGAAGTGGAGAAAAGAGACTACTATATCGAGTCGCTTTATGATGCACAGATGAATATGAAAGAATTCCTGTGCTACGATATGGATAATCATTACGATTTGACAGTTCATGAATCGGCTACAGCCTTTGTGCAAGAGGTTGGCGATTCTGTCACCTATCATTACTGTCTGTTGAACCTTCCAGACGGTCGCAAGATACCTTATCTATGGCAGTCTATGGCAGCCATCACACCCGTCATGCGTACCTTTGGCAGCTCCGATCCCGCCAGTGCAGCGGCAGATTTAGTCGACCATTGGCTGACTGCTATCAAGAATACGCCTCGCGAGCAGCTGGCCGGCATCATACTCGACAACCGCACCAACACCGGCGGCTATCAGGATGACCTCGACTATCTGATTGGTTCTTTCCTCAACGAAAAGACAGAGATCCTCAAAACACGTTATAAAGAAGGTCCCGGCAGATTGGAACATTCCGCCTGGTCGCCTTATTACATCTACCCGCAAAGCAAGTATCACCGCGACATCACAGCCGAAAACATACCATACGTTGTCATTTGCGACATCTACTCCATCAGCATGGGTGAGATTGAGCCTATGACCATCAAGGCTGTGCTGCCTACAAGTCACACAATAGGCGAACGCACATTTGGTGCCACTGGGCCGTTGCAGCCAACCACCTCAATCGACCTCAACTATGGCGGTCCGTTTGGCGACTATAACACAATGAAACATTATATCTACACTTCATCGTTCGAAAGTTCTATTGGCGGCAAGATTTATGAAGGCATAGGCTTAACACCCGACCGGATAGTGCTCCGCAAGGACCATGACGGCAGTTACGAGCCTCAGCTTGACGCTGCCATCGAATACATCAGCAATCATTAAAATGTGTCGATATATAACTAAACAAGGGCTATTAGTCAACCTAATAGCCCTTTGGTTTTTTGATGCTCAGTATATTAACTGATTAATATTCGTCCTCGTGGAAGAAAAAGTCATCCTTGGTCGGATAATCTGGCCAGAGGTCCTCTATACGTTCGTATACATCACCCTCATCCTCGATTTCCTGAAGATTCTCTAACACTTCCTGCGGAGCGCCAGTACGCATTGCCCATTCAAGAAGTTCGTCTCTCGTTGCCGGCCATGGAGCATCCTCCATCTTCGACGCTAATTCTAATGTCCAATACATATTCTACGTTTTTATTTTGGGGTGCAAAAATACTACAATTTTTTATTATGTCAAGAAAAATTTTATAAAATTTTTACTGCCCCGGAACCCATTTTGTGTCACCCTCAGCAAACACTCTCGACATCACGAAAAACATGTCCGACAAACGATTCAAATATCTCATTATCACGGGGTTCACCTCATACTGACGGCTCATGCGGACCACAGCGCGCTCAGCTCTGCGGCACACTGTACGGCACACATGGCACTTCGATGCCAGAAGGTTACCTCCGGGGATGATGAGGCTGTTCAGAGGTTGCAGCCCGGCGTTCATCTCGTCTATGAATTTTTCTATGCCTTCCACGTCTGTTTCCTCCATCTGGGGGAGCTGTTTTTTCAGCTCGCTGTTCTCGTCGGTGGCAAGCAGACACTCGGCCACCAGCAGGCGTTCCTGAATGCGCTTGAACACATCGTTATACTTCTCGGTCGAGTCCATAAGCACCGCTATGAAGGCGCTCAGCTCGTCCAATGTGCCGTAAGCCTCCAGACGCAAGTCGTCCTTACCCACACGGGTACCATTGACCAACGAAGTGGTGCCTTTGTCGCCAGTTTTTGTGTAAACTTTCATATCTTCAATATATAATGTTCTTTTTCTATTCTTTCCATTACAAACGCCAAGCCGTAGCTCCAACAGTCTATGCTCAGCCTTACCTTCGCGTCATTTCTCAGCTTATCCCAGTCCGCCTCGTTGTTTTTGTTGCGATGTATGCCCTGCACTATCATCACAAGGTCATCATCTTTGAAAATCAATGGATTGTTGTTGATAAAGGCTTTCAGGTTAGCGTCCAGCTCGGCTTGAGGTTTCTCAAGCACCTCCTCGTATAACGAGAATACCAGAGGCGAATGCAGATGATACTTTCCCTGAGCCTTTCTCCTGTATTTCAAATAGCTGACAATCATTGACTAAAAGTAGAGACGCGCCTTAGCACGTCTCTACATCAGATTATTTGTTGTTACAAATTATTTCTTCACGAATTTCACGACCGAGCCGTTCATCTTCACGAAGTAAACGCCGCTCTGGAGGTCGGCCACGCTGATGGTGTTGGCGCCTTCAACGACGTTAACGCTCATCACCAAACGGCCTGCCATGTCGAGCACCTGCAGTTCAGCTGCGCTTTCAGCGTCGATTCTGATGCTGCTTGATGCAGGGTTAGGATAGACGCTCAATGAGGTCTCGATATTCTCTCCGACAGCGTCGTAGCCTGTACCGTAAGCGTTGACTTCAGTCACTCTCCAAATCTTACCCGATTCGGTTGTTGAATGGTAAACGAAAGCAATGTACAGAGCCTCTTTGTTATCCAAGTTGTCCAGAGTCAGAACGCCTGAGTCAATCCATGTGTAGTTCGGGTCACCTTCCTGAGGCATTGAAAACTCGTTGGTGATGTCGATCCAGTCGAACTCACCCGGCATGTTGACGCCGTTGTAGGTGTATGACAGCATGACTTTCAGGTTGTCGCCTGTGTATGCGCAGCAGCTCTTGAAGCTGAACTGAACTTTCTCAAATGTGCCGTTTGCCAGCATGTTTGGAGTGATGAGCCAGTCTTCATTCTTGTTGTATGTGCCGCTCACATAGCCGTTCATCTCGGCGAAAGTGACGCTGTTCTGTTCTCTGATATACCATTCCTGATCGCCTTCCACGTTGATCGGCATCATTGGCTCCAGAGTCTCTGAGAAGTCGTTGTAGACCAGGCAGTAGATGTCGTCAATTGTCACATTGACTGTCGGATATGAACCGTCGGTCTTGTAGTCGATGTTTGCACCAGAGTTGGTGTATGGGAAGATAGCGAAATGCACTGTGCTGTTGGCCGGGAAGCCGTGGAAGCCCCACATATCCTCGTTGGCATTCAGGTTGATTGCCACATGGCCGTCGCCTGCTTCCAAGTCGTCTTCATAAGTTATACCGTCCACAGGAACATTGATTGAGCCTGTTGAACCCAAAAGGAGATAACCTCTTGGCAGCTGTCCGCCTGTCGACAGGTTCCAGTTGAGCACCACGTTGGTGAGGTCGACAGTGGCCACGAAGTTGGTAGGATAGTTGCTCGGTTCCGGATCAATTACAGGCTCGCCGTCCAGTTTGAAAATGTAGACGAGGTCGTTGATGGTTGAGCTCTCTTTGTAGCAGCCGAACAAGGTGCTGGTGTTGTTGTAGCGCATGATGCACTGCTCAACTCCGCCATTTGACACCGGCACGCAACCGCCGTCGGCATCCATTGTGATTGTCCATTCACCCTTATTGTCGAGTGTTGACTGTGTCTTGAGATAGTTGCCGCCGCCCGGAGCGTAGAGGTAACCGCCTGTCACCTCATCCAGGAATGTCCATGCGCCTGTGCTGCCGCCAACTGTGAATTCGTATGCGTCTGTCTCACTGCCCGGGACTGTAGCTATAGATGTCACCACGGTGCCGGCGTTCTCTGTGACGACAAATGCATGACGGTTGTTGTTCTTCTGGTATGACATTACCATTGTCTCACCATCATGATTGTAGCCTATGAGAATCACTTTGTCGCCTGAATGCAGGTCGGACAATGATGTGATTTTCACGTAGGTGTTGGACTGTGCCATAACGCCGAGGCTCATAAGCACAACCGCTAAGAATAGTAAAGTTTTCTTCATCTTGTTTGATTTTAATTAAACATATATTTTTTATACTTTTTCCACTGATTTCACTTCAGGAATCACGCTTTTCATGGTACGTTCTATGCCGTTTTTCAGCGTTTGGGTGCTATGCGGGCAGTCGCTGCAATGACCTGTCAGCTTCACCAGCACCACTCCGTCATCAGTGAAGTCCACGAACTCCACTCCCCCGCCGTCGGCCTTCAGATAAGGCTCAATCTGCAAAAGCACGTTCTTTATTCTCTTGATGACAGCTTCTTTTTCCATAATCAGAATCTCTCAATAATCTTTCTTGCCAGCTTCTCGAAGGCGGCTGTCACCGGGCCCATGTTGTTGAATGTGTAAGGTGTACCCTTGTCGCCCGAGGTGGCGATGTTCTCGTCCATCGGGATGTCGGCCAGGAACGGTATGCCAAGCTCCTCGGCAAACTCCTTGCCGTGACCTTCGCCGAAGATGTAATACTTCTTGTCAGGCATGTCGGATGGTGTGAAATAGGCCATGTTCTCCACCAGTCCGAGTATAGGCACGCTGACACCTTTGTGCTTGAACATATTGGCGGCGCGGCGCACGTCGGCGAATGCCACCTTCTGAGGTGTGGTCACAATGACTGAACCAGACACCTTGAAGTTCTGCGCCAGGCAGAGCTGGATGTCGCCTGTTCCCGGAGGCATGTCGACTACCAAAAAGTCTATCTCGCCCCAATCGGTCTCGGTCATGAGCTGGGTAAGAGCGCTGGTGGCCATAGGTCCACGCCAGATTAGAGGCTGGCTAGGGTCGACCATCATGCCCAGGCTCATCAGCTTGATGCCGTATTTCTGCACCGGCACCATATATGTCTTTCCGCCTTTGTCGTAACATTCAGGACGCTCGCCTTCCACTCCGAACATAATAGGCACCGAAGGACCGTAGATGTCGGCGTCTATCATGCCCACCTTGAAGCCCTGCATGGCCAAGGCCACAGCAAGGTTCACCGCCACTGTCGACTTACCCACACCGCCTTTGCCAGATGCCACGGCTATGATATGCTTCACCTGTGACAGCATGGTAACCGGCTCTGTCGGTATGATATCTATCTCCACATCGCCGAAAGCGTCGTTCAAAAACTTCTTGGCTGTGTCGAACAACATATTGTTCTTCTCGTCGTCCACATCATCCAAAACCAAACGGAAGCGGATAAGGTTCTCCCCCACTTCCACGTCTTTAACCATTTCCAAATCGACTATGTTTCCTCCCTTTGGGAAGTAAACAACGTCTTTCAAAATCTCAAATACTCTCTGTTTTGACGGTATCATCTCTTAAAAATCTATATTAAATTGAAACTTACAAAATTACTAAAATTATTTCACCCCCACCAAAAATTTTTCGGTCTCCCGCATGAATCCCTCAGGGTCGTCCACGTGAATCCAGTGCCCCGAATTCCTCAATGTCACCATCTTGTAGTTCGGGAAATGCTGCTTCATCACCGGGATGTCCTTTTTCTTGATGTAGTCCGACTGTCCGCCTCTGATAAAGAGTGTCGGGCCGTTGTAAACGCCCTTATCCTCAAAACCACGGCCAATCTCGGCAATGTTACGGTTGATGGCCTTCAGATAGGGTTTCCACTTGAAGCCGTGCTCGTGGCTGTACGAGAGGTTCTTCAGCAGGAACAGCATCAGACGTTTCTCATAGTTATGCTTGGCCAGCTGGTCCTCCACCTCGGAGCGCTTCTTCACCTTCCTCAGGTCGATGGCACCCATGGAGGCTATGAAACCCACATGTTCCATAGGCGTCTCAAACTGACGAGGGCTGATATCCAAAATCTCCAGACGCTCAACCAAGCTCGGATTTTCGAATGCCAGCATCATGGCTATCTTGCCACCCATGCTGTGACCTATCACATAACAATTCTTAATATTCTCAATATCAAGTACCCTCTTGATGTCGCGAGCCAGAACCTTATAGTTGAAAGCCTCCATACGTGGCGACAGTCCGTGGTTGCGCATGTCGGGCACTATGACGTAAAAACCCAGTTCGGCAAAGCGTTTGCCGAAATAGTCCCAGTTATCTGAAAGACCAAGCAGACCGTGGAGAACCACGATCGGCTTGTTGTCCGGATTACCGTATCTTCTATAAAAAAGTAGCATTAGTCTTCAAGGAAATATGTAACATTTGTGACCACTCTCACGTGCTTGACATTAGGAGTGTATGAATCTACATCCTCAATTGTGAACAAGCCCTGGTTGGCAGTTTTGATCTTGCCCAGCTTGCTGTCTGAGTCCTTCGCGAACTTTTCAGCGGCTGCGCGTGCGTTCTTGGTAGCGTTTTCTATCATCTGCGGCTTGATGCTGTTAAGCTCTGTATACTCGTAGATGGTGTAGTCGCCG
Source organism: Bacteroidales bacterium (assembly GCA_016282015.1). Taxonomy (GTDB): domain Bacteria; phylum Bacteroidota; class Bacteroidia; order Bacteroidales; family F082; genus Limimorpha. The sequence goes on from JAEEJS010000014.1 coordinate 15,352, forward strand.
TATTCGTTGGAGTTGATGGCCACACCTTTTTCCACAAGCTCACCCTGACGGGCCTTAAGCTCCATCACAAGCTTGATTTTGTTGGATGTCACAACAATGTTTGCAGTCACGTTGTAACGCATTTTCCAACTGTTGTCATACATATTGGTGGCGCGATCCACCACCTTTGGCTCGGTAACGTTTATTTCAGCATCAGTCAATCCGTTGTCTTTCAAAAACTTAACAACGGCATCTGCATTTTCGCTGACTTTAGCGTATGCGGCCTTAAGGTCGTTGCCGACTTCCTTTACAGAAATAGGCCAAGTCACTTTGTTGGCTTCAACATCCATCTCAGCGAGACCTCTCACATTGACAGTTCTCACACTGTGATTCACTCTACCCAAGCCTAACATAATCATAAATCCCAAGGCGATCATCCCGATCATCAAAAGGAAAGCTTCATGTCTGTAGTTTTTCATATTAATGTGTCGTTTATTAAGCAAACGCAAAAATACAAAATTATTACATAATTATTACAATTAAAAACCTCACATCAAAAAAATATGTAATTTTGCAATCACTATGGAGACAAAAAGACAACAGAAAATTTCCAAACTGATTCAGAAAGAACTCAGTGAGATATTCCAAAGGGAGATCAAAACCCAAGGAAACATTATGATCACGGTTACCAAGGTCAACGTGACCAGCGACATGTCGTATGCCCGTGTTTACCTGAGTGTGTTCGGCCCCGACCATGAAGCCAAAGCCGCCGTGGTAAAGGAAGTCAACGGTATGAGCCGCAACATACGCGGCATGCTGGGTGAGCGCATCCGCTTCCAGCTCAGGGTGATACCCGAGCTGCAGTTCTTCGAGGACGACTCCCTCGACTACATCGAAAACATCGACAACCTGCTGAAATCGTGAAGCTGCCCTTATTCATAGCGCAACGTTATCTTCTGGCAAAGAAGAGCCACAACCTCATCAATATCGTCACCTGGATTTCGATAGTGAGCGTGGCAGTGGCGGCGTTCGCCATGATATTCGTGCTTTCGGTTTTTAACGGTTTCAACCGCGTCATCAGCGAATCCATCCACAAGCTCTCGCCCGATTTGCAGATTACTTCCGTCAAGGGTAAAACCTTGAATGTCAACGACTTCCCCTTCGACAAAATCCAAAGCCTCAACGATGTGGAGCTGGTGCTTCCAACCATCACCGAGGACGTGCTTTTCCGCAACCGCGACCGTCAGCAGATAGGTCAGGTGAAGGGAGTGCCCGAGGAATTTTATCAGGTGGAGAGGGTTAAAAGTTCCATAATCAACGGCGACCGCAGGTTCGAGCCTGATGGCGACGTGGCTGTGGCGGTTCCAGGAGCCGGCATGGCATATTACTTAGGCATCAACGCCAACAAGCCTTTCACCATGATTCAGGTGTATGTGCCCAGACGCGGCAACGCCTCCTCTTTCAGCTTAGAAAACGGCTTCAACACCGGCCAATTGTTCGTGATGAAGGTGTTCTCCACCCAACAGGACATTGACGAGCAGTTGGTGCTGGCGCCTTACAGCTGGTTAGCCGAGCTGGTGGGCTACGACGGCCTGGCCTCCGATGTGGAGGTGTTCGTCGACCAGACGGCCAACTTAAGCAAAATCAAACGGCAAATCAAACAGATACTCGGTCCAGATTACGAAGTAAACGACCAATACGAACAGCAGTCAACACTCTACAAAATGATGAAATCCGAGAAGCTCGCGGTGTATCTGATTCTGGTTTTCATATTGATAATGGCCACCTTCAACGTGATAGCCTCGCTTTCCATGCTCATCATCGAAAAGCGTAAAGACACCGGCATTCTGCGTTCCATGGGCGGCGACAACAGCCTCATCCGCAGCATCTTCCTGCACGAGGGTACCATCATCAGCGTGGTGGGCGGCATTATCGGGCTCATCATAGGCATAATCGCCGTGCTTTTGCAGCAATATGTGGGCTTTATCCGCCTTGGCGACGGCAGCGGCAGCTACATAGTGGAATACTATCCCGTCGCGCTTCAATTGCAGGATGTTTTAATCGTCCTCGCCACCATAACGATTATCGGTGGCATAGCAGCGTATACCACGGTGAGGGTTTCGATGAGAATGAAACCGTAACTTTGCTGCATATCCTGCGCCTAAAACTGTCAGCACCAGCAATCCGCTCCCCAGAGGCGTTCCATTCTGATCGGTGTTTGTGAAATGTGTGGCAGGGAAAACTATCGCCCAATCATCAACAATAGTTCTACCTGAGTTTTCCTTGGTCCAATCCACGAAACTGTCATTATAAGACTGCGCACTGGCAGTTAATCCCAAAGTTAAAATCAATGATATTGTTAATAAGAACTTTTTCATATATAGATCTTTTTTTTCATTCCGAGCGAAGTCGAGGAATCTACCGTAGATTTCTCCACTTCGGTCGAAATGACGATTTGAATATTATCTCACTACAATTTTCTGCGACTTCTCATTCAGCCTGAATATGTAAACACCTGTTTGCAGCGGTTTCGCAACGGTCTGCACACCGTTGATGCGCTGTTGCATCACCATGCGTCCCATCACGTCGAACGCCTGAAGTTCACCCTCGCCGCTCACAACGATATCGTTGCCGGTTTGGTAAGCAAAGATGTCGATATTAGAGTCGTTCGGTGAGCTGAACACCAGCTTGAACCTATCGGCGCGGTCGGCTGAAGTACCTATGAATGTATAGGTGTCGTTTACGCTCAGGTCGATTATCGCACCTTCGATCATATCGACGAGGCTGACAGCTGTCATATTATCACCGTTGAAATTGAGAGTATAAACACCTGTTTCTTGAGCTTTGAAGTTAAGCGGCAATTCTCCAATTCTGTAAGAGAACGCAATAGCATAATCCACTCCGTCCTTCGGAATATAAAGTTTGGTGCTGTTATCCCTGATTTGGAATTTCGGCAGAGTGCGACCATTGTCGAAGCTCACTATCGCGCGGTCTATGACAGTGCCCTTGTTGTTGCTGAGGTTGATGACGATACGATCTTCGGTGCCATCGGTTTCTCGTTTAGCTCCAGTTGAGAATGTAACAGTTTGATTTTCTGCAGTGGCTTGCACGAAAACGCCTTCCATCGGGTCAACTGTTGCAGGTTTATTACAAAGAATAACTTCAGTATGTGTTTCATCATTCATCTTATAACAATCTTTGTCGATGGTCGCCTGCACACCAAATGGATTGCCGATGAGATTCCAGCCACGCATTCTGGTGTCAGGATTAGAAGTGCTGTATTCCAAAGCGAACTCTCCTGTTCCGCTATAAGGTGTACCGATGAAAGTAAGGGTTACATCACTACTATTTGCGTAGAGATAGCCTCTGCCTGGTTCAAGATTGAAATGATAGTGACTGCCTGTTTGTTCCCAGTTTTCCCATTCCATTTCAGCACTTTGGTTGAAGCGGAAGATGTCGTAGCTTACATTGGTCATATTTGTGACATTAACCGGATTTATTGCTTCATTCATTGGCGATGCAATAAGATACCAACCGTTTGTTGCGCTAGTAGCAGCAGAGATACTCTTTGAAGTAGAATACCTTACATTGATAGTGGCATTAGCAGCAGCCATAGTGAGGGTGTAAGGATTGCTGCTGCCAGTCAGTGTGCCTGCGCTGGCGGTAAAGCTGTGGAAACTGTATCCCGATTGCGGAGTGTAACCGAGGTTGAGGCTGACTACCTCGTCGCCGCCAGCGTAATAGTAATCAGTGCTGTTTAAGTTATACTTGATACCATGCGAGTAGACTGTGATGACATTATGCTCATAAGTGCTAGTGGCAGTACCAAGACCGCTGATAGTTACATCGGTGCCTGCAATGATGGAATATGCCAACTTGCCTTTGTCCACCAAATCTTTCACTAAAGAATTTGTATCATCATCTGTCATGTTTACTGGTCCCGTAGTATAGTAGGTATTCGTGACGTTTCTGGTGTTGGCACTACTACCATTAAGAACTCCGACTGGATGGAATTTACCGTTCCCTGAATACGTACCGGCAAAAATGTTATTGGTAAGATTAAAAGTGCAATTGCCGTTGGTACCGCCCCAACCGATGAAGCCACCGGTGTAATTCGTTCCTGTTGCTGTCAATGTGCCGGTATAGGCGCAGCCCTCAATGGTAACGTTTGCGTTCCAGCTATGTCCTATTAAACCACCCATATATTCTGCTGTACCGACACTGGCGCTGACCAAGCAGTTCACGATGGTCACCTGTCCCGTACCGCGCGCGCAACCGATTAATGCCGAGGCATGGTGAATGGATGCGGCACCATTAGTATTTTCACGAACTTGCACCGAACCGGTTACTTTCAGGTTTTTAATGGTTGCACCGGACACACAATGGAAAGGCCCTACGTATCGCTCACCCGTAACGTCCAAATTGAGGTCGAGAGTATGTCCGTATCCGTCATAGGTTCCATTAAAGGTTCTGAACACTTCATCATTATAATTACTGTCATCGGCATTGTCGGCAGCACCCACCATCCTTGTGATGGTGAAATCTTCCGTCTGGCGGAAATACTTTCCTTCATAGTTGTTATTGCCTGTATCCACCTCGTCTGCCAGGAAATCCCAAACGGCGGCTGAAGAAATCTCGTAAGGGCTTGCCAATGTGCCACTTCCCGGGAAATCCCATTTGATGGTGGCGGTACCATCGTCAAACGCAGCATTATCCTTGCTGATGGTGAAACTGTTGTCGTTGAGATGAGTGCCGTCCAGACTAAAATTCGTGGTTGCCATGGGGCCGTTGTAGCCCAGCGTAACCATGCCATAATGGTACGTTATACCTTCGAAGGTGCACGTGCTGCCCGACGCCGTGACGTCATCACCCAAGCTCAATTCGCAAACCTTGGTGCCGTCTGTGAAATTACGACCATTTGGATTATGAGGATTTGTTGTATAGTAGCAGTTGGTACAACTGATGGACTTAAAAGAACAGTCACTTGCTCTTTTCAGACCAATGGGATGGAAATCTGCGGTACCCGTATAAATACCCTTGCACAAACAATTGTTGATAAC
>JAEEJS010000015.1 GCA_016282015.1 Bacteroidales bacterium
AACAGGGCGAGGGCCACTCCCTGTATGATCAATGTAATCACCATCACCGCGGCGAGGTCCGCCAGCTGCCAGAGTTTGATCATCATCAGCGCCATGGCGAGGAACAGGCTGAGGCAGACCCATCCCGTGGTCTCTATCTCCCTTACCGGGAGCTCGTAACCCAAGGCATCCGCTGCATTCCTGACGATTACGGCCACGATCAGTGCACCCAAGTATGTGGGCAGGGATATGCCGAGGTTGAAGAACAGGTCGTTGACCAGGGTGCCCAATCCCAAACACAATACTATCAGTATCATCCCTATGAGGAATCCGTGAGCGGACATCTCCCTGTTGGATTCGCTCACTATGAAGCTCTCTCCGACAGGGGTGAGGGAATGGTTCCTGATCCTTTTCTTTGCGATCGGACCGCCTATGATCCCGGCGATGGCGAGACCGAATGTAGCGGAGGCGATCGCGACCACATCCGCACCTTCAAGATGGTAATCGTTCACGAGGACCTGCCCGTAAGCGGCCGCCGTCCCGTGTCCTCCGAACAGGGAGATGGAACCGAGCGCAAGCCCGTATTTTGGATCCATCCCGAACAGGCTGGCACAGAGCGGCCCCAAGGTATCCTGCATCAGGATGATCACGGCCACGAGGGCGATCAGGATCATCAGCATCTTACCTCCCGACTTGAGCATCGAGAAGGATGCAAGGAATCCTATCGAACAGAAGAACGCCCTCATGCAGATCTCTTTTATCGTCTCATCGAACGTGATCTCCGCTATGTCCCCGACGTGAAGGACCAGCAATATCAAGGAGAATGCGAGACCTCCGACGACTGCGGCAGGTATGCAGAAACGCCTGAGGAGTTCCGAGCGCTTCACCATCCATACCCCGACGATCAGAACGACGGCCCCCAATGCCGTCGTCTCATACATGTCGAGGAACAGAAAATGCACTGCAGTCCCTTCCTGCTATCAGTTTATGGATGCCCCAAGGTCGTATGCCGCCTGTGCGGAGCCCGAGCCCAGGACCTCTCCCAGACTGTTCCATCCCACGCTGTCGACGTAGTTGCGGTACCAGTTCACCGACTCGTCGTATTGGGGGTCATCGGATGTCATCAGCAGGGCGCAGTCCCTCTGACATGCCTCGTATCCGTATTTGGCGAAGACCGCTATCATGCGGTCAACTGCGGTCTTGAGGACTCCGGAGATGCCCAGGAAGTATACGGGAGATGACAGTATGACCACATCGCATGTCATGAACGCGTCGTAGATCTGCTTCATTTCGTCCTTCTGGGCGCAGGGATCCGCATTGCGGGAGCAGCCCATACAGGCCATGCATCCGCGGATTGTCATAGTCTGCAGATAGAACTCTTTCACAGTGTTTCCTGATGCCTTGGCCCCGTCCGTGAAGGATTTGACTAGGGATGATGTGTTCCCGTTCTTCCTCGGGGAACCGTTGAGAATGATGATGTTCGCCATTTCGCTCGATTCAAGAATCAGATGTTCGAATATAATTTGTGTGAGCTTACATGTCGGAGGAATTCAGATAGGATGATGCGAAAATATGGTGCACGCGGGGGGAGCTGAGCTCCCCTCACGGGCTTTAACCTGTGTTTTACTTGGTAAACCGCGTGCTGGCATGCGGTTCCGTATGACGTGTCGGCTATTACACCGGCGCGAACGCGAATTAACGTGTCCTGCCCTTGCGGGCGCGTCGTACCACCCATGCCGTCCGGCGCTATTAACACCGGCTTTCGTGCCATGCGGCACGACCTATGCGTCACATACGCGGCGCAACACACTTTCTCTTACGAGTTAGATATGCTCTTAGGCATTGAGACTATACATCCAATGTATATAAAGCGAATCTATATTTGGTCAGTAAATGTGCAAATAAAACAAAAAATCTTTAAAAATTATTCATTTTTGATATGATATCCCGCTTTCCTAAAGCTTTCCTTTAGCTACTCTCCTTCAAGAATGCAAAACTCTGGATGTTTCGGGATTTTAATCGGCCCCCGTTTTTCAAGGATCTCTATCGCCCTTTCGAAGTTGGCTACCGCCTCCTCGGTGCTTAGATCTAGGTCCATGAAGAAACTCTCGGTTGCCATTATTTGTCACCTATTGTCTTCATTTTTACTGTTGATATTTAATAAAGCGGTCGGTTCGTTGGTTTTTAGATTAATTAAGGGAGCGGTTCTGGTTCTTCAGGACCGCTTAATTTGTTTAGATAAAAGCAATCATTTGTAGCTGGTTTTTTTCTTTATTGAATGCTATTGATCTGAATCCATGTTTTTCATAGTAGCCCGTCATTATGGGGTCGCAGTCTACACGAATCAATTTACATCCTACTTCTTTTTTCACGTTTCTGAAGACCTTCAGGGCACTATTCATCATGGATTCTCCAAAACCTGGGGCTGACGATTCAGATCTGCATAGCTGCCCAAGTAAGTGTGTCTGGAGTATTCTAGAGTCTGGGTCCATATTCATTCTCTTTTGCAGGTTTTTAGACACAGATGTATTTTCACTCAATTGTAGACTTTTTAATCCAATTGAATAGAATCCAAGAATGACACCTTTAGATTCATCGTATACGATATATGTTCTCGAAAGGTCTCTTTTCTCAAATTCAATAGAGCGTTCGAATAGAAAACGCTCTAAATCCGGACTCTATTTGCATTCAAACGTGTGTAGGAAGGCCTGTAGTTGAGATTGTTCAAGCGTTTTCAACGCGTCCAACAATTGAATTGTCTTGATTTTAGAATCAATCATCTCCGACATTGTATCCCATATTTTTGAAAGAAACTCTAGCTTCTTCAGCTGTTAAAATCGGAATATCGCAGTCATCGGTGATCTTTATGCCTCCCCGTTGATCATAATGCTCAATAGCCTTCAGCATATTCTCGCATTTCTCCTCGGTGTCGAGGACCATATCTTCAAGGAAGCTTTCGGTGGCCATTTGTTCACCTATTGTCTTCATTTTTACTATTGATATTTAATACAGCGGTCGATTCGTTGGTTTTGCATATCAATGTGCATCATTTTGCGTGAAGTCTTTGAATCAGTTTTGACCGGAGAGCGGCACAGTCGGTTATTTCTAAGGATGAAGCATGGTCTTTGATGTTCTTATATGACTTCAAGTCAGACTGCAAACCCCATTAATAGGAGAATCTCCTAATCAGATTCATGGCCGATCTCCACGACCGTTGGGTCGCTGAAAGAAGGAACGAGCATTATTACAAGCTCGCCAAGA
>JAEEJS010000016.1 GCA_016282015.1 Bacteroidales bacterium
CTGGCATCGTCGGCCGATAGAGAGAACCGATTCATGATAGTGTTCAAGAATTCCGAGTTCTCTGATGGTACCGAGATTTTCGCCTACCAGAACGGCAACGACATCGTTGTCAACGGCGAGGGCGAACTCTTGGTGTTCGACCTGATGGGCCGCATGGTGATGAACCTGCACGTAAATGGTGTACAGACGGTTGAAAAACCGTCTCAATGCGGCGTTTACATTTTGAGATTAAATGAAAAGACACAGAAAATAGTGATTGAATAAGTAAGTAGTTATATTATGAAAAAGATATTATTTGCAGCGGTTATGATAATGACAATGGCCTTCAGTGCCAACGCTCAAAACGACGCTTTCTTTGAATGGAACACAGCAGAGACTGAAATCTTCAGGACAACCGGATTTGAAAGTCTGTTGTTGCCTTTGTCCCACGGTTTGGACACCGACGTCAACGCCCCGTTGGGCAGCGGCTTGCTTATCCTCACCGCCTTGAGCGCAGGCTATGCAATCAAGCGCAGATGTAAAAAATAGTTTCAAAAGACGATTTAACAAGTTTAATAAATAAAATATGAAAAAGTTCTTTTTTAGCATCATGCTCGCAGCAGCAGTAGCAACTGGTTTGATGAGTTGCAACAAGACAACCTCTTTATCCGACACCCACACTCAAAAGTATACTTTGGGTGAGACTTCATACGACATCAACAATGCTTTCGCCATAGAAAACATTAAAGACAGCATCGGTCAGATTTACAATGTCATTATGTTGTCGCAAACCGAGGAGGTGGGTTTCTTTGGCAACAAAACCAAAGGGGTTTTCATCGTTTTTGAGGGCGACTTCGCTTCAGGCACATACAACCTTGCTTATGATCCGGAACATCCTCTAGACCACTTCCCAATGTATCTCGTTGGAGAAAACGAAGTGGACAACATCATACATTTCAGTCTTAGCAGCTTCTTGAACCAAGCAGATGCCTTTATTGCCACCAGTGGTTCGTTTACACTCACCATTTACGAAGACCTGTTCACTGTCACAGGAACTGGCATTGAAGTCGAGAAATTAAAAGACCAGACACAGGTATCGACCTCTTCCGTCGACTTTGAAGACCATATGTTGAATTTTGTCCTATCAGACGTTGTGGAAGGCAATTTCAACGACACTGATGCAATCCTGACGGCAGGCATGTCAAACCTTAACATTCTCGGTACACCGACCGGAGTTGTTGCTTTCGTTACTGAAAAGGGCGATGTGGTAGGCTTTACTTCATCAACAAGCTTTGGTGACGAAATCCCGGCTGGCACCTATTCAAACGCTGACAACCCTATTATCTATTTACAAGATATGAGTATCACATCGCTCAAGTTTGCATCAAGCGGCGAAATAACCGTGGCAAAAGATGGCGACAACTACACCATCGACATGACAGGCGTGGATATTAGCGGCATTTCCGGCACATCAACCTTGCACTATATCGGAACAATGCCTAAATTCGATTTGTCTTTCTTAAAAGAATAGTATAAAACAAAATTATGCAATATGAAAAAGTTCTTATCATTGGTGCTGGCCGCCACCATCATTTGCGGCTCAATGTTATTCACCTCATGCTCAAAAAAGAATGACGACAACAAAGTTACCGATAAAATAGTCGGCAAGTGGCTTAACGTTGAATCAGCCGGATTACCGCTCACCTCTGACATTCTGTCGGTATCAACCTTTGTCAAGGAAGGCTCCGACTACAAGTGCTATTACAGCATATCGGAGGCGGATTTCGATGTGTGGTTTTACAAAAAGCAAGCCGATGTGACAGTTGATGGCAATACCATCAAGGTAACTTTGAAAGTGGAAGAAATCACAACGGTTGAAGAGATGACAGACATCACCGTTAACGGCGACGACCTGTACTACAAAGGCAAGACTACGCTTTATATTGACGGAGCGGAGATTGCCTCATACGGGCCTTGTCTGGAGCATTACGTAAAGGTAAACGACGACTACTCGCAAATTGCAATTGGCCGCTGGGAAGGAACCATCACGAGCGACGAACCGGGTTTCATGCCGTACCCAATCTGTGAAGAATACTTCGCCGACGGTACCAACATCGAATATCAACTCGTAGACGGGCAATGGGTGGAAGTAGAAACAGAATACGCCGAATATTTCGTCGACGGCAACCTATTGTGCACACGTTGGCAATACCCTGGATGCGAAGAAGAACGCGAAAACGGCGTTATTGTATCTTATGTTGACGACACTTTGATTATAAAGGAAGTGGTCCTGCATCAGGGCAATCTTTACACCATAACCAGCACCCTTACTAAGGTTTTTGAGTAAATCATGATAGCGACTGGTAACACGTTTTTCTTCTTTTGGGAAGTCTCCCTGATGGAGTGGCTTCAGGCCCACATCAGCGACGCATGGATTTCGTTCATGTCGTTTTAATCAAAATTACTAACTAATAAGTAACCTTTATGAAAATAAGATTCAAAACTAAAAAAGAGGTTTTTAATGTATTGCTTACCATTGTAGCCGCTGTTGTCTCTGTGGCGATGATGCTCTACGGCGTATGGAATTTCGGTCTGAAAGAAACATGGCCGGAACTGGTGCTCAACCTATTTTACATCGCCAGTATTGTGATGATCTTAATGTTTTTCTTCAATCGTCTCAAGCCTGATCAGTTCAACTACGGTTGTTCCTTGTTAGTTGGTATCACGGTGCTGCTGCGCGATATCCTTTTTGCCCCTCCTTTGGCCTATTACTCAATCCACCTTGCAAGCCTCACCCTC
>JAEEJS010000017.1 GCA_016282015.1 Bacteroidales bacterium
ACACTGTGGACCAATCCTTGTCCTGAGAGATGGGGATTCAGCCTTTCCTATACCTTTCAGGATGCGGTCGGCATTGTTCTCGCAGCCTTCACTCATCATGACGGATCCGTGAAGGAACATGATCATTGCAAGATCATCATTACCGTTAACTTGGCAGTCTATTCCCCTGTAGAGAAGTCTGGATGCATCTTGTGGAAGTAGGAGTTTCCTTGGTTCAGAATTCTCTTCGCGGCGGGATTCCTCTCTTTTGTGGAAATCTCTCCTTCCGTCTGTTCTCCTGTCTTTGAAATCCTTGTCCCTGCGTGGGCGTTCTCCGAAGTCCTTCTTTCCTCTGCGGAATCCGCCCTCTTTTTTCCTGTCGCCGGACTCGTGGCGATCTTTACGGTCTCCGAAGTCCTTTCTAGGCTTTCCCTTGAAATCCTTTCTGTCACCGTAGGGCTTGCGGTCTTTCGGGCCGTCTTTCTTGTATGGCCTGTCACCATTCTTGTGCGAATCGTGCTTGGGACCGTCTCTGCGTTCCTTCTTCTCATAGGCCATATCGATTTCCTCCCTGCCACGGCGGATGCCGCTGAATAATAATGAGGGTAAAGCCATATTTGACGTTTTACATCCAGATTTGGTAATAGGTTATTTACGCATCGATGTGTGTTGCATGTCCATGGGCTTTTTCTCAAGGAACAAGGAAGAGAAGGAACAGGTCGAACTGCCCCAAGGCGGCAGCGAACTGTATACCGATCGCAGGTTCAACACATATTGGCTGCTAGGATTCAGTCCGTTCGAGGATTTCACGCCTGAACAGATACAATCTGCCATGGATGCCGAGATGAAGAAGCTAAACCGTGTCCTCAGGACACAGCCGATAGAGATGGTGAGAGTCAAGACTCAGAAGAAGCTCGACAAGTTGCAAGATATCTATGGGAAGCAGGACATCATCGAGAAGGAGAGGGACGACGCTATCTTGATGTTCAACGAGGATATGCTGAGGTACAACAACGAGCTGAGCACTGATATGGAGAAGATAGATTCCGCCATAGTCAGGTCAGGGTGGAGGGGTGATGGGATCAATCCACTGTCGGTCAAAGGATTCCCTCAGTGCAGTCACTGCGGATACATGAACCGCAGGGTAAAGAAATGCATCCATTGCGGTTCGAAGCTATGATCAGCGTCTCAGGAATCCGAATCTGGACTTCTTAACGTTGCCGTTCTTGTCGAACTTTTCCCTCATGAGACGGTCGTAGTTCTGTTTGACCTTGTAGTCGCCAGGTTTCAATTCCATCAGTATCTCCAACTCCTGCTTGGCCTTCTCGTAGTCCTTGATGTCATTGAGAAGAAGTGCCGAGTAGTTCTGATGGTATTCGTATCTGTTCGGGTTGATCGCGATGGCCTTCTCATAGTATTCGGCGGCTTTGGGGAAGTCCACCATCTGATTCCTGAGGAATCTAGCATATGTGTTGTACATATCCGATGAAGGGTCGAGTTCGAGAAGTCTTTGGAATTTCTCATTGGTGACTTTGTTGTTCTTCTTATCCTCGGCAAGTATAGATATCTGGGCTTTCAGAGCATCAATGAAATCGGGATCCAGATCTAGGATGACATCAAGCTGCATCATTCCGTATTCTTTGTTTTTGAGGCCGTAGATGATGTGCTGCGCCAACTGAAGTCTGACCTTGCAGTTGTGGGGATCGGTCTTCAGATATTCTTCTAAAGTATCTACTGCGCCCTGGATGTTACCGCTGTCATACTGTCTTTTCGCTTTGCTGCAAGCGTCATAAGCTGGATCCGAACTCATTGGATGGTGAAATCGCTCACTAGGTAAAATGTCTTATGTTCGTTGATTCTACGGCATCGCATGGGATTCATTCTGAAGTTTTGTGCAGGCGTTGTGATGACGATCCTATTCGTCGTCGTTGTGCCGTACATCACCGAACTGTACATCATACCGTACATCACCGAAGCGGTTGGTGACAACACATTCATGTCAATTGGATCTCAGACTCTGATTCAGATACTGATCTATCTGGTCTTCATATTGTTCGCGCTCATGTTGGGAGGAGGCGCGATTCTCAGATGGTTCGGGGTATTCGGAGTATTGGGAATGATTGCCGCTTACTATCTGCTGGGCGATGTGACCCGTGCAATTATCCCTGTATTGTCTATGATAGTGATTTGGATCATCTTCATCCCTTATAGGGATAAGAAGAGCAAAAAGAAGAAAGGGACTAAAGGTTGACCTAAACCCCTAAAATGAAAGTCACTGGAGCTTTGAGATTGTTTTAAACGGTCGGGGTGTTACGCATCGTGCGGCCGAGTGATTTAGCTCTGTGGACGAGTTCTTCATTTTTGCTGACAGGATCCTTTCCATAGTTGTCGCAATAGGTGATCACATCAAGCATCTCGAATCCTATGGTCTTGAGGTTCTTCTCGAGTGTGTCTGCGACCTTTTTCAGATCGGATTCCGGATAGCAGCTTGTCAGGATGAGAACGGCTTTTTTGTTAGGGCCCAAAGTCGATACTTTGTTCACGTCGAGGAACGAATACATTCTGTCCTCTACCATTTTGTAAAGGGCGGTCGGTCCTTCGAAGTACACAGGCGTGGAGAAAACTACACAATCTGCTGCAAGTATATCGTCCAGGATAACACGTATATCGTCGTCGATGACACACTTACCGGTGCTCTTGCATCCCATACAGCGGTGGCAATCCTGTATCGACTTGAATTTTACAGGCCTATGGAGAGTGACCAGGTTGGTGGACAGCCCCATAGCTCCATCTAGAAATGCATCGGTAATCTGCGCAGAACTGCCATTGGGCCTTGGACTGCATGAAATCGCAACGATATTGCTCATCAGATTGTTATAATCAAATATGTATAAAAATGCAGTAGTATAATACATCCATCTCAT
>JAEEJS010000018.1 GCA_016282015.1 Bacteroidales bacterium
GGCTTGCGGAATCGGAAATCCCGCCTCCTTGCGAACCGCTTAGTTGGCATCCCACACCAAACGGACACACATGCCAAGATGGCGTTGTGGGGAATACGCATAATCAAATGCGTCTTCTGTAAAGCGGAAAGCCTTCGCTTGTGGAGTTACTGTCGAATTAGGTTGCTGTGTCACACCAGTGGCCGTCCAATAATTACCAAACATGTAATAGCCACTCGGATGATAGTGGTAATTGTACTCATAGTAATAACTACCTTGACGGTAGCCGAGAGCAGGCAGGAACACACATCCGGCCTCAAAAAGTTCATTCGCCTCAGAGCTAGATATTGATTTAACATTTTTCCAACCTGTCTTGTTCCATTGAGAATAACCGGAAGTGGATCCGCCGTCATAGCCATCAGGCGCTATGAAAATGCCATTTGTAGTCGCCAAATTATAATTATGATACTGCTGCCAAGTTACCATCAGGAAACGTTTACCTGATCTCGTTTTGAGAAGGTATTCCCATTCGGCTGCCGTCAGCGTGCGCCAATAGTTGCCATAGGCAGTCCCTCTGAGTGCACATCCCCAGTCTGTTCCATCATTCCAGTTCAGGTTCCTTGATCCGTCCACCCAATCGTTTTCTGATACAGTAGTAGTGCCGTGAAATCCCCAGCTGAATCGATCCATTTCATTGCTACTAGTTATATGAACCGCAGTTGTACCCGTGTTCCCCGAATTAGAGGTTATGGCATAAAAACCAGGGCACTCGTCATACTGGTATTCGTGGAAGCCCCACACCAGTTGGTTGGGGTTGGCCGCGTTACACTTCAGGTTGGCCCTCGAGAAATAGACCTTCTGCGTAGAACTCACCGAGAATTGTTTCAATACGCCACCACTTGTAACGGCATACTGTGCATCAGGTGCCGCAAACACAGGATTTTTAAGCGTTATTCCGGAGTTGATAAACTGGTTTTCATGAAGCGCTTCTGACGGTTCCCCTTCCACATTGACGTCGGCTGAAAGGTTGGTGCCGGGCAGCAGGATGGCCCATCTCACGCCCGTGTTGCCTTCCTCCCTGTAAAGGTCGATGGTGCCAGTGGTGGCGGTTGGCGTAATGGCCTTATTGGCAAAGTCGATGGTGGCCTCGGTCAGCATGTTCGACAAGGTGCATATATAATTTGTTTCCTTGTTGAGGTTGAACCTCACCAAAGCGCACTTGTACTCCAAAACGACGGTGTAGCTACCGCTAGTCGAGTAATTTTCATCCGAAGCGCCATAGCAGAGCACGGGCAGGTTCTGGCTTTGGTCGGCAATGTTGATGGTGAAGTCGGTTGTGGTTCCCGCCGTAGGTGCCGTTGCAGGAGCCTTGCCACCCAAGAAGTAGAAGTGCAGCTTGTCGCTCGTGGAGCAGGCACTTCCATCGATGTTGCCCTCGAAACGGCGGCCACTTTGATCGACAACATAGTTCAAATAGCCTACATAGTGGCCGTTGTTGCCCACATAGAGCTTGTCCCCAGCGGTGAATTGGATCACGCCGAGGTTCGGGGCCACTGCGTGCCTGCCGCCGTTGTCGACGTTCACTGAGATATTTTCGCCGTTGTTCACGTTCAAAGTGATGTGGACCTTTTCTCCGCCATTGCCATTGGTGGGAATTTCTTGTTTCTTGCATTGGCTCATTCCAAGCACGAGAGCCAGTGCCATGATGATTGTGCTAAGTCTTTTCATTGTAGATTGATGTGTTTTTAGTTGTTTTCCTGTTTTTTACGTTTTTTCGAAAATGCGTAGGCCGCGCCAGCCGCAGCCATGATGAAGAGTCCGCTGCCGAGCGGTGCGGGAGGATCTTGTCCAAACGTTCCGATGCTAATCCCGTAGTTGCCACCTGCTTGGCCACCATTGCCGCCGAACTGTCCGACAAAGATGTTGAAGTCGCTGCTAATGCGACTCGCATAGATATCCTCATTGTTGAGGAAAAAACCGTCGTTTTGGGCGTTCATGGTTGTCGGCAACAGCATAACGAAAGCCGTTGCCAAAGAAAGCGCGAAGGCTTTCAAAAATTGTGTTTTTTTCATCTTATTAGTTATTATGTAATAAAAAAATAATTTACGACAAAGCAAAAACAGACCGCAATGAAAATTGCAGCTATCATGTGTAAAAACAAAAACGCTTGTAACTAGTTGAATACCAATGTGTTACCCCCCCCCATTTATGGGTGGCATCCCAATTTTCAGATACTATAATAATAATAATGCCAGTGTTCATAAACTGCCACAAAAATACAAAAAAAAACGTAGTTGAAATAATTTTTAATTTTTTTTCTTGTGTGCTATCTTATTCGGTCTGTTCACTAACGTGAAGTCCATTTGTTTTTTAATCAAATCGACTGCTTCGATGCGCACTTTGACAGCGTCGCCCAGGCGGTAGATTTTGTTTGTATACTGGCCTATGACGCGGAAGTTCTCCTCATCGATATAGTACATGTCGTCCAAGGTGCTGTAGCGTACCAGGCCTTCGCATTTGCTGTCCTTAAGCTCCACGTAAATGCCCCATTTGCTTAGGCCGGAAATCAAGCCGTCAAACACCTTGCCTATCTTATCCTGCAGATACTCAGCCTGTTTGTACTTAACCGACTCGCGCTCCATCTCGGCAGCCTTACGCTCCATCTCGGAGGCATGCTGACACAGAACCTCATATTCCTCACGGTTGACACTAGTCTGATTCTCAATCAGATAGCGCTCAATCAGGCGATGCACCATAAGGTCGGGATAACGGCGGATAGGCGAAGTGAAGTGAGTGTAGAACGGGAAGGCCAAGCCATAGTGACCAATGTTGACAGTGCTGTACTGAGCCTTGGCCATGGTACGCAGAGCCACCGACTCCACTAGATTGCGCTCGCCCTTGCCCTCCACAGCCTCAAACAAGGCGTTGTACGATTTCACCAGCTTCTCGCGAGTGCTGATGTTCATAGAATAACCCAACTTCGACACCAAGGCGATGAAGTTGTACAACTTCTCAGGGTTAGGCTCGTCGTGCACACGGTAAACAAAGGTATATCCTTGATATTTAGAGTCTTTCTTGCCAATAGACTCAGCCACAGTGCGGTTGGCCAGCAGCATGAAGTCCTCAATGAGCATGTTGGCCTCCTTCTGCACCTTGACGTAAGTGTCGATAGGATGCATATTCTCATCGAGCACAAACTTCACCTCTTCGCTGTGGAAGTTGATTGAGCCTTGAGCCATACGCTTTTCGCGCAGCTTGGTGGCCAAGTCGTTGAGAATCATTAACTCGTCTTTGAAATCGCCTTCGCCTCCCTCTATCATAGCCTGCACCTCCTCGTAAGCGAAGCGGCGGTTCGACTTGATTACGGTCTTGCCTATCCAATGGTTGAGGATATCAGCCTTGTCGTTCATCTCAAAAACAGCCGAAAACGTCAGCTTTTCCTCGTCGGGACGCAGAGAGCACACCATATTGCAAAGCTTTTCGGGCAGCATGGGTATGGTGCGGTCGACCAAGTAAACCGAGGTACCCCTCTGCTGAGCCTCACGGTCTATGGCCGAGCCAGGCTTCACATAGTACGACACATCGGCAATGTGCACTCCCACCTCATGGTTGCCGTTGGGCAGCCTGCGATAGGAAATGGCATCGTCAAAGTCCTTGGCGTCACGAGGGTCGATGGTGATGGTGAAAATGTCCCTAAAGTCGCGTCGGCTATTGATTTCCGAGGCTGAAATCTTATCGGAAATCTTGCTCGCCTCTTTTTCCACATCTTTCGGAAACTCCAGCGGATACTCATATTCCAGCAATATCGACTGCATCTCCACATTGTTCTCGCCAGGTATACCCAACACCCTTATCACCTCGCCGAAGGGGTTGCGCGAGTTGTCGGGCCAGTCGGTAAGCTTAACTATTACCTTCTGTCCGTCGCGGGCGCCTTTGTAATTGCCTCGCGGAATGTAGAAGTTGACCGGCATGGAGACTCTGTCCGACACCACAAAGGCATAGCCGTGGCTGAGGGTGAATATGCCCACAAACTCGGTGCGGGCGCGTTGCAGCACCTCCACAATCTCTCCTTCGTTCTTCTTCGACTTGCGCTTTGGGAACATGGCAACCTTCACCTTGTCGCCATGCAGTGCCTTGCCGGTGTTGTTGGAGGCAATCTGTATGTCCTCTCCACCGTCATCGGGCTGCACATAAGCCTTGCCGGTACCCTTCATGTCGACTGTGCCCACCACATACTGCGGCTTCGGACCGTATTCGCTAATCAGGTCGGGGTTCAGCACATAGCTGTACGGATGGTTCTCTATCAGCTGACCGTCGCGGGCCAGGGTTTCAAGCACTTGGAATATGACGTCTTTGCCAGCCGCATCGCGTACACCCATAATCTTAGCTATCTGCTTATAATTCATGGGTTTGAACGGATGTTCACCGTAAATGCGGAGTATGGTGTTGACAAAAGTGCTGAGGCTGTTTGTTTTCTTCCTTGACATAATAATAGTTTTTGTCGTCATCTCGACCGAAGCCGATAGTCGAAGCGGAGAAATCTCAAGCATAAGTATGAGATTCCTCCGCCTCGCTTCATTTCATTTCACTCCAACTCCCTAGTTATCGTTATCGTCAGCGTTAGCGTTGAATTTATTCTTAAGGTTCTTCCAGTAACCCTTTCCGAGCACAATGCCGCACCCTACTATAAATCCAAAAAACGTCCAAACTATAAGAGTTTTAGCCCGGCTGTTCGAAGGCTTCATAGGGATGGTGACCGGCTGGATGATGGCGTAAGCCGGAGTGTCGCGCTTCACCTGCATCTTAGCCTGCTCCAACTGCTTGGCCATCTCGTTGAAGATGGCGTTCGACACATTGTACTTGGCCTGGATACGGTCTTTTTCAATTTCATCGCGCGAGCTCATAACGCTCTTTGTGCGGTCTTTGATGATGGCCAGCTGCTCCTGGTACATATCGTTTTCCTTCTTCACTTCCTGATATCTGGCCTCAATATACATCAATTCCTTCTCAGACTTCTCGATACGGTGACGTGTCACCTCGTCCTGCAGCAGCTTCTGTGCCTTCAGTGCCAGCTCGGCAGTCTGTATAGGCTCGGTGCCATTGACTATCAGAGTGAGGTAACCCTCCTTCTTGTTGACATCGAGAGTGACTATCTTGCCAAACACCTCAAGCATCTTCTGCTCATTGACAGTGATGACTATAGGCTTGTCGGTGGTATCTGCACCTGCCGGACCGCCCTTAGGCAGCACAATCTCCTGAGGCTTGGGGGCAAACTGGCTTATAATCAAGCCCGGCAAACCTATGGTATACCTCTTGATGTAGGCAAACACCGAAGGTTTGTCGTAACCGCCGATTATATAGTCGAACATGCTGATAGGATGATCCACCTTTTTGTAATGCAAAGGAGTGTGCATCAGCTGAAGGCGGTAAGGCACACTGCTCACAATCTCAGGGTAAACCAAAGGCGAAAGGTCGGATGCAGCGGTCTGCATGCCCAGGTCTATACCGGCCAAAGCAGCCAAGCTACCCAACGAAGAGTTCTGTCGGGAGTTGATTTGAGGCACCATGATAGTCTTCACCGTATAGGCGCGTTTCATGGTAAGGGCAGCTGTCAAACCCAGAGCTACGAAAATGCCCAGGCAAATCAGCACAGTCTTGCGGCCGTCCCACAAATTGCGCAGCAAAGCCATTATGTCGATGCCTTCTTCCTCAGTCTGCTGAGGCGCGACGTTGTTTTCCATTGTATCCATAAATACTATTTGTTCAAGTTGTTCAACAGAAGTATGATTGACACGATTGACACCAAAGCGGCCAATGAGTTTCTAGCCTCGACACCCCAGTCGACCTTCTCCTTCGGTTTCTCTATGCGCTCTTTCTTCTTATCGTCTATACGCAGAGTGATTACTCCACCCGGCTCAACCTTAGGATAACGGCGGATGCCAAGGAAGCGTCTGGTGCATTCAGCCTGGTTGTTAGGCATGGTTACTGTGACGCTGTTCTTGTCGGCTGTTTTGGTAAATCCGCCGGCATAGTGCTTAATGTACCATTTTGCTCTGTGAGCACCGTCATAAACAATGACTTTCTGAGTTGAAGAATACTCAACCGGCACATACTGAGCCATACGTGTACCGGTCTCGCGGATTACCACTGTGTTTTCCTGACGGACAATGTTGATGACATCACCTTCCATAAGGATAGGGTCGTTCTTTATACTGTTTCTGTTGCGTTTGGCCTTGGTAAGGTTCAAACCTATGCTACCGGTGTTGCGTCCCTGAGTACGGGTCAGGCGTGCATACGGGTCGGCATCGTCAAGCAGACCGCCAGCCTTCTTGATAATGTCCCAAAGCTGGGTCTTGGAGTCTTCCAACACGTAAACGCCAGGATATTTCACACGGCCGTTCAATTCTATATAACGGCCCGTGGTGTAGTTAGGAGTCATACGCACCACTATGTGGTCGTAAGGCTGTAAGTCGAAGGTTCTACCAATAATATTGTAGTCCTCATCAACCTGAAGGGTGATCAAATCCAAGTCAACCTCGTTGGTCTTTGAGATGTTCAGACGGAACACCTCCACACGATCGTATGCGGCACCAATTGTGAAACCGCCGGCCATGCACAACATGTCGTGCAGAGTGAGCGATTCGTCGTAAGTTGTGCCGAAAGGCTCTTTAACCGCACCGCTCACTCTCACCTCGCCAATGTTGGTGTAGAGAGTGTTGTCATAAACATTCAAACGGTCGCCAGGCTGCAGAAGTCTGTCACCGTCGGCTTCCAGATCCACTCTGATGTACTGCATCTTTTCAGGGTTGGCAACATCCTTGCGGAATATGTAAGCCACAGGGAATACTGTAGGCTTCAAGCCGCCGGCGAAGTCGATGGCCTGTGAGACGGTCATCTTGTCGTCCAAGCTGAAATTGCGTGAGAACGGCTTACGCACCTGACCGCTCACCTCAATGATATCGACATCGCGATAGGTCGACTGTTTCAACACCGTCACCTTGTCGCGTGCACGGAGCACAAAGTCAGGATTGCCGTTGGTGCCAGGATAAGGCACTGTAATCACCTCGACAGTCTCATCGTCTCTGGTGCGCTCCACAAAGAGATAATCTGTCTTGGCTGTGTAACGCGGTTTGGCGTTGTTCAACAAAACCGAAAGCGAAGTGTTCTTGTCGAGTTCGAAACGTCCGTTGTAGTAAACGTCACCTTCAATTGAAACATAGTTCTCAACAGGCTCGTTGGCTACCTTGATGCGGATTATATCGCCTGCCTGCAAGCTCACTTTGCGCTTGCCCGACATGATTTCGCTAAGCTTGTAGTCCTGATAGATGATCTGACCGTTTTCAATGCGTTCAATCTGTACATACTCCGGATAAACGTTCCACACCACACCGCCAGCATATTCGATAAGGTCGGCCAGGTTCTCGCTGTCAATCATCTCGTAACGCATAGGGCGGTTGACAGCACCTTCTATCTTGACTATCTTCTGAGCCACCGGAACAAAAATCACATCAGCGTTCTGAATGTCGTAGTTGACTCCGATGGTCGGGTTCTTCATGTATTTGTAAATATCGATGGTGTACGTCTTGCCTGCGCGCGACAGCTGGATGTTACGCACCGAACCGAGGCTTGTCGGGCCACCGGCTGCTGCCAAGGCGTTGAACACTGTGTTCAAGGCACTGATGGTGAAACCACCCTGCACACCCACTTCGCCATAGATGCTCACCGCAACTGTACGGGCTGTCGAGATGGTAACGGCAATCTGGTCAGGTCTGAACGAGAAGCTGTGGCTAAGCTTGCTGCGGATAGCCTCACGGCCCTGAGCCAAAGTCATGCCTTTCAAGAAAATTTTGCTTGATCCTGTAGGCTGAATGCTGCCATCAGGACCTATGCGCTGGTGAATCTCAGTCTGTGACGAACCGAAAATTGAGATATGCACCTCATCTCCTTCACCCAAAATATATGTTTCAGGAGCAAGGGCACCGTCAGTTGTGCGGAACACATCCAGTCCCTTACCTGTGAAAAGGGAGTGTCCATAAATATCGCTGCCTGCAGTAGGTGACACATGATTCTCTTCTAGAGTCTTTTCCAATGCTTCCTCTGCGGCAGCCTCACCTGTGGTGGTCTGTGGCATTTCTTCAGGAGTTGACACCACCTCAACGCCTCCTGTTGCTGCAGCGGCCGGAGTTATAGTGGCAGCGTTCTTTTCGGCCACCATCTGGTTAATTATCTCGGTCACTCTGCTCTGATAGTTGGCATATTCTGTAGGCGGTATGTTGTCAACATCAATACCGTTTTCCATCAATCTGGTGCGCACTTCAGTCTCGTTAAGACCGCGTTTCTGAAGCTCTGCACGGGCCATGTCCATCATTTGAGGCGTTTGCGCCAGCATAGCCAAAGGCATCAGCGCAAAGAACAAAATCATTAAAAAAAGTCTCTTCATACGAATTATTTTTGTTGTTTGATTTATCTACTTATTCAGTCTACAAAAATACAAAAAAATTGCAATCCGCAAGGTTTTTTTGCAAATTTTTAATTAGCGCAGAACAGTGTCAACAATGAAGCGGACATCCTCATCCGTCACCCAGGGGCCTGACGGCAGGCAAATGCCTGTGTTATAAAGGTTTTCAGAGACACCGTTGGTGAATGCCGGAGCGTTTTTGTAGACCGGCTGCAAGTGCATGGGTTTCCAGAGCGGACGGGCCTCAATGCCAGCTTTGTCCAGCTGCAGGCAGAAAGCCTCGGTGTCGAGAGGATGTTTGAAAAGTATGGTGGTAAGCCAGAAGTTGGAGTTAAAATCAGAGCTGGGGTTAGTAGAGACTCTAAAGATACCAGGGTTATCCAGAAGAGATGAATAAAGCTCGTGCACGTGCTTGTGGTGAGCTATGTGCTTGTCGAGCACGGTCATCTGACCGCGGCCTATGCCAGCCGAAATGTTGCTCATTCGGTAGTTGAAGCCGATGGCCTCGTGCTCATAGTGCAGATATGGCTCCTTGGCCTGAGTAGCCAGGAAAACAGCACGTTTCTTGGTGGCTTCATCATGACAAATGAGCGCTCCACCGCCGCTGGTGGTAATAATCTTGTTGCCGTTAAACGACAAAGTGGCAATATCGCCAAAAGTGCCGCAAGGCCGGCCTTTATAGGTCGAGCCCAACGCATTGGCAGCATCTTCGATAATCGGGATTTCGTATTTCCGGCTGATGGCAGTAAGATCATCCCAACGGGCAGGCATGCCGTAAAGATCCACCACGACGATAGCCTTGGGTTTTCTAGATAATCTAGACTTGATGGCCTCCTCAAGCAGCTCAGGCGACATATTCCAAGTTTCTGCTTCACTGTCGATGAAAATAGGCTTGGCACCACAGTAAGTTACCGGGTTGGAGCTCGCGCAAAATGAGAAGCTTTGGCAAAGCACCTCATCGCCCGGTTTTACGCCAACCAAGAGCAATGCCAAGTGAATGGCCGCAGTACATGATGAGAGTGCCGCTACATGAACATCATTGCCCAAATAACGCTCAAGATCTTTTTCAAAACCATCCACATTCGGTCCCAGAGGCGCCACCCAGTTGGTCCGGAAGGCCTCTTGTATATATTTCTGCTCAGCGCCATTGTCGCTCATCTTGGCGAGGCAGAGGTGGATATGTCGTCTATCGTTTGCCATTGATAAAAACTCGGCTGCAAAGAT
Source organism: Bacteroidales bacterium (assembly GCA_016282015.1). GTDB lineage: Bacteria > Bacteroidota > Bacteroidia > Bacteroidales > F082 > Limimorpha. Next base: position 9,662 of record JAEEJS010000018.1, read on the forward strand.
ACAAAAAATTTTAAAACAAAAAAAGGCCTCCGTGTGGTATCACACAGAAACCTTCCGTTTAACATTTAACATTTTAACACCCCCTAATCCTTCAAGCACCCGATGGGCACCACATACACGCCATCCTCTCTGCGGTAGGCGTACTGCCCCACACCGACCAATACCATCAGGAACGAGGGCTCGCGCATCCGGGAAGTATCTATCTTACCCGCCAA
>JAEEJS010000019.1 GCA_016282015.1 Bacteroidales bacterium
ATGAATTCCCCAAGTGTAGTTCAACTGGAACATGTTTTCATCGTAAACACCCATCAACAGGTCGTTTTTGATTTCAGGGTTGCCGTTCACTGCAGGATAAGAAAAAGAGTTGACGGAATACGAACGGCCATTGTGGTGATTTACCCGATAATAGGCCATGGTGCCACACAGGAAAGGGAAAGAAAGCGTGTCGGTGTTCTTAATGGAATCAACGACATTTAGGTGGTCATCCATCGTAAAGCAAGTGAAATATAGCGGCCCCGGAGGGTTATATGGTCCCCAGGCATAATTACGTCCCGTAATAAAACGGCATCCAGTCGAATCAGGCGTGGGGATAAGTTTGTGATAATACGATTCTTCGTAAACAAGGCCACTGCTCACTTGCCCACCGTAGCATTTCATTTTGCGTTCTGCCAGGACTTCACCACCTGCGTCAAACCTAACGATATGGACACTATCCAAGAACTTGTCGTTATATGATAGGAGCACCTCTCTGTTCTTGCCCACAAAAACCTTCGTGCTGTTTCCGTCGTGTATCTCGTCAGGAAAATCAAGCCCATACCATTGAAAATCCTCATGAATCAGATCCATGTCTTCAGTAATGGTGATTTTGTGGAAAGTCGTCGTGTCGGTTCCCAATCGTGTAGCCACGTAATAAAGACCGACTTCTCCATTGGGCTCACTGTACAGCTCCACATCATGGATTCTCATGGCGCTTAGTGCCTCATCGCTCCATGGTATTACGGAACCCAAAATCTGTCCGTCGGTTGAGTATCTGTTGACAGAATAACGGCTTGTTGTGGAATTTGAGATTTGGAAGGTGGTAATCTCGTTTTCGTTTGAATATACCATATTAAATGGAATACTGTTGGGCGTCTGTATGATTTGAGCAATGCTCGCTGCTCTTTGGCCAAAGGTATTGTGCAAAGCCAAGAACATTGTAACGGCGAAAATTACATATTTGAGATACTTTTTCATTGTCACAGAGATTTAGTGTTGCTATTCTTTTATCCATTTGCCGGATTCGGTTACTTTGCCATTTGCCAACACCTTCCAGATATAAGTTCCAGAAGGCCAAGAGGATGTATTTATTGAAGTGACGTTTTCTAAAAGTTCTAGATTGAGGACGAGATGTCCTAGAGAATTATAAACTTCCACTCGGGCGTTTTGCAAAGCTGTGCGGATGTTCAGCACGTTTTTGCCGGGGTTAGGATAAGCAGATGAAAAATGTTTTGTTTCTTGTTCTTCAATAGTTGTGTATTGATGTCCAAAGATTGGGAATCCGCCATTGTTGAACTCGTCGTCTTCACGCCAGCGGCTCACTTCGTCGAGCGCGGGGAATTCAATTTCGATTTGAGCGGCACCGTCGTTTAGTGCGGCAAGCAAATCGGTGGTGTTGTGCATCGGGGTTTCGAGCTGCCAAACAGATGGTGAAGCTGTGGGATTGAAGGCACACGATGACTCGAGCTGGGGACCTTGTCCGTTGCTGCCGTAATCGTTACTCGATAACCAATAGCAACTGCTGAATTGTGTGACTTCGGAGGCTTTGCCGACAATGGATCCCATTGGACAAACATAATTATCAATTTCATGAGTCAGTTCGCCAGTGCTGTAGGCATTCATCACTACGGCCATAAGACTGCTGGCCTCTCCTACAATGCCCCCTACTCCATACCGAGCTCCAACATCACCGGTGTTATATACATTCAGTAAACTCATGACATAGCTATGGTTGTAGCTCACGATACCACCTGCATATCCATAGTTATGATGCAATCTGCCGTTATTGCTGCAATCCATAATTACCAAACGTTCCACAGCGTTGCCTTCGGATCTCCCGATGATGCCTCCCGCTTCGTCGCCGGAATAAGCGATGTCTCCATGGTTGTGGCAATCACGAATAATGTACTCGCTATCGGTACCTGCAAGAAGTGGGTCTGGTTCGAATTTGCCAATCATCCCTCCAATCTCCGAAACACCGCCGCCACTGTAGCAGCTGCCGTCAATATCACCGTAATTCTCGCAATGCGCCAAATTTCCTCCACACAGATAACCCACCATGCCTCCGCAAAATATCATGGCACTTGCATAGGTGCAATTCACGCAGTTGTAAACGTTAAGCGCAATGCCGCAGCCAACCATTCCGCCAGCCCATTCACTACTATGCACCTCGTTCCAACAGATACAATGGTCAATTTTACCATTGCGGAATGAGCCTGCAATACCGCCAACCGACGAAGTGCCCTCCACAAGAGCCTCGCTCGAGCAGTTCGATACTAGAGAAGGCACCGATGGACCAGCAAGAAGATACTCGGTTATCTCACCCACCAAGCCACCAGCAAGTCTGCCAAACACCGTCACCCCTTGATTGGCGTGACAATCCATGATGAAATAGATTTCGGTGGCGTCTTCATTCACACCGTAAGGCAAACCGAAAAAGCCCACCAATCCACCTGCCGACCTGACTTCACAATTGACTGTGACATGGTCGATATCACAATCTGAGATGTTAGTGAATCCGGCTCGACCTACCAGAGTGCCGACATATTTTGAGCCCGACAGGCTGCAATTGGAAAGGTTTATATCGTAGATTTCAGCATCATAAGTGCAACCGAACAATCCGACCACTTCGTCATCATCCGGATTGTTGTAATACAATCCCGACACCGTTTTGTTGTTGCCGTTGAAATGCCCGGTGAAGAATGAAGGTGTTCCATTGACAACCCGACCTATAGGAATCCAGTTGAGAGGATTCACATTCAAATTTGCATTTAGGCAGATGTCGCTTGTCAGGATGTAAAATGCATCGCCCCCCGTGCCGTCATTGGTTTGTTGAGCGAGCAAGGCAAGCTGTTCGGCAGTGGCAATCTGATAAGGATTTGCGGGTGTGCCGTCGCCACCATCGTAAGATTCCGCTATGGTACCATTCCATGGGGTTTGTGCTCCGCATATTATCGAGCAAGCGAGAATGATGATTATTAGTAGTTGTTTTTTCATAGTATCATTGTTTTATCCATTTGCCACTTTCGGCTTCTTTGCCATTGGCCATGACTTTCCAGATGTAGGTGCCTGAAGGCCAAGAGGTGGTGGTTATTGGGGTGATATTGTCGGTGATTTGATGTTTGTGAATGAGTATGCCTGATAAGTCGTAGATTTCCACGTGGGCGTTTTGCAATCCAGTGCGGATATTCAGCACATCCTTCCCTGGATTAGGATAAGCCGTGGCAACCGCAAAACCAGCATTATGGGCTTCCTCGATGCCGTCAAAAGCTTCTTTGGGAATTTTGTAAATGGCACCAACGTCCTCTACCTCATCCATTCTTGTGCAAAGCAGAAAAAGGTCTCCATTTGGACTTAAACAGATTCCTTTGTCAGGGTACAGCCAGTAGAAATCATCTGTATAATAGATTTCATTGAGTTTGTTAAGGTTCTCGTCCAGATAGGCTACATAG
>JAEEJS010000020.1 GCA_016282015.1 Bacteroidales bacterium
GTAACTCGTTCCTTTTTCGTTGATGGCAAACGCTCTTACGTAATAAACAGTATGCTCGCTAAGACCGGTCATTGTGGATGTGTACGAGCCAGTATCCATGCCATCGGTTGTGTAGTTATCAAAGATTGTTGGGTTGCGGTGCGTGCTCCAGCAAACGCCTCTGCCTGTCACATAATAGCCGCCGTCGTCAATGATTTCACCGCCGCATATTGCACTTGTGCCCTGGATCTCCGAAACTTCCATGGTTATAACCGTCGGAAGTGTCACCAAAGCGGCATCCAGATAGAAGCTGTGCACCTCAGATGTCACTACATTGACACCGTTGCTGTATTCGAACTTGTAGTAGTATTTCTTGTCGGTGTGCAAATCGACGAAGTTGGCGATAAACACGCTGTCAATGATTTCCGACTGGGCCACTATCGAGTATCCGAAATAGTTGCTTTCGCTCATCGTTACGTTCACATATTGTAAATCAGTTGGATAATCATATTCCACCTTTATCTCCGCCGATGTCTGCGAATAGGCGACGTTTTCACTTGTGAGTTTGAGGTCGTAAACCTTCAGCTCGGGCATCTTTTTGCATGTTGTGAGCATCAATGCCGAGAAAACACATAATATAAATGCTGTCTTTTTCATAACTCTTCAATTTTAATAACCCATACCAAAACCTAATTTAGCTTCATAATATTTGAAGTTTGTCGTAACAAAGTCGAGCGACACCACGAGTTTGCCGAATCTGTAGTGCGCACCGGCCGACACTTCGACGCCCGATGTGCTGACGTCGGTGTTTTTGACATATTTACCGTCGGTCATCTCGTATGCTGTAGTTCGAATGCCGTATCCGACGCCAATTCTCAGTGCTATCGGGTCGGTGAGCCTGAACATCACACCACCAATTGCTGAAAGAGAGGTGTAAACCTCTTTGCCTGTGTAGAAAGGATAGTTGCCATCCACCAGGAAGTCGTTTCCGCATTCAAAATCGGTGGAAAGACCTTTGAAATTGAAATTTGACATGGCGTTGATGAACCAACCCATTTTCTTCATGTTTCCGAGTGTGACACCATAAGAGAGTTTGCCATAGTTATTGTAGGCGATGTTCAGCGTCAGCAGGTTGTAACTTTCGTCTTTCTTCGCAACCTCAATCACTGTTGGGGCTTCTGACTGTTTTTCAGCCACAGCTTTGGTTGCGCTCTCCAACTCGTCGAGACGGCTCATGATCATTTCCTCATTGATGCTTGATTCCGACAGGTTTACCAACGTCAGCTCGTAGCCGCATTTGGGTTTCATGTCGAATGGGAACCAGAATTCGGTCGAGCTCAGGTCTGGATGCGAAATCTTGATGTAAGAGGCGTAGTAGCTCATATACAGCCACACTTCGCCGTCTTCGTATTCCACCTCGAAGAACGTCCTTGCATCTCCCTTGAAAGTCAGTTCACGGCGCTGTTTTGCATTGATGTTTTCGGTTTTGATTTTCAAAACCGCATACGGCTTGTCGTTTTCGTCGTACATCTTGTCTGTGTTGATGTTGACGAATCCTTCGACGAGCTTGAATGAGTCTTTTTTCACCTCAAGCTGAGCCATGGCTGCAGTCGAGAGTATGATAGCAATGAATAGTATAAAGATTTTTTTCATGTAAAAAAGTAGTATTTAACATGCAAATATAAAAAATCTTTAATACAATTACAAAATTATTTGAATAATTTTATAATTATCAATAATTGCTATCTCTGAGTTTATTATATAGTGAAAGACGTTCTTGGCGAGAAATGGCTCAACAAAAACTATTTCCGCATAGGAACAAGCCGACTGGCAGGAAAAGTGATGGAGGAACTGAATCAGTAATATTTGTATTCGAACCTGCGCAGCCCTTCGTCTTCATGTTTGATGAAAACTTTCATCCCAACGAAGGCGTATTCTTCTTTGAACTTAATCAAATCAGCGTCATGCATCCTGATGCAGCCCCTGCTGTATCGGCCCGGCACTGTCTCTTCATTGTTGGTGCTGCCATGTATTCCAACGCTATTGTAAGGTTCGGAGAATCGAAGATACCAATCTCCGTAAGCTAAGATCAGGCCTCGTCCGTCTTGAAAATCGTATACCCAGTCTGAGGCATCAATAATTTCTTTGATGTGTATAGGCCGTCTCCAGGTGGTTTCCGGAGTCTTGTTGTCACCTGTAAACTTTTTGGCTCCATAGTTTTTGGAGATGCATACGGGATATTCGGCCAGTCTGATGTTGTCGCCGTTTACATGTTGACAGACATAAAGCTTCAACTCCTGTTTGGAGATGACGACAAAGACTTCACCATCAGAGAGATATTCGTTTTGAGATAAAGAATCCTTCAAAAGGATGGCAGTAACACTGACAACTGCCGCCAGTGTTACCCATAAAGTCCATTTGAGAATTCTCTTCTTCATCATTTCTCAATAACCACTTTGCTCACTTTGCCGTCAACATTAATAAGGTATGCACCTTCATTCAGACCTCTGACATCGATGATATTGGCATTCTCAACAGTTTTCACCAATCTTCCGTCGAGGGTGTAGATTGAAACTGACTGTGGATTGACATTCCCAATGCGGATGAAATCTGATGCGGGGTTTGGATAAACGCTGATTTCAGAAGTTGAAACTTCGGCTATGCCGTCCACTTGGGTGAAGAAATAGTGCGGGTTGCCTGATTTTGAGGCGCCATCGGAGAACACATATTGAGTATGATAGCCATATTCCGTTTCAGGTGTGAGGTCTTCAAGAGTAATTTCAATATGATCTTCTATGTCGAGTATCAAAGTGTAAACATTGTTGATGTAGCCGTCTTCAAGATCGTAATAGATAAGTTTGAGAACGTCAATTACGTCATTGCTGGTGTGGAAGTCAGCTGACATGTGGGCCGAATGCGGCGTTATATCTGTGGCCTCAGTTATCTTGATATCGGTAAGACCGTGAATGGGATAGCCGTTGTTGGTGCCATTGTCCATCACGTAGGCGTGGAAGTATTCGTCTATGGTGTTCTTGAAATCCTCGGTCTGCATCTCGGCTGAGGTTTTGCTGGTGCCGTAGTTGGTGGTGCCGCCGCAGGTGTTAAGATAATAGCAGTTCCTCACATCCAACGATGACTCGCCTTTCATGGGGTTTATCGGGCTGACCATGCCGAAAATGCCTCCTTTGGTGACTGCGTCGAGATTGCCAGTGTTGTAGCAGTTTTCAACGCTGACCTCATTATCCTGCAAGGTTGCTGCCAGTATACCTGAAGCCACACTCATCATGAAAGCGTCGGCTGTCAAGTCGGCGGTGTTGTAACAATTCTTTATAATGCTGCGATCCATGGCGATTGCCACTATGCCGCCTACGCCGGCGCCTCCTGTAAGTCCGCCGTTGTTGGTGGCTGTGATGCTGCCTGAGAATGAGCACTGCTCAACTCTAGCCCTTTCACCTATAGCTGCCGCTATACCGGCTGCACCGCAGTATGTCGCACTGTTGCTGACATTGATGGTGCCCGAAAAACTGCACTGATACACGTATGCGTCGGCTTTCATGCCGCAAACTATGCCAGCCGCACCTACTCCGGTGGAAACTATATTGCCGCTCACCGACAGATGTTTGATTTGTCCGTAGTCGTCATCACCGATAATGCCGCACCATTCGCCGCCCAAGCCTGCGAACAGACCGCATGCGTCGGCATTTGTCTGAATGTAGAGATTGTAGATGTTATGATACCAACCGTCGAAAATGCCGGCAAATATATAACCCTCCAAATTCATGTTAGCGTGGCCTATAGGTGTCCAGTTGATGTTATTGAGGTCTAAATCGTCAGTCATCAGGAAGTAGGTGAATCTGTATACTTCCATGCCTTGAGCCTGATAACCCTCGTTGACTTTTTCGGCGAGATAGGCCAGATTGGCGGCTGTCTCAATCAAATAAGGGTCGTCTTTTGTGCCTGTTCCCTGTGTCCAAGGTTCAGACGAACCGTCCCAAACGTTGACAGCCAATGCGTTGATTGTGAATAAAATTGCAAAAACAGTAGTTAAAAATCTTTTCATATATTAAAATTAGTTATAGCATCATTTCATGAACCCTCAGCATATCATCAGCCAGATACTGCCCTTCGGAATGACCGCCACGACCAGCTTCTTTGAACCAGGTGTAGGCGGTGTAGTCGTCTTTGGGAACTCCTTCGCCTCGCAGATAACACATGCCGAGTTCGTATTGCGCGTCTTTGTGACCGGCTTCGGCAGCCTTGCGGTACCATTCAACGGCAACCTCATAATGGTTTTTGAAATTGCCGCGGAAGGCCTTCTTGCCGCGAAGATACCAGCTGTAGATTTGTAATTTTGTCGGTTTGGCGTCGCTCATAATTACATCAGTTTTTTGTATCTGAATTTCTTCGGCTGTTGATTACCAAGACGCTTGATCTTGTTTTCCTCGTATTCAGAATAGCTTCCCTCGAAGAAGTAAACCTGTGAATCGCCTTCGAATGCCAGGATGTGAGTCGCGATTCTGTCTAAGAACCAGCGGTCGTGGCTGATGATGACGGCGCAGCCTGCGAAGTTCTCCAAACCTTCTTCCAAAGCTCGCAGTGTGTTGACATCTATGTCGTTGGTCGGCTCGTCGAGGAGCAGCACATTGGCTTCCTGTTTCAGAGTCAAGGCCAGGTGCATGCGGTTGCGTTCACCGCCTGACAGCACGCCGGCTTTTTTCTGCTGGGCGTCGCCTCCGAAGTTGAAACGCGAGACGTAGGCTCTTGACGGCATGGTACGCTTGCCAAGTTGTATGAGTTCGTTGCCTCCTGAAATCACCTCCCAAACGGTCTTTTCAGGGTCTATCTCGGCATGTTGCTGGTCGACATAGCCTATTTTGACGGTTTCTCCCACTTCGAAAGTGCCTGAGTCGGGTTTCTCAAGTCCCATAATCATGCGGAATAGGGTGGTCTTGCCGGCTCCGTTAGGTCCGATCACACCAACTATGCCCGCCGGCGGAAGGCTGAAACTGAGGTTTTCGAACAGCACCTTGTCGCCGAAGGCCTTCGAGACGTTCTTCACCTCTATGACCTTGTTGCCGAGGCGGTCGCCGTTAGGAATGTATATTTCGAGTTTCTCTTCTTTCTCTTTCACGTCTTCGTTGAGCATTTTCTCGTACGACTCCAGACGTGCCTTGCCCTTGGCGTGACGGGCCTTAGGCGCCATACGTACCCATTCCAGCTCGCGCTCGAGAGTCTTGCGGCGTTTGCTTTCAGTCTTCTCTTCCATAGCCATGCGCGCGGTCTTCTGGTCGAGCCATGATGAGTAGTTGCCTTTCCACGGCATGCCTTCGCCTCGGTCGAGTTCAAGAATCCAACCTGCTACGTGGTCGAGGAAGTAACGGTCGTGGGTTACAGCAATGACAGTGCCTTTGTACTGTTGCAGATGCTTCTCCAGCCACTCAATGGCTTCAGCGTCGAGATGGTTGGTGGGCTCGTCGAGGAGCAGAATGTCAGGCTCCTGTAACAGTAGTCTTACCAAGGCTACGCGGCGGCGTTCACCCCCAGATAGGTTGCGCACCGGAGTGTCGCCATCCGGGCAGTTCAAAGCGTCCATGGCGCGTTCGAGCTTGCTGTCGAGATTCCAGCCGTCATGCTGTTCGATGAGTTCGGTCAGCTCTCCCTGACGTGCGATGAGCTGGTCAAAGTCGGCGTCGGGCTCGGCGAACTTGTTGCTAATCTCTTCGTATTCCTTAAGCAGGTCGACCACTTCCTTGGCGCCTTCCTCCACAACTTCGCGAACGGTTTTGTTGTCGTCCAGAGCAGGCTCCTGGTCGAGCATGCCGACCGAATAGCCTGGGGAGAAAACCACTTCGCCGTTGTAAGATTTCTCATTGCCGGCTATAATGCGCAGCAGAGTCGATTTACCTGCGCCGTTCAAGCCTATGATGCCTATCTTGGCTCCGTAGAAAAATGAGAGGTAGATGTCTTTGAGTATCTGTCGTGAAGGCGGGATGATTTTGCTTACGCCCACCATCGAGAATATTATCTTTTTGTCGTCTGTTTGTGCCATGTTATTTACTAATTGCTTTAATCATTGCGTCTTCCATGATTTTGGTGGCTGCGCCCCAGTCGTATACGCGGTTCACGAAGTCGTAGCCGTTCCGGGCTATTTCAGCCGCCGCCTTCTCCTTGGTAAGGAGGTATACTATGTCGGCCGCAAGTTCAGATGAACTGTCGTCCACCAATATGTCGCGTCCGTTGACGGCACGTAGAGAGCCGTTGGCTAAAGAGGTGGTGATGCAAGGGATTTTCATCGACATGGCCTCCAGAAGCTTGTTCTGCAGACCGGTACCTATGCGCATAGGAGCTATGAACACCCGGCTTTGGGCATAAGCCTCGCGCATGTCGTCTATCCAACCGCTGACTATGATGTTCTCGCCAGCCACCATCTTCACCCTTATGTCGGGCTGGGCACCGGCTATGTAAAGAGTGGCGTTCGGAATCTTCTCCCACACATTTGGCATGATTTGGTTGGCCAAATATTCCACCGCGTTGACATTGGGCGCATAGCCCATGTTGCCGGTGAAGACTATGTCGTAAAGCTTCTCTCTCTCGATAGGCTTGTAATAGTCATGATCGACTCCGTTGGGCACTATCAGAATCTCATTCCTTCTCGGATGGTCGATGTTGGAACGGTCGGGCTCGCTGATGATGGTCTTCACGTCAAACTCGTCGAACATCTTGTTCTCATAGCGTCTCAAACGGTTGTACTCCATGTTGAAGAATGGTTTGGCGAAAAGGAAGGCCACGTCGGCCCTGCGTTTCATGCCTATGGAGAATACATCTTGATAGTCGAGAGTCTTCGGAATCTTCACATTGTGGAGATAAGGGGCCACGCGCAGCAGTTGACCGAAAAGCATGTCGGGCTTGTGATGCCTGATGAGACGGTGAATCTGCTTCTTGGCCTTGTCGTTGTAGAAATATCCGCATTGCAGTGGAAGTCCGATGAAGAACGACCTCAGAATGTTGAAAAATATGCCGAATTTGTGCAAATCGATGAATGTCACAGAGGAACAATAGGGCTGCAACGCCTGGAAAGCGGCTTGTTTGTCGACTTTTCGGGTGGTGTTGAGTGCGCAAAGAATTATTTCATTATTCTTCGCCAGCTGCTTGATTTGGTTGTAAGCTCTCAGCTTGTCGCCTTTTTCAAGCGGCCACGGGATCCTCGGTAATAAGACAAATATCTTCATTAATCCAAAATTGTGATTTTACGTTTTGTTGTCAATTCGTTGTAAAAGATTCCCAATCTGTTGATAATCTTTTTGTTGTCGTAAATCTCCTCTATGAGACGTCTGGCGTTGAGTCCTATGGCCTCGGCCTCCTCGGGATGCTTGTAGAGACGGCAGATGTTCTCTATCATCTTAGGCTCGTTGTCGGCTATGATGATGTCGTCCATCTCGGAGTATTGTATGCCTTCGGCGCCCACGGTGGTGGTGATGACAGTCTTGCCCAGTGCCATGGATTCTATAATCTTGATGCGCATGCCGCTGCCCGAAAACAGAGGCACTATGGCGACATTGTTACCGTTTACGAATTCATGAGCGTCAGGTACCTCGCCGACCACAATGACGTTCTTTTTCTTAGTGCCGGTGAGCCATTTTGGCATGTTGCGGCCTGCCAGATACAGCTTAGCGTCGGGTACACGTTTCAGCACATCGCTCCACACATTGTTGAGCAGCCATTTTATGCCTTCCTGGTTGGGCATCCAGTCCATGGAACCTATGTGGTAGAAGGTGGGGGCGTCGCCCACCTCGAACACAGGATGGAACTTGTTGATGTTTACGCCGAACGGCAGGTCGATGACCGGTGTGGCGGTGACACGGCGGAAGAAAAGGGCGTCGTTGGGGGTGATGGCAGCTATGCCGTCTACTCTGTCGAGAACGCTCATCTCGTATTTTTTCAGAGTGCGCACCAAGTGGTTGATGTACCAGCGTTTGGCGAAAAAGACGGTCTTCTTGGCTATGCGGTTCCAAATCAGATGCTCCACATTGTGGGCGCGCAACACTATAACCGCATCGCTATGAGCCCGTATGGTGTCGATATATGGGGCCATGTAAATCATCTCGAGCTGCACTATGTCGAACTTCTCTTTGTCCAGGACCTCGGCCAGACGGTCCTTGAACTGCTGCGAGATGAAACGTTTTACATGATACGATTCGTCGGAGAAGAGGTTTTTGAAAGCTTCCGAAATCCTCACGCTCAAGTTGACATCGACAAACTCAATGCCTGTCTTGTCGCGATAGTCCTGAGGTATGCTTTCCAAGTCGACATGATATTTGTTGCTGTTGAGAGCCATCACCTTTACGGTGTGCCCAGCTTCCAAAAGACCCGTGACGAGGCTGTTCATAGCCATCGGGCCGCCCTCTGAAGGCGGATACGGCGACTTGTTGCAAAGCATGAGGATATTCATATGGTTGTAGCTTTTTTGTTTTTCTTGGTAAAGAACTTTTTCCACGACTCAGCGTCGAGCAAAGCGGCGTCGGTGGTGGCTTTGAAGGTGAGGAAGATGCCGATGGGGAAGAGGACTATGGATGATATCCATGCTCCAAGGAACACCGACATATCACCGTTGACGGCCACACGTTCGCCTATGATGGTAATGACGTAGTAAATGACGAAGAACACCACGCTCACAACCACCGGCATGCCAAGTCCGCCCTTGCGGATAATGGCTCCCAGAGGTGCGCCTATGAAGAAGAACAGTATGCAAGCCACACTCAGTGTGAATTTCTGGTTGAGCACCTGCTCGTGCTTTCGTATGTTGATGCGCTGACGCTTGGTGTCGTTGTGCGTCATTATCATGTTTTCCTTCATGTTGGTGGCGTTGGACAATGCCAGGCTCGCCACAGACTGACGTTCCTTTTCCGGAAGGTTGTCAAGCAAAGGCCAATTGAATACGCTTATGGTGTCGGTTTCCAATGCGTCGCCCTTACGCTTGGCAAGACGTTTGTCGGCATGCTCGTATGTTTCCTTGTCCATCTTGAGGTATTGGAAACGGTTGACCATGTTTTTGTTGTTATTGGCCACGCGCTCGTCGTAAAGCAGGCTCAGAGAGTCTATGGCTACGTTCAATTGCTTGATGTTAAGCATGGTCTGATGAGTCTTGAAAGCCTCCTCGCTCATGTGTTTCATGTCGAATTCCGACATGTCGAAGGTTACCAGCTGCCGCTTGAAAGCCATTTTCTGGAACGGACGGTTATTGCGGTACTCCTTGTCGTCTATCATCTCGGAGTAGTTATAGCCATCGTAGAGGGTGAATACCATCTCGCGCTGGCTGGGTGTCATTGCCATGTATCCCGAGTCGGCCACAGTCACGTTGACATTGCCCTTGTCGTCGGTGTGGTCGTATATCATGATGTCGTACATCCAGTTGCTGTCCTTGCTTTTCTTGGCCACCTTGATGACATATTTGTCTATGCCGCGGTAAAACACGCCTTCAGGAATCTCAAGCGTCATTTTTTTATGACTCACGTCGTAAAGTGTCGACTGCATCCTCAGGTTGGCCACTGGCATAACGTTGTTGGAAAAGAAAAAGCCCAGTATGCTCATCGTCAATGAGAAATACAGCAGCGGACGCATCACTTTCCAAGTGGAGATGCCGCTGGCTTTCATGGCGACCAACTCGTAATATTCTCCCAAGTTGCCGAAGCACATCAGTGAGGAAAGCAGAATTGCCAAAGGGAGCGCCATGGGGACAAAGGTGACCGAGGTGTAGAACAACAGCTTGAACATCACCGAAAACTCGACGCCTTTGCCGATAAACTCATCGACCCATGTCCATAGAAACTGCATCAAAAGTATGAAAATGGCAACGAAAAATGTGAAAACAAACGTGCCAATATACTGCCGGATGATATATAAGTTCAGTTTCTTCAAGACTAAGAATTATAATCTGCAAAAATAACGATTTATTTTCAATTTTAATATAAAAATAAGTATTTTTGCGGAAAATTTAAAAAATAGAATTATGGATTTCGATTTCTTCAAAGAAATAAATGTCGCCGTGACTGTTAGTGACAAAGAGGGAAATGTTGTGTATCAGAACAATAGCTCTGTTGATGTCAATGGCGACGTGCGCGGCAATAATATGATGGGCTGTCACAACGAGCGCTCGCAGCAGATTATCCGTCATATGCTTGCAAACGCTGCCACCAACGTTTACACGATCTCAAAAAAAGGCAAGAAAAAACTCATTTACCAGACACCTTGGTACGAGGACGGCGAAGTGAAAGGTCTTGTTGAGCTCTCAATCATTTTGCCTGAGGAAATGCCGCATTATGATAGAGGCTAGCTATTAGCTATTAGCCATTAGCCATTAGCCATTAGCTATTAGAAAATTGTTAATATCATGAAAAAGTTATCATTATTATTACTCTTAGTAATTTCTTGTTGCGTCGGTCGAGCCAACGATGGGGCTTTTTATTCAAATGGCAATCATCTGATTCCGATCAACGATTCTGTTATCAGAGTTCAAAAGGAAATCCTGACAATTACACGTGTCGACGACACCTCTAGCGGCTGGGGCAGCTGCATCCAAGTGAACGTGTATTACGAGTTCTTCAATCCTGGACCAGCCAAGGATCTGATTGTCGGCTTCGAGGCGACAGGCCCCGATGGACACGTCTCCACGGATCTGGACAACTCATACGCTGGACATCCTTATATATATGATTTTCAGGTGGTTATGAATGGCGAGACCATCCCTTACCAACTGGCTCACGTGCCTTACAAATACAAGGGCGACTGGCAGTTTGATTATAATACAAGCAAAGAGGATTATTACAAGGACGGACAGGTTCAGGATGTGTCAATGTCGCAGTATAATGCCATGATTGACAGCATTTTTGAAGGCGATGACGCGGAAGGCTATTCTGACTTTTATGGCTGGCTGTTCTACTATGTCTATCATTTCAACGCACATTTCAAGGAGGGACTGAACATTGTCCAGCATACCTACAGCTTCAAAGGCAGTGACTTGGTGATGATGGATTATGTCTTCGACTATGTGCTTACTGCCGCAAACCGCTGGGCAAACAACGGCATCGATGACTTTACGCTCATCGTCGATCTGGGCGAGATGACGACGTTCTTCTGTGGCATTGAAGGCGTCGGTGCCGATGAGTGGACATTTAGCGGAAAAGGAAAGAAAACTGACAACGGATGGCATATCCAGAGCGGCAATCTGGTCTTGCATAAAACCAATTTCCATCCTGAAGGCGAGCTGAAAGTGATCAAAGCTGGCAATGATTATATGTTTCTTGACGAAAAAGGCGATGTCTTGCAGTCACTGACCGAGCGCTACGTTAGTCTTGATGCTGATTATGCCAATTATATCGGTCAACTTGATTTAACAAAAGAAGAGAAAAGCATCTTGAAAAACGTTCCATTTGCTTATCGAGGCTATGTTTTCAAGAAGGAATACCTTCAAAAATATTTCGAGGCGACAGACTGGTATGTGCCGAATCCTAACTACAAACCCGACATGAATCTGATGTCTGAAGTCGAGAGGGAATGGATAAACTATTGGTCAAAGAAATAACAGTCATGAAAAGATTATTTGCAGCGTTTTTCGCACTGATGTACTTGTGGTCTTACGCAAACGACGGCGAGTTTTATTCCGAAGGCAACCAGCTCATCCCGATTAACGATACGACAATCAGCGTGCAGAAGGAAATCCTGACAATCGACCGCATACCGGGTAAAGAATATTGGGATACGAAATATGCCGTGACTGTTTATTACGAGTTTTTCAACCCGGGGGATGAGAAAGATGTCATCGTCGGCTTTGAGTCGATTTCCGCAGAGGGATACATCCGCAATTTCAAGGTCGTGATGAACGGCGACAGCCTTCAGCATGAGGTGAAATGCCTGCAGTTTCCGCGCGACGATGATGGTCAATTCAAGTTATATACTCCAAGGACTGGCTATTATAAGGATGGACAGTTCGTTGAAGATGTTTGGGGACCAGATGATAATGAGGAATTCTATTTTTACGAAAACTTGTGCTTCAACGTTTATCACTTCAACGCGCATTTTAAAAAGGGTGTGAACATCATCCAGCACACTTACATCTTTGACGGTGCGGCCGACAATATGAGCCAATACGTTTTCCAATATGTCTTGACCGCTGCGAACCGCTGGGCAAACAACGGAATCGACGACTTTACCCTGATTCTTAATATGGGTGATGACCAGACGTTATATATCGAGAAATCTTTCTTTGATAGTGCCAGCGAGTGGACCTTCGACGGCACGGCGGAAGCTGACAATGAGAAAAGCTCATGGCAGGAGTTTCATGTAAATAAAGGCAGTTTGGTGTTTCATAAACGTAAGTTCCATCCCGATGGCGAACTGTTCTTGTACTCGCCGATGAAACAAGATGATTAAAAAATGTAGAGACGCCACATCGTGACGTCTCTACGTGTTTTTATGATAATCGAAAATTATTTGACGAGGTCAAAAGTATCCTTAGCGATCATATATTCCTCATCTGTAGGATATACAACCACTTTCACCTTTGAGTCAGGTGTTGAGATGACGGCTGCGTCGCCCATGATGGTCTCGTTCAATTTCTTGTCGATCTTGATGCCGAAGAACTCCATGTTCTCGAGGATAGCCTCACGCATGAACCAGGCGTTCTCGCCGATGCCACCTGTCATCACGAGCACGTCCATGCCGTTCATGATGGCTGCGTAGGCGCCTATGTATTTCTTAACGCGGTGTGCGAACATGTTGAATGCGTAGGTGCAGCGTTCGTCGCCGGCGTCACGGCCTGCGCGTACGTCACGCATATCCTGTGAGTTGCCGGTGATGCCGATAAGACCTGACTTCTTGTTTACCAAAGTGTTCATCTCCTTGGTGGTATAGCCTTCCTTGTCCATGATGTACATGAAAGCGCCGAGGTCGAGGTCGCCGGTGCGGCTGCCCATCACCAGACCTTCAACAGGGGTGAAGCCCATTGATGTCTCCACTGACTTACCGTTTTCGACTGCTGCGATAGATGCTCCGCTGCCGAGGTGGCAGGTGACGATCTTTGTGTTTTTCCAGTCTCTTCCGACGTATTCAGCGGCTTTCTCAGCTACGTATTTATGGCTGGTGCCGTGGAATCCGTAGCGACGTACACGATATTTGTCGTAGTATTCGTAAGGGATTGCATACAGATATGCCTCTGGTGGCATGGTGGCGTGGAACGAGGTGTCGAACACTGCTGCCATCGGGATGCCCGGAAGCACTGCCTGCATAGCGGCTATGCCCTGCAGAGCGCCTGGGTTGTGCAATGGAGCGAGGTCGCAGAGGTCCTTGATCATGTTGATGACGTTGTCGTCTATGCGGACACTGTGGGTGAACTTCTCTCCGCCATGAGCCACGCGGTGACCCACTGCCTTGATTTCCTTAAGGTCGCTGATGACGCCGTATTCTTTATTGGTAAGTGCCTGAAGCACAATCTTGATGCCTTCTGTGTGGTTCGGAATAGGAAGCTGCTCATAGTGCTTCTGACCGTTCCATTTGTGGGTGAATTCGCCCATCTCGAGGCCGATACGCTCCAACAAACCCTTGGCTAATACCGAGTGGTTCTTTTCGTCCATTTCAATCAACTGATATTTGATTGATGACGAACCGCAGTTTAAAACTAATATCTTCATAATTTAAGAATTTTAATCGTTTATCAAAGCCGTCATTTCGACTGGAGCGGAGCGGAATGGAGACCTGAGCTTGCGAAAGCATTCACCTAGGTGAATAAATCTCCTGAATTATGATTTTATTTTTTATCGGAGATTTCTCGACTACACTTCGTTTCGCTCGAAATGACGATTGGATGTTACTTCTTCTGTGCGATTGCCTGGTTGCAAGTGATAGCGACGAGTTTGTAGACATCGTCTATTGAGCAGCCGCGGCTGAGGTCGTTGCAAGGTTTTGCCAAGCCTTGGAGCACCGGCCCCACTGCTTCGGCGCCTGCCAGACGCTGCACGAGTTTGTAAGCGATGTTACCGACTTCGAGGCATGGGAATACCAGGGTGTTGGCTTTGCCGGCCACCGGGCTGCCCGGAGCCTTGCTTGAACCGACTGATGGCACGATGGCGGCATCAGCCTGAAGTTCACCGTCGAGGAGGAGGTCAGGACGACGCTCTTTGGCAATGCGTGTAGCCTCTATGACTTTGTCGACAACTTCGTGTTTGGCTGAACCCTTGGTCGAGAAGCTCAAAATGGCTGTGACAGGGTCGATCTTGGCGATAGCCTTTGCTGTGTCTGCTGTGCAGATGGCGATTTCTGCCAGCTGCTCGGCTGTCGGCATAGGTGTCACTGCGCAGTCGGCGAACACCATGCGGCCGTTGGTGCCGTAAGGGCAACCTTCAGGTAAGAACATTGTGAAAGCTCCTGAAACACATGTCACGCCCGGAACAGTCTTGATGATCTGCAGGGCAGGACGGAGCATGTCGCCTGTGGTTGAGCGAGCGCCGCTGACCAAACCGTCGGCTTCGCCTGCCTTAACCATTAAAATGCCGAGGTACATGAAGTTGCCTGCGAGGTCGTAAGCCTGCTCAGGTGTCATGCCTTTGCTCTTGCGGAGTTCGAAGAGGAGGTCGGCGTATTTCTGACGGTCAGGGTTGGTCTGAGGGTCAATGATGCGGGCCTTGTCGATGTTCTTGAGGCCGAATTCCTTGACCATGTCGGCTATCTTTTGAGCCGGTCCAATCAGTATGACATCGGCTATGCCGTCGGCCACCAAACGGTCGGCAGCTTTCAATGTTCTAGGTTCGTCTCCTTCGGGGAGCACAATGCGCTGCTTGTTGGCTTGCGCGTTCTGGATAATTTCTTCAATGAGTCCCATTGTATTTGAATTTTACTATTGATAATATTCTAAAAAAGATTTTGCAAAAATACAAATCTTATCTGAAAGATACAAATTTTTTCGATAATTTTGCGCAAATAAAAGATGATGAATTTAGATGAATGATAGTATTGAATATCAAATAGTTACAGAAAACATCGCATCTGGCATCGAGCCCCAGCTACGTTTTTTGGACGGAGGCGTACCGGTGTGGAATTTCATCATCCTGCTAGTGGCAATAGTATTGATGCTGCTCAATAGAAACCTGTTTGCCCAGCGTTTCAGTACAATGTTAAAAATGATGTTCCAGCCCTCCGACGCCATGAAAATGACACGCGAATGGAATCCGGCCGAGAGTGTCAACGGGATATCGGCTCTGGTGGTATATGTGGGGTTGTTGTCGTTCATATTGCAGAAGACGGTGCTGGCTTATACAAACAACAGCATATTATTCGGAGGCATAGGTTTCTACAAGGATGTGTGCATGTTTATAATTACATATTTGATTTTGCAGCATCTTGGCATAACGTTTTTCGGCTGGCTGTTCGGTTTCAAGGCGGCCGCAGCCCGTCATGAGGCTCTGCATGTGTCGGCCATTGCTGCCATGGACACCATAATGATAGTGATAGCGATGGTGGTGATATTTTATCCTGCGAAAATAATTTTGGTCATAGCAGTTGCTATAATAATGATTTTGACTTGTATTCGTGTCATAAAGTCGTTTTTTGAGATACAAATTTTAACAAAAATGAATTTGTTTCAAAATTTTTTGTATTTTTGCACCCTAGAAATTGTGCCGCTATCGATAGCCGTCACAATGATGATACGATTGATTGTAAGTGGTTGTGTATTATGAAGTTTAAGAACATTCTAGTTTCTCAGCCAAAGCCGGCTGAGTTATCCAAGACTCACTATGATGACCTTATCAAAAAGTTCGGTTTGAAGATAGATTTTGAAAAATTCATCAAACTGGAGGGTGTAGAAGCATCAGAATTGAGACAGGATCATGTGAAGCTCACTGATTATACTGCTGTCATCCTGACTAGCCGCAATGCAGTTGACCATTTCTTCCGCATTGCCAAGGAGATGCGTTACTCAGTGCCGGACGATTTGAAATATTTCTGTGTAAACGAGGCCACAGCCTTGTATCTGCAACATTACATACAGTTCCGCAAGCGTAAGATTTTCTACGGAAACCAGACTTTCGCCGACCTTGTGGAGATTATGAAGAAGCATAAGGAGGAAACCTATTTCCTGCCTACTTCGAACATAGTCGCCACCGAAGACCATGTCTCTATGATGACAGAGGCAAAGCTCAACTTCAAGCACTCCATGCTGTTCCGCACAGTGCCGTCAGACTTGAGCGCCATCGACATCACCAAGTACGACATGCTGGTGTTCTTCAGCCCGGCCGGTATAGATTCGTTGAAAATCAACTTCCCTAACTTCGTGCAAGGTGAGGTGGCTATCGGAGCCTTAGGCGCATCAACCGCCAAGGCCGTTACCGACGCAGGCTTCACGCTGAGTTTCAGCGCCCCCACGAAGACAGCCCCGTCCATCACCATGGCGATGGAAGAGTTTCTTGATGCTGAGGTTAAAAAAGCAAAAAAGAGATAGTATTGGAGCTTAGGGCCGACCTACCGAAATCGCAGCGAATTTACAAACAAACTGCCATTCAGTCTTTATTTGAAGAAGGAAAAGGATTCTCGTTATATCCTTTCAGAGTTGTCGTGCACATGTATGACGCTGAGAATCAAGATGAAGCACTGCCTAGAATATTGGTGTCGGTGTCGAAAAAGCGTTTTCATCACGCAGTCAAGCGTAACCGTGTGAAACGCCTGATCCGGGAAGGCTGGCGCAAAAACAAACAGCAGCTTGTGACACTCTGTCAAGCGCAGAACAAGACCCTCGACGTGGCTTTTGTCTACACTGCCACAGTCATTCTGAAATATAATGAAGTGGAAGACAAAATAAAAGAGGTTGTCGGGCGTTTGAAAGAAAAGTTATGTTAAAGTTTATCGTAAATCTACCGGCTAACATACTGATTTTATTGATAAAGATTTATCAGTACACCCTTTCGCCTTTCATTGGGCGTCATTGCCGTTATACCCCCACCTGCTCGAATTACGGCCTGGAGGCCATACGGAAATACGGCGCAATCAAGGGCGGATGGCTCACCATAAAACGTGTGGCATCGTGCAACCCTTGGGGAGGGTCGGGCTATGATCCGGTACCATAGTTGACTGTCTTAATACAATTAGGAGATATGAGATATTTTAAATTAGTCGTTTTGGTTTTGGTTTTCACCGCATTGAATGTATGTGGTCAGACCAGAAAGAACAATTTTGAAATCGCAAAGAGCATTGACATATACAACAATGTGTTGCGTCAGCTCAATATGAATTATGTGGACGAGATAAATCCGGCCGAGCTCAATGAGGCAGCCATCAACGCCATGTTGGAAGGTTTGGATCCGTACACAGTGTTTATCCCTGAGTCGCAGATAGAGGATGTGAAGCTGATGACCACAGGCGAATATGGCGGCATAGGCGCCACCATACAGTATTTCGAGGGAAAAGTGCAGATTGCCGAGCCTTACGAGGGCTTCCCGGCAGCCAAGGCGGGCCTTATCCCGGGCGATGTATTCCTTGAGGTGAACGGTATGGACGTGACCGGCAAGACATCGGCCGAAGTGAGCGAGTTGCTGAAAGGCACCCCTGGCACCACCCTTAAGCTTAAAATGCAGCGTCTGGGCGAGAAAGAGCCAATCGTCAAGGAAGTGAAACGCGAAAAGATAAAAATCGACAATATCCCTTATTCGACAGTGTTCGACAACGGAGTTGGATATGCAATACTTTCACAGTTTACCAAGGATTGCGCCAAAGAGTTGAAAGATGTCATAGTCGACATGAAGAAAAAACACGATTTGAAAGGCTTCATACTCGACTTGCGCGGCAATGGAGGCGGTCTGCTCAACGAGGCGGTTGACATAGTGAATATGTTCGTTCCAAAGAATAAACTCGTTGTGTATCAGAAGGGTAAGGTGAAAGATCAAAACTACAACCACTATACCAAACACGAGCCTTTGGACCTCGACATACCGCTGGTGATTCTGGTGAACGAAGGCAGCGCCTCGGCTTCGGAGATAGTGGCCGGCTCAATTCAGGACTTTGACCGCGGCGTCATAGTCGGACAGCGCACCTTCGGCAAAGGCCTGGTGCAAAACATATTCCCTATGAGCTACAACACACAGATCAAGGTGACTGTGGCACATTACTACCTGCCCAGCAACCGTTGCATCCAGGAAATCGACTATTCCAAGAAAAACAATAAAGCCGCAGCTGACACCTTGACCAAAAACGACACTCTCGGTCAGGCTTTCCACACAGCTAACGGCCGCGTGGTATACGAAGGTCATGGCATTCAGCCCGACGTGAAGCTGGAACCTCAGATGATGTCGACCATCACCACCCATCTTTATGCTAAGAACCTCTTCTTCAAATATGCCAACCTGTATTACAGCAAGCATAAATCTATCAAAGGTCCTAAGGATTTCAAAATCACCGACGAAATTTATGATGATTTCATGAAGTTTGTCAAAGACGAGGGCTTCACCTTCACTTCAAAGAGCGAGGAAGACATAAAACAGCTGGAAAAGACAGCCAAGGCCGAGGGTTATCTCGAACAGATCAAGCCTATACTTGACCAGGCTGTGGCCGCTATAGAAGTGGAGAAGACCAAAGACCTTCTAGACAACCGCAGTGAGATTGAGATGCTGATAGAGACTGAGATTGTGACGCGTTACTACTATCAGAAAGGCCGTATCATCGCCACACTGGAAGATGATCCGGAGCTGAAACGCGCTTTCGAAGTTATTCTGAATCAGGAGGAATACAATAATATCCTAAAGGGTACAAAGTAGCCCGGTTGCTATAACAATTACCGGGTTTACTTAAAGGTAAACAGCACGTTGGCGAAGAAATTCCACAGCGTGGCTACGCCTATGGCAAAAACTTTGCTGAGGTAAAAATTCCATTTCAGTTTTTCGGTCAGGAGGTAAAGCGTCAGCGAGTTGATGCCCAGGCCTATGGCTGAGACAAGCATGAATTTCCCGTATTCTGTTGCCACATTGGCATTTTCGCTTTGGAAAGTCCAAATGCGGTTCAGAATGTAGTTGGAAGTGGCGGCGCAGATGAAACCTATGGCATTGCTAAGGTATTTGTTGATGCGGATTTTTTCCTTGCAGAGATAGGTTATCCCGAAGTCGACAATGACGCCCGAGAAGCCTACGACGCCGAATTTCAAGAATTTCAATATGAAGAGCTTGTCAATTACCATTTATTAGTCTAGAGTTTAATCTTGTATTTTAAATTCTTCCGTTCCGAAAAACGATTACAAAATATAAATATTGCTACGGTTACAATCAGGCTGAGTATGATAACCAAAACATTGCCGGTGCTGCCGAAATGCTCGACATCTATGTCGGTGAAGCCTCTGGTGTTAAGGTAATATAGCATTACGATAACGGCATTGTTTAAAAAGTGCATCAGCATGGACGGTATGATGGAGCCCGACATCCAGAACATATAGCCCAGCATCAGTCCGAGTATGGCGCGTGGGAAGAATCCGAAGAAATCTAAGTGGAAAGCCGAGAAGATTATAGCTGTCATTATGATAGCCAGGTGAGCGTTCCGGAAAATTTTAATCAGGGCCTGTTGTATCACCGAACGGAACAGCAATTCCTCGCTGATGGCTGCTAAAGCCGCGATAATTATCAAGCTGGAAAATAGCGAGCCTTGCCCGATTAACAGTTTTATAACTTCCTCTGAACTTGCTTGAAGGCTTCGCATTTGCTCCTCTATCGCACTCATAGATTCAGGAAAACTGATGCTGTTGTTCCAATCAGTCACCATGCTGAGGAACGGTATGATGGTGAACATAGCCACGATTCCAAGTAGTGACCATAATGGTATCTTATTGAATCCCAGATAATTCCAAGGCTTTTCTTGAACAAGCATCGCATATACTACTGCCGGCATCATAAAACCGACCACCTGACTTAAAACTTGGATGATCCGCAAGTTTCTCAGATCAGTTGGGGAACCTCCGTTTATCATGCTCACAAAAAACCCCAGCACACTGCTGAAAATCAGCCCGAAGAGCAGAAGCAGCAGAAATATGAGGAGTCTGTTGCCTTGAGAGGTTTTTTTTATCAGAGGAAATGTCATGTTCTTTATCGTAAAGGCATTGCTAACGGCCGTAATTCTTTATTATATTTTTCAGCATCAATATCAGTTTCTCATTATCCAAGAGAGCCTCCAGACTCTGGTGCATGCGGAATTTCCAGCGCCACTTCGGATCGGCGGGCTCGTTGATTTGCTCTTCCCAAGTGTTGTCCCAGCGGAAATCGCCGTCCATGGCCATGTAATCCTGAATGGGGAGTATGACCCACTGCGAACTTGAATTCATGTGCTGTTCCACGATTTCCCGGCAAATACATGGCTCGCAGAAATACGGCGGATTGTCGGTGTGAAGCAGCATCTCGTGATAGAATCTGGCCGAAATATCCCTGTTCTGTTCCCACCAGCCTCTAATTGTCGGCATGTCGTGGGTGCCAGTGGTATCTACGCTCAGATAAGGGTTCTCGCGAGGGTCGCTGAACGGACGTGAGCTGTTTTTCGGCATACGTTGAACCTCTAGGCTCAAGATGCCCAGCTCGCGCATAACACCCGGCACACAAGGTGCCACCATGCCCAGGTCTTCGCCGCAGATAAGGAGAGACTTGCCTTGGCGCGTCTCTGCAGTTGGCAAGTCGAAAACCGCTGACAGCCGTTTGCGACCTTCAATCTCCCAGGTCTTGGGGTCGGCGGGGGAATAATGTCCGTAGCTTGCGTCTGGACTGCCTTTTGGAATCTCCCAAATGCGGAAAAAGCCGAGAATATGGTCTATGCGCAAGGCGTCGAAATATTTCTTGAACCATTCCGCACGGCCTTTCCACCACTGGAAATTGTCCTTTTCCATGGCCGCCCAATTGTAGGTAGGGAAACCCCAGTTTTGGCCTTGGGCTGCAAATGCGTCAGGCGGAGCGCCTGTTTCCATGTCCAAATTGAACAGGTGAGGGTGCTGCTTGACGTCCTCGCTGTCGCGGTTGACGCCGATTGGGAGGTCGCCCTTGAGCATTATGCCTTTGGCATGCAGATAATCGACGGCTTCAGAGAGCTGTTTGTCGCACTGCTGTTGTAGAAACTCGTAAAACTCGGGTTTCTTGCCGCGTTTTTCGGCATATACCTTTTGGAGATAGTCCATCTTAACCCGGAAAACCTCAGGATAATCGACGAATTCCCTGGCGTTGAGCTCTTTTTTCAGCTCTTGAAAACGCTGCATCTCGTTCTCGTCTTTGAGAACACCCACCTTCTCCATATTGAGATAGATGGGATGCAGAGCTTTGGTTGATATTGATTTGTAAGGATATGAATCGCTCCAGCCGCCATCAGTGGTGGTGTCGTTGATGGGCAGAATCTGAATGAGTTTCAGACCGGTGGCAACACACCAATCGGCAAGTTTCTTCAGGTCAAGAAACTCGCCGATGCCGCAACTTTCTTCGCTTCTCAGCGAAAAAACAGGCACTGCAACGCCGCTGTAATAATTCATAAGTTTAATGCTTGCGAAGATTACAGTTTGTCAATTTCTTTGCAAAGGTTGTTGAAGATGTCTGAAATTTCTCCAACGCCATTGATACCGACAAGGTTGCCTTGTTTTTTGTAATAGTCGAGCACCGGGGCGGTCTTCTCGCGGTATTCCACGAAACGGTGTTTGATTGAGTCGATGTTGTCATCGGCGCGACCGCTGGTCTTGCCGCGTTCCAGCATGCGGTTGATGAGGATATCCTCAGGCACCTCAAGGCTGTAGACAGCGTCAATCTTCAGCGAGAACTCCTTCATGATGGAGTCGAGCATCTCGGCCTGCTTGACAGTGCGCGGGAAACCGTCGAACAGGAATCCACCAGATTTCAGGTTGGCAGCCACGCGGCCTTTGATGATGGAGACGACTATCTCGTCCGAGACCAAGCCGCCTTTGCTGATGATGTCTTTCACTTTCTTGCCGATTTCCGATTCGGCAGCCATCTCCTCGCGAAGAATGTCGCCTGTGGAGAGGTAAGTGAGTTGGTATTTCTCTTTAAGTTGCTGTGACTGAGTGCCTTTACCGGCACCTGGAGGTCCAAAAAGAATGATATTCATTATTCAACAATTTTATAGATTTCTTTCAAATTGCGACCGTATTCGTTGTAGTCTAGGCCATAGCCCACAATGAACTCGTTACTGATGTTCATTCCGATATAGTCGACTTTATAATTGTATTTGAAGGCATTGGGCTTGAACATCATGGTGGCTATGCGTATGCTTTTGGCCTGTTTTTCGGCAAGGTCTTTCAGCAGCAGGCGCATGGTGAAGCCTGAGTCGATGATGTCTTCCACTATGACTATGTCGCGTCCTTTCACCTGATTGGCATCCAAACCTATCAGCTCGTTGGGCTTGCCGGTGCTTTCGGTGCCGACGTAGGTCTTGTATTTTACGAACGACATCTCGCAAGCCATGTCCAGGCTCTTGAACAACTCGGCGGCGAACATGAAAGCGCCGTTGAGCATTACCAGAAACAGAGGGTCGCGTCCTTCCATATCATGTTTAATCTCAGAGGCTATACGGTGAATTTCTTTCTCAATTGCTTCCTGCGGAATATAAGGGGCGAATTCTCTGTCAGAAACTTTTACAATGCTCATAATCAGATGCTTATAAAAAACCGTTAAAAATTATTAACTTTTGCAAATATAAGTTTTTATTTTATTAGTAACTTTGCAAAAATAAAATTTTAAGAAAATGAATCCTTTAGTAAGTGTGATAATGGGAAGCACATCGGACCTCCCGGTTATGGAAAAAGGCCTCGCTTTCCTCGATGAGATGGAGATACCTTTTGAGATGAACGCTCTCAGCGCTCACCGCACCCCTGAATTGGTGGAAGAGTTTGCCCGCAATGCCCAGAAACGCGGTATAAAAGTCATAATTGCCGCAGCAGGCATGGCCGCACATCTGCCAGGCGTGATAGCCGCAATGACTCCAATACCTGTCATCGGAATCCCGGTAAAATCCGGCAACGACGGCATGGATGCACTCTTCTCGATAGTTCAGATGCCTCCAGGAATCCCTGTAGCAACAGTGGGTATCAATAACTCGCTCAATGCAGCCATACTTGCGGCCCAGATCCTTGCCAATGGTGACGCCTCTATAGCTGAGAAGGTGGTCAACTACAAGGAAGGTCTCAAGAAGAAAATCGCCAAGGCCAACGAAGAGCTGAAGGAGATACACTACAAATTCAAAACCAATTGATGAACAGCGATGAGGTCAGGGAGGAGAGGCGGCGCCTGCTGCGCAGCTTCACAGTCCCCTTGTTGTTCGTAGCTGTCATCTGGGCGGTGAAAGCCGTCGAGGAGATATTTCATCTCGACTTCTCGTTTTTAGGAGTGAAGCCCTTGCAAGCCGACGGCATTCCTGGCATTTTCCTGTTCCATTTCCTGCACGGAAGCTGGAGCCATCTGTATGCCAACACCTTGCCTATACTGGCCTTGGGTGCCTGCCTGTATTATTTCTATCGTCCGATAGCCACCAAGATTTGGCTGTTGCTGATGTTCTCGACGGGCCTGCTAGTATGGTGCGGCGCTCGCGGAGGCGTTCACGTCGGAGCGAGCGCCTTGATATACGGTCTGGCATTTTTCCTGATGCTCAGCGGATTTATCCGTCGCAATAAAAGCCTTGTGATAGTTTCATTTCTGGTGATTTTCCTCTATGGGAGCCTCATATGGGGTCTCTATCCGAAATATGCCATCGACAACCACATCTCATGGGAGGGGCATCTGGCAGGCTTTATCATGGGTGTAGCCTTGGCCATTTTCTACAAAAACGAAGGCCCCCAACGCGAAAAAGACGATGAAGATGAGGATGATGAGGATGATGACGACCCTTATTGGGACGTGCCCGAACCGCCACAGGAGGAACTAACCCAGCCGAGGTATTTCAGACATTTTTTCCTAAAAATTTTTGCATGACGACCGCGCATGAGGCGTCGCCGGTGATTGACATTACAGTTCGGCCCATATCGATGATACGGTCGATGCCGGCTGCCACTGCCACACATTCAACAGGGATGCCTGCCGAGGCGAACACCATGGCCATCAGTGCCAAGCTGCCGCCCGGGATGCCCGGAGTGCCTATGGAAGCTATTGTTGATGCGAAGGCTATGGCCATATACTGACTCATGGTGAGGTCGATGCCGCAGCAGTTTGCCATGAACACCGATGCCACGCCGAGATATATTGCTACGCCGTCCATGTTGATGGTAGCGCCTAACGAAAGCACAAAACGTCCAATATCTTTGCTGACGCCCAGTTTCTCAGTGCATTGCATGGAGTAAGGCAAGGTCGCCACCGATGAGTCGCTGGAGAAGGCGAACAGCATGGCCGGCTGCATGCCCTTGAAGAACTTGAGAGGGGAGATGCCGCCAAGGACCCACACCGCTGAGGAATATATCAATCCTGCATGAACGACGAAGCAGAAATATGCCAAGGCCAGCAATGCTGCGTAGGACCCGAGTACCGCAGGACCGTTTTCTACCACCACTGGCGTCAGCATGCAGAACACGCCGAACGGCGCCAGCGCCATGATATATTCAAGAATTTTACCCACCACATCGTTGAAGCTTAGCGTCACCTTGCGCGCCATCTCGCCTTTCTCGCCTATATGCACCATGGCGATACCAAAGAAAAGCGCAATCACTATGACCTGCATCATCGCCATCGAGCTCACAGGAATAAGGATATTGTCCGGAAACATGGCAACTATCTGATCCATCACCGACAGGTGATGTGTATGGATAACATCTGTAACAGCTTCGGTGCTGATTTTTATGGTTGGTAGAAAGCCTTTCGCCAGACTGGGCACGACCAAGCCGAGTGTCACGGCAAAGAGTGTCGTTATTATAAAATACATCAAGGTGCGGAGTCCCAGTTTGCCCACTTTCGAGACATCGTTCATCGAAAGTATGCCTGCCATGATGGAGAAGAGTACCAGAGGCACCACGATGAATTTCAATAAATTAAGAAAGATAGTGCCCCAAGGTTTGATATATTCGTTGACAAAGTGGGCTTGGTTGCGCAGCAGCACGCCGGCTATCACTGCCAGCACTAAGGCGATGCCGATTTGGGCGGTGAGAGAAATCTTTTTCTTTTCAGTCATTTTTTGATAAGCTAAACGTTCGTCGCCGTTGGCAAGATGTATGATTCCGCAGTATTTGAAACCGTGTTTCTCGATATTATGCTGCATTATTTTGTTGTCGCGATGCGTATCGATGCGGATGTTGTGTTCTTTGGCGAAGCAAAACTCCATGATACTCTGGAAGATGCCATGCGCCTCGGGAAAACTCGCAATGCGGTGTATCACGTGGTAAGGCTTTGTGTCGTTGAGCCATTTGCCGTCGTAAATCTTGTCGTAGGTGGGTTCCGGCGATGGCAGAAAGGCGAAATACGCCACAATCTTTCCATCGTCTTCGACCACGAAGCCGCCGTCTTTCTCTATGTCAGCCTGTACAATCTCCAGCGACGGATAGCCGTCAGTCCACTGGTTCGCGTTCCCATCCGCCGCCATGATGCCTTTCGCTGCCGCGAAGACCTCGAGCAGTCGTTCGCCGTCTTTAGGCAACGACACTTTGCGAATTTTGCGGGTTGGTTGAGAATTGTCAATCTTTGACATAAAGATGCTTTTTTCGGTGCAAATATAATGATTTTTGTTATATTTGCACCGAAAAAACAATTGCTATGAAAAACGTAAAACTGTTACTTACACTTTGTTGTGTGGCATTTGGTCTTGCATCATGCTCGACTTTGAAAAAGATGCCATCGACTGCCCAAATGCAGGCAATTAACGATAGCATTGTCGCTGAAGGTTTTCAACTTTATTACTCGGAGCGAGCCAACTGGATTGCCACCGACCTCATGTTTGAAAAATGTGATTTGGCGAATGTGGGCGGCAGTGTCACTTATCAGCTTGACGCCAACACTTGGGCCGTTGTTTTCTTTGATAGAAACAACGAAAACTGTGTGCTTGAATACCGAACCAGCACACTTGGCAATGAAGCGTATGTCATCGACTCTATCCGTCCGATTTCAGAGGAGGAGAGGATTTTGTGGATTAGAAATAATACTCTGATTAATAAAGCCATCGGCAAATATGGCGATAAGATGCAGTTTGCATCAAAGTCATTTGGTTCTCCAAATCTTGATATTATTGAAATTAATGACCACCTCATAAGGATGTATTTTCTTCAAGGAACTGTTAAGCATGATCTGATACCTTTCGGTAATGATTATTCTATTGATTTCGACGATAATCTGGAGCCGATTGCTTTCCGCAAATATCATAATTCATTGATATCTATTCCGACAAAAGAAGGTGGCGAGGAAGTAAGAATGACAGTGCATTCACATCTGAAAGACAATCCTTTCATCACGCCGACCGACATTTGCAATTTTCTTCTATATCGTCCTGCAGGCATGAATAGTTTCAGTGTGCTCAGTACAGCTTATAATTGCATGTTCACATTTAGTCTCGACCAACAAGCAATCTTTGTTGAGAAGCGGAAATAAGATTAAATTTTTATCTTTTTCCTCCACATCTCAACTCTGGCGTGTTTATCCTGATATCGCAATCCACAACGAAAACATTTCCTTCTTTCGAGTGAATTACATTTTCATCATGAAGGTCGCTCAAATATATTTCTGGAGTAGATACAAATAATTTTTTATATCTCATCACCAATTATGATGACTTTACCAACATATAATACCTAAAAATGATTACCTCTACGCTTCGTGATGTGGAGTAATTTCGCATCATGAATTATAAGGTTATTATTTAGGAAATGAAAAGGTTTTTATTATCATTTTTAGCTATCACAGTTATACTTTCCTTAAACTTGACGCAAGATTTAAGAGCTGCTGAAAGCGACACAATCCCGACTGAAAACCAAAAAGTTAAAAAATCAAGACTGACTATCGGAGGCTATGGCGAGGCTGTCTATACCCGCAATTTTTACAGCGACAACATGTTCCGTTACTCCTATCCGGACCGTTACAAGGATTCTCCAGGTCATGGCCGGATTGACCTTCCGCACGTGGTAATCAATATAGGCTATGACTTCGGTCACGGCTGGACCATGGGCAGCGAGATAGAGTTTGAGCATGGCGGCAACGAGGTGGCCATTGAAATTGAGGCCGAGGAAACCGGTGAATTCGAGCATGAAATAGAACGTGGAGGCGAGGTGGCTCTCGAGCAGTTCTGGATTCAGAAATCATTTGGCAAAGGGTTCAACATCCGCATGGGACACATTATAGTGCCGGTCGGTCAGACTAACAACGCCCACCTTCCAACCCAGTTTTTCACCTGTTATCGTCCCGAAGGTGAATTCACCATTTTGCCATGTACTTGGCATGAGACAGGTGTCAGTCTCTGGGGAGTGGTAGGGAAGTGGCGCTACGAAGCGGTGCTTGTTCCAGCCTTGAATTCCAATATGTTTAACAATGCCAACTGGGTGAAGAACGGCTCGGCTTCGGCTTACGAGTTCCGCGTGGCCAACCGTTTGGCAGTAGC
Source organism: Bacteroidales bacterium (assembly GCA_016282015.1). Taxonomy (GTDB): domain Bacteria; phylum Bacteroidota; class Bacteroidia; order Bacteroidales; family F082; genus Limimorpha. The sequence goes on from JAEEJS010000020.1 coordinate 27,541, forward strand.
AGCCCGCATAGACAACTATTCCATCAAGAATCTACATCTGGGTGTGAGCGGTTATATCGGCAACACTTTCAATAACGACATAGTAACCAACGAGGCCGATAAATATAAAGATGTAAAAGGCACTGTCATCATAGCGACAGCCGAGTTCGATTATAAGAGCAACGGCTTTGTGGCTCGCGGCAATTTTGACTTCGGACATCTCAACGAGGCAGCGACCATTTCCGCTTTCAATAAAAACAACAACCACCAGAGTTTCTCACCTTATCCGCGCTCGCTGGTGGGAGAGGAGGCGGTGGCAGCCGGCGGTGAGTTGGCATACGACATTTTCCATTGCATGAAACGTACTGGTGACAGCAAACTTTACGTTTTCGGCCGCTATGACTACTACGACAGCTATATCCCATACGAGGGCGCACTCACCGACTATCAGTGGACTGAGCGTCATGTTGTGACGGCCGGACTCAACTACTACCCGATAAAGCAGGTCGTTATCAAGGCTGAATTTGCCGAACGTTTCCTGAAGAGCCAATACAACAACGAACCTATGTTTTCGCTTGGCGTCGCTTACAGCGGGTTCTTTGTCCGCTAACAGTTATTTGAGGAAAAATCAATTTATTAAAATATCATAAAATGAAACATTTATTCAGAACAGCGATGCTTGTTACAGCATCATTGGTTTTTGCAGTGAGCTTTAGCGCCTGCAAGAAAGACAAAGAGAATTCAAATCCTTCAGGTGATGATGCCACAAAGCTCGCCATCATTAATCAGTTTGTGAATCACACTGTAAGCCCCACCTACACAAAATTGGCAGCTAACACCGAACAGCTTGTCAATGATTTGAAGACATTGAAAACCAACATGACTCAAGCCAACGTCGATAAGACTTGTGTTACCTTCCTCGAGGCCCGCAAATGGTGGGAAATGAGCGAGGCATTTTTGTTCGGTGCCGCTTCTGACTTCGGCATTGACCCGCATATCGACTCATGGCCGCTCGATGAGGATGCTTTCAACAACCTCATGTCAAGCCCTAGCATGATTGCGGCTTTGGATTCCGAAGACGGTGATGTGGTGGCTGGCGAACAGCTGGGTAACGCTCTGCTCGGCTTCCACGGCATAGAATACGTTCTTTTCCGCAACGGAGCTCCACGTCCTGTAGCAGAACTCACTGAGGATTATATGATTTACGCTGTGGCAGTTGCGGGTGACCTCCGCAACCGTTGCTTCCAACTTGAAGTGAGCTGGCTGGGCGACAACGCTCCTGCATCGCACTGCGAGTTGATGGAAGAACTCGAGTTCAACACCACCGTCAACGGAGGAGACTACAGCTATGGCGAGAATATTCAGAACGCCGGCAAGGCAGGCAGCACCTATCCGACACTTACCAACGCCCTTCAGGCCATACTCGATGGCAGCATCGACATCTCCGACGAGGTCGGTACATCAAAAATCGGCAAGCCTCACACAGGCGAAGACCCTACATACGTCGAATCGCCTTACAGCCAAAAATCCATCATAGATTTCTACGACAACATCACATCTATTAAAAACGCCTACATGGGAGGCAACGAGGGTGAACGCGACGAGTCAAAATCATTGCACGCCTTCGTCAAGAGTGCCAATTCTCAGTTGGACAGCAGAATCATCGACGCTATCAACAACGCCCTTGCCAAAATTAACGGCATGGCGGCTCCGTTTGTAAACCACTACACCGATCCTACCGCAGGCGAGGCTATGGAAGCATGTCAGGAGCTGTCGGATGTGCTGGCTGAAGCCAAAGACGCCATAAAGGACTTATAAACTAAACTAATAATTATATATGTTTAAACTCAATCATTTAACAACAATTGCAGCAGCTGGCCTGTTGGTTTTCGGATTGGCTTCCTGTAAGAAGGAAAACAAGAATAATCCAACGCCACCTGCTCCGGCTGTCGTTGAGGGAACTTACGCCGGAGGCGAGTTGGGCACCACGTTCAACACCACCCAAACGGCTTATGAGGATCCGACTCCTGCCACCGTGCAGGCTGGAATGACAGCACAGTTCAAGTACGGCGAATATTTCTTCGAGCGTACTTACACCCAAAACAACGAGCCGTTCAATGGCTTGGGACCTCTTTACATCCGCAGTTCGTGTATAGCCTGCCACCCTGGTTACGGTCACGGAATGCGCATGAACCGCTATCGCGCCGACGACTGGGGCAATGGCTATCTGCTGGTGTTCACCGACCGTAACGACACTTATCTGAGCTCGTACACCGGTATGCCGCAGACCAAGGCCGTCGCGCCATTCAAAGCACCTCTCGACGAGAATAAGATTCAGATCAATTGGCTCAGCTACACCGATGAATGGGGTAACAGGTTTGAAGACGGAGAGACTTATAGCCTCACGTATCCTGAAGTCTACATTCCAGAAGACGCTTTTTATGTGCCTTTGGAAGTGGGTGGAAATCCTATTCCTTACAGCGAATTTGTGTGCCGTTTGGAGTCGACCATCGGTATCTACGGCACGGGCTTGATCGACGCCATACCGGATGATTCATTGAAAGCTCAGTATCAGAAAGAATACAATGACGGCTACATGAAAAACGGTATCAATCCGGGTATGTGGGCCGGCAACGACTGGGCACCTACAGGTTTGTATGGCAATACCAACCATCCGAAACGCTACACCTACGCCCTTACCCGCGGTCCGCTGCAGGACGCTCCCGGTGCCAATGCCATCTGGAACATCACCAACGTGACTCACCGGACTAAGATGGGTCATTACATGACAGCTGCTTATGCTTTGAAAGCCTCGCAAGATCCTGACGTTCAAGCTGAATTCTACAATTATTTCCCGCAGTACAACCTGACTGGAAATGTGGAGAACGACATTTACAACTACCTCATGATGAACGACCAGATTCCTGATGAAATGAAGGTCCCTGAGATGAAAGACGAGGATTATGTCAACTTTATGGTGTGGCACCGTGGCTTGGCCGTTCCTGCAGCCCGTAACCTCGACGATCCTGAGGTTCAACGTGGTCGCGAGCTGTTCTCCGATATGGGCTGCGCTTACTGCCATCGCCCGTCATGGGAGACCGGTGACGACCTGTTCACCGACCCGGCCGGCTTCTTCGAGACCGCCGACGCACGCTTGCCTCGCTATCCTCACCAGAAGATTTGGCCTTACAGCGATTACATCCAGCATAAGCTTCACATGGAGAACGACATACGCACAGGATGGTGCCGCACAACGCCTCTTTGGGGTCGCGGACTCTCGGCTATATGCACCGGCTCGAGCGACCGTATGCATGACTGCCGCGCACAAACGGTCATCGAGGCCATCATGTGGCATGGCAATCCACAAAGTGACGCACGCCGTACAGTGGAGAAATTCCGCCAGTTGTCCAAAGCCGACAGAGACGCCGTAGTGAAATTTATCGAAGCGATTTAAATAAAAACATTATTTTTGCAAATCCGTAGAGACGTGCTAAGGCGCGTCTCTACATTTTCAAAACATCTAAAACGACAGTCCTATGAAAAACAACAAATTATCATTGACCATATGGATAGTTACCATTATAGTATTGATTGTCAGTACATTGGTAAAGACACCGTTTTACGACAAATGGTGGTTTGTGACTCTGCTTTTCGTGTTTGCAGCCTCTATTGTCCATGACATTTTCAAAACAAAAATGTGGGGAAGGTTGTCGGTTTTGGGTATTCATGTCTCAATACTGCTGATACTTCTGGGAGGCTTGCTGACCTTTACAACCAGCCAAAACGGCAATGTGCATCTTGCTGTAAATGAACCTGTAAATACTTTTATGGTCGATGACAACCAAGTCCAAATGCCATTTTATGTAAACCTGAAAAAATTTGATGTTGTCTATTATCCCGGGACCATGTCACACGCCGATTACGTGTCGTATGTGGAACTTTCCGATAACGGCAATATTCTCAAAGAAGGCAAAATTTCGATGAATAACATCTTGAAATATAACAGTTTCCGCTTTTTTAACGAAGATTTCGACGAAGATTTGGAAGGCTGTACCCTCACCGTTCAGCATGACCCGTGGGGTATAGTTGTCACTTATATAGGCTACATTTTGCTGACAGTCTCAATGCTGTGGATTTTCGTACGACAACTTACAGTCAAACCGGGCTCAAAATCCATAAAAAGCTTCCTTGTCTTGTCAGTCATGATGCTTATGACTTCTGTTGCCCATGCCGGTGAACTCAGGACTTTGCCCCAAGATGTAGCCGCTGAGTTGGGCGATATTTACATCTACAACAGTGGCAGAATAGCCCCCATGCAGACTTTTGCCAAGGATTTCACCTGTAAGCTCTATGGAAAGCCGACCTACCGTGGATACACTTCCGAGCAGGTTTTGGCAGGCTGGATGTTCTATCCCACTTACTGGAAAGGCACTGAACGCCAGGTGAGCAAGCGAGACGAGATAAAACATCTGGTCGAATCGTTTCAGACCGGAGCTATGACCAAAATTTTCCCTTGTCAGATGCCAGACGGCACTGTGAAATGGTTCAGTGCTACCGATAACCTGCCTGAAAACCTAAACGAAGAAGAATGGGTCTTCATCAGAAAATCAACAGGTTATCTCAACGAACTTGTAGTGAAAAAAGACTATGCCACGCTTTCGGAGACTCTTCAGAAAATTAAGGAATACCAAAGGAAAAACGGAGTAGCAGTCGACGGAACCAGCTCTCTGCCGTCCGATTTCCGCTTCAAAACCGAAAAAATCTATAATGTCTGGTCGAAATACAATTACGTGGCGTATTTCTCACTGTTGTTCGGATTGGTGTTTTTTGTATTGTATTGTGTTTACACAGCCATAGGGAAACAAATACCCGAGACAATTGCAAATATCTCATTGTCAATCAGTTGGATTATTTTTGCTTTCTTGACTTTCCTAATAGTTTTGCGCTGGATAGTGGCCGGTCATATCCCGTTGGCCAGAAGCGCTGAGACTCAGCATTTCATGGCCTGGGTGTCGCTGCTGATAGCAGGCTTGATGGCCTTGAAGAAAAACGGCAGAGTTAGCACTGTCGCTACCGGCATGATAGTCAGCGGCTTGATGATGTTGGTCTCAGTGATGAGCTCAGCAAACCCGAAAATCACTCCTCTGATGCCTGTGCTTTCGTCACCTTTGCTCGGGTTGCATGTGGCTATCATTATGGTGTCGTATGCGCTGTTGGCCTTCATGCTGATAAACGGCCTGGCAGCAGTTGTTGTAAGGATCTTCAACAAAAACTCTCAACTTGAAATAGAGCGTATGGCCACGGTTTCGCGCAATTTGCTGTTCCCTGCAGTAATGTGTCTAGCTTTTGGCATTATGATAGGTTCCATTTGGGCAAATATCTCCTGGGGCAACTATTGGGCTTGGGACCCTAAGGAAACCTGGTCGCTGATAACTCTGATGATTTACGCCACAGCCTTGTTCAAAGATATGGCTCCCGGCTTGCAGAAACCTCTTAATTTCCACATTTTCAACATTTTGGCATTCTTGTCAGTATTGATGACATATTTTGGCGTAAATCTTCTTGGGGGAATGCACGCATATTGATAAAATTTTTGTACTTTTGCAGCCGCTTTGGAAAAGGGAATGCCGTGCAAATCGGCAACAGTACCCGCTGCTGTGAGCCCGACATAAAGGTCTGTCAATAAAGCCACTGTCGAAAGATGGGAAGGCGGCAGACTCGGGTGAGTCAGAAGACCTTGCCAGGCAACATAGTAAATTTATTTCGGGATTAAAATTAAATTATCATGAAAAAGTGTTTTCTTTTAACACTGTCGCTTTTATTTGCGACAATCGTAAATGCCCAATTGTCCGGCACTTACACCATTAGTAGTAACTCTTCCCAAAACCCTGACTACAGCTCATTGAGCGCGGCTGCATCTGCATTGTCTGCTGGAGTGTCGGGTCAGGTTATTTTCCAAGTGGCCCCGGGAACCTACGAGGAGTATGTCACCATCAATGAAATCGCTGGAGCCAGCGCTACCAACCGTGTTATCTTCAGAGGTATGGGAGCCGACAACCAGCAGGTTGTGATTACCAGCAATGCCGGTTACACCGACAACAGCACCATCAAGCTCAACGGCACCGATTACATCACCTTCGAAAACATGACGGTGACCACCACATCGGCCAACAAAGCCCGATTGCTGGTGACTGACGGTCAGACCGACTACAACCGGTTCTACAACATGCGTTTTGTCGGAGCTGTGTCAACCACCAACCTCGATGGCGACAAAAACCTCGTTTATTACACAAGTGGCGAGTGGATATGCCATGACAATGAGTTTGTTGACTGCCATTTCGAAAACGGCTACATAGCCCTTTATTATCAGGGTAAAAACATATACACTCTTAACGACGGTGTGCTGGTGGAGAACTGCACTTTCCTTAACCAGTCGTTCAAAAGTGTGTACATCTCGTTCACCGACAATGCGATAGTGCGCGGCAACACCGTCACCAACCACACACATGATGTTTTGACCAATTATCATGCTATGGATTTGCTCCGCATACGCTACAACAGCATCATTGAGAACAATGTGATGAACGTGACAAGAAACTCCAACTATGCCACGGTCTTTGAGACACGTCCGGCCATGGGAACAGCGACAGAGCCCGTCATCATCAGAAACAACATCATCAATTTCGTTTGCAACGTCAATGGCAGCTACTGCGTGGATCTGGACGACAGCAACAGTGAATATGTTTATTTCGTCAACAACACTGTAAAGTGCAGCGGTTCAAGCAATTGCGGCAGCATTTTCGTGGAGAAAAACTGGCAGAATCTGCATATTTACAACAATTTGATAGTCAATGAATGCAGCGGCTACGTTTTCCGTTTCGGCGTCGATGCTGAAAACCGTTTCTGTGACTACAACCGCGTGTCATTCAGCGGAAGCAACTTCGGCAGACTCGGTTCGACAGACTACTCCACTTTGAGTGACTGGACTAGCGGAACAGGGTTCGACTCGCATTCGGCAGTTTGCACCCCAAACTTTGTAGGAACCAACGATTTGCATATTACAAGCGCCACAGGCCTGACAGTCGCAAATCCGCTTTCATACGTCACAAAGGATATCGACGACCAAAACCGTTCAGCTACAGCACCATGTGCCGGAGCCGACGAACTTGCAAGCGGTACAGATCTGCCGCCTGTAGTGGCTAACCCAGTCAGCAACATCACTTTCGAGACATATCCGGCCAGCCAGACCATCAACTTGAACAACACATTCAACGACCCTGACGACCCTAACGAAAACATCGTTATCACGGTGGTATCGAACACCAACCCTTCGCTGGTTTCAACCAGTTTGAACAACCGCAACTTGACAGTCACCCGTCTGGTGGCAACCGGCGGAACAGCCACAATCACTTTGAATGCGGAGAGCGATGGACAGTCTGTTCAGACCTCGTTCACAGTGGAATGCCTTGCGGAAGACCTGCCGCCTGTTGTGGCCAACCAGCTGGCTCCAATTAGCTTTACAGACTATCCGCAGACACTGAATTTTGATCTCAGCAACACTTTCGATGACCCTGACAATAACAACCAGTTTATTGAAATCACTGTGCAGACATGCCCTTCGGAAATCACCGCCACAATATATTATGACGATGTGCTTTGGGTGACTAGAACCACTTCCAATGCATTCACCAACAAAACTTTGGTGATTCGTGCCACAAGCAATGGCAAATATGTCGACATGAACGTAAGCGTTTCAGGCAACGATGTGACAGTAACTGTCGGCACAGCAACCTTTGACGATGTGACACTGGGGGCCGGCGGCTATTGGCAAGGTGAGGAAGGCTACAATGAGATGTATAGCGGCGGTTGGGAATTCACCAACTATTACTCTTCATATTATTGGGGTGGCTTTACAGCTTCGAATCGCACCGATTTGACACAGAGCGGCCTCGATGCCCAATACACTGCAATTACTGCCGGCGGTTATAACGGGTCGGCACAGTATGGAGTGGCATACACCTTCGGCTCACAAACCGATGTCTATACTGCGGACGGAACAACGCAGACCGTTACAGGTTGCTATGTCACCAACAACCTTTGGGCTTATCAGAGCATAGTCAATGGAGACGCCACATCAACGCCTTTCGGCGGTACCAGCGGAAACGATCCGGATTGGTTCAAACTTACCGCCACAGGTAAAAACGCCAGCGGCCAGACCATAGGAACACTCGATTTCTACCTTGCCGACTATCGTTTTGACAATAACGAAGAGGACTATGTGGTTGACACTTGGGAATGGTTCGACCTCAGCTCTCTGGGAGCTGTGCACACCATCTCGTTCAGCCTTTCTTCAACAAAAGGCGACTCATACGGTATGCTTACTCCGGCATACTTCTGCATCGATGACTTCAACGGTGAAGGCCCTACTCCTCCAACACCTCCAACACCGCCAGATTTGCCGCCTTACGTTGTAAATCCAGTCGATGACGTGATATTTGAAGAATTCCCACAAATGATTCGAGTTAATCTGAACGGCGTTGCAACTGACCCTGATGATGACGACGAATTGATTGAATACAGTATCATTTCAAATTCAAATACAGATGAGCTTGAGGCTCAAATGAACGGCAAAATGCTGGATATGACTCGTCTTTCGAGAGAAGAGAGTTCGGCAATTCTGGTTGTTCGTGCCACGTCGGACGGCCAATATGTAGATTTCTATGTCAAAGTATTCATCAAATATGTAGCAGATGGCATTGGCGAACAGAGTGCCGGCGTGGCGGTTTATCCGAATCCCGCACATGATTACATACATGTGGAGACCATGTGCACTTCGCCTCTGATTCAAATATCTGATATAACAGGACGTTTGGTTTTGTCAACAACAGACACCGACATTAACATAAGCACATTGCCTGAAGGTGTTTATTTTGTCGCAGTTACAGCTGACAATCAGAAATTTATTGAAAGAATTGTCATAAAATAACAGCGCCATGAGAAAACAGTATCAAGCAGTGACTGCGGCAGAAGCTGTCAAAGTCATCAAGTCGGGAGATCATGTACACATCAGCTCAGTTTCCAGTGTGCCTCAATGTCTGGTTAAAGCACTCTGTGACCGTGGCAGGGCAGGAGAGTTGAAAAACGTCTACATCCATCACCTTCACACTGAAGGCGCTGCCCCATACGTCAATCCGGAGTTTGAAGGAGTATTCCAGCACAATGCGTTTTTTGTGGGTGCCAACGTGCGCGAAAGCGTGCAGAAAGGTTTGGCCGACTACATCCCGGTGTTTCTGGGCGAAACCTCAAAGCTCTATCGCGAGAAATACATCAAGTGCAATGTGGCAATGATACAGGTGTGCCCACCCGACAAGTTCGGTTATGTGTCATTGGGCTCATCGGTAGATGCGACCTTGGCAGCCATGGAGAGCGCTGAGTTTGTCATAGCGGTGGTCAACAAGTATGTGCCGCGCACCTTTGGCGACGCATTGGTCCACATAAGCCGTATCAATGTTTTTGTTGAGGACGACACCCCATTGCTGACTGTCGACATGCCGGAGCCTAACGAGGTGGAGAAGACAATAGGTCGTTACTGCGCCGAGCTCATCGAAGACGGCGCCTGTCTTCAGATGGGTATAGGCAGCATACCGAACGCTATCTTGTCATGCCTCCACAACCATAAAGACATAGGCATTCATACCGAAATGTTCTCCGACGGCATACTGCCATTGGTTAAAAAAGGCATTATCACCGGCAACAACAAGAAACTCGACAAAGGTAAGATTGTCTCCACTTTTGTGATGGGTTCGAAGAAGATATACGATTTCATAGACGGTAACCACGAGGTGCTGTTGAAGGACGTTGAATACACCAACGACCCGTTCATCATCGCCCAGCAGCCCAAGATGACCTCCATCAACTCGGCAATTCAGATTGACCTTTCAGGTCAGGTTTGCGCCGACTCGCTTGGAGAGCGCATTTACTCCGGTGTGGGCGGTCAGATTGATTATGTCTACGGCTCATCGCGTTCACAAGGCGGCAAGGCCATCATAGCCATGCCTTCTACTACCAGAAAAGGCATCAACAAGATTGTGCCGGCTTTGGATTTAGGCTCGGGCGCTGTCACTACACGTAACCATATCCATTGGTTTATAACGGAATACGGCGCTGTTAACCTTTACGGACGCTCTTTGCAGGAACGCGCCCGACTCATCATTTCGGTGGCTCACCCGAAATATCAGGAAGAACTTGACCAGGCGGCGTTCAAACGCTTCGGACCGCATTATCATTATATTTGTATGAATATGTAAGAAAATGAACATCAATTTTGTAGAAATATTCAGCGTATTCTTCGTGATGGCAGCCATTATCGATATTTTCGGCTCCATCCCGATCTTCGTAAGCATGAAAGAACAGAATAAAGTCATCAAGGCGGGTCCTGCCTGCCTTGTGGCTTTGGCTTTGTTTCTGGCGTTTTTCTTCGCTGGCGACGGACTGTTGAAACTCTTCGGCATAGACTCCGCATCGTTTGCAGTGGCTGGCTCTTTTGTGCTGTTCGTGTTGGCAGTCGAGATGATTCTCGGCCGAGAAATTATTAAAAATGAGAATAACAGCAGCGGTGCAAGTATAGTGCCGGTGGCGTTTCCGTTGATAGCCGGTCCGGGCGCTTTGACTGGTCTGCTTTCGCTGCGTGCCGATTACGCCATAATCAACATTCTCATCGGCTTGCTAATCAACATCTTACTAGATTACATAGTGATTCGTTATCTGGACAAAATCCAGCAATTGTTGGGACAGAACTTCATTTTCATACTTAGAAAATTCTTCGGAGTGATTTTGCTGGCAATAGCTGTGAACATGTTTGTCAACAACTTCTTTGTGATTATTGACAAGGTTAGATAAATTACTGATAATCAACGTAATATTGTAACTTGGGATTGATACCTTCACCGACGACTTTTGACAGTTGCCGCCATGAGGTTATCAATCCTTTGTGTTCACGGTAGTTTACTATTTTCTTAACTTCCTCGTAATTGAGATAGGGGTGTCGAAACAAGGCTTTGAATGAGTCGTAGTTGATTCTCAATAGCTTCGGGCTGTATGAAGAATCAACGGTGATTCGGTTCATAAACCCATAGTAACGAGCCGAGTCCATGCCGTACACCTCCAACAGCTGTTCCTTTGTGACAAAACCGCCCAGCTTTTCGCGATACTCCACTATACGGCCTGCAAACGAGGGCCCTATGCCGTATAATTGCTGCAAAAGTGCAGTGTCGGCGGTGTTGAGGTTGATAATGGGTTCGACTATGGTTGGATTTTCTACATTAGCTGAATCTGCTTGCTTTTTACTAAATTTCTTGGTGTTGTTTTTTCCATAGTTTTTAGTGGATTTTTTCACTTGTTGTGAAAGTTTCCGTTTAGCCCTGGCCTCAGCTTTTGCTACGGAATCGGCCACTCTCACCGAGTCGATGGCAGCCTCCCGCCTTGCGATTATGGAATCCAAATCGTGCTTGAAAAATTCGTCTTTGGGTGGTATTTGAATCAGTAAATATTTGATAACCAATGCGATAACTATCATCGAGACTATGGTGATGATTGCTATGCGTTCGCTGCGCGAGAAGGTCATAAATCTCTTAAAATTGTCGGTCATAAATTTGGGTTTCTGGTTCAGGTTTTATTTGATAAACTGTGTTATCAAAATAACTGTGATTGCTACCGGTGCAATGAATTTTATTATGAAATAAATGATTTTTCTTAATCCCATGTTGACTTTGCCGCCGTTGGTGTATTCATCGTAGAAGTCGGTTTTCTTCATCTTCCAGCCGAGGAAAATGACAGTCAACAGTCCACTGACAGTCAGCAGGAATGTCGATGAGAATGTGTCGAGGGCTTCAAACACATTTAAGCCGAAAAGCTTCAGCGGTGTGTCTGCATGCAGACTTTCACTTGAGATGACACACAGCACAAACGCTCCGATTGCCGAGTAAATAGTGGCTTTTTTGCGACTTATCTTAAGCTGTTCGGTGAGATATAAAACCGGCACTTCCAGCAATGATATGGAGGAAGTGAGGGCTGCGATTGTCAAAAGCAGGAAGAATATCAAGCAGAAGAAATATCCTCCGGCCATCTGGTTGAACAGCATGGGCAGGGTGACAAACGCCAACTCATTGCCTGCTTCAGGTCTGATGCCGAATGTGAATGCCGCCGGGAAGATGACGATGCCCGCCAGAATCGCGATGAGGGTGTCGCTGAGGCAAACAGCAAATGCGGTGGTGGTCAGGTTGTCTTTCTTCGATATATACGAACCATAGGTTATCAGAATACCCATGCCCAGACTCAATGAGAAGAAGGCCTGACCGAGTGCGCTGATGAGCACTTTGCCCGTTACCTTTGAGAAATCAGGTTTCAAGAAGAACGATATACCTTTACCGGCGCCTGGAAGAGTCAGCGATTTGATGCAGAGGACAATCAAAATGCCAAGCAGGATAGGCATGAGGATCTTTGAGTATTTCTCGATGCCTTTTGTCACACCTTTCACTATGACAAAGGCGGTGAGGAAGATGAAAATGCCTTCGCTGAGGATAGGTTGCCACGACTCATTCATCAAGTTGTTGAAATCGCCCTGTATGGTATCCTTATCCAAGCCGTGATAGTAGTTTATGATAGATTTACCCACCGCGTCGATGGTCCATCCTGCCACTGTGGAATAGAATGAAAGGATGAGAAATGCAGCCAGCACGCCTAAGTAACCGATTATGCCCCAACCTTTTGACTCTGGAGCTAGTTTCTTGAATGCGCCTACCGGGTTTTTACCTGAGCGTCGGCCGATGACAAACTCCGACACCATGAGAGGCAGTCCCATGAGTAGCACAATGCCGAGATAAACAATGAAGAAGGCGCCGCCGCCGTTGGCGCCGGCTTCGCATGGAAACCTGTAAATATTACCCAATCCGATGGCGGAACCTGCCGCTGCCGCAATGATTCCGAATTTTGAGCCAAAGCCCTCTCTTTCCTTGTTTCCCATAATGAAGTTAACTTATAATTACTCTTCCTTCAGTCCGTATGCCAAGTCGCCGGCATCACCCAAACCAGGCACAATGTAAGCCTTGGCCGTCAGCTCGTCGTCTATGTCGCATACCCAGAGAGTGATGTCATATTTAGATAATTTTTTCTTGATATATTCCACGCCTTCCATGCTGGCTATGGCTGCGGCCATATGTATCTTCTTGGGCTTGATCTCGTCGTGGAGCAAGCCGTCCAGACATTTCACAAAGGACGAGCCTGTGGCTATCATTGGGTCGACCAAAATAAGCACGTGACCGTCTATTTTGGCTGCGGAATAGTACTCTATGCGAATCTCGTAATCTTCGTTTTTGTCGTATTTGCGGTAGGCGGCGATGAATGCGCTGTCGGCCTTGTCAAAAACGTTGAGGAAGCCCTGGTGCATGGGCAGTCCGGCACGCAGAATGGTGGCTATGACAGGCTGTTCGACCACTATGTCAGTGTCTTTTTCACCAAGAGGAGTGGAGACGCTTACATTTTCATAATCGAGGGTCTTGCTGATTTCGTAGGCCATCAGTTCGCCCAGACGTTCCAGATTCTTGCGGAAACGCATTCTGTCCTGCTGCACTTCGACATTGCGGAGCTCCGCCATGTAATTGTTTATAATGCTTTTGTTAGCACTAAATTCCACTACTTTTACCATGGTTTGTTAAATTTTGTTTCGTTTTAAGATTGTCAGCGCAAATTTAGTAAAAATATTCAATTTGTTGAACCTCAGCTCCTTGTAAAAATATTCTTTTCCTCCAAAACCCTTGTAGAATCTGGCCAATCCGTCGTTGTCAGAACCTTCGAAATCCAAAACGTTGGGAGTTGAGGCGTACTTTCTGATGACATAATCCAGAAGGAAGGTTAGGCCGTGGTTATCCTTGTTCGACTCGGCCGTACCTGAAAATAAAAACACTGTTTTGCCGTGGCTCAACATGAAAAATGCTCCTGCAACCAGCTGGTTATCAGGGTTTTTAACTCCGTAAACCAGGCATTTTTCACGTTTTTTGGCCTCTGTGACAAGATTTATAAGCCTTGAATATTCCACATCACCCCATTTTGTAATCTCCCGTCCGCGGTTTTCACGGAAAAGCTTGATAATTTCAAGAGGTTCGGCATTTTCGTCCACTGTCAGCTTGTCTTTTTCAGCCTTGGCGAGATTGCGTTTGGTGTTGGAATGATAATTATCATGAAGAATGGAATAATCTTGATTCAAATCCAATTCGATATTCCTATGATTCTCAATGATATACTGTGAGTAGTTCGGGCTGCCGGTCTCTACAAGCCTGATTTGGGCAAACTTGAACTTGGAGGGAATGGCGTTTAAAAACTCCTCAATTTTTGCCTCGGACAGGGCACTTCTTGAAAAAACACCCGATTTTTGGGAAAAAAAAGGCTGGAAAAGGTAGTTTATTCCGAATTTTTTGTTGCCGCAAAGGGGCATAACCGTCTGATAATCGTCTTCAACCAAGGCCTCCCAGCCGGGATGCACTGCGTCCAGATACCATGACCATACATAGACCAAACCGTTGGGGCTGTTTGCAATACAATCGTCCCAACATGACTTGTCTATTTGGTTATGAGTCAGATAGCGTATCATTTGGCGAGGGCGCAGTCGAGGATTTTTCTGTAAAGCTCCAGCCAGCCTTTCCATCGTTTCTCGTCGCTGAGGGTCTCGTTATGCCAAAGAAGTATGAACTTGCCGTTGACGTCTTTCACTTCCTGTATCAGTTTGGCGACCCTGGCGTACGACTCTTCTGGATTCAGGTCGAGGTAGTCGCGCAAGGTGCCGTCCATCACGGCGAATGGGTGTATGTTGAGGCTGGTAACGTTGTCGTGCTCAAGGTCGAAGAAGGGGAAGGTATCGGCTATGCCGGCTCGGAAACCCGTCTGAGAAGGGTAACCCATGGTGTAGTCGTCGGTTATGTCCAGATCGATGAGAATCTGGTAGGTGAGAGGCATGTTCAGACGCAGGAAATGCTGACGGCTCATAGTGATTTCGCGGTTGAGCACCTGTGACAGACGAGTCAGCTCGTTCCTCACTTTTTCTTTGTTTAAATAAGACGAATACGAAGGGTGAATGCCTACTCTGGCGTAGTCGCCCAGACGCTTTATGAGGTCTTGGAAGTGGTCGTTTCTGAGCGAGATGTTCTTGTCGTTCATGTCGTACTCACCGCAAAGTATGAAATACAAAGGATGCAGGTTGAGCTCTTTTTGCAGCTGAATCTGCAGGTCGAAGGTGTCGAACGGGTCTTCCTCAAGCCCCAGAATCACTCTGCGGCGTCTCTTCCATTCAACGAAGTCGAGATTGAAGAAATCGCGCAAAGAGGCGGCCACGGTTCTGAAAATACCCTTGTTTTTATAGGCCCAGGCTGCGTCCACGTCGTAAGTGGGGATGAACTCGTAATTGTGCTTTTTGATTTTGAGATTGGGGTAGAACTCTTGCAGTTTATTGCCGAAATCTATTGCCCATATATTGACCAAAGGCTTTTCCAGCATATTCATTTTGAACAGAATGGAGTCCTCGGCCTGGAATCTGTTATGCTTGTCGTTGATGTGAGGCAGATACTCTTCGTAACGTGTCACCAGGTAAAACGAGGCCGCAAAAAGATCGAACGGTAGCATGGACTTGTCGTTGTAGACCGGGAATAGGGCTTTCAGATTCTGATAGTCGATGATTTTGGGGTCTTTATCGGTGATATCATGCTCGAAGAGCAGGCTGGTCGCTTTTTGGAAAGGCTCGTCCCAGAAACGGTTGGTGCCGTAGTGCATCTTGGGCCCGTCGTAAGAGGCGAAAGTCTCATTGTCTGTGGTCAATTTGAAACTAATACCAAGCAGATCTTTGAGTATCAAATCAAAGATATAATGCAGACGATTGGTCGTTTTCGGAACTAAAATGAGCATATCCATGGTGCAAATTTACATTATTTTCTTACAAAACGGATTCAAATTGTGATTTTTTCTTTCAGACGGATGTCATCTGACGAGGCTCCAACCATGATTGTGAACTCTCCGGGTTCGAGATTTTTCGTTGGGATGGTAAACGTAATATGTTTAGTTTCATTGGTTAAGATAAAAACACGTTTGAAACCTTTGAGCAGCTTCTCGGCCGGTGTGATGGTAGCGTATTCGTCGCGAAGATACAGCTGTACGACCTCGTCGCCGTGGTAATCGCCAATGTTTCTGACATCGACGGAGATTTCTATTATATCACTTAATTTATTGATAATCAGATTGCTATATTCGAATTCAGTATAGCTCAGGCCATGACCGAAGCAGAATAGAGGCGTGCTCTCACATTCTACATAGTCGTGCGGTTTCGGTTGCGAATAATAAACAGGAATCTGACCGGTATTTCTTGGCTGCGATATCGGCAAACGTCCGGCAGGGTTGTAGTCTCCGAAGATTACGTCAGCGATGGCATTTCCGCCTTGCTCGCCAGGGTAGAAGGCGGTGAGCAAGGCATTGGCGACTTCGTTGGCAGTGTTCTTAAGCAACGGACGGCCTTCGATATAAACGATAATCAATGGCTTATGCAGCTTTGCTATCTCTTTGATGAGGTCTTCCTGCAAGCCTGATAGCTCGATGGATACGCGGTCGTAGCCCTCGCCGCAGTCCATGTCGGAGATATGGTCGTTGACGACGGCAGCTCCAGTGGATTCGTATGATGTCTTGAAGTCGCGTGCTGACGAGCCTCCAACCACCAGCACCGTCACGTCGGCGGCCTTGGCCGCTTTCACAGCCTCGCCGAAGTTGGCGTCTTGGCTGTCGCGAATGGAGCATCCCTTGACGTAAGTTACTTTTGTTGAGGGATTTACGTGGCTGCGAATGCCGTCAAACACTGTCACCACCTCGCCCGGACGCTGTGGAGCGGTGTAGTCGCCAAGCTGGTTGTAGATGTTGTCGGCATTCGGTCCGATGACGGCTATGGATCTGATATCATTCTTCAAAGGTAATATGCCGTCGTTTTTCAACAAAACAACCGATTCGCGGGCGGTTTGTAACGCTAATGTGCGCCGCGTCGCCACATCGGCCTGATCCGGAATTTCTATGTACGGATGGTCGAACAGCCCGGTCTCGTATTTAAACCTCAGGACGCGGCGCACGGCCTCGTCTACGGTTGTCATAGTCACCAGACCGCATTTGACGGCTTCAGCAAGGTATTTGCCGTAGTTGGAGGCGCCGAGGTCAATGTCCACGCCGGCGTTGATGGCTTGTGCGGTGGCAATCAGCTGGTTTTCAGCGGTTCGATGTGTGCTGTGGAGCGCCCAGATGCTGCCTAGGTCGGAGAAAACCACACCCTTGAAACCCCATTTGTCACGAAGCACGTCCTGCAGCAGCCAGCTGTTGGCGGTGCAAGGAACTCCGTCTATGGCGTTGTACGATGTCATTATGCTTTTGGCGCCGGCTTTCACCAGCATCTCGTAGTTGACCAGATAATCTGTTAGCAGCTGATGACGTCCCATTTGTGAGGCGGCGCCGTTATGCCCGCCTTCGGGGGCTCCGTAAGCCGCAAAATGTTTCACCGTAGCCGCCAGATCGGTCTGCAACCCTTTCATGACGGCGCCGCCCAACACTCCCGACAGATAAGGATCCTCGCCTAATCCTTCCTCCACACGCGACCAGCGCGGGTCACGGGCCAGGTCTATCACCGGACCGTACGCAAACTGAGCGCCTCGGCCTGCGGCCTCGGCGCCTATGGCATCGCCCACCTTATACAGCAAATCCTCATCCCAAGTGGCCGCCATACCCAAACCGGTAGGGTAGACGGTGGCGTCCACAGCCATAAGGCCGTGAGGACACTCCTCGGCAAAGTAGATCGGAATTTTCAGGCGGGAGTTTTCCATGGCATAACGCTGCATTTTGTTGAACAGCAAGGCCGATTCCACTGCGTCAGGCCCAGTCTCCACTGTCTTTTGCGACCAAGGGTCGGCACGCAACACAGCCCAGAAGCCGCCGCAAGGCAGGCTGTCCATCAAAGCCTGATACTGTTCGTCATCCAGGTTAAAGCCTATCGGACAACATAGCTGACCGACTTTCTCTGTCAAAGTCATCTGACTCAGCAAATTATCGATTTTTTTATCGATATCGTCTGTTTTGGGCGCCGAGCACGACACCGTCAAAAGCAGCGTTATTATAGATAGGAATCTCATTTTCATACTACAAAAGTACAAAGAAATCAGTTTGGGAATGTTATTTTTATGAAAATTTTGCACCTTATATATGAAAAAACCATTACCTTTGCAGGTTCTTTAAGATTAATCGTTAATAATCATACAATGAAAAAGTTAGTATTCTTTACGTTACTGTCGTTCATGAGCTTGATTACTTTCGCTCAGACAGTGGAAAAAACCTATCGTTTCGATAACCCTCAGATCACTGAGCTTCGCGGTTATCAGCAGATTTCATTTGAAGGCTGCATGCAGACAGCTTTGGCAGGCAACCCTTCATTACCTTATTACGCTATCAGCCTTATGCTGCCACAAGGCACAGAGGCCGAATCAATCGAGGTTGAGCTTGCCGATTTTCAGGAGATAGAGGGACAGTTTGAGCTTTTCCCGTATCAGCCTTCACGCGCAATGAGTGACAATACTCCGAGGGAACTGGTCAAAAATGAAGCTGTTTACGCTTCGAGAGGTGTTTATCCTACCGAGAACCACGGAGTTGTGACCACCCAGTACAAGAACGGTTACGGCTTTGCCTTCTCAGCTTTCACTCCAGTGCAGTACATCCCGGCTACAGGTCAGCTGATGTATGCCAAGACTGTCAATGTCAGAGTCAACACCAAGGCTTCGAGAACCGACAAGAGCGAGATGCTCTGGGGTACTCAGGAAATCAAGAACAGCGTGAAACGTCTTGCCCAGAACCCTGAGATGGCAGAAGCCTATGAGACCAGAGGCAGAGAAGTCACCAACTACGACATACTCATCATCACCGGTGCACAATATGTAGACGCATACAGCGAGTATTGCGAATACTACAACAGCATAGGACTGCGCAACCAGATTGTCACCACCGACATGATTTACAGCAGCATGACAGGTGGCGACAACCAGGACAAGATTCGTAACTACATCATTCAGGAATACCAGACCAACGGTATCATTTTGGCTGTTTTGGGCGGCGATGTCGACATCATCCCTTACCGTCCGTTCTACTGCTATGTGACATCTGGCGGAGGCGATCAGGAAAGCAACAACATCCCAGCCGACCTTTATTACAACGGTTTGGACGGCACTTGGAACGATAACGGCAACAACCGTTATGGTGAGCCAGGCGAGGACGACCTGCTGCCTGAGATTGGCGTATGCCGTATGTCGTTCAACAATTCAACCGACCTTCAAAACATGATTCACAAGACTCTGACATACCAGCAGACTCCTGTGCTTGGCGAGTTCCAGAAAGTGATTTTGGCCGGCGAGCATCTGTACGATAACCCGACCTCAAACGGTTCCGACTATCTGGAACTGCTCATAGGTTATCATGAGGACAACGGCTATAATACTTTGGGCTATCCTGAAGATTACGACTTTACGAAACTCTATGAGGAAGAAGGTACTTGGAGCGCTAGCGCCCTGAAACAGGCAATCAATGAAGGTACAAGCTACGTGCATCACGACGGACACGCCAACTCGAGTTACGTAGCCGGCTGGTATGGAATTACCAACAGTGATTTCGCAGGTGCCAACGGTGTGGACCATAACTACACATTCTTCCATTCTCAGGGCTGCGACTGCGGAGCTTTCGATTCTGACTGTATCCTTGAGAAGATGGTGAAGATTCAGAATTTCGCCGTGGCCGTTATCGGCAACTCACGTTACGGCTGGTTTAACGAAGGTCAGACCGAAGGCCCTGGCGCTCACCTCGAAAGAGAGATGACCGACGCCCAGTGGAACGACCGCATCGGTTTGCTCAGCTGCGCTCATGCTGACGGCAAATGCATGACAGCCCCATGGGTGACAGCTCCCGGTCAGTGGGAAGAAGGCGCCCTGCGTTGGAACTTCTACGATATGAACATACTCGGCGACGGTGCTGTCAACGTATGGCTCGACGAACCTTTCACAGCCACAGTTGACACCCCTGAACAAGTGGTGCTCGGTACTCAGTCAATAGAGGTGTCGGTGAGCGATCCTAACGGCAATCCTCTGAAGAATTATCGTTGCCTCATTATGGCAGAAGACGCCGCTTTGGCTATGGGCGTGACCGACGAAAACGGAGTGGCGGAAGTGGTATTTGAAGGTGGACTTCAGGTGGTGGGCAATTTGGTTTTGAAGGTGACAGGTGTCAACTCATATCCTCAGACCATAGAGATGATGGCAGTGCCAAGCAACACCCCTTATGTGGTTTACGAAAGCTATGAACTCAACGGCGGCAGCCAGATAGAGTTTGACAGCAATTACAGCTTCGACCTCGTGATTAAGAACGTGGGCAGTGTCAACGCAAGCAACGTTACAGCAAGCCTGTCATGCGAAAGCGAATATATCACCGTCAACAGTCCTGAAGTGAGCGTGGGTGCAGTTTCAGGCAACCAGAGCATTACTCTCAGTGACGCTTTCGCTTTCACAGTGAGCGACAATGTGCCAAACAACACCATGGCCCGTTTCAACCTGGTCTGTACAGATGGTACCGATATCTGGGAAAGCCATTTCAACGCCCGCATCTTTGCTCCAGATTTTGAACTCGTGAGCGCAGTGCTTGAGACAGCTACCGGATCTGCCCTCCAACCTGGCGACGGCGGCACAGTGCATTTCACTTTGGTGAACCAAGGCGGTGCTGCAGCTCCATCGGCTGTGTTTGCAGTTTACAATTCACATCCTGAGATTATAGCCGCTACAACTGAGTGGCAGTTTACTCAGATTGAAGCTGGCGCCCAGTTCAATGCCGACCTCGACTTCGTGTTGAGCTCTTCAGCTCAGGAAGGATGCCTCTATGAGCTTCCTTATGCCGCATATTTCGGCAATTATATGATGGAAAATTCATACTATCTGCCGGTGGGAACCTCTATGGACGGCTTCGAGACTGGCGACTTCAGCGCTTTCGACTGGCATTTCTCAAGCCCGATTTACGCTTGGACAGTTGTCACTGAGAACCCATATGAAGGCAACTATTGCGCTAAATCGTCGGCCATTCAGGACAGTGAGACAACATCATTGTCAATCTCAATCACAGTGGGTACAGAGAGCAATGTAAGCTTCTATTATAAGGTGTCATCTGAAAGTAGCTACGACAAATTGCATTTCTGTGTCGACGGTCAGGAAAAAGGCGCTTGGTCAGGCGAAATGTCATGGGCACAGGCTTCATACGCTCTCACACCGGGTGTGCATAGTCTGAAATGGGAATATACCAAAGACAGCTCAATGTCCAGCGGTTATGACTGCGCCTGGATCGACAACGTAGTGTTCCCTGCTTCTTCAGTGATAACAGAGGTAGTGGAGGTTGTGGAGAACAATGGTGTGAAGGTTTATCCTAACCCTGCCAACAATGTCATCAACATCCAGCTTGGCAATGCCAGCAGCGATGTCGAGATATACAACAGCCTCGGCCAGACAGTTCGCCGCATTGAGTCAGCAAGCGGTGACATCCAGGTCAAGATAGACGAACTCACCGAGGGCATCTACTTCATCAAGGCTAACGGAACAGTGATAAAGGTCGTGAAGAGATAATCTTCCGACCATACAAAAACAAATCAGGGGCGCACATCCGTGCGCCCCTGATTGTTTTATCTGTGAAACTAAATTACTTGTTTCTGTTAGGGAAACGATAACCGATTCTGATTAAGAACTCAGATGCCGACATAGCATTATTGCCTGTGTAGTTGTGACGTGAATATTCAATTCCGCCGTGCTTGTCGATATAAGTCCATTCAACTGCTTTGCTGCCGAGAGAAACGAATTCGATACCCACGCTCATGCGGTTCCAGAACAAAGCACCTGCTCCAATCTTAAAGGCAAATGTTGTTGCTGACTTGAACTCCTGTGTCTGGATTCTTTCGATGAAACGGTTGCCCTCATCGTCGATGACCGGGATTTCGTAGTCAATCTTAAGCTCTGAATTTGAAACGAGACGGAAGTTCGGACCCAAAGCGACTTCTCCCCAAATTCCGTATGTGTCATTGAAGCTGTAGGTGTAGTTTGCACCGATCATAATCGGAATGTTGAAATAGTAAGGTTTTGTAATGTTAGCCTCTCTGATTCCAATTTCATGCTGAAGCCATGTTGTATAATCGTTCAAACATGTGTACATGTCGGAATTCAATCCGTTGAAGAAGAGGTCAATGCCTAACATAACGCCGAGTCCTTTGACTGGGAGCATGTATGTGGCGTCAAATCCGAGGTTGACACCCATTCCGGCATAACCGTCTTTACCATTGACGTTGTTCAATGACCAGTGTGTAAGGTCACCATAAGGGTAGTCTGCTGTTTTGCTGATGGTTCCGCTACCGAAATCGCCCATCGGAATAGCATCACCCAAACGAACTTCAAATCTGAACTGTGAGAATGCAAAAGTGCTTGTAAACACTAACAATGCGACTAATGTAAATTTTTTGAAACTCATGATAATTAAATGTTAGTTTTGCCTACTCTTTGATGAGATTTTCGGCATCTTCTCTATCTTTCCAACTGCAAAAATATATAAAAAATCGAAACTGCAAAAAAAATTTTATCCTTTAAAGCAAATCACCGACAACAAAATGTAGAACAGGAACACGAATGGCAGAGCCGCTAACTTCAATATAATCACCGCAACTACCGCAAAAATCACTACAAAATAACGCAGTATATTTTCCTTGAATTTCAGGTTGTGAATTTTAAATGAAAAGAACGGAACTTCGCTAATCATCAGCCAGCTGAACACAGCAACCATTGCGAATAGGAAGTAAGGGTTCATTATAAAACGGTAAAGCATGCTGTCCTGTCCGATGTTGAAAACCAAGAAAGGCAAAGATGCTATGAACAATCCGACTGCAGGTACCGGTAATCCTATGAATGACGAGGTTTGACGGGTGTCTATATTGAATTTGGCCAGACGTATAGCAGCGAATGCCGCCAGAATGAAGGCTGCCATGGACCACCATCCCAGTCCCAAGTGACTTAAAAACCAAGCTACTATGAAAGACGGAGCTACGCCGAACGAGACCACGTCCGAAAGGGAGTCAAGCTCTGCCCCTATGGGCGATTTTGCGTCGAGCAGACGAGCTGCGAAGCCGTCCAGGAAATCGAATACGGCAGCCGCAAATATCATGGCTGAAGCCCAAAGTATATGTCCGTTGGCTGCGAAAAATATAGACACACATCCGCTTAGTAGATTACAGCATGTGATGGTGTTGGGAATGTGCTTGTAAATTTTCATAATATTTTTTTGCAAAAATAATAAAAAATACTGACAAATGTTGAAGGTATTCAAATTAATTTGTATCTTTGCGGTTTCAATCGTTTAAACTAACATGAAGAAACTAACATTAATTACTCTGATGCTACTGTCAGTCCTCCCTATGACTGCACAAGAAGCGACAGCTCCAAAAGTGCTTTCATTGCAGGATTGCCGTAACATGGCTCTTGAGAACAACAAGAATCTCAAGATAGCCGAAGAAAAAGTCAACATTGCTGATTACGACAAGAAAATTGCCGTTGCAAACTACTTCCCCAAGATTGTTGCGCAAGGAACCTACATGTACAACAGCGAGAGCATTCAGCTGTTGAGTGACGACAAAATCAACACCCTTAACACTATCGGTTCCTCTATCCAGGGCGGTATTAACGGTCATATCGACGCCGTCATCGAGCAGTTGATGCAGTATCCGATTATCAGTGACATTATCAGCAGCCAGGGAGTGCAGAACTTCATCAACCAACTGCACCATATTGGCATTCTGGAGTCAATAGACGCTATCGGACACCAGATTACCAAGGAGTTTATGCTTGACACACACAACATCTACGCCGGAATGATTTCGGTGCAGGAGCCTGTGTATGCCGGCGGTAAAATCCGTGCTTATAACAAAATGGCCCGCTACGGTCAGGAGTTGGCACAGTCACAACTCGACACTGAGCAGCAGGAAATTATCGTCACAACAGACAAGGCCTACTGGCAGATTGTCTCGTTGGCCAACAAGCTGAAACTCACCCAGAACTATGTGGACTTGCTTCAGACCATGTCGAACAATGTCGACAAGCTGGCCGAAGAGGGTATGGCAACCGCTGCCGACCGTCTGGCCATCAAGGTGAAGCTCAACGACGCCGAGCTCACCCTGATCAGAGTTCAAAACGGTCTGGTGTTGTCGAAGATGCTCCTCTGCCAGAGCTGCGGACTGCCTCTCGACAGTGAAATCTCGCTTGAAGACGAGAACCTGGACGATGTGATTATTCCGGTTTATACCAATGAGTACACCGAAGAAGACATAATCAATCACCGTCCGGAACTGCATAGCCTTGAAGTTGCCACCAAGATTTATGACAAGAAGGTCAACGTCGCACGTGCCGACTTCCTCCCAATGGTGGCTGTGACAGGCAATTACATTGTTACCAACCCTTCATTGGTTAACGGATTCGAGAACGAATTCCACGGATTCTTCAACATCGGCGTGGTGGCCAAGGTGCCGCTTTTCCACTTCGGCGAAGGTTACTACAAGATCCGCAAGGCCAAATCGGAAGCCTTGGTCATGAAGCTTCAGTTTGAAGACACCAAGGAACTGATTATGCTTCAGGTTAGCCAGTATGAGAAACAGATCAAAGAAGCCGAGTCACGTCTGCAGCTGACTACCGACAAGATGTCAGATGCAGAGGAGAATCTCCGCATGGCTACCTTGGGCTTCAACGAGGGTATGGTGCCTTCGGCAACTCTCGACATGGCTCAGACATCGTGGATGCAAGCACATTCAGAGTATATCGATGCTAAAATCGATGTCATCATGGCCAACATTTACCTGAAAAAAGCAGTTGGTAACTTAGAATAAATTCATTTAAGATTTCACAAAGTTTACAATATCATGACAACAGAAAAAACACAAAGAATAAACACTTTCATCGCATTGGGAGTGTTGGCCACAGTTATAGCAGTGGTATGTATCATAGGATCAATAACTTATGGTAGAAACAACGAAATCATCCAAGGTCAGGCTGAAGCTACGGAATACCGTGTGTCAAGTAAGGTTCCGGGCCGTATTTTGGAATTCCGTGTAAAAGAAGGACAGACAGTGAAAGCCGGCGACACTCTGGCAATCATCGAAGCTCCTGAAGTAATGGCAAAGAAGGCTCAGGTCGAGGCCGTGAAGACCCAGGCTATGGCTTTGAACGACAAAGCCGAGGGCGGTGCACGTGAAGAGCAGATTCGCGGTGCCTACGAGCTCTGGCAGAAATCAATCGTCAACCGTGACATTTGGGAAAAGTCATTCAAACGAGTGGCCAACCTTTACAAAGAAGGTGTGGTGAGCGAGCAGAAGTACGACGAAACCAAGGCTCAGTACGATGCCGCCATCGCTACTGAGAAAGCCGCTAAGTCACAGTACGACATGGCTGTTACCGGTGCTCAGAAACAGGATAAGGAAATGGCCGCCGCTATGGTCGATCAGGCTAAGGGCGCAGTCGCAGAGGTCGATTCATACATTCACGAGACTATCTTGCTCGCCTATGCCGACGGCGAGGTGACCGACATTTTCCCGCACATAGGCGAGCTGGTCGGTACCGGAGCTCCTATCATGAACATTGCCGTGATGGACGACATGTGGGCAACCTTCAACGTGCGCGAGGACCATCTCAAAAAGATGCCAATGGGTGCAAACTTCACAGCTGAAATTCCAGCTATAGGTGCCAGCGTCATTATGACAGTGACTTATATGAAAGACCGTGGTGACTATGCCGCATGGAAAGCTACTAAGCAGACTGGCCAATACGACCTCAAGACTTTCGAGGTTCGCGCTGAGCCTATCACTCCTGTACGTGGACTCAGACCTGGTATGACTGTATTGTACAGAATCAACGAAAGTGTGAGATAAACGATGAGCAGTATCAGTCAGGTATATGAAATCTCGAAGCGCGAGGTGAAGAGGCTCGCAGCGAGGCCGATATATACTTTCTGTATGGTCATCGCTCCCGTTGCGGCGTTTTTGTTCTTCACTACGCTGATGGGCGAGGGGCTTCCGACGGAGCTTCCGGCCGGCGTAGTGGACGAAGACAACACTTCCGTCACACGCGAGGTTATACGCAACCTTGACGCGTTTCAACAGACCAACATCATCGAGCACTTTCCCGATGTGGCCTCTGCGCGTAAAGCCATCCAGCAGGGTAAGATATACTCGTTCTACTATATCCCTAAAGGCACTACACGTGACGCTATTTCGGGCAAGCAACCCACAGTGTCGTTCTATACCACCGGATCCTACCTCGTTGCAGGATCTCTGGCATACCGCGACATGAAGATGATGTCGGAATTGGCAGCCGCAGGCATAGGCAGAGAAACTCTCTATGCCAAAGGCTATACCGAAGATCAGGCAATGGCAGTGTTACAGCCCATCAAGATGGAGATGCATGCCATCAACAACCCTTTGATAAACTATTCGGTTTATCTGAGCAACATTCTGCTCCCGGGCGTTCTGATGCTTCTGATTATGCAGGTGACCATTTATGCCATCTACGTTGAACTCAAGGAGGAAACTTCCAAGGAATGGCTTGACCTGGCCGGCAATGACATAGTCAAAGCCCTCATAGGCAAACTTCTTCCTCACGTCGTGATATGGTTTATCATGGGCATATTCTGCTTCAGCATACTCTATGAATGGTGGAAGTTCCCGCTGCACAGCGGCATTGGACCGATGCTGTTGGCTTTGCTGATGCTTATAAACGCTGCACTTGGCTTTGGCATATTCCTCTGCGGAATGCTGCCTTCGTTGCGCTGGGCTTTGAGTTTGGCTACACTTTGGGGAGTGTTGTCATTCCCTATCTCCGGATTCTCTTTCCCGCAGATAGCTTTCCCGGCACCGCTCAAGGCCTTGTCATGGCTGTTCCCTCTGCGTAATTACTACCTGATATATGTCGATCAGGCTTTAAACGGCAGACCGATGTATTATTCATGGATCAATTGGGCGGTAATGATAGCCTTCTTGGGATTGCCTATCATGGTTTTGGGACGTTTGAAGAAATTCCTTTTGGAATATCATTATACTCATTAAACTTTGGAATATGAAATGGCTAAGAAATAGTATAGAAGTGTTTATCTACGAGTTGAAGTGCGCTCTGCTCGACGAGGGTGTGGTAGTGTTCTTCGTCATCGTACCTTTATTATACCCTGTTCTTTACGCATATCTCTACAGTAATGAAAATGTCCGTGAAGTGGCTACTTTGGCCATTGACAACTGCAACACTCAGCTTAGCCGCGAGTTCTTGCGTCGTGCCGATGCCACAGGAGACATTGAGATAGTGGGGCATTGTGCCGAAATGGAAGAGGCAAAGGAACTGATAAACCAACATCAGGCATATTGTATAATCTACATTCCAAAGGACTTTGAGAAAAACATTGTGGAGTTTCGTCAATCAACGGTAGAGTTGTATGCCGACATGGGAAGTATTATGTATTACA
Source organism: Bacteroidales bacterium (assembly GCA_016282015.1). Lineage (GTDB taxonomy): Bacteria > Bacteroidota > Bacteroidia > Bacteroidales > F082 > Limimorpha. The sequence continues at coordinate 55,135 of JAEEJS010000020.1, forward strand.
AAGGTGTGCTTAGCGGATGTACCGAAGTGTCGCTCGACATGAACAATGAGATCAAGGCTCAGCGTCTGCCGGGTGCCACAGAGGAACAGATTTCCACCTTCCAATACCCTATAAAATACGAATACGTGCCGTTGACAAACACTCAGAGCGGATTTGCCACCTTCATCATCCCGGGAGTTCTGATGATGATTATACAGCAGACCATGATTTTGGGCGTGGGTATGATGGCAGGTGAGGAACGTGAGAAAAACCGCCGTCACGAGGCCCAGCCGCATATCATAGGAAAGAATCCTGTGGAGATGCTGTTCGGCAAAGCGTCGGCCATCTTCCTCATTTACGTGTTGGTGGCAACCTATGTGGCATGCATAGTGCCTGTGCTGTTCAATTTGGCGCACATCTGGCATTGGCAGACCTTGCTGGCGTTCATGTTGCCGTACGTGTTATCATGTACGTTCTTCAGCATTATCATATCTGCCTTTGCACATGACCGCGAGTCGTTCATCATAATGTTTGTGTTCGTCTCCATACCTCTGCTGTTTGCCAGCGGTATTTCATGGCCGGGCAGCAATGTCCCGACTTTCTGGAAAGGTTTCTCATGGCTGTTCCCTTCGACCTTCGGAGTCAACGGCTTCGTGCGCATCAGCGAGATGGGTGCCACCCTCAACGACGTGCAGCACGAGCTCAGCGCCTTGTGGATACAGATTGTAGCATATGGCATTATAGCTTACTTAGTGTGTAAGCGTACTTACGGAAAACATCTCTGGGAATAGATTCTTCAGTTGATGATAAAAACGATAAAAGGAAGAGACGCACAATCGTGCGTCTCTTTTTTATAAAAATCTAATTTAGGTGAAACTTTGTCAAAATAAAAATTGTATATTTGCAACCTTATTTGATAAAGAAATGTGGGATAAAATCGCCGATTATATATTGAAGCACCGTGTGTTGAACCTCACGGTGATACTTTTGGTATTCATCTACATGTTTATCAGGTCAATAGAGGTGAAGATGGCCTACAGCATAGCCACCACCTTACCCGACACCGATTCAACCATGATTGTTTATCATGATTTTATTGAGAAATACGGTCACGACGGCCTTACGGTGTTTGTGGGCATGACAGACGATAAACTTTTCACACTCAGCCATTTCCAGAACTATTACGATTTTACCGAAAAGATCCGCAACATGGAAGGTGTGACGGAATGCCTGTCGGTGGCTCGTATCTATAATCTTAAGAAAAACGACAGTCTCAAAAGGTTTGAACTGAGTCAGGTAGTACCGCACCGTCCACAGACTCAGCAGGAGGTGGATGCCATCCATGAGGAGATAATGAGCTTGGCCTTGTACGACGGCTTGTTGTTCAATACTGAAAAACACTCGGCTTTGATGTTGGTGTCGTTCGACAACGAACATGTCAGCACCAAGTTACGCGGCCAGATAGTGGAGAATATACGTGCTTACTCCGAACAGTATGGCATTGACAACGGAGTGGCTATGCATGTCTCGGGAATGCCTTACATTCGCGAACTCACCACCCGTAAAATGGTGTTCGAGATTATATTCTTTACGATTTTGGCTGTCATAGTGGCGGGCATAATACTTTATGTGTTCTTCCGCTCCTGGCGTACCTTGGTTTCAGTAATGGCTCTGGTGGGCATATCGGTGGGTATTATGTTCGGACTGATGGTGCTGTTGGGCTTCGACGTCACTATCCTGACAGGCGTTTTGCCTCCTCTATTGATTATCATAGGTGTGGAGAACTCTATCTTCATGCTCAATAAATACCATAGCGAGTATGAAAAATGCGGTGACAAGATGGAGGCTCTCAGAATCACCATCAAGCGTATTGGTCCGGCCAATCTGCTTACCAACGCCACAACTGCGGTAAGTTTCGCGGCATTCATAATAACCCGCAACGAGTTATTAGTGCCTTTCGGTATTACTGCCAGTGTAAGCATCATGCTTACCTACGTGATGACAATGATACTGCTGCCGACCTTCTTCAGTTATCAGAAAGCCCCGACAGAAAGCAGTTTCGGTCATCTCAACCATAAGTTTATTGATAAAATAGTGGAAAAGGTGACAGACTTCGTGTTGTCGCATAGGTCTGTGGTTTACATTGTGTCCAGCCTGCTGTTGGTAATTATGATGTTTGGAGCTTCGATGATGACTACCTCTGGACGTGTGGTCGACGATATCGCAAAGAGTGACAAGCTCTACAAGGATATAATGTATTTTGAGGAGAATGTTGGCGGAGTGCTGCCATTCGAGATTTCCATCGACACCCGTAAGCCCAAGGGAGTGGCCAACGCCACCTTTATCAACAAGATTCAGCAGATGCAGGACACTCTGGCGCTATACAAAGAGTTTAGCCAGCCTTTGAGCGTAGCTGAAGTGGTAAAGTTTGCCCGTCAGGCGTTCTACAACGGCAACCGAAAGGACTACAAGGTGCCAAACAACAACGAGTTTACTTTCCTAATGAAATATCTGCCAAAGATGAAGGATGGCTCTATGCCCGGCTTCTTCCGCCAGTATATAGACGAAGATATGCGCAACACCCGTATCTCGGTGCAGATGGCTAACGTCACAACTCCCCGTATTGACGAGATAAGCAAAGCCTTGAGGCCTGCCATAGACCAGATTTTCCCCAAGGAAAAATACGACGTGGTGATGACAGGCTCGGCCACGGTTACCCTGAAAGGCACCACCTATCTATTGCATAATCTGGTGAATTCATTGATATTGGCCTTCGTAGTTATAGCCATTTTGATGATAGTCACATTCAAAAAACTCAAGATTGTGGTTGTCTCACTTATACCCAATCTGGTGCCATTGGTTTTCACAGCAGGTATGATGGGCTTCTGCGGTATACCTCTGAAGATGTCGACGCTGCTGATATTCAGTGTTGCGCTCGGCATCAGCGTAGACAACACCATACATTATCTGTCGAGATATCGTCTGCAGTTGCGCTATAACGAAGGCGACATCCGCAAGTCAGTTAAGGCGGCCATAGCCGAGACTGTGCCCAGCATGATTTATTCTGCCAGCATACTCATCAGCGGCTTCCTGATTTTTGCCTTCTCATCGTTCGGAGGTACAAAGATTGTGGGATTCCTGGTGCCGTTTACATTGTTTATTGCTTTGATAACCAATATGTTGGTGCTGCCATCCTTGGTCATGACATTAAATAGAAAGAATATATGACATCTGTTGAAAGAATTCAGGAAATGATTTCTCAATTCATTGAGAAACAAGATTTTATGGGAACTCCCAGCGAGTTGTACGCCCCCATCGACTATACCATGAGCCAGAAGGGCAAACGTATGCGTCCGACTTTGGCCTTGCTGTCGTGCGAGATGCTGGGCGGTGACATTCAAGAGTGTCTTACTCCGGCTGTGGCTGCCGAAATATTCCATAATTTCACCCTGATTCACGATGATATCATGGATGAGGCCCCACTGCGCCGCGGATTGGAGACTGTATACCACAAATGGAACTCAAATATTGCACTGCTTTCGGGTGATACCATGCTCATAAAGGCTTTCCAGTATGCCATGAACACCGACAAAGCATATTCGCTGGAGGTGCTGTCTGAGCTATGCAAGGTGGCTTTGGAGGTGTGTGAGGGACAGCAGTATGACCTCAACTTCGAGACCCGTGACGACGTTACTTTGGACGAATACATAGAGATGATACGGCTGAAAACCGCAGTTTTGCTGGGTTCGGTGCTTAAAATCGGAGCCATAGTGGCAGGAGCCGGTGAAGCTGACAAGAAAGCCGTCTACGATTTCGGTATAGACCTTGGCATAGCTTTCCAGCTGCAGGACGACCTGTTCGACTGCTACGGCGACGTGAAGGTGTTCGGCAAGATGCCAGGTGGAGACATAGCCGACAACAAGAAGACCTATCTATATCTGAAAGCTCTCGAGCTGGCTTCGGCCGACGACAAAAAACTCCTTGAAGGCTACTTCACAATGCCAAAGGGCCGTGACGACAAGAAACAGCAGGCGGTTTTGGACATTTTCGCCAAATACGACGTGCGCCGTATTGTTACCGACATCATGACTAAGTATTACGAAAACTCGCTGAAACATCTCGATAAAATCGGGGTCCCAGAGGAGAAGAAGGCAGTGTTGAGAAATTACGCAGATTACCTTTACAATAGAGTTAAGTGAGATATCAGACGAGAGTCAGCGGGCTGAAGGAATGAAAAGACAGCTGTCGCCGTAACTGAGAAATCTGAAATCGTGTTTTAACGCAAAATCATAGGCTTCGTGCCATTTGTCGCCGATCAAGGCGGATACCAATAATAATAAGGTGCTCTTCGGCTGATGGAAATTAGTGATGAGCGCCTTTGTTATTCTGATAGGGCAGGAAGGGGCTATCATCAGGGCTGTGGTTGCATGCAAGGCGTCGAGATGATGCATGTCCAGATATTTCAATATGGCTTCCAGGCTTTCCTTGGCTGACGGCAGAGCGACTCTGTCCCGGTAAGGGAACCACTGTTCCACATGCAGGGTGCGCTCGTTAAAACCCTGCTCTATGAACATAACTCCAATCCAGTAAAGCGACTCTATGGTGCGCATGCTGGTGGTGCCAACAGGGATGATGGTGCGCTCAATGTTGTCGTGCAGATGCTCTATTGTCTGACGTTTCACTATGATTGACTCGGAGTGCATCTCATGTTCGCCTATGGTGTCGGAGGCTACAGGGCGGAAGGTGCCGGCGCCGACGTGCAGCGTCACTTCCTCTATGCTATGCCCTTGTTCTTTCAGGCGGGCTATGAGTTCTTTGGTCAGGTGCAGAGATGCAGTCGGCGCCGCAACTGAGCCCTCATATTTGGCGAAGACAGTCTGATAGCGTTCCCTATCGCTCGGCTCCGCCTCGCGATGCAGGTAAGGAGGTAACGGTATCTCACCCGCCGCTTCCAACACCTCGGCAAAGCTCATGGCCGAGGGCTCCCATGAAAAACGTATCAAAGAGTAGGCGTCGTTCTTTTCCAGACGTTCGGCGTACAAAGTCACTGCCTGACCTCTGACGGTCAGAGGCATGCTGAGCGGACCGTCTTTCCAGCGGCGGGAATTGCCCACCAGACAATGCCATTCCACAGGTGAGGGGGCTGAAAACGCCAGCTGGTAGTCGCCGCCACCGGTTACCGGTTCCAGACAAAACACCTCTATGGCGGCTCCCGACTCCTTCACAAACTGCAGGCGCGCGCGAACGACCTTAGTCTCGTTGAAAACCAGTACTGACTTCTCTGGAAGGTACTGCCCTATGTTACGGAAATGGTCTTCTTTTATTGACGCGCCTTTTAAAACCAATAATTTAGATGCATCTCTCTCTGCCAGAGGATATTTGGCTATCCTCTCGTCAGGCAAAGGGTAGTCGTACTCAGCTATATTTATATTCTGTACGTTAGAAATCATTCTTCTCTCTTTAGCTTGTCAAGAATTCGACGGTCTTTTTTGGTGGGACGGCCAGCGCCACGGTCACGGTACTCGACCTTGTAAGCGTGCATGAACTCAATGCGTTCGTATTCCTCGGCAGGAGTGACGTCCTTGTAAATGTTGGGCACGTCTTTGGGCGACACACGGCTTTTGGGGATGCTCACCACTTCCACAACCTTGTGCAACTGGCCCAGCTGTACGCTGATAACCTCACCTGGCTTGACGTCGTGCGAAGGCTTCATCGATACGCTGTCAACCTTCACTTTACCTCCCTTGCAGGCATCGGCCGCCATAGTGCGGGTCTTGAAAAGCCTCGCGCACCAAAGCCATTTGTCTATTCTTAACTCTTCGTTGTCCATGGTTTAGCTATTAGCCATTAGCTATTAGCCATTAGCTATTAGTCGTTAGTAATAAAACTAATGGCTATCGACTAATGGCTTTATTTCTCTCTAAAGAACAGCTGTATCGGCACCCCGTTGAAGTTCCAGTTGCTTCTGATTTTGTTCTCCAAGAACCTCACGTAGTTGTCCTTCACGTCTTTTGGCAGGTTGCAGAAGAAGATAAACTGAGGGGTAGGGCTCTTGAGCTGGGTGACGTATTTTATCTTGAGGTAACGGCCGCGTGACGCAATTTGCGGAGGCTGGTTGTTGATAATCTCAAGCATGGTGTCGTTGAGTTCGCGTACCGGTACCTTGCGTTCTCTGTTCTCATAAACCTGATGTGCCGACTCAAGCACCTTGAAAGTGCGCTGACGGTTGATGGCCGAGGTGAAAATGATGGGGTAGTCGGTGAAAGGAGCTGTGTTTTCCCTGATAGCATTCTCGAAAGCCAGGTGGGTGTTGCTGTCTTTTTCGACCAAATCCCATTTGTTGACCACCAGGACCAGACCTTTCTTGTTGCGTTCTATCAGTCGGAGTATGTTCATGTCCTGAGCCTGGAACCCTTCGGTGGCGTCTATAATCAGAATGGCCACGTCGCATTCCTCGATGGCACGTATGGAACGCATCACCGAATAGAACTCGATGTTCTCGTAAACCTTGCTTTTCTTGCGCAATCCGGCAGTGTCCACCAGCATGAAGTCCATGCCGAAGGCGTTGAAGCGGGTGTTGTTGCTGTCGCGTGTGGTGCCGGCTATGTTGGTAACAATGTTTCTCTCCTGTCCGAGGAAGGCGTTGATCATGGACGATTTGCCCACGTTAGGACGGCCCACCACCGCAAAACGCGGCAGGTTGGAATAGTCCTCTGTGGTGTCGTTAGGCAGGTATTTCACCACCTCGTCCAGCAACTCGCCAGTTCCTGTGCCTGTCATGGCCGAGAACGGGAAAATCTCACCCAGTCCGAGGGCGTAGAACTCAGCCGCCTCGCCGAACTTGCTCGGGATATCCGTCTTGTTAACTCCGAGTATCACTTTTTTCTTGCATCTGCGAAGCACCACCGACACATCCTCGTCGAGCACATGCACTCCTGCCTGTCCGTCAACCACGAAAATTATCACATCGGCTTCGTCAATGGCGAGGTCCACCTGTTTGCGGATTTCTTCCTCGAAAATGTCATCTGATCCGACCACATAACCGCCTGTGTCTATCACTGTGAACGATTTGCCGTTCCAGTCGCTATGGCCGTAGTGGCGGTCGCGTGTCACGCCGCTGCTTTCTTCAACTATGGCCTGGCGCGACTGCACCAAACGGTTAAACAACGTCGATTTTCCGACGTTAGGTCTTCCAACTATTGCAACTATATTACTCATAATTCAACTTATAACTTCAAACTCCGAACTAAATTCAGGCTTCATACCCGAAATGCCTCAACTCCTCCTCATTGTCACGCCAGTCCTTGTCGACTTTCACTCTCAAATCCAGGAAAATCTTCTTACCGGTAAACTCTTCAATGTCGGCTCTCGACTGTATGCCCACCTTCTTGATGGCTGCACCGCCTTTGCCTATCAGTATTGCCTTCTGCGACTCACGTGAGGCATAAATTGTAGCCTTGATGTTGATGAGCTTCTGGCTCTCCTCGTAGGCGTCGACCGCCACCTCAACGCTGTACGGAATCTCCTGCTGATAGTTGAGCAGTATCTTCTCGCGTATGATTTCGGTCACAAAGAAACGCATCGAACGGTCTGTGAGTTCGTCCTTGGGGAAATATGGCGGACATACCGGCAACTTTTCCAATATGCTTTCAAACACAAACTGTATGTTGGCCTGATGCATGGCCGAGATGGGGAAGACAGTGGCTGCCGGAAGGGTGTTTCTCCAGAACTCCACGGCTTTCTCCACATCCTCCTGGTTGGAGAGGTCTATTTTGTTTAGCAAAACAAACACCGGCACTTCCATTTTCTTGACGCGTTCTATGGTCTCTTCATCAACTTTTTTGTCGGTGATGTCGACAACGTAAAGTATCAGGTCGGCGTCAATGAAAGCCACGTTGATGTACTGATTCATGATCTCGTGCATCTTGTAGGCCGGATTCTTGATAATGCCAGGGGTGTCGGAAAACACTATCTGGAAGTCGTCTCCGTTAACTATTCCGAGTATGCGGTGACGTGTGGTCTGAGCCTTAGACGTGATGATGCTGATTTTTTCTCCCACCAGGTCGTTCATGAGGGTCGATTTGCCCACGTTAGGCTTTCCGATAATGTTTACATAACCTGCTTTATGATCCATATTTTTATAAATATTTCAATTTTTTTCAAAAAACACTTGACACGACAGCAAAAATGTTGTATTTTTGCAGCCCAATTCACGATGCGGGGTGGAGCAGTCCGGTAGCTCGTTGGGCTCATAACCCAAAGGTCGGTGGTTCAAATCCGCCCCCCGCTACTAAAGGAGGTCAATAGGCCTCCTTTTTATTTTATCTTATTCTCAGCCGCCATCAAAACCTCTCTGGTGTTGTTGTCGGTGACCATAGCCATGATGTAGAACTCATCGGCTTCGTATTCATTATCCAAAGTGAACTTCATATTGTTGACCACATTGGTGCCTGCGGTAACTACATGGGCGACTGTGAAAAGTTTGCCCCATGTAAGGCCGTCGGCTGTGCCTCTGAACACATGGCGGTGCGTGTATTCGTTAATGACGCCGTCCGGTGTCAGCTGCTTGCCTATGATATTGTCCTCCATCATGCAGACTATTATACGTACGTCGTCGCTTTCTACATCCTGCAAGAACCTGGCATGCACGCTTACACGCACCTCTCTTGTCGAGTTGTCGTAGGCTGTTTTTACTATAAGTCTGACCGGAGCATTCTGACCGATTAGTTCACCCACTGCTGCTGTCCACTCTGCCGGACCTATAGCTCCCATGCGGTTTACAGTTCCCGTCGGATAAGCCGAGATATTGAAATAATCATTCCAATCATCGCCGTCTTCGGTTCTGAAATCCGGGAATCCGCCAGCAGGGTTCTGCAATGCCGACATAGGGTGTACTCCCAAAACCAGCAGGTGTTCGCCATACTGTTCCTGCAACTGTGCCGCAATCTCGGCAGCTGCCGGGCAATTGGGGCATTTGACTCCGGTATAGTCCTCAAGCAAAACTACAAGCTTGCCGTCGAAATTCAGTGTATCGGCAGCCTCCAACGGTATGGTGTCGCTCTTTTCGACCACTGGCGATAAGTTATAAGGTTCATCCAATTTATCGCATGACGCCATTGCTAAAATGACAGCCGCTGCTGTTATAATCAATGATAATCTTTTCATCTCTTTCAACTTTTAACTATTGACTTTTAACTGCTAACTAAAAAGATGTGGTAATTGTCAATGCAACTCCGCTCGATGCCGGCACTTCACGGCAGACGCCGCCCACGCACACCAAGCCTTGGCTCTGACGGCCGCCGCTGATGGCAATACGGGTCTGGTCCTTGATGTATCCGAACGAACCTGTGATATAATGGTCGCGGTTTTCAGCAATAGGGTTGCCGTAGTTGTACTTGTCGGCCACCGAAATGAACCACTTAGGGGCAATGGTGTATTCCAGGAGGAAGGCGAACCAGTTGCCGCGTTTGACATAGTATTCTTCATACACCGGATCGATTTCCTGATCCTGGCTGACATTGTCCCACATGTGCTGCAGTTCCAGACGAACGCTGTGCTTTTTGTTAACCTTGTAAATCACTTCGCCGAATGCGAAATGAGCTTCAACTGCCTCAGCTCCCGGATGACCTTCTATGGTCTCCATGTCGTAATACAAATTAATGTACATCAGGGTGAGGTGCCAGTCTTTGCTGATCTTCTTCTCGATCTCGAAGTTGAAATCGCGATAGAACATCTTGTCTCCTATGGCGAAGAACGGAGAGGTGTAACCTTTGGTGCCAATAAGATTTATCGTAGGCTCGCCGTTTGCCATTATGGAGTCGCGTTTGATGTCGTTCACCTGGCTGTAGTTGAATGCGAGCTTGGTGCCGTATTTTCCGCCAAGAGCAGTCTTTTTAGGGATGGTGTAGTTGATTTGGAACTGTATACCCATCTCGCCATTAGGCTGTGTCGCATAAGAGAACATAGACGGCAGGCTGTGAGTGTGGGTATAGTTGAGAGGCGGGATGAAACCGATGTCGAGGTCGTTCTGCGACGCTGTTCTCATCGACTTGAAACTCATATTGTCCACGCGTTTGGCCTGAAGCACTATGCCGAGTCCCTTCTGTGAATATGACAAGGATGCCAGCAACTCTTCGCCGTCACGGTAAATCCAATTGTTGAAATACGAAGGGTCGTTGATTTTGTGTGCATATTCAGCCGAGAAGCCGAATCTGCCGTAACCGAGGTTGACTCTGCCTGCGTATGCGCCCACGTTTTCGGGAACCTTGTAGGTCATGCCATAGATTTCCATATTGTCACCCTTTTCGTATTTGCTGACGAAGCTGGCGCCTAAGGTTGCTTTTAGCTTGGCGTTATTCCATGCCGAAATGCTCTGGTTGAGGTCCCATTCTCCGTCAATGCCGCGCACATAGCCTCTTTCTTCGGTATAAGATGCCCAGTAATATCTCTGCTTTCCGTACAAACCTTTCAGTGTGACGCCTTCAGTCGGACGGTACACTGCGCGTATGCCCCGCAGGGAGTTGTCAAAACCGAGGGTCCACTCTTCGTATGTTCTGAAAATCAGGCCGTTGCCGAACTGGTCGTAGATGTCGCCCACGGTAATGCCAATGGTGCCATTGTCGTAGGTCGCAAAGTAGTTGGCCACGCCCATGCCTTTGATTCTGGCGTCAAAGCCCGACATAGGAGTGTTCTGGTATGCCTCGAAACGCATGCCGGCAGTGAAGTTGCCCAACTGGTACTGCATCTTGCCGAATCCGTAGGCTCCGAACTTTTCGCCGTTGATCTTGTCAGCGGTGATGCCTATTCCTTCGTCTTCCCAATAGTAGTTTCCGTCAATCTGGAAACTGCCGGTCACCTTCGATTTGTTGAAGAAATCCTGGCCGTACACCGTCGTGACTCCAAGTACGAAAGTCACTAATATGAATATTCTTTTCATCATAATTTCAATAATCTATAACCTATTTGGAGATTTTCAAGATTTCTTGATACAGATCCTCTTCGCCTCCGTCCAGATAGCCGGTGTGCTGCCACACAATCTTGCCGTCACCGTCAAAAAGGAAGGTGTGAGGCGGGTTGCTGACGTTCATGGCGCGTTTGAGCTCACTGTTCACGTCGAGCAAAATCTCGAAAGGCCAGCCCTTGCCGTCTACGAAAGGTTTGATCTTGGCTGTAGAGCGGGCGTCATCTATAGAAACTGCGAAAATCTTCACGCCTGTTTCCTCTACCCATTCATCGTACACCTCGGTCAGGGCGTTGTGTTCCTTAACGCAAGGTCCGCACCATGTGGCCCAGAAGGTCATCACAAACGGGTTGCCGTCGTTGTTCAATTCGGCGATGTTGACAGATTCGCCGTCAAGGTTCTTCAATGTGATGTTCGGCAGGTCCGATTTGTTCTGTGCTGACAGACCGAAAAACATCATTCCGAAAAGCAAAGTTGCCAATAATTTTTTCATGATATCAAATTTTAACAATTAAACAATATAAGTTTCTAATAATTTACACTCTTCCAAAGCGTTGATTTCCACTTTGTTTATGATGTTCGGAATCAGTATGCACTCTCCCAGGCCGACTATCTCTTCGCCGCCCTCATATTTGAGGCTGAAACTGCCGCTCACACTCATCAGTATGACGAATGAATCCAGCTCGTTATAGTCTTTGGCCAAGGCCACTCCTTTTTCAAGGTTGATGAAATTAGTAGTGAAATAGGGGCATTCCACCATCTTGACAGTCGAGTCTTTTCTGTTGCGTTCGTACTCAGTGCGATAATTGTCCTCGTGCTTGTAGTTCAGTGTGAACAACGACTGCGGTATATGCAGTTCGCGGTACATGCCGTGTTGGTCGATGCGGTCCCAGTCGTATACGCGATAGGTGGTGTCGCTGGTCTGCTGAATTTCGGCCACCATGCAGCCCGGTCCCAAGGCGTGAATGCGTCTGGCCGGAATGAAAAACACGTCGCCTTCGTTCACATCCTTGTAGTTGAGGACTTCAGCTATCTTTTTGTCGTAAATGAGCTTTTCGACCTCGGCTTTGGTTACCTCCCGGTTGAAACCCGACACCAGCTGAGCGTCTTTGTCGGCATGCATCACATACCACATCTCGGTTTTGCCGTTCTCCAGGCCTATCTTCTGTGCTATTTCGTCGTCTGGATGCACCTGCACCGAAAGCCATGTCAGAGGGTCTATGACTTTTATCAGCAGGGGGAAGGTCTCGCCGTATTTGTCGAACACGCTATCGCCTACAAGGTCGCCCATGAAGGTCTCCACCAGATCGTTGAGTTCGTCGCCCTCGAAATTGCCGTTGCACACCACGCTGTTCTGACCTTCAACTCCCGACAGCAGCCACATTTCGCCGCAGTTCATGAGCTTGCCAAAGTCCTTATGCAGCAAGGTCTTCACATTCTGTCCGCCCCAGATTTTCTCCAGGTAGACAGGCTTAAACTTCAACGGATATAAAACGTTCATGATGTTATAGAGAATGTTTCTTTATCTTGTTGCGGACAATTCCCTCAAGCAGAGCTGCGGCTTCCTCAATGGTGTAATCACTGACGTTGATGGTAAAGTCGTAATTGCGGAGGTTGTAACGCGACACTTCGGCAAAGGTCTTTGTAAAATTCTCACGTGCAGTGTCCACACTCTTTATCTGTTCGAGGGCGGTCTTTTCATCCAAACCGTAGCGTTCGCTGACATTCTTAACACGGACATCCATGTCGGCGGTGATGAAAATCTTGATGACGTTGGGGTTGTTCTTGAAAATATTGAATGCCGAACGTCCTATGATGATGCACGACTCCTGTGATGCCAAGTTGCGCATAATTTCAGCCTCGGCATAGTACAACTGCCTTGATGTCACCTTGGTGTTATCTGCCATGAAGTCTTTTGTAACAGCGCCAAACTGTGTGTAAAACTGGCAGAAGTCGTCCCAGAAGCTCACTTTTTTGGCTTTGATGCGCTCTATTTCATCCTTGGTGATATTATATTTGTCGGCTACACTGTCCAATAGGGCTCTGTTATAAACTTTAAGTCCCAATTTCTTACCAAGTTCGCGTCCTATCTGGCCGCCTCTGCTACCGCCTTCGCGGTTGATGGTGATGATAATGTTGTCCATTAAAATGTCTATTTATTTAAAAATCAATGTATTGAGATACATAAAATTCAAATTACAAAGATACAAAAAAAACCGATATGCCGTTAGCTTTTTTTCAGGTAATGGATTATAAGCATAGTGATGTCGTCGCTTTGCGAGGCGTCGCCGACGAAATCGGAGACAGCGTTCTGTAGGGCTTCCAAATGGCCTTTCGCATCGCGTTTGTCCTGCATGGTCTTCATCAGTCGGACCTCGCCGAACTGCTCGAACTTGGAGTTTTCGGCCTCGGTGATGCCATCGGTGTACAGTACGAGAGTGTCGTCGTAATTCAGGCGGATAGACTGCTCCTGGTATTTGGCGTTACACATCACTCCAAGCGAGATGTTGGAAACCACCGGCAACTGACTTACGCTTTCGCCAAGCAACAGGGGAGGGTTGTGGCCGGCGTTGCAGTAACTGAGTTGTCCGGTCTGCAGGTCCAACACTCCGCAGAAGAATGTGACAAACATGTCCCCATCGTTGTTTTCCGACAAGGTGTCATTGATGAAAGTCACTATTTTTGCAGGACTTGACTCATGTGACGATATGGAGCGGAACAGACTCAAGGTGACAGCCATCACCAAAGCGGCCGGAACTCCCTTGCCAGACACGTCGCCTATGCAGAACACCAGTTTGTCGTCGCGTATGCTGAAGTCGTAAAGATCTCCGCCCACCTCTTTGGCAGGTACAATGGATGCCACCGTGTCAATTTCGTCGCGCCAAAGGAATTTCTTTGGAATCAATGCCATCTGTATGTCGTGTCCGATGCGCAGCTCGCTTTGGATGCGTTCTTTCTGCATGTTTAAATGCTTGTATTTGACCTCGTTTCGCGATACCACTCTGATGATGATAATAATCATGGCAATACCCAGTAACTGGAACAGGCTGACTATCACCCTAACACGACGCACGGCTGCCATCAAATCTTTTTCGGGAATGACTATGGTCAACATCCAGCCTGTCCTTTCGACAGGGGCTTGGAAGGAGAGCACCTCTTTGTGATCGACGCTGGTGTTGGCGCCTTCGGTGCTAACCATAATGGTTCCTTCGCGGCTTTCAATCATGCTGTAGGCGTTGGGATACGTCTGTATGTAGTCCATGAGGTTAGTAAGCCATTCCAGCGATATGTCGGCTGTTAGAATGGCGGCGATTTTGTCCTCGCGGTCCCTGACAGGCATGGAGTAAGTGGTCATCAGCATATTGCCGCCTCCATCGTCGTAATAGGGTTCCGACCAGTAGCCTTTACCCAAAGCCAAAGGCCGAACGAACCATTCGTGTGAAGGGTAGTCATATTCTTCTGAAGCCAGCGATACGGTATGTATCTTGTCGGATTCCAGATCGCGGTAGGCGTAGGGGGCGCATAATGGCTGTCGTTTGTCGTAGTTCGGAACTAAGGCGAGGGTTGATCCAACGACGACGGGGTTGTCCGACACCACGCGTTGCGGAACGCGCATCAGACTGTCTGGGTTCTCCAGGCACCACTCAGCCACCCAGATGCTGTTGCGCACAGCGGCCTCAGCCTGGTCGACCACGTCCATGATGCTGCTCTCGGCACTCTTCAGCTCACTCTTCGCCTTCATTGAGGCCTCCTCCTTAATGCTTTTCTGTGCAAAGTAGAACTGTATGATGGATGTTGCTTCAAGTGTTACGACTGCAACTATTACCAATAGCAGTCCTGCACGTGAAGACATGCCCATCTGCTGATCATCTTGTCTATTTTTTCTCATTTTCAAAAATCAAAAAATTACAGTCGTTTGACCGGGAAAGTGAAATAAGTATCAGGGAACGGCTCGTCACAAAGCGTGAAATGCCACCATTCTGTCGGGAATGGACAGAATCCGTGACGCATCATGACCTCGCGCAGAATCATACGGTTTGCGAACTGTTCGGCAGTGATGTTGCGTCCAGCCGGACTGGCGCTGTTGTCGCCTGTGTATTCGCCGGTTTCAGGATTTCCACAGAAATCGGGATGGCTTTCAGGTCCGAACCAGTCGAAAGTGCCTCCCATGTCGAGCTCTTTTTCGGTATTCATGTCGAAAAGAGTCAGGTCGATTGTGGAACCGCGTGAATGACCGCTATGGTCGCAAATATATTGTTGCACGAATAGTACGCTCTTGTCCAGATCGGGATAGAAGTAAGGCTTCATCAGGCTGTCGTTGAGGTCGGCACCCCAGCGGACGAAATGGTCGACTGCCATTTGCGGACGATAGGCATCGTAGATTTTCAGACGGTAGCCCATGGCGATCACATCGTCGCTGACCTCACGCAGACGCTCGGCGGCCTGCCTTGTAATCAAAGCCACTGGCTGAAGGTATCCGTCTATGCGGGCGCCGACGAAATTGTATGTGCTATAGTAACGTATCTCAAGTATGGCATCCGGCACCACATCGGTGATCGTCACGAACTCGCTGCTGTCCTCGGTCGGGCTGAGGTTGCGGCCATTGTTACATGAGCATAATGCCAGCAGCAAAAGACATATCGGCAATAAAAACTTCTTTTTCATAAAACGACTCTATTATATGACTGCAAAGATAATAAATTTTTGACACTTTGAACGATTTTTTGTGATTAAATTATTTATTTTTGCAGACGATTAATTATTTGAAAAATGCAGAGTATTATTGAATTTCGGCAGTTGTTGCACGACAATGCGGAACTGTCGGGCAAAGAGGTGAAAACCAATGCGATTTTGAACGATTTCATAGCCGGGCTTCACCCTGATGTACATATAAGAAACATTGGCGGTTACGGCATAGCGGCTGTTTTCAGGGGTAAGAATCCGGGCAACCGCATCATGGTGAGGGGCGACATAGACGCCTTGAACATACCCGAAGGCGACCGTCACTGCTCGCATCGCTGCGGTCACGACGGACATGCCGCCATCATAGCGGGCTTGGCCCAAAGGCTGAGTGAAAATCGCACTGAAAACGGCGAAGTGGTGCTGCTTTGGCAGCCGGCCGAAGAGACCGGACAGGGTGCCAAGGCTATTCTGGCCGACCCTCAGTTTGAGCAAATCAAACCCGATGTGGCTTATGCTCTGCACAACATTCCGGGCTATCCCGAAAATCAGATATTGTTGCGCAAAGGCTGTTTTGCAGCCGGCTCGCTTGGCCTGAAACTCATATTCGAAGGGGTGACGGCTCATGCATCCCAGCCTGAGAGCGGTCACAGCCCTCAGCATGTGCTATCGGCCCTGCTCGACATTTTCCAGAAAAAGGCTGAAAGTTTGCGGGAAGAGACACCTCTGACCATGATGACCATGACCCATGCTGTGTTGGGTGAGGAGACTTTCGGCGTAGCTCCGGCTCATGCCGAGATATGGCTTACACTGCGTTCGTTCGACAACGAGAAACTGCAGCATCTGACCGCCGACGTGGTGCAACTCTGCGCTCTGGTAGCCGACAAACAGGGATTCGAGTTCGGCAGCAGTATTCATGAGGCTTTCACCGCCACCATGAACGACGACGAGGCTGTGCGGACTGTGGAGGCTGCGGCTGCAGCGCTCTGTCTTGATAGTCGGTATCTGGACGAGCCCTTCCGCTGGTCGGAGGACTTCGGACGCTTCGCCGCCGTATGTCCCGTCTGCCTGTTCGGTCTCGGATGCGGCGAAGCTCACGAGCCCCTTCACAATCCTGACTACATCTTTAACGACAAGGTATTGGAAACCGGAATAAGGATTTTTGAAAAAATCATCCGATAATACTTCTAATCAACCTTCTGGCCGAAGAATCTGATAATCAGATATAATGCAACAAAACCCATTAGGAATGCCGCCCATGACGGCATTCCTAATGCTGTTGGGAATACGCCTAATAACAATGCCACGGTGCCAACCGTCAATGCGTAAGGCATCTGTGTCTTAACGTGTTGCAGATGGTTGCATCCTGACGCCAGCGAACTCATGATGGTGGTGTCTGATATAGGAGAGCAGTGGTCGCCCATCACTGAACCTGCCATTACTGAAGCCACCACGTTGTAGAACAGCGGCATGGCTTGATCCACCGACAATCCGTGCTCCATGCTCAATGCCCAAGAGGCTGGCAAAATGAGGGGGTAAAGTATGGCCATGGTACCCCAAGATGTGCCTGTCGAGAAGCTTATCAAAGCTCCCAAAAGGAAGGTCAATACAGGAATCAGCATGGGCGAAAGCGAAAGCTTCAGCAACAGGTCGGAGACGAACTGTGCCGTGTGTATGTCTCGTGTAACAAGAGAGATGGCCCATGCCATGGTGAGTATTATCACCGCATTGAACATCATTTTAAAGCCATCCATCATCTCTTCCATTATCTTGCCAAATGGCAGAGAACCGCGCATAACCGTCATGATTATAGCGGTTAGCAGCGACAGCAATGAGGCCCACATCAGAGCCGTGAAAGAGTCTGACTGCCCTATTATTGACGACAGTTTCTCAATGAAGTTGAGATTGGTGTCATTCCAGATTTCGGGATTGTAACCGGTGAAAAACAGTCCGGCTATGGTGCAAAATATAAGTACTGCCAGAGGCAGCACGGCATCAATGCCATGGGCTACCTTTGAGTTAGTCGCCACAGACTCCTCATTGGCAATCTCGCTCAAGCGTGCCTCACGTTCAGCTTTCAGCATAGGCCCGAAGTCGCGTTGGCTGAGTATTATCATCAACACAAATCCTAAGGTGAGTATGGGGTAGAAACTGTATTTGAGCGAACGGAAAAACACTACGTAAGCCGAGGCATCCATCCCTATTTCCTCAATGCCGGCGTTTATATAGCTCAACTCGGCGCCTATCCAGGTGGTTACAAAGGCTATAGACACTACCGGAGCGGCAGTGGAGTCGACTATGTAGGCCAGTTTCTGGCGTGATACCTTGAGTTTGTCGGCTACCGGACGCATTGTGTTTCCTACCATCAGGGTGTTGGAGTAGTCGTCGAAAAACATACAGATGTCCATCAAAAATGTTATCAACTGTCCGGAGCGGGGGCTCTTGGCGCGGCGCATCAGCCAGTTGACTATGGCGTGCATTCCACCGTTTGCCGAGATTATGCGCACCATGCCTCCGATCAGAATGGTGAATATTATGATGATGGTATGCTCATTGTTAAACAAAGCACCGGTAATGTATGTGTCGACAACACGCAGCATGCCGTTACCCAATGACGTTAAAGGCGACTGACCGTCAAACAGATTCATTATAAATGTGCCGGCAAGAATACCAAAAAACAATGCTGATATCACTTCTTTCAGCAAGAGGGCTATCACAATGGCAATCAATGGAGGCATTATCGAAAGCCAGGTTGGCATGGGTCCTGAAATCGGCCCCAGGGCATACAGCAACTCCACACCTATAATCAAGGCGATAATCACTGCAAAGACAATCCATTTCTTTTTCATAAAAACTAAAAATAGTCATTGCAAAGTTACGGTATTTTTGAAAATGTGCCAACAAAAAAAAGTTTTGCGCACAAAATTTTTTTTACTACCTTTGCAGATTGTATTTGTTGTAAACAATCAGACTGATTATCCATTAAATCCGAGACGGAGAATAGTTTGGAATGATGAAGAATATATGTGTTTTCTGCGGAAGCAGCATAGGTTTGGATAAGCGTTACGCTGAGGCGGCGGCACGTTTGGGCGAGTTGCTGGCCGACAATCGCTGCACACTGTATTACGGTGGCGGCAGCGTCGGTTTGATGAACGTAATTGCCAACAAAATGCTAGAAAACGGCCGCGAGGTTGTCGGAGTGATGCCCGATTTTCTGCTTGCTCATGAGATCGGTCATCCGAACATCACAAAGATGATTCCGACCAAGACTATGGCTGAGCGCAAGGAGATACTGATGCGTGAGTCTGACGCTTTCATAGCCATGCCAGGAGGTTTCGGCACCCTCGACGAGATAACTGAGGTGGTGGTGGCCGACCAGCTGAGGTTGATGGACAAGCCTTTGGCGCTTTACAACACTCTCGGCTATTTTGACGGTATTATCAGCTGGATTAAACGCGGCATAGAAGACGGTTTTGTGCGCAGTGAGCATTACCATAACATCATAGTCACTGATGACCCTAAAGAGTTGTTGGAGAGGATGGAGAACTACAAGCCGTTGAGAGTTGAAAAGTGGATTAAAGACATTAAGGACGAAGTTAAAAATTAAAAATAATGAATATTATAGGAATTACAGGGACTTTGGGTGCTGGAAAAGGTACCATAGTTGAATATCTCGTTGAGAAAAAAGGCTACGTCCACTATTCGGTGCGCGCTTTTCTGGCTGAAGAGATAAAACGCCGTGGCATGGAAGTGAATCGCGACACCTTGACAGCTGTCGCCAACGAGCTTCGCGCCAACAATAGCCCGAGCTACATAGCCGAGCAGTTATACGACCGCGCCTACAATAACGGTAAGGATGCCGTCATCGAGAGCATTCGTACTCCAGGCGAAATCAAGGCTTTGCGAGCAAAAGGCAACTTTAATCTGTTCGCTGTGGACGCCGACCGTAAGGTGCGCTACGCCCGCATTACGGAGCGCAAGTCGGAGACCGACTCGGTGAGCTTCGAGACCTTCGTGTCCAACGAGGAGCGTGAGATGAACAATGCCGACCCTAACAAGCAGAATTTAGGCGAATGCATACATCAGGCCGACTATGTATTCCAAAACAACGGCACCATAGAGGATCTTCACAACAAGGTGGAGGGAGTGTTGCAGGAAATTGAAGAAAAGAAGTACAAACGCCCATCATGGGATGAGTATTTCATGAACTTGGCCGACACAGTGGCCGAGCGTGCCACCTGCGACCGTGGCCGTAGCGGCTGTGTCATAGTGAAGGACCGTCAGATTCTGGTGACCGGTTATGTGGGCTCGCCCCGCGGGCTCGCCCACTGCGACGAGGTGGGACACTTGTTCCGCAAGATGATCCACGCCGACGGACGTATCACTGAGCACTGCGTGCGTACCGTTCACGCCGAGCAGAACGCCATCGCTCAGGCGGCACGTCGCGGCATAGCCTTGGAAGGCAGTACATTGTATTGCAGAATGACACCTTGCCGAACCTGTGCCATGCTCATCATCAACTGCGGCATAGTCCGTGTGGTTTGCCAACGCAAATATCACGATGGAGCAGAATCGGAAGAGATGTTCCGCCAGGCAGGAATCAAACTGGAATACGTTTACGACGAAGTGCAGACGTACGAACGTCAGTGACGGTTGTTCAGAATATCAATTGCAAGGAATATCGCGTGCCTCAATGCTTCGGGGTCCGCGATATTTTTATTGGCGATGTCGTAACCTGTGCCATGTATTGTCGAGGTGCGTACCACTGGAAGTCCGGCTGTAAAACTAACGCCTCCGTCCACTGCTAGCACACGGAACGGAATCAGACCCTGGTCGTGGTACATACTGAGTACGCCGTCGTATTTGAGCCAGGTGTCCGAGCCGAAGAAACCGTCGGCAGGGAAGGGGCCGAAGGCCATAATGCCGTTGTTTTTGGCCTCTTCAATGGCCGGGCGGATTATGTCGTCGTCTTCGTTGCCTATCAGGCCGTGGTCGCTGGCGTGAGGGTTGAGACCCAAAACAGCTATTTTAGGAGCCTGTATGCTGAAATCCTTTATCAGAGCGGAGTTCATAAGCTTCAACTTCTTGACAATCAAATCCTTGTTGATAGCTGAAGGCACCTCTTTAAGCGGGAGATGGTTGGTAACAAAACCAATGCGGAGTTTCTCTGAAACCAATATGGTAATGTATTCATTATCAGGGAAAAACGATTTAATGTAGTCGGTCTGTCCCTTGAACTTGAACTGATCCGATTGAATGTTGGATTTGTTGACAGGCGCTGTCACCATGGCGTCAATCAGGCCGCTACGCAGGTCGTTAGTGGCCAGCTTCAGTGCCGCAAACGAGGCTTTGCCCGCTGTGGGTGTGGAAAATCCCGGTTCAATCTTCAACTCTTCGTCGGTATGGTTGATGATGTTGATGCGTTTGGGCTGAGCCTGCGAAGCGTCGCGTATAACTGTATACGACATTTCCTCCATGCCGAAATTTTTCTTGTAGTATGAATAAACTTTCGACTGCCCGTAAACTATGGGAATAAAAGAATCTAAAATGCGCGGGTCGGCTAAAACCTTCAGAATCACCTCATAACCAATACCGTTTATATCACCCTGTGTGATGCCGATTTTGGGGAGGCCAAAAGACTTGTTGATTGGTACCATGGGAGCTGCTCGTTTTACGCCGTCAAAGTTATAAATTAAATTTTTTAAATGCAAATAAAATTTTAAAAAAATAATTGTCAGCGATTTACGTTAAAATTTTAGTAATTTTGCGGTATGCGAAACGAAGTGTATACAATAAAGCGAATAGCCTCTGTTGTTGGAGGTGAAGTGATTGGTAATCAATCGGTTGATTATATCATAAGGAATATCCTTTTCGACAGCAGACTGTTTGTCGAACCGGAGAATACAGTGTTTTTCGCCCTCACCGGTGGCAGAAACGACGGCCATAAATACATAGCTGAACTGTATGAAAAAGGTGTCCGTGCTTTTGTTGTAAACGCTTTTTCTGATACAAATTCGTATAATAATTATCCCGAAGCCGCATTCATTGTGGTCGATAATACCTTGGCCGCGCTGCAAAAACTGGCCGCTTACCATCGCTCGCAGTTCGACATTCCGGTGGTGGGAATCACAGGCAGCAACGGCAAGACGGTGGTCAAGGAATGGCTGTATCAGATGCTGTCGCCATCGATGACAGTGTGCCGTAGTCCAAAGAGTTACAATTCGCAGATAGGTGTTCCTCTATCGGTGTGGCAGCTCAACAACTCACACGACATAGCCCTGTTTGAGGCCGGAATATCCCGTCCTGACGAGATGCAAAAGCTGGCTGAGATAGTTAAGCCGACCATAGGCGTGTTCACCAACATTGGACCGGCTCACGGCAAGAATTTCGAGAACATACAGCAGAAAATTGAAGAAAAATTGAAGTTGTTTTGCAATAATATTGAAAAACTTGTTTATTGCAAAGACAATTCTGAAATAGCGGAAATCATAGCCCGGCACGACATACACACCTTTTCATGGAGCCGGAATGACAGGGATGCCAATTTGTTTATTGCATCGGTTAACAGCAATAGTGACAATACTGTCATTAAGGCGGTCTATCATGGCAAGGAGATAAGTGTCACAATTCCGTTCATAGACGACGCCTCCATAGAAAACGCCATCAACTGCTGGTGTGTTCTGCTGCTTCTGAACTTCCCCAACAAAACCATAGCCAAGCGCATGGAACATCTCGAATCGGTGGAGATGCGTATGGAACTCAAGGCTGGAGTTAGAAACTGCTTGATAATCAATGATTCATACAACAATGACCTCAACGCTTTGGCAATAGCCCTGTCGTTTATGAATGCCCAGCATCATGACAACAAGGTGCTCATACTTTCGGATATTCTCCAAAGTGAGCTGCCCGAAGAGGTTTTGTACAAAAATGTAGCTCAACTTGTTGATAACAAGGGCGTTGACACATTTATCGGCATAGGTCCGGCCCTCTGCTCTTTGTTCAAACCGGGCGGCAAAATCGCCTTAAGCGAAAAGATCACCTCATATTTTTATCAATCGACCTCCGATTTTCTCGCCAACCATCCGATGCAGTCTTTCGACAGTCAGATTGTGCTGTTGAAAGGTGCCCGTAACTTCCAGTTCGAGCGCATAATGAAGATGCTGCAGCAGAAGTCACACGAGACGGTTCTCGAGGTGAATCTCGACAATCTTGTACAGAACCTTAATTATTACCGCGCCAAACTGAAAAAAGAGACCAAGATTATGGTGATGGTGAAGGCATTCGCCTACGGCAGCGGCAACTACGAAGTGTCTAACACCTTGGCTTTCCACAATGTCGATTATCTGACCGTAGCTTACGCCGATGAGGGTGTGGATTTGCGCAACCGCGGCATCAAACTGCCTATCATGGTGATGACGCCTGAGACTAACACTTTCGATCACATCATCAAGTACAATCTGGAACCTGACATTTACAGCTTCCGCAGTCTGTCGCAGTTGGAAGACGCTATAAATCAGTTGGATGCGGAGCTAAAGGAGCCGGTTGGCATTCACATCAAACTCGACACTGGTATGCACCGTCTGGGATTCCTGCCCGAAGATATCGACACTCTGATTGAAAGAATCAAAGCCAATCCGAAATTGACGGTAAAGAGTGTGTTCTCGCATCTGGCCACCAGCGACATGCCTGAGCAGAGCGATTTTGTGATGCATCAGATAGGCAAGTACGAGGCTATGAGTTCCAAGATAGTGTCGGCTTTCCCGTATCCGATAATCCGTCATATTCTGAACACTGCCGGAGTGTCTCGTTTTACCGAATATCAGTACGACATGGTGCGTCTGGGCATAGGAGTGTACGGAGTGTCACCATGTGAGGAAGACCGTGGCAAGCTGCATAATGTGATGTCGCTTAAGACCACCATCAAGCAAATCAAGGAATATGGTCCGGGAGAGACCGTGGGTTACGGGCGCAACGGTAAGATTACCAAACCGACCCGAATTGCCGTCGTTCCCATTGGGTACGCTGACGGATTGCGCCGCCGACTCGGCAACGGCAAGGCCTGTTTCTGGGTCAACGGTATGGCGGCGCCCATAGTGGGCAACGTATGCATGGACCTCTGCATGATAGACGTCACCGGCATCAATTGTCAGGAAGACGACACTGCCGTCCTCTTCGATGATAATCATCCGATAGAAGCCATAGCGGAAGCCTGCGACACCATTCCATACGAAATCATGACGCGAATTTCACAACGCGTAAAGCGAATCTACGTGAAAGAATAAGATTTAAATTTTCTTCAGTAAAATCAAGTAAACCGGGAAGTGGTCGGAATAGCCTGCCAGCCATACTCCGCCGGCGAATGAACGCCACGGATAGCCGTTGTAGCGTCCGTCGTGCTGTTTCAAGAACTCCTTGGAGTGTACCATGGGTTTGAGCAGCTGGTAGGTGGCGTACGGATCGTTTTCGTCTTTGAGCAGTGCCGGAGTGATGATGCACTGGTCGAGCACGCCTTTCACGTCGCGATAGTAGTTGGTGCCTTCGCCGTTTTTATGCATCTTCCACATCGGATTGTAGAAATCGCCATCTTTCATGTCCTCTACACGTCCTTTAGCGCGCAGCCCCTCGGTGATGCTCTTGTTGGTGGGGTAGTCGTTGTAGTCGCCCATCATCACTATTTTGGCATTGGGTTTGTCGGCCAAAATGGAGTCGGCTATGTGGCGGCACAAGCTGGCGGCAGCCATACGACCTGGCAGTGAGCGTTTCTCTCCGCCGTAGCGTGAAGGCCAGTGCATGACTATGAAGCTGAACTCCTCGTCGTCGAGTATACCGGTCACCACGAGCTGATCGCGCGATATGAAGTTGGGCTGGTTTGGAACCTCCAAACGATATGATTTATGGTTGGTCACCTTGAAAAACTTCGGATTGTAAAGCAGAGCTACGTCTACGCCACGACGGTCTGGTGAGTCGTAATGCACTATCTGGTAGTTGCGGTTGGCAATTTCGGGCTGTTTCACCAGATCCTCAAGCACCTGACGGTTCTCTATTTCCGATACACCCAGTACCCAAAGTCCCTCTGGCGTGCTGAACTTTTCGCCTTTGTCAGTACCTATGGTCGAGATGGCATACGCCATGTTGTGCAGTTTTTTGGTGTATTTTTCCGTATTCCAGGCATTTTTGCCGTTGGGAAGAAATTCCTCGTCGTTCTTATGAGGGTCGTTGATGGTGTCATAGAGGTTTTCGAGATTGTAGAATCCTACCAGACCCATTTTAAACTGCTGCTGGGCATACGAGGCAGCCACGGAAAGCAGTATGATAACTGCCAAAATGCTGAGTTTTCTTGCCATAAGTTTGATGTTCAAATTTGGGTACAAATATACTGGTTTTTTTGATTATTCCCATGCTTTAATTATTTTTCACCTTTTTTATTTTTACGTGGGAAAAATCCCTATCTTTGTGCGATTAAAATCCAATAAATGAAAAAGTACCTACTACTATTGCTTTTTGCTGTTACTGGTTACGGACTGGCAGCCCAGGACTTGACCAACGACACGCTTGCCGCGACTGTCACTATGCCGACAATCATCATGATTGACACGGATTATGACGATGCCCAGAGCTCGACCGACATCTCGAGTTTCCTGCAGTCGTCGCGCGACGTTTTCAACAACATAGCAGCATATAATCTGAGCACAAGACGTTTCCGCATACGCGCATACGACTCGAAATACACCGATGTGCTGATAAACGGAGTGCCTATGAACGACCCTGACGGCGGACGTCCTTACTACTCCAACTGGGGTGGCTTGAACGACGTGATGCGCAATGTGGTGACCATGGTCAACTCGGGCATCACCTTTGAGGGATTCGGCGGCCCAGGCGGCTTGACAGCCATCTCCACCAGAGCCAGCAACTACCGCAAGCAGGTGTCGTTGAGCTACGCTTTCTCAAACCGTTCGTACAATCACCGTCTCATGGCTACTGCCAGCACCGGCATGATGTCCAACGGCTGGGCTTTCACAGTGTCGCTTTCGGGACGTTACACCCCCATGAACAGCAGTTTAGACTGGAGCGAAGGCACATGGTATAACGGTACAAGCTATTTCCTCTCTGCCGAGAAGAGATTGAACAAGAAACATTCATTGGGTCTTCTGGTGTTTGGCTCTCCATCAAACCGTGCCACTTCATCACCTTCGGTTCAGGAGACTTTCGACCTTTTGGGAACCAACTACTATAATCCAAACTGGGGATATCAGACTGATGGGAGCGGCAACCGTTTCGAGCGTAACGCCCGCGTGAGCACCTATCACCAGCCTATGTTCCAGCTGCAGCATTACTGGAACCCTAACGAGAAACTCGAAATCAATACAACCGCATACTACTGGTTCGGCAGAGGCGGCTCCACAGCTCTTGAGTGGGGTGAGGCGGCCGACCCGCGTCCAGACTACTACCGCAACCTTCCAAGCTACTATCTCTATCAATTGGAGAACGGCGCCGACGGTTACACTTGGGACGGATATCTGGCATATAAGGAGAACTGGATCAACGACCCGCTTATGCATCAGATCAACTGGGACAATCTCTATGCGGCAAACTCCAGAAACCTCAAAACCATCAACAACGCCAACAATACTGAGGGCAATACTGTTACGGGCTACTTCTCTAAATACATAGTTGAGGAACGTCGTCAGGACAAGCAACAGTATGGCTTGACCAGCAGATTCAAATATGAGTTCAACCCTAATCTGCATCTCTACGGTGGTCTCAGAGCTGGTATTTCAAAGACTCATTACTACAAGAAAGTGGCCGACCTGCTTGGCGGTGACTATTATCTGGACATAGACAAATATGCAGACGGCGAGGCTTTCGACATCACCGACTACCAGCAGACCAACATACGCAACAAGAACCACTTGGCCAAGGTGGGCGACATCATAGGATATGACTATATAGCCAATGTGAACAATGTAGTCCTCTGGGGTGAGCTCACATACACCAAGAACCGCTGGTCCACCTATTTGGGACTTGAGGCTTTCTACACTCAGCTTTATCGTACGGGTAACTTCGAAAACGGACGTTTCCTCGGCAGCGAGTCGTATGGCGATTCAGAGAAGCTCAACCAAGTAAACGGCAGCTTCAAAATCGGTGCAAGCTACGCTATCAATGGACGCAACTACATAGTGGCCAACGTAATGATGAAGAGCCAGGCTCCTGATTTCAGGAGCGTATTTGTGGCTCCGCGAGTGCGTAACACCATAGTCAACAATGTCGATAACGAGAGAATCTTTGGCTATGACTTGGCTTACGAATACCGTTCGCCTTTGATGAAGGCCCGTTTGGCTGTCTATCAGACACGCATGGGCCAACTCACATGGAACCGCTCGTTCTACTACGAGTCGACGGGCAAGTATGTCAACTATATCATGAACGGCATTGAGCAGCTGTCGCAGGGTATAGAGTTGGGCGCCGACATCAATCTCTCTTCAACAGTCAGCATGCAATTGGCCGGAACAATGGGAGACCATCACTACACCAACCGCCCTAAAGTGTACGTCTATGAGGATAACGACGCACACGCTATATACGACGGTGAGACAGTCTATCTCGAAAACTACTACGTGGGTGAGATGCCTCAGACAGTGGGCTCAATCGGACTTAAGTACAACTCTCCAAAATACTGGTGGGTCAGCGTCAACGCCAATTACTTCGCCGACTACTACCTCGCGGTCAACCCGACCAACCACACCGCCGAGACATTCGAGAACCTCTACGACGATGACTATCGTACCAAGATGCTTCTCCAGCAGAAGAAACTCGACGACGCCTTCACCCTCGACTTCTATGCAGGCAAGTCGTGGAGCGTGAAAGGCTACACTATACTGTTGAATTTGAGTATCAACAATGTGCTCAACAACAGAGACATCGTACTTTACGGTTACGAGCAGCTCCGTTCCGACTACGACGATCCGGAGCGCTTCCCCGAGAAGTATTCCTATCTCTACGGCATTAACTATTATATCAGTTTAACAGTCAGACACTAATAAGAAAGGGAAATACCATGAAAAAACTCGCTATATTATTAATAGGTATTACAATGTTGTTTGCGTCTTGCAAGAAAGACAATGACAAACCGTTTATCAATGTTTTCCCTACAGGAAATGACTGGACAGTGGGCCGTATACTCGACTCTCTCAGCGCTTTGAACTCATATCAGTTTGACACTGTGTTCGACCGCAACGCCCAGAACGCCGTGGTGAAAGGCTATGTCATAGCCGATGAGACCAACGGCAACATTTACCGTACTTTCTATCTGAGAGGTGAAGACGGCAAGTGCGTGGCAGTATACAGAAGAGGCGCCAGCGACGGCGGAAGTGACCAGTTCAACGTACGTCAGGGTGACTATATAGGTTGTAAGCTTTACGGTTCAGTGGTATCAAGCTACAACAATCTGCCTCAGCTTCAGCTACAGGAACATGATGTGAACAGTCTGATAGTCATTTATCAAAGAGACTGTGTCGACAAAGTTCAGCCAGTCAGCACCACCATCGAGCGCATCCAAGCAGGCGAACATCTCTGCGATTTGGTAAAACTTGATGATGTGCAGTTTGAGTCATTCTCAGGGCTGACATATTCCGAGGTGGGCTCCAATACCAACAGGACCCTTCAGTCATGTTCAGGAGAGTCTATCATAGTCCGCACAAACAGCTATGCCAACTTTGCCGCCGAGGAACTCCCTGAAGGCAGAGGCTCGCTGGTGAGTATAGCATCTGTGTTCGGCACCACCTGGCAGCTTTTGCTGCGCAACCCCAGACTGGATGTCTCAATGACTGATGCCAGATGCGGCGCGGGCGGTGATTTGATGGATTTGCCTTACGTTCAGAACTTTGCTTCATCATTCGGTTCATATACCACATACAATGAGTTGGGCAATCAGGAATGGATCATAGACTTCCAGACAGCCAAGATGACCGGTAAGGAAGGAGATAACTACTATGCCAACGAAGACTGGCTCATTTCTTCACCTATCAATATGACCGGTGATAATGTGATTGCCGAGATACAGTACATAGCCCGTTACTTCAGTAATTTCGACAACGAACTCACACTGTGGGTGTCGGAAGATTACATTTACGATGAATATCCATACGATTTCACATGGGAGCAAGTCCCTGTGGAATGGCAGAACTCCGCCGACTGGAACACCTTCAACTTAAAGGAGGTGGTGCTTGACGACTACATCGGCAAGACAGTGACCTTCGCCGTGAAGTATGTGTCTGTTGAAGGCACCTGCGGTACCATAGAAATCAAGTCAATAGCTATCAAGAACGGTACACCTACACCTCCGCCTGTCACCATCTTCGGTGAGTCGTTCGCTCAGGGTCAGGGCGCGTTCACAATTGAGAACGTGGCGATGGATCCGGCTCTCAATTACGTTTGGAGACACGATCAGCAGTACAGTTGCATGAAGGCCAGCGCCTATCTGAACGGCTCCAACCATACAAGCCAGAGCTGGCTCATTTCACCGGCTATCGACCTGTCTGAGTACGATGCAGCAACACTCACCTTCGAGCACACTTACAGATACGGTGTGATACCGACTGAGGAAATGAGAGTTTACGTGTCTACCGACTACGTCACAGGTTCGCCTACAGAGGCCACATGGACCAAGCTCGACATACCTGTGTATCCTTCAGGTTCAAGCTGGACGTTTGTGAATGCGGGTAATATTGACCTGAGCGCATTCTGCGGCAACAGTGATGTACACATAGCATTCAGATATCACAGTACAACCGAGTCTTCAGCCACATGGGAGGTTAAGGATGTAGTTGTATTCCAGGAATAAATAATTGATAATTAAAGATTATAGAGATATGTTAAAGTCAATGAGAAAATACGGCATATTAGTACTGATGGCAGTGACAATGTTGTTCTCCTGCGTAGACAAGCATGCAAAGGAAAACAACTATCCTGTTCCGGGAGTCGACTTCACCCTTCCTGTGGGACGGGTTTATACCATCGACACTCTGCTTTACATGTGGCACGCCGAAGGCATCCATAAGTTTGAAGAGGATGCATCGGTGTACGGCATAGTCGTGGGAGACGAGACTTCGGGCAACATCTACAAAGCCTCGTTCATACAGGACGGCGACAAAGCCATCGAACTTTATCTGAAGAGCACCAGCGGTCTGCGCATAGGCGATTCCATACGCGTATACCTGAAAGGCGCCACCTTGTCGGAATACAGCGGCACGCCTCAGATACAGGATCTCAATCCGAATAACATCACTATCTTGGCAAACAATAAGAAAGTGGAACCTGTCGAGCTGCTTACATCTGAGTTGAATACAGAATTAATCTGCCGACTGGTGAAGTTCAATCATGTGGAGTTCAGAGCTGCCGACCGTTACAACACTTATGCTCCGGAAGACGCCTACGGACAGTATTATCTGGCCCAGTACGACGACGACTGCAACCTGGTGGATCAGTCAGTTCTGGTGAGAACCAGCAACTATGCCAGTTTCCATAATGTACAGCTGGCTCAGGGCAGCGGCTCCATAACAGGTATCATCACCTATTACAGCAACAACAGCGTATATCAGTTCACCATCCGCAGTCTTTCGGAAGTCCTGATGGAGAACGAACCATGCGAGGCCCCGATTATTCTGCCGGAAGGATCCGGTACCTCAAGCGATCCGTATAATATATCGGCAGGTATACTCAACCAGGGCACAGAAGATCTGTCATGGGTGAGAGGCTACATAGTCGGTTCGGCTAATATCATCAGCGGTGTCATCACCAACGACTCGCAGATTACCTGGGAGCCTCCGTTCACTCAGAACGCCAACATAACCAATTTCATAGTTGCTGACAGACCGGAAGAACGCGATATCAACAACTGTATGGTTATCTATCTGCCGAGCAACGCTCCGTCAGGCATTCAGTCCAGCAACCTGAAAGACCATCCGGAGAACCACGGCAAGATGTTGAAAGTGAAAGGTAGATTGAAATCATATCTCGGCAAGCCTGGTATGATGGAAACTAATGAATATGTGTTAAACTAATTGATTCTTGAAGAATTATGTCAGAAAACCTTGTAATCATCCCGACATACAATGAGAAGGAGAATATCGAGAAGATAATCCGGTATGTCTTCAATCTTCCAATGGCCTTCGATATTCTGGTCGTTGAAGACAACAGTCCTGACGGCACTGCCGACATAGTGAAACGCCTGATGCAGGAGTTTCCGGACAGGCTGTTCATTGAGGAACGCAAAGGTAAATTAGGATTGGGTACAGCTTATATCCACGGATTCAAATGGGCTTTGGAGCGTGATTACCAATATGTAACGGAGATGGATGCGGACTTTTCGCATAACCCAGACGACCTCATCCGTCTGCATGACGCCTGCGCCAACGGTGCCGATCTGGCAATTGGCTCACGTTACAAATGCGGTGTCAATGTGGTCAACTGGCCTATGGGCCGCGTGCTGATGTCGTACTACGCCTCGGCATACGTCCGTTTCATGACCGGTATGAAGGTGCGCGACACCACAGCCGGCTTCGTGTGCTACACACGCAGGGTGCTCGAGACCATCGATTTCGACAGAATCAAATTCATAGGCTATGCCTTCCAGATTGAGATGAAATACACCGCTTGGAAGCTGGGCTTCAATATAGAGGAAGTGTCCATCATCTTCACCGACCGCCGCGAAGGAACGTCGAAGATGTCGGGTGGCATTTTCAGAGAAGCCATATTCGGTGTCATCAACTTGAGATGGAGAGGAATGATGGGTAGAATTAAACCAAAACAGAAATAATGAGTTACATCATTAAAAACGCGACACTTGTCAACGAAGGTAAGACTACGTTGGCAAGTGTTGTCATATCAGGCGAGAAAATAGAAAGAATAATCGTCGGCGACGAAGCACAGTTGAACGCTTCGGATTCATGGAAAAACTATGAGGTGATAGATGCCAAGGGCTTGTACCTCATCCCGGGCGTCATCGACGAGCACGTGCATTTCCGTGAGCCGGGCCTGACCCAGAAAGCCGACATTCATTCCGAGAGCTGCGCTGCTGTTGCCGGAGGCGTGACCTCCTTCATGGACATGCCTAACACTCAGCCTCAGACAACCACAATTGAGGCCCTGCAACAGAAGTTCGATATTGCGGCCGGGAAGTCGGTGGCTAACTATTCCTTCTACCTGGGTGCCACCAACGACAACTTGGCTGAAATACACCGCCTCGACCCCAAGAAGGTGTGCGGAGTGAAGCTGTTTATGGGCTCCAGCACTGGCAATATGCTCGTCAACGAGAACGAGACCCTGGTGCGTCTGTTCCAGGAGTCACCTTGCCTGATTGCAGCACACTGCGAGGACGAGCAGATTATTCACGAAAATACTGTGTGCTGCAAGGATTTGGTCTCTAAAGGAGAGGTAGTGCCGGACGCGGGCATACATCCTTTTGTACGTACCACTGAGGCCTGCTACAAGTCGTCAGCGAAAGCTGTAGACATGGCCGCAAAGTTCGGGACCCGTTTGCACATAATGCATATCTCCACCAAGTCGGAACTGACACTGTTCAGAAACGACATCCCTCTGCAGGACAAGAAGATAACTGCCGAGACCTGCCCGCATTACCTGACATTCTGCGACAAGGACTACGAGACAAAGAGTTTCGCCATAAAATGCAATCCGGCCATCAAGATGGCCTCCGACCGCGAGTTACTGCGCCATGCTCTGGTGGACGGACATATAGACACCATAGGATCCGACCACGCTCCGCATTTGTGGCACGAAAAGTTCACTGACGACTATTTCACTTCGAAATCAGGCTTTCCGTCCATTCAGAATAACCTTCAGGTGATGCTCAACCTCCATCAGCAGGGTCTGCTGTCGCTGACACAGATAGTTCAGCTTATGTGCCACAATCCGGCCATATTGTATCAGATAAAAGGCAGAGGCTTCATACGCGAAGGCTATTATGCCGACCTGGCTCTGGTCGACCTGAACCGTCCTACAGTGATTAAAAATGCCGACATGCTCTACAAATGCGGCTGGACTCCATACGACGGCATGGAGGTTAACTCCCAGGTGACCCATACCTTTGTGAACGGCAAGCTTGTCTATCACGACGGAACAGTTGAAGAAACAATAAATAGCAAACCTTTGGAATTTGACAGATGAAAAAGATACTAGTAGTTTTAGGACTGATAATGCTGTTGGCATCATGCCACAAAGAAGTGCGCCACGTCGAAAAGGTGGTTTACCGCTATGCAGAAACCGACATACCGTGGATTATTTATTACTACGACGTGGTCGGACGCGATTCGACCTGGGTGGAGGAGAAATGGTTCCACGAAAACGGGCTGCTGAGTCTGGAAGGCAAAATAGTTGATAACAAAAGGGAAGGCGTCTTCAAGGGCTATTATCCCACAGGCGAGCTGATGAGCTATGGAAAGTTCGTAAAAGGCAAGCGTGAGGGTAGAGGTAAGATATATTTCGTGAGCGGCAAGGTTAACGTCGACAACGAATATCGCGACGGCAAGCCATATGGCCTGTGGAAGATATACAACGAAGAAGGCGAATTGATCGATGTAAAGGATTACAGATGATGTTGTCAGTGTTTTCAGATGAAAGCTACATGCGGCAGGCTTTGAACGAGGCCAAGGCCGCAGCCGATGCCGACGAGGTGCCGGTGGGCGCTGTGGTGGTGGTCAACGACAAGGTCATAGCCAGGGCTCACAACCAGGTTGAGCTTCTAACCGACGTGACAGCTCATGCCGAAATACTTGCAATCACTGCGGCCTGCAACGCCTTGGGCACTAAATACCTGGACGATTGCACCCTTTATGTCACTCTGGAGCCTTGCGTGATGTGCGCCGGAGCCTTGGAGCACTGTCATATCAAAAAGGTGGTGTGGGCCTGCGACGACCCCAAAAACGGCTTTCAGCGTTTCGGCAACCTGCTTCACCCCAAAACCGAAGTGGTTTGCGGTGTGTTGAAAGACGAATGCCTCGAACTGCTTACGGGATTTTTCAAGAATAAACGGTAAACTTATTTGCCAAGCATATTTTCCAATACAGCCATGATGCTCTTTGTGGCTCCGATTTTGCCGGCGACATAGTCGTGGCAAATCTTAGATGCCTCAGCGTAGGCTTGTTCATCGTTAATGAACTTGTAGAACATATCCTCCAACTCCTTCTGATCGTGGATGACGAAAGCTCCGCGCAGTTCCACCAGGTCGACAGCCTCTTCGAACGATTTGTATTTTGGTCCGAATATCACCGGAACGTCGAACACTATGGCTTCCTGAATGTTGTGTATGCCATCGTAGAAGCCGGCGCCTATGTAGGCGAAACGGGCGTAACGGTAAATTTTAGACAGTAAGCCTATTTTATTGATAACCAATGTTTTGCATTGGTTGGTCGGGTCAAAGTTGGTGTAGAGCTGGTAGTCATGCAGATGCGCTTCTATGTGCTGTACATGCTCGTCGGAGATGTCGTGAGGCACCATGATGAAGCAGTAATCGGCAGGCATGTTGTCTATGAAATGATAGAGCAGACGCTCGTCTGACGGCCAGCTGCTGCCGGCTATTATGCATTTTCTGTCGCCTATGAACTGCTCGATGTCGGGATAGCGCTGGGCTTGCTGGGCTATGTCGTAAACACGGTCGAAACGTGTATCGCCCGTCACTGTGACATTGGTGATTCCCATATTGTTGAGGAGTTCCTTGGTCTCTTCATTCTGCGCAAAGAAATACTCCACCATGTAGAAATGGTTTCTGAACCAACGGCCCCAAGGCTTGAAGAAATACTGATTCTTGCGGAGGGCGGCCGAAATGTAGTAAAGCGGGATATGTCTGTCGTGCAAGACTCTGATATAGTTGAACCAGAATTCGTATTTCACGAAAAACGCGGCTTTAAACTTGAAGTTGTCGGTCAATTTCTGGGCGTTGCTGATGGTGTCAACTGGCATGTAAGCTATCTTGTCGGCCAGTGGGAAATCTTTCTTCACCTCGTAACCCGAAGGGGAGAAGAAGGTGAGCAAAAGCTTGTATTGAGGGTATTGTGCCTTCAAAGCCTCTATAATCGGGAGTCCTTGCTCAAACTCGCCCAAAGAGGAAACATGCATCCATATCCACTCGGCATTGGGGTCGTCCGATTTCAGATGTTCCCATTGGTTATCGCGGCCGTGCCACCATGCCCAGGCCTTCTTATTTCCGAAAAATTTGGCTAAAAAAACGATTGCTGAATAACAGCGGATGATTAAGTTATAAATGATTTGCATTTTTAATAATAGTAATATTCTGCCGGTTTGCGTTTGTAGGTCGGGATGTAAATTGCACCGCGTATGCCAATGTATTGGTCAACGTACGATTTACCGTCCTTTTGCATAAGGTTGAAGTCCCACTCACGCAACGATTTGGTGTATGCCTGCGTAAACTCCAGTGAGATGGAGAAATTGAGCACGCGGGTGCTGCTCAGATAAAGATATCCTATCTCGCCTGACCATGCGAATCCGCCACGCATACGGTCGTAGCCGTAAAGGTAGTCGCCTGCCAGCGCCGGAGGTGGAGAGGCGTATGAGCCGAACTCCGTTCTGAGTCTGTTGAACAGGTAACCCAGACCGCCTTTTATAAACAATCCGCAGTTGGGATTAGGTGCTAAAACTGGGAAAATCTTAGCCACACACACCTGAAAATGGGCACCTCTCTCGAACATGGCGTAGCTGCCGTATATGCCGTCACCGGTGATGATTTCACCATTGTTGTCGAGTATGTCGCCGAAAAGATCGTTTCTTGTGATGTTGACATCATTGCCCGAGATGAAATTGCCGTTCAGACTGAACATCCAGTTGCCTTCGGTCTTGTATACCAGGCTGGCGCCTAAGGAGTGGTTGTTGCCGTAAAGTGTCTTAGTGTCTTGTCCTGCGAACTGATAGGCGTATGTTGCCTGGAACATAAAGGTTGAAATACGCTCGGTTTTTATGTCACGCTGTGCTGCCATCGCTAATGGAGCCATGGTTAACAGTATGAGTATCAGTCTTTTACATCTCATGATGGTAAATTTTTTCGCTTTGCAAATATACTAAACGTTTTCGGAAGTGCGTTTATTATTTTGAAAAATGTTTTTTCGTATCAAAATTAGTAGTAATTTTGCAAGATATTTCAATAAAAGAAAAACGTATGAAAAGAAGTAAAGAATCTGTCGTTATGATTGTGTGCGCCTTGGCGCTCTCAGCAATTATGGTTTTAGGATTTGATTCATGTAATAATAAAAAGGAAGACAAAAAGCAGGAAACAGTAGTGTGGTCGCCAGATCCGGTCAACGGAGACCTGCCTGAGTCGGTGCTTCCGGCCGAACTGAAAGATTTGGTCTGTGAGCATTTTACAATATATGCCGGCGACAAACCTGCCAAGGTTAGAGGACAGTTCGTTTCCAGACCGCACGCTTTGTTGGCTACATCGCTTGATACCACATACGTTTACGGCGATTCAGTGGTGTTCTTCAACGACCGATACATCTGTTTTGAAAGAAACAGCAACGGCAGCACCAATTTCTATGGAAAACAATGGTATGACGAATACGACAAGTATTATGAGGAAGCTTACTACCAGCTCAAGAGCGTGGGCGAAGATGATAAATTCACCTGCTACTATCTGACAGAGGGTTATCCTGACGGTATGTATGCACTTCAGTCGACTATTTTCAGCGGTAAATGGAACGAATCCTACGGCGGATTGAAAGATTTTCAGGTGGCTGTGGTGTTGCTTGAAACCAGTGGTAACCCGAATCTTGACCCTAAGAACTCATATCGTGTCTTGGGCGACTACGACGGTCTGGCAAAGGATACCGCATGGTTAGGAAAGAGAGTGGCGCCAACAGAGAGTATCACAATTACCGACGAGGATGCATTCCGTTTGTTTAGAAAGAGATAAAATGGCAGACGAGAATTTAATTTCGCAATCTGTATTAAATAATGGTATAAAGATAATTCACCGGCACCGCGCCGGTGAATTGTCGCATTTGGCCTTGATGGTCAATGCCGGTATGCGCGATGAGAAGGTCGATGAGAACGGCCTTGCGCATTTCATAGAACATTTGGTATTCAAAGGCACCAAAAGGCGCAAGGCCTACCATATCCTGAGCTGTTTGGAGAACGTGGGCGGCGACCTTAATGCCTTTACCACCAAGGAGGAGACCTGCATTCACGCTTCATTCCTTAAGGAGCACATCGACAAAGCCATGGATTTGTTCGCGGATGTGGTGTTCAACAGTACCTTCCCCGAAAACGAGATGCAGAAAGAGAAGGAAGTGATACTGGACGAGATCAACTCCTATCGCGACACTCCTGCCGACGAGATATTCGATGAGTTTGAGAACCTGATTTACCGTAACCATCAGCTGGGACGCAACATACTCGGCACCATAGATTTGGTGAGCCGCTATCAGCGTCAGGACATAGTGAGGTTTCACGATCAGCACTACGCTCCCGACCGCATGGTCTTGGCCTGCATAGGCAACATCTCATTCGACGATTTCCTGAAGCTGGCCAATAAGTATTTCGCTGATTATCAGGGTGATGCCCTGCCGTTTGAGAGAGTGCCGTTCGTGGCCAATAAGCCAGCCACACGCATAGAAGACAGGGCCAGCCATTTGACCCATGTCATCATGGGCGGCTTGGCATACAAATACACCGACGATCACAAACTGAAGATGATTCTGCTGAACAACATCTTAGGCGGCCCCGGCATGAATACCCGACTGAACCTCAACATCCGCGAGAAATACGGTTTCGCATATACAATTGAGTCTCAATACAACGCTTATTCCGATACCGGCAACTACACCATCTACATGGGCGTCGATCCTCATTCGCAGGAGCGCTCCATTGAGTTGGTATACAAGGAGTTGAATAAGCTGATGACACAGCGTTTGGGCACCATGCAGCTCTCAAACGCCAAAAAACAGCTCATCGGACAGGTGGCCTTGAGCAACGAGTCAGGCATGAACGACCTGTTAAGCATGGTACGTGCCGGATTTTTCGAGGAGCATATAGAGACCTTGCCCGAAACCATAGCTAAACTGGAGAAAATCACATCAAGCGACTTGCTGGAAGTTGCCAATGAGATTTACGACAGAGATAAGGTGAGTTTGTTGATTTTCAAAGGTCAGGAAGAGAAAAACTCTTAAAAATCCTTTTTCCTCAATTCAAAATTGGAACCAAGGTAATGGCTGCGAACCACAGGGTCGCTGGCCAGTTCCTCAGGTGTGCCGGCCTTTAACAGTTGGCCTTCGAACACCAGATAGGCACGGTCAGTGATGGACAGTGTCTCGTTGGCGTTGTGGTCTGTGATGAGAACGCCTATGTTTTTGTTCTTCAGTTTGGCCACCACACGTTGGATGTCTTCCACGGCTATAGGGTCGACGCCGGCGAAAGGCTCGTCCAGAAGTATGAATTTAGGGTCTATGGCTAAGGCGCGGGCTATCTCGCAACGACGGCGTTCGCCTCCCGACAGCTGAATGCCCTTGCTTTTGCGGATGTGCTGCAGACCGAACTCGTCAAGCAGGTCTTCCAGCTTCTTGTCGCGCTGCTCCTTGGTCATGTCGCGTTTGAACTGCATTACCGAATAAATGTTGTCTTCAACCGACATCTGACGGAACACCGAAGCTTCCTGAGCGAGGTAACCTATGCCTATCTGGGCGCGTTTGTACATAGGGAACTTTGTAATTTCTTCATTATCAAGGTAAACATGTCCCGAAAAAGGCTTGATGAGTCCCACAATCATGTAGAATGTGGTGGTCTTGCCGGCTCCGTTGGGGCCCAGCAGTCCGACTATTTCGCCTTGACGCACTTCAATGCTTACGCCTTTCACAACAGTGCGCTGCTTGTATTTCTTGACCAGGGTGTCTGTTCTGAGTAACATTATATGATTCCTTCCTTGATGATGTCGTGAATATGTACCATTCCCACATAGGCGTCGCCATTCATTACCGGTAGCACCGACACTTCCTTGTGCTGCATGATGTTGAGAGCGTCGGCCGCCAGTGCTGTGTGCTGCACTGTGAGAGGATTTTTAGTCATGATATCGCTAACCTTGACTGCCTCTATGTTGGGGTGTTTCATAAGCATGCGGCGCAGGTCGCCGTCAGTCACTATGCCGGTAAGCTTGCCGTTTTCGATGACAGCGGCGGCACCGAGCATCTTTTCGGATATCTCGATGATGGCACGTGTCATAATGTCGTCCGGACTGACCTGAGGGGTGCCGTTTTTGACGCAGAGGTCTCCCACCGTGAGGTAGAGACGTTTTCCGAGAGCGCCGCCCGGATGGAACTTGGCGAAGTCCTGAGCAGTGAAACCGCGCATTTGAAGCAGCGCCACTGCGATTGCGTCACCCATTACGAGCTGTGCTGTGGCGCTGCTTGTAGGGGCGAGGTTGTTCGGACAGGCCTCGCGCGACACTGTGGTGTCGAGCACGAAGTCGGCCTGTTTGGCCAAATATGATTCGCGGTTGCCTACTATGGCCACCAGCTTGTTTTTGCGTATTTTGATAAGTGGAGTCAACACCTTGATTTCAGGTGTTTCGCCGCTCTTTGACAGGACCACCACCACATCTTCCTCACGTATTATTCCGAGGTCGCCGTGAATGGCGTCGGCAGCATGCATGAATACGGCCGTGGTACCTGTGGAATTGAGTGTGGCGACGATTTTTTGCGCGATATTTGCACTTTTACCTATACCCGAGACTATGACATTCCCTTTGGAATTGTATATCAAATTAACGACTTTTTCGAAATCGTCGGTAAGAAGATTTTTTAGTTCCAGTATGGAATTGGCTTCATTATCAAATACTTGCACTGCTATATCGCGTATATTTCCCGTCATGTGAAATTTTTTTAATTTTTTTTTGTTTTATTAAAATTAAAAACTATAACTTTGTATTAAATAACGATGCAAAGATAAATAAATTTTTTAATGCATTAACTATGGCAAAAATTGATGAAAAAAGTTTACATGATTTACTGAAGAATGTTTTTGGATTCGACCAGTTCAAAGGCAATCAGAAAGCTATCATCAAGAGCATACTCGCAGGTAACAACACCTTCGTGCTCATGCCCACCGGTGGCGGTAAATCGTTATGCTATCAGCTGCCTGCTCTAATCAGTGAGGGGACAACCATAGTAGTTTCACCACTTATTGCCTTGATGAAGAATCAGGTGGATATGATCCGCAATTTCGGTGCTGACACCGGCATAGCCCACGTGATGAACTCATCTTTGTCAAAGGCCGAGCTGATGCAGGTGAGGGAAGACCTCGTGAGCAAGAAGACCAAGCTGCTGTATGTGGCTCCGGAGTCGCTCACCAAGGAGGAAACCCTTGAGTTTTTACGCGGATTGGACATTGCGTTCTTCGCTATAGACGAGGCGCACTGCATCTCGGAATGGGGTCACGACTTCCGTCCGGAGTACCGCCGTCTGCGTCCCATCATCAACGCCATCAATCCAAAGCTGCCTATCATAGCGCTTACAGCCACGGCTACGGTTAAGGTGCAGCAGGACATCATGAAGAACCTTGAAATCACCAACGCCAAGGTTTTCAAGTCGTCATTCGACCGTCCTAACCTTTATTACGAGGTGCGCCCCAAGACCAAAGATGTGGTCAAAGATATTATAAAATACATCAAGAATAACCCCGGAAAATCCGGTATAGTCTATACATTGAGCCGTAAAAAGGTGGAGGAGCTCGCTGAAACTCTGCAGGTTAACGGCATAAAGGCCCTTCCGTACCATGCCGGCCTCGACAGCCAGACACGTAAGGAAAACCAAGACAAGTTCCTCATGGAGGAAGTCGACGTCATAGTGGCCACCATAGCTTTCGGCATGGGCATAGACAAGCCGGATGTGCGTTTTGTCATACACCACGACATTCCGAAGAGCCTTGAGGGTTACTATCAGGAGACAGGCCGCGCCGGCCGTGACGGTGGCGAGGGCAACTGCATAGCCTTCTACGACTACGAGGATATCCACAAACTGGAAAAGTTCAACAAGGGAAAGAACGTGGCCGAACAGGAGATAGCACGCGAGCTTCTCAACGAGACCGTCACTTACGCCGAATCGCCGGTATGCCGTCACAAACTGCTGCTGCACTATTTCGGTGAAGAGTACGACAAGGAGAACTGCGGAGCCTGCGACAACTGCCTCAACCCAAAGGTGCGCTTCGACGGACAGGAAGACATCAAACTCGTCATCGAGGCTGTGCTTGCCACAAAACAGCTGTTCAAGACCAAACATATTTCCGAACTGCTTGCTGGTAAGGAAACCGGTGACATCAAGACCGCCAAGCACGACACCAACGAGTATTTCGGAGCCGGTGACGACCACGACGAAAAATACTGGACATCCATCATCCGTCAGGCCTTGGTCAACAAGCTGTTGATGAAGGATATCGACAACTACGGCATTCTGAAGGTGCCGAAGGAAGGCAAGGACTTCCTCAAGAAGCCTTACACTGTGATGGTTGCCATGGATCACGACTACGACAAAACCGACGACGATGAGTTTGACGACGACAGAGTGTCGCTGTCGAAGGATTCAGGCACCGACAAGACCCTCTTCTCCATGCTTAAGGATCTTCGTAAGACCATAGCAAAGAAGAAAAACCTGCCACCATTCGTCATCTTCCAGGATCCTTCGCTTGAGGATATGGCCATCCAATATCCTATCACTATGGAGGAGCTGACTCAGATAGCCGGAGTGGGAGCAGGCAAGGCCCAGAAGTTCGGACAGCCTTTCATAGACCTTATCAAGGAATATGTGGAGGAAAACGAAATCACCCGTCCAAACGACATGGTGGTGAAGTCTGTGGTTAACAAATCGGCATTGAAAATCAGTATCATACAGAATATCGACAAGGAAATACCTCTCGAAGATATAGCTTATTCGAAGAATCTTGAATTCGACGAGCTGTTGACCGAAATCGAGAGCATAGTGGCCAGCGGCACACACCTTGACATCAGATACTACACCCGCGACAACATAGATCAGTACCATCAGGAGGATATCATTCAGTATTTCAAAGAGGCTGAATCGGACGACCTCGAGACTGCCATGCGCACCCTGGGCGAGAATGAGTACGAGGAGGAGGAAGTGCGTTTGATGAGAATACAGTTCCTGTCGGAGGTCGGCAACTAACCTTCATGCTACATGAAAGTAAAGGTTTTATTGATATTTTTAATCATTTGCGTTTTCTCCAGTTGCAGCAGTGAAAAGAAGAAAGCGGCTCCCACTGTGTTGCTGAGCGAGCAGCAGATGGTGGATGTGCTGACCGACGTTGAGATTATGGAGGGCATAATAGCCTATAAGAAAAACGCTAACCAGAAAATCGCTTATCTCAAAAATATAGGCTACGACACTCTTTTCGCGCATTACGGCATAACAGACTCCATATTTGAGGAAAACCTCATGTACTACAACGAGATGCATCCTTATACACTCGAAAGGGTGATGGACTCGGTTGTGAGCCGTCTTGCGAAGATGAAGAATCAGTGAAAATGATTGTAGACTATAGTCGCTTTGGCAGGACCGATAATCTCGCTAAGCTTTTGTAAATCAGCTTCTTTAATGTTTTTAACGGATTTCAGCTCTAGGAGCAGTTTTTCGGCTGTGGTCTTTCCTATGCCTTTTATGTCGTTAAGCTCGGAATGCACAAAACCTTTTTGGAACTGCTTGCGATGGAAGGTGATGGCAAAACGGTGCACCTC
Organism: Bacteroidales bacterium; assembly: GCA_016282015.1. GTDB lineage: Bacteria > Bacteroidota > Bacteroidia > Bacteroidales > F082 > Limimorpha. Next base: position 97,512 of record JAEEJS010000020.1, read on the forward strand.
ATCCTGTATGTGAGTGAGCAGCTTGAATACTTCCGAATTGGGCTTGATTTGCACGGTTTTTGGAGGGAAACCGTACAATAGCTCGTTGGTGCGGTGACGGTCGTCCTTGGCCAAACCGGCAATCGGAATCTCCAGATGCAACTCGTCCTCTATGACCTGTCTGACCACCTCCATCTGGCCTTTGCCGCCATCGGTGATAATCAGGTTGGGTAAATCCTTGCCTTCCTCTTTCAGGCGTGAATAACGGCGGCGCACCACCTCTTTCATTGAAGCATAGTCGTCGGGGCCTTCCACTGTCTTGATGTTGAAATGACGGTAGCCGCTCTTGTTGGGCTTGCCGTTGACAAATTGTACCATGCCCGCCACGGCGTAGTCGCCTTGGAAGTTGGAGTTGTCGAAACACTCAATGACCACAGGAGGTTCTGGGAGATGCATGTCTTTCTGAAGCTCGGCCAGTATGCGTTTTGAATGACGCTCCGGGTCAACTAACGAACGCAGTTTTTCGGTCTCGAAGCGATATTGTTTCGCGTTTCTGGTCGAGAGGGCTAAAATCTCGAATTTTTCGCCTTTCTTTGGTATGGTGAACTTCACGTTTTCGAGCTCCAAATCGAGTCTCATTGGGACTATTATTTCCTTGACTGTGCTCTCGAAACGCTGTCGTAACTCTATGATTGCCAATGTTAACAGCTCTTCCGGACTCTCTTCCAGCTTTCGACGCATCTCTATGGAGAACGACTGAATGACCGCTCCCTGTATGATACGCATGTAGTTGACGTAGAACGAGCTGTCGGCGTCTTCGTACGAGAACACCTCCATGTCGTGTAAAGTGTTGCTGCTGACTATGGAGCGGCTGTGATAGTTCTCAAGCAGGTCGTATTTGCGCTTGTAAATCTGCGCCTGCTCGAATTCCAGACGGGACGCATGCTCCATCATCTGAGCTTTCAATTCTTTCAATATGCCCGAGATGTTTCCTTTAATAAACTCCTTTACATTGGAAATCAATAAGTTATAATCTTCTTCGGATATGTTGCCGACGCAGGGCGCCTTACAGTTGCCAATGTGGTACTCCAAGCATGGGCGGTAGTGCTTGTTGGCAATGTCCTGCTCTTTAAGGCTGTGTTTGCAGGTTCTCAAAGGATAAAGCTCCTTCAGTATGTCGAGCAGCGTACGTGCCGTCATCACCGAAGGGTAGGGACCGTAATAAAGCGAGCCGTCGCTGACCTTCTTGCGGGTGAGAAAAACACGTGGGAACCTCTCATTTTTAATGCAAATCCAAGGATAGGTCTTGTCATCCTTGAGCATGATGTTATATCGCGGCTTGTACTGCTTGATGAAGTTGTTCTCAAGCAGAAAAGCCTCGGCCTCGCTGCCCACCACTGTAAAACGGATGTCAGCGATTTTGCTCACCAACAACCGGGTTTTGCCGGTCTGTTCCTTATTGAAATAACTTGATACCCTGCGCTTTAGGTTTTTTGCCTTGCCGACATAAATAATCTCGCCCGCCTCGTCGAAGTACTGGTAAACACCTGGCGAAGTCGGAATGGTTTTTAATATCGAGGCTATTTTGTCGTTCATTAAAAGTGTTTAAACCCTTGAGCTTCAAGCGGAACCTGATGATTGTCGGGCGTTATGAGGTTGGCTTGTCCGCGGTCGGCTGTCATGTAGCCTATGATGCGGACGTCGTCCATGTCTTTCACTTTCTCGTAATCGCTTTGGGCGATGGTGAACAGCAGTTCGTAGTCTTCACCTCCGTTCAAAGCCGCTATGCTTGGTACAATGTTGAAGTCTTTGGCAGTCTGTATGGTCTTCTGATTCATAGGGATACGGTCTTCATAAACCATGCAACCCACTTCCGACTCCTTGCAGAGATGCAGCACTTCCGATGCCAGGCCGTCTGATATGTCTATCATGGAGGTCGGTTTTACCTTCATCTCCCTGAGCTTTTCGACTATGTCGCGACGTGCTTCAGGCTTGAGCTGGCGTTCCAGGATGTAGTCATATCCTGCAAACTCTGGCTGCATGTTCGGGTCGGCCATGAAGGCTGCTTTCTCTCTTTCCAGAATGAGGAGACCCGTATAAGCGGCGCCAAGATTGCCGCTCACACACAGAAGGTCGTTGGGCTTGGCGCCGCTCCGGTACACTATGTCATCTTTCTTGGCCTTACCGATGACGGTCACTGAGATGAAGAGCCCAGCTTTCGACGCTGTGGTGTCACCGCCAACCAAGTCCACATGATAACGGTCGCAAGCGAGACGTATGCCACGGTAAATCTCCTCTATCGCTTCGACGGAGTACTTGCTGCTTATGCCCAGTCCTACCACTATCTGAGTGGGGGTGCCGTTCATGGCGTAAATGTCTGAGAAGTTGACAACGGCCGCCTTGTAGCCCAGGTGTTTCAACGGGCAATAAGTCATGTCGAAATGCACTCCTTCGCATAGAATGTCGACCGAAACCAATGTCTGTTCGTCTTTATGGTCGATAACAGCCGCATCGTCGCCCACGGCTTTCAAAGTGGAGTCATTATAAATCTTAACATTCTTTACGAGACGGTCTATGAGCGCGAACTCGCCGAGCTCGGAGAGGTTGGTGATGTTTTCCTGTTCTGCCATGATTAAATTTCAAAAAATCAATGCAAAGATAGTGTTTTTATCAATAGGTAAATCGAAATATTTGCTATCTTTGTAGTCTATTAACCCAATAAATGTAAACAAAATGAAAAAGTTCATCACCGGCATGGTTACCTTCCTGGGGCTGGCGACAGCCTGCGAGGGTCAGGGCAATGCATACGAGACAGACAGTTTCACCACACCAAACGGTAAAACCGTGAAGTTTCACGCTTTAGTGCATGCCTCCATCCGTATCGAGTATGACGGCAAGGAAATACAGATCGACCCGGTAGCCGAGCTAGACAACCGTAAAATAGATTACGCCTCTATGCCCAAGGCCGATTACATCTTGGTGACTCATGAGCATTTCGACCATTTCAACCAGCCGGCCATTGAGCAGCTGACGGGCGACAATACTCAGCTTATCACCAACAAAAACTGCGCCGACCAAATTGGATACGGAACCGTGATGGCAAACGGAGACGTCCTGAAACTGGCTGATGACATCAGTGTTGAGGCGGTTCCAGCCTACAATTACACTGCCGGTCACACCCAATTCCACCCCAAAGGCAGGGATAACGGTTACATTCTAAGCCTTGACGGATTGAGAATCTACATCGCCGGTGACACTGAAGACATACCTGAAATGGCTGATGTCAAAGACATTGACATAGCCTTCCTGCCGTGCAACCAACCTTATACCATGACCGTCGACCAGCTGGTGAAAGCTGCAAGGACCATCAAGCCCAAGGTGGTGTTCCCATACCACTACAGCCAGACCAAAGTGATAGTGATACCCGCTATGTTGGAAAAAGACGGAATAGATGTGAGGATAAGGCATTACGAATAAAAAAAGCCGCTGGTCAGCGGCTTTTTTTGTGCTCCCACTAGGACTTGAACCTAGGACCAACTGATTATGAGTCAGCTACTCTAACCGACTGAGCTATAGGAGCTGGAAAAATTTCCGGGTGCAAAAGTACAAAAAAAAATGATACTTTTACAAAATCTGATA